>JBJTOK010000001.1:0-2608 GCA_046074525.1 Flavobacteriales bacterium
TTGCATTATATCGTCTATCAAACAAAATATTCCTATAATTTTATCTCGGGTAAGCATTTGTATTGTTCTTGATTGGTTCGCAAAACAAATCTACAAACACTTGTTTACCCTCTTTTCAAATAGCAACTTGAATTAAATAATTCAGCTAAGCGGAAGTCTGTAAGTATAGTACTGTTTTTCAATTACAGGACTCGCGTCATCGCTTTGCAAACTTTTGCCTAGCGTAACTTTACGAAACTACTTATTCGCGTGGAAGTTTTCAACTTCCTTTTTCCTTGGGAAAATAATAAGGGTGGAAGAGGGTTTCCTTCGGGAAGGAAGCTGAAGGCTTCTATGAATATTCACTAAATCGCCAAGGAAGAGGGTGTTTCTGCTCCATGATTTTTATTTATAACTTCTAAAGTATAGATCAGCCAGGGGAATTAAATATGTTTTTTTGCAGGAAAAACAGTGTGTTGATGTTAAAAAGGGGATGACCGGACTCTTAGGATGGTCTGAATCTAGGCCATGGCCTATGTGATATAGGTCGCAGGCATTTTAGTGTGCAGTTGCAATTATTTTCTTAAAAATGAGCATAATAAATGGATATTCTTTAATATTGATTTTCAAATTCCCACACTTATGCGTACTATCAGGTTATTTCTCGTTATTCTGTTTTCTGTTGGCTATGTCGCTCAGGCATTGGGCCAGGAGTATGTTGCTAAATATTATCTCGGTATTCAAAGAAATTTTGGATCCCTTACCAACCCATATACTAATGCTCAAAAGGAATCTTTTACAGAAGGCATGGGTATCACTTTGCTGGAATTTGGAGCAGAGGGGATGGACAAAAATTTTTTCGTAAGTGCCAAGTCGCATTTTTTTGGGGTGATTCCCGATTATATCGTCCGTGCTGTGAACAAGAATAACGTGGGAACCATTTATGGTGAATCACTGGAGAATTTCCATGCCGAATACAATACGGTGAAAAAACAATACGACTATAACGCATCCTTTTCCGACTGGGATGTGCTGGGCGGAAATATTGCCTATGGTTACAAATATGCTTTTGCCGGAGTGAATTTTGCTTGGGCTGCCACTACATTAAAGGCGTACGAATCGGTATCAAACATAAAGATCAAAGATCAAAAGCCTGCCAACTTTTTCTCCTTCAATACCGAAGGCAATTTTACCTATGGATTGAATCTGGTCTTCAGTAATAATAAACCCGAAAATCCTATTCGTCTTATTTGTGCCTATGACTGGCTGCTGATGCGCGACTACAACAGAAAATGGCAAGCGGATATGGGAACACGTTTGAGTTTCGATTTACAGGGTAACCTGCCCTGGAAGTTTCACGACGACAAATGGCAATTGTATATTGGTGCTGCTTATCGATCGCACAACATCAACTACACCTATAAGGATAATGGCGTAGAAGGGATTCAGCAATTTAAGAGTTCCATTGCTTCGCTGCGCCTAGGACTTTTGTGGTGATTTTATGTTTTGTAAATAGCGGCAACGGGAAGTTGGGAAGGTGACGATTATGGCCCGCGTTTCGCTTAACGAAAATCGGGGGTGTAACTTTTCCCGTCATGGTTTATTTCTTTTTTTCAATTAATCCATTGTCAAGTAAATGTTATTATCTAAAATGATTCTCCGACCTATCTATTCCCTGTTTTCGTTTGTAATATGAGCCTTTAGCCTAAGTGCATAAGCGTTCGCATGATCAATAGCTAAAGTTTTTTCAATATCGAGCAAAGCCAAATCATACTTTTTCATTTTCATATATAGGGTAGCTCTGTTAGTGAGGAGATTAATGTTTTCAGGTTCTTTCGTTATCCCATAATTGAAGTCCTTCAATGCATTATCATAATCTCCAATCAACATGTAACAACGTCCGCGGTTATCAAAATTCCTTACTCCATCTCCTGTATTTAATGAGTAATATTTTATCGCTTTTTTAAATTTCCGCTGCTTATCATAGCTTAATGCGAGATTGTACAATATGTTATGATCATTGGGTAATTCGTGATAAGCTTTTTCCAGGTATTTTGATGCTTCTTTATAGTTCCCCTGGTAAATTAATATGATTCCTTTTATTGAGTTCAGGTGAGGATTCTTTTCATTTCCTTTAAGGTGAGAGTTCAATAAACTATCCGATTTTTGTACCTCTCCCAGCTGGTAATAACAGAAAATAATGGCGGACTTTATTTCATAATTAGTGGAGTCTGCCTTCTGTTTTTTTAATAGTAATTCTAAAGCTAATTTGTAGTGTCCCTGCCACATCAGACCATGCTCCAAACCTATGTCAGTAGTATTTTGAGCATTAGCGGAAAGACTAATAATCACGGATATAATAATGCTGCAGATTGATTTCATGGATTGAGATTAATAGGTAAATCAGTCTTTTTATTTCCAATAAATATTAATCCCAGTGAAAATACCCACAGAGGAATCAATATTCCGCTCTTGAGGGAATGTATGAACTTACTACATTTGAATGGACACGAAGTTAAGGTCAAATTGTCAAACAATTAATACCTTAATCAAATGAAAAAAGAAAGAAAAAATTACAGCAAGGAATTCAAACAAAAAGCAGTTGAATTAAGCGATGTTCGGGGCAACG
>JBJTOK010000002.1:0-13809 GCA_046074525.1 Flavobacteriales bacterium
TTCAGCAAATAGCAACCTCTGAAGTAGTATTAATGAAAATGAATTCTGTTTTCCGGAACACCTGTATAAAAGAATTTAAAAAGCATCGTCAAACCCCTATGAATATTATGAAATATTGCTTAAGTTGACGGCTATGGGACAGCGCCTATTTTTAATAAATAGGCGCTGTCCGTAAGCATCCTAGCAAGTACATATTTTCTATGCCACTAAAAATGGCTATGCGCTAATCGCGTAGTAAATTCTGCGGGAGTAAATCGTGGAGTTTATTGGCGTGATAATCGGGAATGACATCCAAAACTTTCTTAAGCCATAAGTACGGATTGATGTTATGCTTTTTACATGTTCCAAAAAAGGAATAAAACATGGCGGCACTTTTTCCGCCGTTATGCGAACCTGCAAAGAGATAGTTTTTTCTACCTATAGCCAGTGTGCGGATGGAGTTTTCAATCAGGTTGTTGTCGATTTGCAATGTTCCGTCATATATCCTGAACATCAATAGATGTTCCGCAGTTGGGGCATTTTATTTGGGATTGCATTACTTTTTACTTTTTTTAGGTTGAATCTTTTTTACAGATGACTCTATCTGTTTAATGAAGTCTTTCTCACCCTGTGTGAGTTCATTTTTTATTTTTTTCTTATACTTTTCAAATTCAACATTAGCCTTTTCTATCGCCTGTTGATGACTCACCGAACCGGCATTTTTTAAAATATCGCTTCCTGTCATTTTCAAAAAATCATCCAAACGACTGGCCCAATCTTGCATATACATTGGCTTTCTGTTTAATGCTTGTAATTCGGCTAATTCTAAATAAGCTGTAACCATTCTGTTCAATACGTTTAGTTCCTCCTCGTTTAAATAGTTTTTAGCTATTTCGGTTTCCTGTTTGGTAGGTTTTTCACCTTTAAAACTGGTTAAACCTAAATTGGGTTTGGCAGCGTCAATACGTTGGTATATAATTTCGGCAGCGGTATGACCATGAGCAGCCCAATGCATTTTATTTTGAACGGTTTGAAAAAACAGTACCGACAAATCTGTTTGTGGATCATAATCAATGCTTGTAGCATAAATATCCAATACTTTGCGCCAAAAAACTTTTTCCGACGAGCGTATATCGCGTATTCGCGACAACAACTCTTCAAAATAATTACCTCTGCCACCCTGCTTAAGTAATTCATCATTCATTGTAAATCCTTTTACAATGTACTCCCTAAGTCGGGCAGTTGCCCACTGACGAAACTTGGTTCCTTGGTGACTTTTCACACGATAACCCACGGAAATAATGACATCGAGGTTGTAATGATTAGTTGGCTTGGTAGAAAAATCGGAAATTCCGATTTTTCTCATGCAATTTTGCTCTACAAGTTCTCCTTCTTCAAAAATATGAAGTATATGTTCGTTAATCGTTGAACGCGATTTTTGAAACAATTCAACCATTTGATCAATAGTCAACCAAACCGTTTCACCTTCCAAACGAGTTTCAATTTTAGTAAGCCCGTCTTCCGTTTGATATATTAGTATATTACTTGCTTCCATGTTAATTCATTAATCTCTTTTTTTCAGATAATTACCGTCCGTCCCTCGAACGCAATTTTTGGTTTGCGTGTTGGCTTGTGCGAATTGCAAATGTGCTTACAAGTGTGTGTCGGCCCGCCCAAAATATTGCTAAAATAAACGTGTCTGATTATACTCGATCCAGTTTAAAGGATCTCCATTAATACCGAGTTTGAAATTCTGCTCTATCCAGGTTACTGTATTAAGAGCTAATTGGTCAGTTATTTTCTTTTGTCCTTGTGTGGTATGGCAAACTTCACTTAGTTCGTTTGGAATTTTTGGTGCTTGATCTCCAAAATAGTAAAAGTGTTCTGAAATCAAAACGTTGTCTCCTCCAGTATCTTTTTCTAAATGCTCCTGGTGGCATGTTCCGTCTAATTTGCAATGAGCCGAATCTTCTTGAATCCATTTGCCACTTTCGTCTCTATGGTAAAAATTGTCGCCATACATCGTAACAAGCGCTCCATTCATTACAGGTTTTTTATATTGAAATCGTGGATCATCCCAATATTGTTCGAGTGTAATTTTTTCAGTTACTTTCATAGCGTAAATCAACTTGTCCGTAAGTTTCCTACCTGTGGCATGTTCCAAAGCCTTAGAGCCTGTACCAATTAGCCAGTCACCTATTGCGAGCTTTTTACTCCGTCTAATTTCCGGTTTACAAACAGCAATTGTACAATATCGGCCAAATGGGTTTGGAGCCAATCCAAGATCATGTTCTATTAAGTAGGAATATATGACCATTTCTTAACACTTCACCGTTGTTCTTGGATGCAATGGAGCGGCAATTGTTCCATCAGGGTTTTCTGCCGGAACATTTTCTCCCGTAATTATTTCTCCAAGTTTTTCGATTGAATTCCAACCTATGATACTTGAAGCATATTTTTTCAAATTCTCTGGAAGCTCTGCTGTTTCAGCACTACCATGTGTATAAACTCCTACTATCTTCTTCCCTTGTTCATGGGCCCATTGAATTTCGTCATTAACCCATTCTCTTGTATGTGTTTTTGGACCGATCAAACAAATTAAAGTGCTTGACCATCTAATCCTCATTCTTAAAAGACGTTCAACAACTGCATCAGAAGGTTTACGACCGTCTTTGTGATTTGTGCTATCAACTGAAAAGTTTCGCACGTCATATCCTTGCTCTTTTAATCTGGCTTTCAATGATTGAACATGCTCGTCATCCTTGCCATAGTGGCTAATGAAAATGTTTTGTTTCTCTGCCATAACTATTTTATTTTTAAATTATTGATACCCCATTTGGGAGGGAAGTAATATTCAATCGGCTCTTTTCCGCTGTCTGTAAATTTCTGTTTTATCCTTGTCCTGTTAGAGTATCCATTTATTTGTGGGTGAGCAACCCTTGAATACTTATCGACTTCACAGAAAATATTTTGGCAGTCAATCAATTGCAATTTCCTCCCCCATAAGCTCTGAAAGTTAAGATCTAATCTTTCAAATTCTTTCTCTTGATTTTCGGCCATCAAGCGAATAATATCCTCGAATGAATATTCGCCAAAATCACTAAAACACTTTGCGATTCCATCTTTTGCACCTGGCCCGGCCTTCACAAATTCCATTTCACTAAAGTTTGTGAGTGTGCTATAATTAATGTCGGTTACATATTGATATGCCAAAAAATCACCGATAGTTGGATAAGAATGCAAAAGATTGTAGGCTTCATTCATATTCTTGCAATCTTGAAGTCTCTTAGGAACACTTTCCTTAATCATTAATTCAATTAGCTTTAAATGATTTTGGTGCTTCCTCGGATAGCCAAAAGTTGATCTACCGGAGGCCATTATATAAGCCGCAGAATAAATCGGAATTTTGTTTTGCATGATTTCCGAAAGAACTTTTTCGTATCGCTTGAAGGAATAATCTTTAAAGCTAACTCTTCCAAACTCGGCTTCTAAAACCTCCCATGTTGAAATCCGATTGAAGATTTTGAAAAGCAATAAGCGGAAAAATATTTCTTCGGGCTTTTGACTACCTTTGTAAATTACATTCTTAATTAAGTATTGGCTTACTCTGTCAGTGGCTCGGTAAACATTTGTGAATTTGTGCTGATTCAAAATGTTATCTTTCGTCCACGGATAGGTTTCGCCATTAAACCGTTTGAAAAAAATATTCTGCCTTTCTGCTGCAAATTTCCAATAAGTATTGTAAGCGACACTTAATTTCGGCTTCGTTCTTTTCGTAAGAATTAATGCCGATTTGCTTTGACTATATGTTTTTAATAACTCTTCCGTCATTGTTAATTGGTAAAGCGACTGGTTAAACCTTTTAGTATCAGATAAACCACTTCGCTTATGTGTGGTGTTGTTGTTAATCGTAAGTTGTCTTCTACCGAAAGCCCATTTTTTGTGGCAATTTTATTCAATCCAAATTGTTGTAATTTTGAAAGATAGTTTGTGTAGTCAATTGTGCTATTGGGGTGCTTACTGTTGAAAATCGAAAACATTTTTATGTAATCATCATTGTCAAAATAGTATTCGTTTGAAAAACTATCAGGCTTATTTCCTTTCAAAGCTTCAATTACATCTTTTGTTATTCCACCAAAAGCACCAACCAAATAGACTGGATGGTCTTGTTCAAGAGCAATTAATAGTTCCTCTAAAATTCCAGGACACTTTCCTTTAAATCCCTTTATTCTGCCACCAATAAAAATTCTTGCATTACATTCCGCCTCCATTTCTTCTCTCATCTTTGTCAAGCATCTTATCCACACATAAAGGTTGTCGGGTGAATCGGGTTTTAAAAATTCGTTCGTGTTTGCAATTTGTAAATCTGCTGGCGGTGCAATTTTTTTGAACGAAACATTCTGTCTTAACTCGGCTTGCTTCTCCAAAGTAAGAGTAGTTGAAAGGGGATAAGCTAAATAGCTATAGAATCTTTCGTGTGGCTGTAAAGTTTTATCCGCTTTGTAGTAGGCCAATAAATCAAAAATCAATTCTGTAAATCCTCCTTGTCGCATGTCTCCGCCATAAGCCAACTTTCCACCTGATGCTAAAATGTATCGTGCAATTTCAATAATAGCATCTTTTAAATGAAGCACACCATAGCCAAGTTCGCTTAGATTGTCGCTTTCAGAAATAGAAATGCCAATGGTCTTTCCTTTCAAAATAAATTTTCTTGAAAGCATTTCACCTTCCTCGGAAATAACTGAAATGCCACTACCTGCATCATCAGAAATGTTTGATATGTTTTTTTCTTCTGCCATTCTTATTTGATTATTGACGGTAGAGTTAAGGGAGTAATGAAATGAAAATTGCTGTCTAACTTATTTAGGATTTCCATTTCCTCTGAACCTAAGGGAGGGTCCGGATAAACTACTAACCCAAAATTTTCTCCCTCGCTAAGTCCTTGTGCTTTCAATTGAATAAAATTGAACAACTCGGGTGAAGTGCTTAAGATTCTGTCAGCTTTAATTCCATACAAATTAGTCAATGAATCAATAAATAATTTTGTGTAGAGATTGAAAAGAACCTGTTCCAAAGTCAAATCAATAATGTTAAGAAAGTTGCTTTTAAATCTGATGGAAGGATAGTTTCCTAAATATGGGAATGCTCTTTTCTCACCATTCTCAACTGCGTTTACAATTACGATTGGACAACCTGCTGACTTTGCTTCCAACACTTCTATTCTGCACCACTCTCTGTCAGCATAGCTGTCTGATTGAAAAACAACCAATGCAGATTCGTGTGCTGCTTTTTTTATTTCGTCACCAAAGTTTGAACCGTATGCAATATCGTTTGTGTCAAAAAATGTTTTGAGTTGTGTTTGTGAATTTATGTAATCTCTAAACTTAGCTGCATAAAGTTTTGATTCATCATGCTTTGAATGACTGATAAATAATTTTATCGGTGGTGAAATAGCCAAGGAATCTGTTTCATCGGTTGCCTTTTTCATGTTCATCAACAATCTACACAGCTCATGTAAAACAGGACTTTTGACTTGGCTGAAAATATTTCCTTTCGTGTCGGCGTTACAATCGTTACTGTTTGTCTTAACAAGACGAATAAAATTTATAGGCGAAAATTTTGCTGAAACATTGAAAGCATTTTTTGAAATAGCGATTGGATAAACTCGCCTTTTGTCGCTGAGAGAATTACACTCGTCAAAAACTTTGTTAAGATAATTCCCGTATTCCTTGTCAACTACAAACTCGTCTGAAACCAATGCTATGACTGCTGTAAATTCAGATTCGGCAAAATCAATTGCAATCGGTTGGTTTTTATTTTCTGCTTTTGCGCTTCTGAAATATACTGGGATTCCCATTGAACGAATCAATGGCTTTGAAGAATCTCTGCAAAGAATTGAATAGAGGAAGTCAGCCATTTGCTGGCCTTCTAAATAGTCGGGATGCCAAACTATGAAAACGGAAAGGGGTGTTTTAAAACTCATTCGTTGTCCAAATATTTGTTGAGTGGGTTTGATGGAGATGCACTGAAGGTTTTTACTTTTCCTCCCTTTTCAAGCTTTTCATAAAGCAAATTTTTATGACGCACTGACCTTAAAAAATCATTAAGCGATGCAGTTCCATTAAGCAATTCTTTTACTCTAAGGTATGCTGGCATTGAACTTTTCAAAATTCCTTTGTGTCGTAATATTTTCATGTTGTCTCCTTTCTTATCGTAAGCGTAACCGACTTCAAAAGGAACCCAAAGCGACCTGTAAGTATCTGGAGAAACAATTACAAGCATGTAATCTGATTCATTCAATCCTTTCTTAATTGAGTTCGTTACGGCCAACGGATTTGCAGTTTGATTTATTTGCTTTAAGTCGTTGTCCTCTAAATCAAAATAAACATCAAGTTGTTTTGAAGTAATGTAATCAGCCACATCGCTTGCGTATTCCTCATCCTTTCTTTGGTAACTAATAAAAATGCAAGGCACTTCCTTATTAGAAATTGATTCTAATGTTCTCCATGCTTTGTTTATGGTTTGGTCTTTTAGTGCTCTGTTTATTCCGTCCATGACATTTATTTCTTTCCTAAATAAATTAGAGACCTATTCTTTCTGCTTACCATGACTCTGCCCCCATCGTTTTCTCTAAGCTGATTATAAATTTGGTAAGAATTTAAAATTGCTTTTTCCCATTGCTTTCCGCTACACTCATTTACTTCTGTTTTCATCACCAAGTTTTTTACTTTCTTGATAATTCCTGAATCAACACTTTTGCTGTATTTTAGTAAGTCGTGGTCAAGTGCATGGTGGTAAATGAAAAGCGAAACGAGTTCCTCTGTAATCTGTGATCTTGCTCCATCTTCATTCTCATCAATTGTTGGATCGCTTTTTCTTTTCTTTTTCAAAAGTTTGCGTAACACAGGAGACCATCCTAAAACTGCTAAATAGCCGTAATGAAAAATATCATGAAATCTATATCCATCATCTTCATAAGTGTTATCGGTCAATGGGTCACCAATTGGAGTGTCGTCCCTTTTATCAATTATTTGAAGTTTCTTTTTTCCTCCTTCTTCGTAACTGCGAAACTCAACTTCAAATTCGTCTGGAAACCTTTCTGCTTCAGGATAGTTTTCGTCAAAATCTTTGTATGTTGAAACATCATCAACTAAAAATCTATCATGGATTTTCAGTAAGTTTTGATTGGCAATATCTTCGAGTGTTAATTCATTTTGCGTTGCAATAGTTGAAAGATACCAAAGCACATCTCCTAACTCTTCTGATAGCTTGCTTTTAAAAGCTATATAAGAATCGCCATCTTTAAGTTTTATTTTTAATTGAGTTACTACGGACCCAATTTCTCCAATGATCCCGAGGAATGGTACCATCTCGGTAAATTTTGAATCCGAGGCACTCTCTTGAATGGTCTCTTTAGCTTTTTCTTGATATTCGTTAAATTCCATAATGCTTTTTATTGCCATTGATTTCCCGTCCTGTTATTTACGAAGAGTGGATAGGAGTTATCCGGATTAATTTTGTTTCGCCTGTCAAATGCTTCATGAATCCAGCCTTGAACATCAGTGGGATTATTGCTCCATTTGTAAAGTTTGGCAAAGCCACATTTTACATTGCTGTTTATCCGAGGTGGTATCGTGTATTGATTGTATTTATTATCCGAACTTAAAGGATATGTAGGAAGAAAAATACCTAACAGTCCAGACCTTGGGTTAGTGTTTGTATCTCTCAAAGAAGAGTAAATTTCCCAGTCAACGTGCCTACGCTGCCATGTTTGGCCTCCGATCAATACAACTGTGACTGTTGAATCTCTCAAATATTCATCTCTTATTTTTCTTCTAATGGTATCTGTCTTTTGATTAGGGTCAATGTCTCCAATTTCAACATCCCAGGGAACGATAATATCATGGATGTCAGAAAAGATTTTCTTGAATGCAATCTTGTATTGTTCATCATTTGCATGATGATAGCTGATAAATGTTTTATGTCGGTTCATGTTTACTAATTTAAAGTTGACTTCTCTACTTTGTTGGAACTAAAAGTTCTCTCACATCTACTTCCAGAACCTCTGCAATTTTTCGTAACACTTCAATGCTCGGTTGAGCATTGTTGTTGCAGTAATTGGTCACCACCACGTAGCTTTTACCGATTTTTTCCGCCAGCCACGTTTGAGTTCTTCCTTGTTCTTTTAGGACTTCTTTAATCCTGTTCATTTGATTGTCAGTCATTAAGCTATTTTTATAAAGCTGTTTAACACAAAAAATTATCACCTATTGATAACTTTCCTTTCGGTGTGTTAAATTATAATATAAAAACATATTGTAAAATACTGTATTTTGATATATATTTGTATCGAAATTCAATATTCAGCTCATAAGAGACTATACCAAAGCTGATTTAGAAGAACTGGTTTCCTATCAACTGGAAAACCTAAATGCTATGCATGATCTCCTAAGTATCATGAAAGTGCAAAACGAATTGCTGCACAATGCCAACAAAAAACTGAAAGATGAAATTTCGGAGTTCAAAGAAAAGCATTTTGTTTATCCAACCGGAAAGCGAAATCAAAAGTAACGTCATTCTTGCGGGTCGGAGATTTGGCTCTTTTGGTTTTGCGAAGAGTTGGCTTGTGCGTTTGGCAAAACCAAACGTGGGGTGGCAAAATTATTTTTTAAATGTGCGGTGGACAAAATTTTAAAAATTGTGTTGGGGTTTGCGTGTCGGTGAAGTCAAAGAACTGTTGTCGTTTTGTTGTCGGGTCAAAATATTGTCTTATGAAAATTCGTCTCTTTTTGTGGTGAATTATCAAGGTTGAACGGCCGTCCTACGCTTGCCTGTAACGGTTTCGGGCTTTGCGTTCGGGCGGGTTTCGGAGCACAAAACTGTCAACCAGCACTGCACTTGAATAGAAGCACGAAGCTCCAAGTTTGCACGTCCGCCCGCCTGACGCAAAACCCGTGTTAGGCACAGTTTTTATTTCGTAAATGTCTTTAAATATTTAATAATGTCTTTTGTCAAATTCGCCTTGTTTGTCATTTGTATATGTGCGTCTGGTTGTCTGAGTTTCAAAAATTGAATAATAAACCAATAATTATTCAAGTGTATTGCTTCTAGTTCGTTCATTAAGTCGCAAGGACAAGAATGATTTGTTTTAAATACTTTTTGGTAAACTTCTGAATAATAGTCTGAATTTACCATTTCTGAGTTTTCTTCAAATTCACTTGCCTTAATTTCTGTTTTGATTGATTCGTCTATAAAAATTGCAATCTGTTTGTTCATTGAATATGCAATCATTATCTCTGCAATAGTTCCGTATAATTCATCACGCTCTAAGTAAGCAACAATCAAATTTGATTGCGAAATCATTCTAAAATCTTCTTGAACTGTTTCAGAAAGATAAATTCCTGTATGGTCGCATCCCGAAAATTCAGGATGGTAAAATCCAATTTTTTTATTCAAACTTTTAGATTCTGATTCTAATTGAGCTCTCCACCAAGTAACCGCACCTCTTATTGCTTCAGAAGGCATTTGTCCGGCTGTGTAAATTTGCAAGTCTATTGTTTGATGTATAGACTGAAAAGTTGGATTTCTTTCCTTGTTTTCAAAGTAGCTTTGGTACAGACTTGGTTGTCGTTTCATTTGTTCTTCTAACCAGTCAATGTCGAATATTTTTATTTTAAACGGATATTGATTTTTGACTCCTTCAAGCCAGTCGTGAACATTTGGATTCAATGTGTTGGTCAATATTATTGCATAATAGTCAGGAGAATGCATTCTGACTTTATTTAATTCTTCACCGATGTCGGCCAAAGTCAAATTTGAATTTACATACCTCTTGCATTGAAAAACCCAATTTTGGGTCTCTTTAGAACCATAAAGTAATTGAGTATGCTTTTGAGCTAAAATATCTCTACCTCGGTCACCAGTTTTTGCAAGTCGTCTTACATTATGGAAACCTTCACCTTGTATAATTTCAGTACAAAGTTGTTCAAATCTGTCAGGTGATATTTTGTTCCAGTCTGTCATTTTTGTCTTTTAAAATTGTGCCTAACATTTGTACTTACGCATTGCGTCATCTACGCTATTATATGAAGGCAATATTTTTTCTGTAAAATCCATATCTAATTTTTACCTGAATTTTCTACCCCTTTAATTTATTCACTTTTTGATTGATTTTATTTGGTGTTCATGAATCGCCATCTTATATATTTTTTATCATTTTCGATGATGGCGATTTCCTCCTCCGTCAATTCATACAGCGCATAAACCATTCTATCAATTTCTTTATCAGTTTTATTAATTTCTGATTGTAGTTGTTGTGCCTTTTGTTTTTGTTCGTTGAAGTAGTTCATCCATTCCCATTCGGCTTCTAAAGTTTATCTTCCATTTTTTCCTTACTCAATCACACACACAAATATTCCAACAACTTTCAATCCTACCGCCTGTTCGTCTTTCAAAATTATTGATTCAAAAGACAATGTAGATTTTGGAAGTAAGATAATTTCTTCGTGTTTCCACCCATCTTCGTCAGCTGTTTTTTTGCTGCTATATTCCTTAATAGTATAATTGGAGCCGCTTTCTGAATCAGTATAATCGGTCAGTTCTACCAAAGTAATTAAGCCATTTCGAGAGCCGCCATTGTACTTTTCAAATAAACAGATGGAACCATTAGGAATCACTTTGTTCATGGATTCTCCTACTACTTTACATGCAAAATAATTGCTTCGGTTAGTAATCGGTCTTTCCAATTCAACATAGCGTATATTTTCCACGTTTTGTTGTTCCGAGAAAGAGCCCGCTGCAATTTTCAAATCATATAATGGAATGGTTTTTTCGTTTGGAGTGTCTAGTATTTTTAATTTAGGTGTAAGCTTTTCTTCGTCTTTTACGGTTAAAAACTGCCCAAGGTATTTTCGTAAGTTTTCATTACAGGCATATATAAATGTGCCTTTAACACCTCTTAATAAAATGGTTTTATAAATATTTAATATGTATTCTTTTAAAACGGCGACATCATTAATAGTATTTTTTCCTGCTTTGTCTTTGTAGCGCTCTTTGTAGATGACCAATTCTTGTTTATCAAAATCATAGTCGATTTCAGTCCCTATGATAACTCCGGTATAATTCAAATCATACCCCTGTGTTGTATGAATGCAACCAACTTCATTAATGGAATTCGTTGTATTGACCCAATCAATCGAAACACTATTCCAACGGAGTTTGGTATTCTCTATTTCAATATCGTAAGCATTTTTGTCTTTGTTGGATACCCATTCCCACGCATATCCTGCAACCAAACGCGATAAACCGTCAATGCGTTCCCGTTTGTGAATTTCATCTACCATATTTTGCAAGTTGTTAAACAAGTAACACTCATAATCAAGTGACTGAAATTTAGTTGCTTGATTCATTTCATTATCTAATAGATTATGAATGAATTTAATATAATCATTTCCTCCCCTGCACCTAAATTGCGTTTTTAAGGTTTCAAGTCGCGTGGATGGATTATTTTCCAAAGCAATATACCTTTCGCGCAATACGTCAGAAGGCTTAATCGATTGGTAGCGGTCGTAAAATATCAAAGCTTTCTTGGATTGAATCAAGACCCAATCCAATTCCGATGCTGTCATTTTATCAAGTCCAAAAATGGAACAGGTATCATCGAAGGGTTTGAAATAAGGTCCAAGATTCACTCTTCTTCGCAAACGATGTCCTTCATCGACAATTACCAAATCATACTTTTGTTTTGCTAATTCTGAAGGGCCAATTACCATTTTAGGAGAAAGTCCTTGAATGTTTTTAAACACCTTTGAAATGGTTTTTCTAAAAGAGGCCATAGGAATAACCAAAGCCATATTTAACTCGCCATAACGCACCCTTACTGCTTTTAGCAATTCAAATAATTCTAAATCTTCTTCATCAAAATCAGAAAAGTTAAAATCATCCAAATTTGTTTTCAGCAGTTTAAAAAGGAAAATAGCTAAAATAGATTTTCCTGTTCCAGCACCTCCCTGGATCAAGCTCACATTTGTAGTATCATCTAAAAGACATTCTAAAATGGTTTTTAAACTAACAACTTGTTCTGGCGAAAGTGATTTATATGGAGAATATTTGAATAAATCTGAGTTATCAATGTAATCCAAGGAATGTCTTGCAATTCCCATTGCTATTAGCTCATTCCAGATATCGGAAAACAATTCCCAATAAACTTCTTTTTGTTGGTAAAAACGATGATTGGCAATTCCTAGATTTGCATTTTTTAAATTGTATTGGCCATCTGCATTTATATATCGAATAAGGTTTGCCTCGACATCCAAAGTCGCTGATTTATTAAAGTATTCACTAAGAATTAAATTCACTGATGTTAAATCTTTTTTATTCTCAGTTTTCGAATGAGCCTTCATTCGCTTTATGACATCAGTAGTTTCACCCACGTAAGCGTGTTTCGAATTTTCGTCGTTCAAAAAATACACCAATGGCCATGAAAGATATTCACGATGATTCTGAATGATTTCCTTTTCTAATTCAGAATCAAACTTATAATGAGATATGATGAACTTATCCTTCATCTATAATTTATCGTATTTATCAGATTTCCCCTTTGCCTTGCTAACAGGATACTTTTCTCCATTCACTTTTATTTTGTCTGCAACAATTTTAAAGGGATCCAAGCCATGCTTTTCAGCTAATAAGAATGCAAAAGAGAGCACATCTGCTAATTCTTCCTTTATTCTTTCAATATCAACTTCCTCGGACTCTTTAATTGTCTTCCATAAAAATAGTTCATTCAATTCTGCAGCTTCAATCGAAATCGCAGTTGCTAAATTTTTGGAATCATGAAACTGTTTCCAATCTCGCTCATCGCGAAATTCCAGCAGTTTTTTAATTGTTTCTCTGTATTCTTTCATGCTATATTTTTTAATTCGGTAGTAAGATTGTAGCCCGGCGTTGGATTGATGGAATAACCCAAAATATTTACAAAAAGCTCACGCAAAAAACCTTCCTGAAATTGCTCTTCTTTGGAGTTGCGTATATTCTCTTGTATTTCGGCGTTGAGGAAATAGGCTGAATACTTTTGATAGGCTTCGCCAAGCAACTTTTCATCAAGCTGCTTGAAGTATTTATTTTGAACTGAATTTTGAAAGAAAGGCATGGCAAATTTTGTTTGCCGCAATTTACCGATTACTTGTAATACTTTTTACAGTTGTTGAAAAAAAGAACTGAACAAAGCATCTGAATTCCAACGCATTTAAAGCATCGAGCTCAATTTTTTTTTATGAGTAATCTTCGGGAAAACCGATAACTCGCGTTGATGGATCAAAAGCTGGTATTTGGTATTTAAATCAAAGTAAAGCGCAATTTCCTTTTCATTTTGTGTTGCTTTACAAAAAGCTTTCAATTTATCCCGGAGTTTTAAAATGTCATTAGTGTAAGGGTATTTTGCTGGCAGGGATTTAAAATCCTCCATGTTACATAGAAAAGTAAGAGCGTTAGTGAGTTCCGCCAAGTCGTCCCATATAACTCTTCGCTGTCCACTCAAGCAAAGTAAACTGCGGATTATACAGAGGTAATACTCGCTAACACATTGTACTTCTGTAGCCTTTATCCCATAAGTAGTGATGACATAGCGAAATTCTTCTTGATGGCCTCTATATCCCACATCAAAATTGAAGTTATCTAGAGTGTGTCTGGAAAATACTTTTTGAGAAAGAACTTAATGAAAGCAAGCTTCACCATAGACAAAAAACTGTGAGCGTACTTTTCAAACCTGGTAGCGATTCTCCTGCAATTTTTCACCCATCCAATAAGCCGTTCAACGACATTTCTTTCTTT
>JBJTOK010000003.1:0-42016 GCA_046074525.1 Flavobacteriales bacterium
ATGATTTTGGTTCCTTTACAGTATGAACTTTGATGCCTTTTTAGGTGGTCAATTTACACCGACCAAGGGTGGTCAATTTAAACCGGCACGCACTGGTCAGTTTAAACCGGCCAACGGTGGTCAATTTGACCGACGCATACAATATCCTTTCTGAACTTAAAAAGAGAGGCCTGATCCGAACCGAGAATGAAAACAACAACCGTAATATATCATTGAACGTCATCTTTGGAACTGTGACTACCGATAACAACTGGGAGACATACAAACATGGGCAACGAATAAGAGGAGATATTCCCAGATATATTAACCTTGAGGGGTATCGGATTTACCAAGAACATCAGGAGCTTAAACAAGCTCGTGAATCTTCTGCAGCAGCATCGTTACAAGCTCAAGAAGCATCGCGGCAAGCAAAAGTTGCAGTAATTATAACGATTGTTGTTGGTGCCATTCAGATACTAATAAGCCTATGGCCCAGCATTAAAGCGATTTTTAGCTGTCCCATTTAGCTCTATAAGCAAGTCTAAGTTGCATCGCAAAACAGATTTTGACCGCTGGCTATTTCTTTTCGACAATTAAAATCTTATCCCAAACAGTCCTCCATTCTGCGTATCATTAATGTCTACCGAAACCTTATGAGCCGAGAGATCAAATCCCTCATATGAAGACATATCAGGCAGATCATCAGAGTTCATCGTTACAATATATTGAAAGTTATATTCCTTGGAAAGCTTACTGCCTAAAACGAGAGCTTTAGCTATCTGTCGTTCATCGACACCATCAAACATGATGCTATCATGAATCAAGACGGTTGGTCTAGATGGCTCATTAGCCCATAACTTCATAAGCATCATGTCAAAACAAAAAATCAGCATCTTTGATTTACCTGCACTCTTTTTTCCTGCAATCTCATACTCAAACTTTGGTCCATAGACCGTTGTACCAACAATGAATTTACCCGGTTCGTCATATAGTTCTTCCGAAATCTTTGAGTAACTTATTATCGCCTCATCAATGACCTTTTTCCGCTCAATATAGTCTAATTGAAGATTCTTCTGCAGAGCCATCCGTTCTCTCTTAAGATCAGCACTATCAGAATCAAGCGAGGTAATCATTCGATGTTTCTCATTTAAAGTCTGAACATCCGCCTCCATCTTTATTAACTTCTTCTGGAGTCTCATATGCTGATCTAATGCCCCATGAGATTGTAAGGTCTGAAGAATCTCCGACTTTTCTTTCTCCAACTCTTTCTTTAACTTATATCGATCACCTAAACGAATCATTATTTGATTAAACTCTTCTTCTAAATGCTCTTTCCTATTAGCAAGAATCGACTTATGGAACCTCTCTAATTCTTCATATCTCTTGGTTACCAGATCGGGAAAACTAACTTTAGCTTCCTGGAACAACTTCTTTATCTTGTCCAAACTGAATCCGCCACCTTCATTCTCACGAAGCTTTTTTAACTCAACTAACCATTCCTTGTCTACCGTATCCTCTGCTGATAACTGAACAAACTGGTTTGTCACAGAAGCAACTCTCATCTCTAATTCACGATATTGAGGTAAAACCCTAAATTCAGAAAGCTCCTTACTTAACTTATCTATCTCAGTTTGTTTTAAAAGAATCTCCGTATATAAATCATCCACAGTTCCCACTACCTCAGACAATGCACCATCTTCTGCAGCATCCTTCAATGCTTGAATCAACTTCTCTTTCTGCCTTACTTCCTCTATCTGATGTGCAATCTTCCAATTTAACTTCAATAGATAAAGAAGGGATAGATTGATACTATAGCTTGGCTGTTGAGAGAAGACCTTATTCGGAGATTCATACCCTCCTGCGGATCGAGCAAAATAAGAAAACATTGTTCTGAAAGAAGGGCCTTTTTTAAGCTGCCTCATTTCAGGAGTAATTCCAAACATCTTTTCACCAAGTATATCAACCCATAATTGATTACTTACAGCAGCATACCCGTCCGGCTCCTGTGACCCTATTATTTGAGGATACTTGACATATACCTTACCACCATTCGCCCCACTCCTTTGAACAGCGACTACTTCTCCATTCAACTCAAGCTCCAAACCGAAACCATAACTACTTAATGCTTTATTCTTTAACAGACTGGTCTTAGATAGTTCCGATCCCAACAACGAATGAATCAATTCAACCAAACTACTTTTCCCCGCTCCATTTCTTGTCTGTTTATCGGTCGCACCTTCACTCTTATTTGCAAGAATTAAGTTTAATCCGGGATGAAAATCAACCTGTTTAAACGATGGAAGATTACTATACAACTTTCTTATCATCTCAGAATCTTTTTAATATATCCTTCTTGCTCCTCTATAATGCCCATCAAAAACAACAAATCTACAGACAGCACAAACCAGTCGAAGGGAATCTCATCTAGCTTCTGCTTCTTTCGTTGATACTGAAAGTCGTTCCAAATCGAGCTTATTGTTGATCTAGGGCCAATAACTTCACCTATCTCAGAAGCTATAGTTATCAAAGCTCTCTCGGGCATTATGTGTTTTGTCGGAAGTATCATCTAGTCCATCCTGCTGGAGGATTTTCAAAAATATCACATCGTTCAAAGAAGTAACTTAACACAGCTAAAGAAGATGCCTGAAGTGCAGTATTACTAACTGTACCTCCGGCAAACTTATGTAACTCAGCGAACACTTCATTAGGAGTCATCTGTAACTCTTTTAGTTCGGTATATCTTGCTTTGAATGCTTGTGAAGTATCTTCCCCAAAGCTTGGATCGTGCCATTTACTAAGCAAGTCTCCCACCAAATACTCTTTTCTTCTACCTGCAATTAGTAGATTCTCTGCGTCGGTTGATAATGAATTAAACTCCAGTTTAAGAACAGAAACAGGATCAAAGCTCACAGGAATAGGCGCTGTAGACTCACCTATTGCCTTAAGTAAATCCTTAATGGGTTCATGTGTTAGGTTATTTATATCATCAAAAGAAGGCGCATAACCAAATATCTCTATCAACTTATTCTCAGAAAGATTAAGTGCCTTCGACCTAATTATGTTAGGACTCCAACTTGTAAACTCAAGTTGAGGGTGCTGCTGACTGAATTCAGCTATCTTATCCAGTGCATACTTTGGCAATCCTTCCTTATCATGATGAACAAGAACCCACTTATCCATCCTATCTCCCCATTGAGAAATAGCACCAGGAAGGTTGTCTTTTATTTTGGCTAACAGTTTTGGCTTCTGAAATCCAGTATCCGGTGCATAGGATTGAAATACGATCTTACTAGACTGAAGATACCCGTCTGCTTTACCATCACCTAATGACCCTGCAGGCTTAATCTTCTGAAAATCATCTGCATGAATTGCTTCCATGATAGCACAAAAGAAATCCTCGTACTCTTGCTCTCTTTTCTTTTGTAAAGCTTCATCGATTTTTAATCCATACCATGCTTGCTTTAACTTATCCATTAGTGTTTTTTAAGCACCGCAATTATAAAAAGAAAAATCCAGAGAATGAGATCGATACATCATTTCATGTTGTGACACAATCTTTCTTTTAAAACATGCATATCCCTACTCACTTTCTCATCTAGAACCTTTGCATACACTCTCTCAGTTACCTTAATTGAGCTATGCCCCACCAAAGCAGTGATAGTTTCTAACGGAACACCGTTGAGCAAAGTGACGGTTGTACAGAATGTCTTACGGGCCAAATGCGTGTGAAGAACCTTATTCACCCCGCAAATGGCAGCTATTTCCTTGAGATAACCATTAAAACGTTGATTAGACGGAATGTTTAAAGCCATCTCTCCATCATCCCTATACTTATCCATGATTGCTTGAGCTTTAGGTAATACAGGAACCCTGAAAGATGTACCCGTTTTCACTCGTGCGCCAAATATCCACAGTTCACCATCAACTCCCGGACGTATCTGCTCCTTCTTCAAAGTCTTCAGATCGATGTAGGATAAACCTGTGTAACACTGAAACACAAAGTAATCTCTGACTCTTTCGAGACGATCAACATGCAGTGTTTTTGTTTCTATGATCTTCAACTCTTCTTCCGACAAGTACTCAATCTCCTTACGTTCTTGTTTAAACCGATAGCCTTTGAAAGGTCGATCATCCAACCAGTTGTTGTTGATTGCAAAGTTAACGATCTTGCCAAGTCGTTTAAGATTCTTGAACGTTGTTGCGTTAGCAAACTTCTTTTCAGCGAACATAAAGTGGGCATAGTTCTCAATGAACTTGCGATCGAGTTTCCTGAGAGGAATGTCGTTCATGTTGTACTCGTCTTTGATGTAGTGCTGAAGAATCTTAATGTTGCTGCGGAAGATTCTCAAAGTACTGTCAGTGTATTTGATGCCAACCAACTCAGCAATCTTGGTGTTGTGTAACTCGTAAACTTCGAGAAGTTTCTTGCTATTGCTATCGTCACCGAAGTAAGTTCTTCTTATATCTTTCGGAGTAACCAAATCATCCAATGTGAGTAAATGACAGTAAACTTCTTGCAGTTTCTGACGAACTAAATGTAACTGTTGATTCAATGACTCAACGAGCTTTCCTCGTCCTTCAAGCTTCTGTGCACCACTGTTCCACTGATTCTCGGGAACATGGATACCAGTTGCAAACTGATCTCTGTCCCCATTGATGGTGATTCTCACCCAAACAGGAGACTGAAGAGCAGCGTTCTTCTTGCTCTTATAAAGCCAAAATAATATTCTCATAAGTATAAATGATTGATAGGTGACCGAATGATCACCACGGGTTTGCACGACTAAAACTTAAAACATAGATTTGATAAGGATTACAGAAGATCTTTAGGTGACCTCCAAAAAACACTCAGGTGACTGAATAAGTGACCTTTTAAGAGAGGAAAACAGATGAATCGGAACAGCAGAAAACAAAAAAACCCCAGCAAATGCTGAGGTTTCTTCTTTTTTCGGGCGAAGTATGGGACTCGAACCCATGACCCTCGGTACCACAAACCGATGCTCTAACCAGCTGAGCTAACATCGCCGTATGCGGGCACAAATGTAAGCAAAATCTTCTTTGTCGCAAATGCTTACTTAGAAATATCCATTTTTACTTTCTTATTCTTGATTTTTTCGTTGCGCAACACATGCACCAAGTCCCTTATTTTATCGCGTTTTACCGCTACATAACTGGCGTGATCCTGAACTTCAATCAATCCCAGTTCATCTTTTAAAAGTTTCCCTTTCTGGATCAGCAAACCAACAATATCACCCTTGCTTATTTTTTCCTTTTTGCCTGCACCAATGTACAACGTAGCCCATTTTGATTTATCGGGAAGAATGTTGGTGGATGGTAATTCCTCCCTTTCCACCTCCTGCTGGATGTATTCGGGCTGCTTCTCCTCTGCCGACAATACTATATATGAAGTTCCTTCGGCATGCATGCGTGCGGTGCGGCCGTTGCGGTGAATGAACGCGCTTTCCTGCGGTGGCAGCTGGTAATGGATGATGTGCTTAATTTCAGGGATATCGAGTCCGCGCGCCGCCAGATCAGTGGTAATCAGCACATGATGACTGCCATTGCGGAACTTGATGAGCGCCCTCTCCCTGTCCTCCTGCTCCATTCCCCCATGAAAAATATCGTGTACCACGCCATAATCTCCCAGCAGATCGCTGATGCGCTCCACGGCATCACGGTGATTACAGAAAATGAGTGTACTTTCATTGCCCAGCTTACAAAGCAAACCGAATACAGTCTCTAGTTTATCCGTGCCCTCAGCACGCACCATTTTTAAAGTCAATCCTTTAGGAGTTGAATTACCAAGGAAATCCAATACAACGGGATTAATGATTCCCGTAAACATCGGAATTTCCGAATTGGTCGCCGAAATCAACATTCTTTTTTGCAGTCGGGGCAGCAGCTCAATAATGGCCGCCATATCATCCTGAAAGCCCATTTCCAGCGCTTTATCAAATTCATCCAGCACCAACATACGAATGCTGGTAGTATCTACCCTGTTTTCCCTGAGATGGGCGTGTATCCTTCCAGGCGTACCGATCAGCAATGCCGGCGGGAACTCGAGGTTGTTCTTTTCGGTTTTCATGGAATGACCGCCATAGCAGCAATTCACCTTGAATCCGGTGCCCATGGATCGAAAAACTTTTTCTATCTGCAGGGCCAACTCACGCGATGGCACAAGCACCAGGGCTTGCACCCCTGTAACATTGGGATTTAATTTTTCCAGCACCGGCAGGAGAAAGCCGAGTGTTTTTCCTGATCCCGTGGGTGACAACAATACGAGGTCGCCATCCTTCCTGAAAGCCGCCAGCGCAGCTTCCTGCATCTCATTAAGGGCCGCGATTTTAAGATTTTCTAAAACTTTTTTAAGCATGGCCAAAGGTAAGCAATCATTTATTTCTACTCTCTCCAAACTCTGCTTATCTTTGCGGTCTAAAAATTAAAGAGGATGATTTCCATAGATGCTTTATCCGTCCAGTTTGGCGGTACGACCTTATTCAGCGGCGTTTCTTTCGTTATTAATGAAAATGATAAAATAGCCCTTATGGGGAAAAACGGAGCAGGGAAATCGACTTTGCTTAAAATTATTGCCGGACAGTACAAACCTTCGTCAGGAGCGGTTTCGGCGCCAAAAGGCTTTAGCATTGCTTATCTTCCCCAACATCTCCTTACCGAAGACAACTGCACTGTTTTTGAAGAAACCTCTAAAGCCTTTGCGGGAATCTTTGCCATGAAAGAAGAGATAGACGCTCTTAACAAAGAGCTGGAAACCCGCACCGACTACGAATCTGATGAATATGCAAAAATTATTGAAAGCGTAGCCGACCTCAGTGAAAAGTTCTACTCTATAGAAGAAGTCAACTACGAGGCTGAGGTTGAGAAAATACTTAAGGGTCTCGGTTTCCGCCGTGAAGATTTTACCCGCCCTACCTCCGAATTCAGCGGTGGATGGAGAATGCGTATCGAGCTGGCAAAACTGCTTTTACAAAAACCCGATTTAATTCTGCTCGATGAGCCTACCAACCATATGGACATTGAATCCATCCAATGGCTGGAAGATTTCCTTATCAACAGTGCCAAGGCGGTGGTGGTCATTTCCCACGACCGTGCTTTCGTTGACAACATCACCAACCGCACTATTGAAGTAACGATGGGCCGTATTTACGATTACAAAGTGAACTACAGCCGCTACCTCGAACTGCGCAAAGAACGCCGCGAACAGCAGCAAAAACAATATGATGAACAACAAAGGTTCATCGCCGAAACCACTCAGTTTATTGAACGATTCAAAGGAACTTATTCCAAAACACTTCAGGTTCAATCGCGTGTGAAAATGCTGGAAAAGCTGGAAATTATTGAAGTGGATGAAGTAGATACTTCAGCGCTCCGACTCAAGTTCCCTCCTTCCCTGCGTTCGGGAAATTATCCGCTGACGGTGAAGGAATTATCCAAAAGCTATGGAGACCATGTAGTATTCAAGGATGCTTCACTTGCTATTGAACGCGGACAAAAAGTAGCCTTCGTCGGCAGGAACGGTGAAGGTAAATCGACTATGGTGAAAGCCATCCTTGGTGAAATTGATTTCGAAGGATCTCTGGAAATTGGTCATAACGCACAAGTGGGCTACTTCGCCCAAAATCAGGCTTCCCTGCTGGATGAATCCTTATCGGTTTTTGAAACCATCGACAGGATTGCTGTTGGCGATATCCGCAGTAAAATAAAAGACATGCTTGGCGCCTTTATGTTCAGTGGCGACGACATCCAGAAAAAGGTAAAAGCTCTTTCGGGTGGTGAAAAAACACGACTGGCGATGATCAAATTGCTTTTGGAACCAGTGAATTTCCTCATCCTGGATGAGCCTACGAACCACCTCGATATGAAAACCAAGGACATTATTAAAGACGCCCTGAAGGATTTTGACGGAACGTTGGTACTGGTGTCGCACGACAGGGATTTCCTTGACGGACTGGTTACGAAAGTATATGAATTTGGCAACAAGCGAGTGAAGGAACATTTTGAAGACATCAACGGTTTTCTCGCCCGCAAGAAAATGGAAAACCTTAGAGATATCGAGAAAAAATAAAGCAGCCTAAACATTATCCGCATGAAAAAATGGTTGAAAATTACTTTTAAGATCATCGTTGTTCTTTTTGCCCTAATCGGACTTTTCTTTACCGGCACCTATCTTGCCATGGAGCTTAAGCTGACCAACGATTCGGGGAGAATCGACAGTAATGACCGCTACTTCCATGAAAACAAGGATAAGTACAATCAATCCTTTAAGCGCGATACGTCCTCTTTCAAAAAAAATGATTTCGAAGCCCTTCACCGCATCCTGATTCTCAACAGGTATTATCCTAAAAATGCGGAAATGATTTTTCATGCTTATTGCAAAAGCAACAATGAAGTGGAAGCCTTGCGCATGATTGACGCTGCCGATATTTACCTGAAAGAAAATGCCGCTTACATGGCAGAAGTAAAGGATTATCTCGGTCGCAAAAAAACCGCCGACAGTGTAAAAACCGGTAGTATTTTCGATTGGATGAACATCATGGAATGGAGCGATTTGAAAGTAGCGGTAGAAAAAGATAAAGCACTGATTGATTCTGTTTCAAAACTCACCGGAGTTGAAGCTCGACTCATTGTTTGTGCCCTGATTGGTGAGCAAATCCGACTCTTCAATTCTAAGCGGGAAGCTTACAAAAGATGGATCGGCCCGCTCAAAATTCTCTCGGTGGAAAGCAAGTTTTCCCTGGGCGTTACCGGTATTAAAGAACACACTGCACGACGCATAGAGCAGTGCATTAAAGACAGTACTTCTAAATTTTATCTCGGAAAACAATACGAACACCTGCTGGATTTCCAAACAGATTCTGTTGACAGGGAACGCTTCCAGCGCCTCACCTCCTTCCGCAGTCACTATTATTCCTATATGTACGCTGCCCTGTTTATCAAACAAATGAAAGTACAATGGGAAAGAGCCGGATTCCCCATCGATAACCGTCCGGAAATCCTCGCCACCCTTTTTAATGTCGGCTATGAACAGTCGATTCCCAAAGCCAATCCGCGCGTTGGTGGTTCAGGCATAAAAATTGAAGATAAAATGCATTCCTTCGGGGCAATAGCTTACGAGTTTTATTATTCCGGAGAGATGTACGACTTATTTCCATATCAACCGAAAAAATTCGACTGGAATGCTGAGTAAAAATTTAACCATTGTGATGCTTTTTTTTGCTGCTGCTCTGCAGAGTCAGGACAGTATTCTGAAGATCGACGTACAATGGAAAAATCTTCAGGATGGCTTGGATTACTGCGAAACAGACGCACCAATCAAATCTATTGTCAATGATTCCCGCCTCAGCATCCTTAAAATAAATCCCGAAAAGTTTGAGTTTCACATGCTGTCATACAGTGAGCACAGCGACAGCTCCCGCACAGCACCGCAATGGGCCAATGATTTTGGAATGAACGTTGTGATAAACGCTGGCATGTACGAATTGGGAAAAACCCTTCCGAACAAAGGCTACATGCAAAACTATGATCATTTCAACAACCCTATGATGCGCGAATCATTTGGCGCTATGATCGCCTTTAACCCGAAGGATGAGGTATTGCCCAATTTTAAAATTATTGATCTGAGTTGCGAGCGCTGGGATTCGGTAAGAGGTTATTACAACTCCTACTCACAAGGCATGCGCATGTTGGATTGCAACGGAAATCCGCTCACCTGGAACAAGAAAAACCAATCCTGCAGCATGATCCTGGCCGCCAGTGATTTTGATGGAAATATTTACTACATCTTTACACGCTCACCCTATACCCACAATGAAATGATCCGCTTTCTGCTGGCTTTGCCTTTTGAGCTGAATAACGCTATTTACCTGGAGGGCGGACCCGAAACGAGTTTATACATCAATGTAGGCGACACTAAAATTGAGAAGACAGGAAGCTATGTTTCCACTTCCTACCCGAGTGATAAAAATGATCATTTCTGGAAACTGCCCAATGTGATCGGGTTAAAACCGAAGAAATAAGGAGATAGAACAATTTCAGCGAAAAAATATATCTTTAGCCGAAATTACCAGAAGGTTCTATGGCTGATAGATACGTCCTTGTCTCTCCTTGTTTTAATGAAGAAACAGTAATAGCGAAATTTTTAACCTCAATAGAAGAAAAACTAGCCTCCTCAAACAGGCTTTTCACTGTAATTGTTGTAGACGACTGCTCTTCCGACAGCACTGTTGAAATTTTGAAAAACTTCAGGTTCAGGTCGGCCAATTTCGAATTAAAATTAATCTCCCTCAAATACAACGTAGGACATCAGAATGCCATCTATCAGGGTCTTTGCTATGCTCAGCAATTTGAAGCCAAAGGCTATATCGTCCTTGACTCCGATGGAGAAGATGATCCCGATGCAATAAAACAGCTCATTGAAATCCCGAAATTCGATATCGTATTTGTAAGCAGAGGAAAAAGAAAAGAAAGCTGGAAATTTAAACTTGGCTACTTCTTTTATAAGCTGCTCTTCAAAATCATTTGCGGCAACAACATCAATTTCGGCAACTATTCCATGGTCAACAGCAGAGTCCTCTTTGCCATCTGTAACCAAAGGTATTTCCATTACTCGGCCTTCCTGTCGAAAATGAGATTCAGTAAGCAATATATTCAGTTTGACCGCCAGAAAAGGATAGACGGCAAGTCAAAAATGAATTACAATAATTTGATCTACCATGGTTTAAAATCATTGATTGAATATTCTGAAGAAGTATTGTCTTTTTTCCTGAAACTTTTCTTCTTCCTGGTCATTGTTACTGTATTCATCATTGGAAGTATCCTGTACAAAAAACTCATCTCTCATGAAGCTATCGAAGGATGGGCAAGTACATTAACCGGAATATTCTTTAATTCCCTGCTGACTATCATTGGCATAGTTGTATTGAGTTTATACCTTCTCTCACTGAAAGGTAAAACCAATGTCAACGACAATATCCGCGATGAAATTAAATAGTAATCTTCTGAAGAAGCTAACTATACGTTAGCCAAAACCTCACGCGTCATTGCGAGAATTTTTCGCAACCAAAAATCTCTCGCAATGGCGGATGTTATCCCGTTGCCAGAATAACCCCTTGTTTCTATCTGTACTTACTAATCATTTTCGCTACGATACCTGTCCATCCAGTTTGGTGGCTTGCTCCTACCCCACGCGAATTATCGCCGTGGAAATATTCGTAAAACAATACCAAATCCTTGAAATGTTCATCTTCATAACGTGGGTCATTATTGTTCACCGGACGGCGCCCGTTGGCATCCAGCTCAAAAATAGATACAAGACGTTTGGTAATTTCTGTGGCGATATCTCCCAGATTCATTTCTACTCCCGAGCCCTTAGGATACTCCAGTTTTAAGGAATCACCATAATGCAGATGGTACTCCCGCAATGAATCGATGAGCAGGTAGTTCACCGGAAACCAAACCGGTCCGCGCCAGTTGGAATTTCCACCAAACATACCAGTAGTGGATTCTCCCGGCTGGTAGTTGATGGAGTATTTCCCACCTTCGATATCAATAGAATATTCGGTGGTGTGTCGTTTCGATAAGGAACGAATGCCTCCAGGAGCAAGGAATTCACTTTCATCTATCATGGCCTGAATGAGTTTGATCATTCTGTCTTTAGGAATGAGGGAGAAGAGAATATCTTCGCCTTCCTTGTAATCCTGTATCGCCAGATATTTGATTTTCCCTGTTCTGTTTTTGAGGAAATATTTGAGTCGTTTTGTAAAGCCAGGAATATCCTTCAGTGTTTGTTTTGGAATGAAGGAAACTGCATAAAGTGGCGACAAGCCAACTAATGAGTGAATTTTCAGCTTCACGAACTTTCTGCCCGGCAAGCGAAGTACATCATAATAAAAACCACCTTCTTCATCCCAGGCCCCTACCCAGTTATCGGATTTATTAAGTGATTCGGAGATGTACACAAAATGCTCAAAGAACTTGGTTGCTACGTCTTCAAAGGAAGAATCGTACTCACAAATCTTGATCGCGATCTTCATCATGTTGAGGGAATACATCGCCATCCAGCTTGTGCCATCGGCCTGCTCCAGGGTACCACCACCAGGCAGCTCACTGCTGCGGTCGAAAACACCAATGTTATCCAATCCGAGGAAGCCACCTTCAAACACGTTCTTCCCTTTGGCATCCTTCCTGTTCACCCACCAGGTGAAATTGATCATTAGCTTCTGGAAAACCCTTTTGAGGAATTTCACATCGCCGCGACCGTACAATTTTTTTTCTGTTTCAAAAATAAGGATAGCGGCCCAGGCCTGTACCGGTGGATTAACATCACCAAAAGCCCATTCGTAGGCCGGTATCTGTCCGTTTGGCGCCATGTACCATTCGCGCATGATGATGATGAGTTGCTTTTTGGCGAACTCAGGATCAAGCATCGCTAAAGGAACACAGTGGAAAGCCAAGTCCCACGCGGCATACCATGGATACTCCCATTTATCGGGCATGGAAATAATATCTTCATTACGCAAGGTGCGCCACTGACTGTTTCTTCCTTTTTTCCTTGATTCGGGTGGTGTAGGTTGCAAAGGATCGCCATCCAGCCAACGTTCTACATCGTAGTTGTAATATTGTTTTGTCCAAAGCATTCCGGCGAAAGCCTGGCGCTGGATATTTTTCTGATCATTGTTGATGACCTTGGGAATAAACTTATCATAAAATTGATCGGCCTCCTCTATTCTCTTTGCAAAAATCTCGTCGAATTTTGATGAAAACGGATTGGCATCAGCAACGGTTTGTGTGAGCTTCAGTTTTACAACTATCTTATCCTTACCGTTCACTTTTCCATGGTAAAGTGGCGCCATTTTGGTGCCCGACTTTTTATCGGCAAAAATATCGAAGTTGTTTTCTATCACCGCTTTGTGAAAAGCATCCTTTACATAAGGAGTCTTATTTGGCGTATTGAAGATACGCTCCATATTGGTTTCGTTCTCGGTGAAAAGAACTCTATCTGCATTTTCGAAATAGAGGTAATAATTGCCTATCCTGTGATGCGAAGCTTTAACACCTCTGTAGCCATTGAGACCATTAATTGTTTCAATGTTTGGTTTATTCAAATCGATGCCGAAGCTCCACAGGTTTCTGAACCAGAGTGTAGGCAGCAAAGTAAGGTCGGCTGCTTCTGTACCACGGTTGTGCGCTGTGATTTTGATGAGGTAATCGAAAGGACCTTCTTTGGCGTATTCAATGAAAACATCAAAATATTTATTGTCGTTAAACACTCCTGTATCCAGGATTTCATATTCGGGTTCTTCCTTGCTTCTGTTAAGATTGACGTGCTTTAACTCACTGTATGGGAATTTCGCCTGCGGATACTTGTAAAGATATTTCATGTAGGCGTGGGACGGCGTATTATCGAGATAGTAGTATAGCTCTTTAACGTCTTCGCCATGATTACCGGTGGGACCGTTTAAGCCATACAAACGCTCTTTAAGAATGGAATCATGACCATTCCACATAGACACGCAAAAACAAAGATTCTGGTAGTGATCGGAAATACCGGCGATGCCATCTTCTCCCCAGCGGTAAGTACGAGATCGGGAATGATCGTGGGTGAAATAATCCCAGGCGGCGCCGTCCGGACTGTAATCTTCGCGCACCGTGCCCCATTGGCGTTCACTAAGGTAAGGGCCCCATCTTTTCCAGAATTTCACTTTCGACTTCGCTTCCTCTAGTCGTATTTCTTCAGCAGTCTTCATTGTTTGATCAAGTTGTAAGTTTTATTGAATCCCAATAAGCATGACAGAACCCCACTTTCTGTTTTCCTTATGGAACTACTTTTTGAGTTTGTTATTGAATTTATATTTCGATTTTGTTAGCAGCTTTCCCTCTTTATTCCATACTTTGAAAACCCCATGCTTCATATCGTTTTTGTATGTCGCCTCCGTTTGTTTTTGTCCGCCCATGAAATACGAATAAGATTTCCCCTCTAGCTTGCCCTGACTGAAATTCATCTCCTGGAATTTACCACCTTCAGGATAGTACACTATCCATTTTCCATTTTTTAACCCGTTATTGTAAGTCCCTTCATCGATCGGACTTCCTTTGTCGTTTGTGTTTTTCCAGTGGCCGTGCAGCGTATCATTTTTGTATCCGCCTTCAATCTCAACAATACCTGATTCATACCACTTTGTGTAAGAACCATTCTTTTTGCCAGCGCTATAGTTAGCAACATAATCCTGTTTTCCGTTTTCATACCAGCCTTCCCATTTGCCGTCCATGATACCATTTTGGAAAGTACCACGCTCCTTCATTTGTCCGCCGGGATACCAGGAAGTCCACACACCATTCTCCTTATCATTTTTGAATTCCCCTTCATGTTCTTTGGCACCGTCTTCATAAAACACCTGCCATAATCCTTCGCGTTTATCATTAACAAACTTTCCTTTTTTGAGCACTGCTCCATTCTGATAGAAATAAGTCCAACCTCCATCTTTCAAATCATCTTTGAAAAAGGCGATGTGCTCTACCTTTTCTGCACCAGGGAAATAGTAAATCCATTTGCCATTTCTTTTCCCTTCACTGAAAAAGCCTTCCATTCTTTTTTTACCGTTAGCGTACCAAATCCATAAACTATCCTCTACGCCATACTTGTAAAAGCCTTCACCTTCTTTTTGTCCGCCGTACAGATAATTCTCCCATTTACCATGTTCCTTATCGAAAGAATAATGAGTAAATGATTTCAGCTGACCGTTGGTGTAGTAAGTTTTATAGATCCCATTTAACCGGGCCACCTTAAATTCTCTCTCGCTCCACAATGTCCCATCTTCATACCAAGCTTTCACGACACCATCAGCAAAGCCGCCAGCTAAAGGGGTTTCCGATTTCTTGGCACCGCTATCATAAAACTCCAAAAGCACTCCTTCACCGTCTTTCACCAGTTGCTTTCCTTTGGGATCGAAATAAGTATCTACTTGTTCTTTGCCGCGGAAAAAGCGGACTTCCTTCATTTTCTTTCCATCGCGGTACCAGTAGGAAAAGCCTCCGTCTTTTTCACCATCAACGTAGGATCCTTCCATTTCCTTTTGTCCGTTTTCATAATAAGCAATCCATTTGCCCACACGCACATCATCCTTGTAAGTCCCTTGCGTACGGATATTTCCGTTGTTGTAATAGCCAACATATTCCCCTTCTCTTTTTCCGGCACGGAAAGTACCTTCATCTTCCTTCTTTCCGTTTTCGTAGTACAATACTACTTTCCCATAATATCTTCCGTAGTTGAATTCCGCTTCCTGCCTTAGTTGTCCGCTCGGATACCAATACATCCACTTACCATGCTCCAGTCCATCGAAATAATCACCTTCACTTTCCTTCTGGGTAGGTTTATTTTTGTAGTAATTCACAAAATGTTCCAGTTGCTGCTCCGGAGTTTTTGTCACCGAGGTATTTTGCGCAAAAGCTGCAAAAAATAAGGAATTCAGAGAGAGAAAAAGCAATACTTTCTTCATGAAGATTAATTTGGAATCTAAGAAAGCGATTAAATCCTATAGTTCCCGAGGAAGGACGCGGATTTTTTGAACAGTGTTATAAACAGAAGTTGTCCATCTTCCACACCCAATAAGTCATTGCAGGGAGGTTGCTTCATCGTGGGTACTCCCCACGCCATGACTTATTGGGTGCGAAATTACTTGGCGGCGATATAAAACAAATCGAAGCAGCCATCCTTTGCTTCAGCAATGAAGTAATCCTCCATTTTGATGTCGGAAACCAAACCGGTATTCTGACTCAATAATTTCTTGCGATTGCGGCGATTCATGAAATCATAAGGAACCTGGAGCATCCATCGCGGCAATCGGTATTGAAGATTGAAAATATCGAAGCGGGTAATTCTTTGCACCGATTCCTTGTTCTTATTGTAGTAATCCATGATTTTCTGATTGCCAAAAACACCTTTGGCTTCCACTGAAGAAAAATATTTACCCAAAAGCGTTTTCAATTCCTCGATAGTATATTCACGAACGTGCCATGGATTGCGGGTAATCGACATTTTGATATTGGGAGTCGTCACGATGTACTTTCCGCCAGGCTTCAGCACACGCGCAATTTCTTTTACATAAAGACTGTCATCCTCGATGTGCTCTATCACCTGGAAAGACACAACAAAATCCAGACTGTTATCAGCAATCCCTTCTAACGGCGGGACATTCATTAGCTTCACCTTCACATTGGCAGGAAATTCTTTTTCATGAGCGGGAGAAGGGTATTTATCCACACCCAGGTAAGCATCCGCTTTACCAGCCAGATATTTCACACCATAACCCTCGCCATAGCCCACTTCCAGAACATTTCCTTTTACGATTTTCGCAGCTTCAACATAAGCCAGCACAGAACGCTGAAACACATAATTATCTGATAAATCCTGAGCTGATACTCTTTCCGCTGTTTGCATATTCCGGGGTTTGTGCGACTAAAATACAAGATTTATTACTCAGTAGAAAACCATTTACCATCTTCCGCCACATCAACATTTTCAAACAGAGGCTTAGCTTCTGAAATGAAATCATGCAACTCATCGTAACGTGAAGAAAAATGACCGAGCACCAGTTTTTTTGCTTTGCAACGCTGCGCAAAATCGGCAGCCTGTATTGATGTGGAATGATATGTTTCCTTCGCCCTGTCGGCCAACTCCGCTAAAAAAGTAGCTTCATGATACAGGAGATCCACTCCTTCCACCACCGACGGCACTTCCCTGAGTGCTTTAGTATCCGACAAATAAGCAAAACTCAGGGGATGCGGTGAATCAACAGTGAGTTCTTCGTTAGGAATTATTCGACCATTATCATCTGTATAATCCGCACCCATTTTTATATCGCGGCGTGCATAAACCGGAATTTTATGTTCCTCAATTTTAGAAGCCAGGAGATTGCGCGGTTTCTTCTTTTGCTTAAAAACAAAACCCGAACAATCAATCTTATGATCGAGAGGAACACTGTATACTTCCATTTCCTTATCCTCCCAGAGGAGAGCCACTTCCGAGCAATCCACCTCATGAAAAATGAGCGGAAAAGAAAGATAGGATTTGGTTATTTTCATTTGTACCTGGATGATTTCCTGCAAACCTTTCGGCGCAAAAACTTCCAGCGGCTTTTCCCTGCCCAGCAAACCCTGGGTAGAGATTAATCCGAACAGCCCTAAAAAATGATCAGCATGCAAGTGGGAAATGAAAATCTGATTTATTCTCTGCAGTGATTGCCGGTAAGTTCGCAGCTGCAACTGAGTACCTTCACCACAATCCACCAGAAAAAAAGAGTTGGAACTATTCACCAGTATCCCCGAAGGATTTCTGCCGACACGAGGTGTTGCAGAACCTGATCCGAGAACAAGGATAGAAATCAATTAATAGCCTTTTGAGATTTTAACGGTTTCCTGACGACCATTCAACTGAAGGTTTACAAAATAAATCCCTCGTTCCAAGGTAGCAACATTGATGTAAGTCGCCTCTCCCTTGATGCTTTGATAAGTACCTGTTTTTACCACACGGCCCAGCATATCAAATACGGTCACCGACAATTTACCGCTGGCCTGGTTCAGCAAAACCCAGTCTTCCTCTCTTTGCTGAATAGCAAAAAACGGAGCTTTTGTAGCGGTGAGTCCATTGCTGGCAACTACCTTAAGCGCAACAGGAACATCCCAAGTCAAAGTAAGCGGCGATGGATTAGGATTAACGGAAACAGTAAATGACATTTTCAGAGTCACGTTGTAATTGCCCACCATACCGGCATTCGGATTACCCGAAATAGATATGCACCCCACATCTCCGCCATTGTAAGTGCAGGCACCAGGCGCTTTGTTACACGACCAGGTAAAACCCGATGGCAAATTTTTCACCTCGCTTAAAGTCACACTTTGAATAGTGCCACTCATATTCATATAAGTGGTATCTGTAGCTAGTTTAAACTGAAGTATCTGTGAATAACTCTGCCCCGCAACTGCATCAGGCAATGAGCTTGGATAAAATCCTGGATTGGTTAAATTCTGATCAGGGAGGCACTGGGCTTCCACTGAGTTTCCGAGAGTAATTATGAATGCAGCTAAAACGAGTAGTTTTTTAATCATAAACTTCGGGGTTAAGGTTTGGAGACTTAAAAATTATAAGCCCTTCTCCACCTCATCCATGAAGAGGAAATCAACCGCTTCTGTGAAAGTCGGTGTAATGTTGAGAATAGTATCAAGCTGAGAAATAGAAACAAGCTTTTTCACTGAATCCTGCAATCCTGTAAGAACAAAAGTACCTCCTACATTTTTACAAAGACGGTTAGCCACTAAAATTGCACTTAATCCTGATGAATCACAATATCTGGTTTCGACGAGATTGATAATGATATTTTTAGTACCGTTTGCATTTAACATAACCAGTTCCGACTTCAAAGAAGGTGCAATTGTGGTATCCAGTTTTTCAACGTGTAAATTGATTGCAGTGTATTTTTCTTGTTTGTCAACTGTGAAATTCATGGGTGATAAGTTTTAGTGCTTTAGCAAATATAGAAGATTATTGTAATTTTTAAAAACCTAAATTCAACGATACATTATCTTTTTAACCTACTCGCAAGCAAATACATGACGGCCATCCTCACTGCCACCCCATTCTCCACCTGATCAAGGATGATAGAATGTTCTGAGTCGGCCACATCAGAAGAGAGTTCCACTCCCCTGTTGATAGGTCCGGGGTGCATGATCACGATATTCTTCTTCAGCTTACCAAGCTTCTCTCTGGTAAGACCGTACATCATAACATACTCTCTAACCGAAGGGAAAAACTTGGTATCCTGGCGTTCAAATTGTATACGAAGCACATTTGCTACATCACACCACTCCAATGCCTTATGTAGGTCATACTCAACCTTTACTCCAAGATCACCTATGTGTTTTGGGATAAGGGTAGTTGGACCGCAAACCATCACTTCTGCACCCAGTTTTTTAAGGCAGAAAATGTTAGACAGCGCTACCCTTGAATGAAGAATATCCCCAATAATAACCACCTTCTTTCCTTTCACCTCCCCCAGCTTTTCCCTTATTGAAAAGGCATCAAGCAAAGCCTGGGTGGGATGCTCGTGAGCACCATCACCTGCATTCACTATTACTGCATTTACATTCTCCGAAAGAAACTTCGCTGCCCCGGCATTGGGATGACGCATCACCACCATATCCACTTTCATAGCGAGGATATTATTAACGGTATCAATCAATGTCTCTCCCTTTTTCACAGAAGAAGACCCTGAGGCAAAATTGATAATATCAGCAGACAGCCTTTTTTGGGCCAGCTCAAAAGACAGTTTTGTGCGGGTTGAGTTTTCGAAGAAAAGATTAGCTACAGTGATGTCACGGAGAGAAGGCACCTTTTTAATAGGGCGATTGATCACTTCCTTGAAATTATCGGCTGCACTGAAAATCAGTTCAATGTCCTTTTTATTCAGGTCTTTAATCCCAAGAAGGTGCTGCACACTTATTTGATCCATCACTTTTCTTTATCTGTTGAAAACATCAATACTTTATCTTCTCCATCGGTTTTGTCCCATTCTACAGCTACGCGCTCTGAAACGATAGAATCCACTCGCTTGCCCACATAAGTCGCTTCTACAGGAAGGTGCCTGCTGAATCGGCGATCTACAAAAACCAGCAACTCTACAGCTGAAGGACGCCCATACACTAACATCGCATCCAATGCAGCACGAATCGTTCGTCCGGTATAGAGCACATCATCCACCAACACCACTTTTTTATTCTCAATTACAAAATCAATTTCATTGGAATCCGCTAGAAGAAGTTTTTCAGTGCGGCGGAAATCATCGCGAAAGAAGGTAATATCCAGTTTACCGAAAGGAACTTTCTTACCTGTGATTGCTTTTAATTCCCTTTGGATTCTTTCACCCAACTCCGAACCTCTTGGCTGAACACCTATCAAAACTGTATCCGAAAAATCACCATGTTGTTCGATCAATTGGTAACAAAGCCTTTTCAAGATGAGCTTGAAGGCTTTGCTGTTGATGATGACTTTAGGCTGCATGAAGCCAAAATTATAAAATAAAATGAATTATCCCTTAAGTGTTTTTCATCATTTACCTTTACGTTATTGCGAGGAGGAACGACAAAGCAACCTCCTTGTCAAAAAAGCATCAAAAAATCAATAATGAGGTTGCTTTGCCGTTCCTCCTCGCAATGACGATAGGAGCAAAAAAAAGCCCCGTCTTCCGACGAGGCTTTTCTTTTATCTAGCTTATAAAACTATTTGTTTTTCTCAGCTTTGTCCATTGCATTTTTCAGGTTAGACAATACATCAAGATCTCCCAATGTAGATTTCTCCTGAGGCGCAGAGGCATCTTTAGCCTTCTTCGCTTTAGCAGCTTTTGGAGCTTCAGCTTTTTTAGCTTTCTCCTCAGCGCTTTCCTCTTTATACACACGTGTATGAGAAACAACGATTTTCTTAGCCTCTTTGCTGAACTCAATTACTTTGAAATCCAATGCCTCTTCAGCTTTAGCTATAGAACCATCTTCTTTCACCAACTGAGCTTTAGGTGCGAAAGCTTCAACTCCGTAAGTCATTGAAACGATAGCGCCTTTATCCTGCAAGTCAATGATAGTTCCCTGGTGTACTGAATCTACTGTAAAGAGAGTTTCAAATACATCCCATGGATTCTCTTCCAACTGCTTGTGACCAAGGCTCAGTTTTCTGTTTTCTTTGTCGATTTCCAGAACTACAACATCAATCTTGTCGCCCAATTTAGCGAACTCAGATGGATGCTTGATTTTCTTAGACCATGACAGGTCAGAAATGTGGATCAAACCATCAATACCTTCTTCCATTTCAACGAAGATTCCGAAGTTGGTAAAGTTTCTGATAGTTGCAGAATGTTTAGAGCCAGCTGGATATTTGGTCTCTACTTTTTGCCATGGATCTTCGTTCAATTGCTTGATACCCAATGACATTTTTCTTTCATCGCGGTTCAAAGTAAGAACTTCAGCTTCTACTGAATCGCCCACTTTAAGGAAGTCTTGAGCTGAACGCAGGTGCTGTGACCAGGACATTTCAGAAACGTGAATCAAACCTTCAACGCCCGGAGCAATCTCAACGAAAGCACCGTAATCAGCTAAAACAACTACTTTTCCTTTTACTTTGTCACCCACTTTCAGTTCAGTGTTCAAAGCATCCCAAGGATGTGACTGGAGTTGTTTCAAGCCGAGAGCAATTCTCTTCTTGTCGTTATCGAAGTCAAGGATAACCACATTCAGTTTCTGATCGAGTTTAACGATTTCTTCAGGGTGGTTGATACGACCCCATGACAAGTCAGTAATATGGATCAAACCATCTACGCCGCCGAGGTCAATGAACACACCGTAAGAAGTGATGTTTTTAACGGTTCCTTCAAGAACCTGACCTTTTTCAAGCTTGCTGATGATTTCTTTTTTCTGTTGTTCGAGTTCAGCTTCGATGAGCGCTTTGTGAGATACCACAACGTTTTTGAATTCATGGTTAATTTTAACCACTTTGAATTCCATAGTCTTGGCAACATACACATCGTAATCACGGATTGGCTTAACGTCGATTTGTGAACCTGGCAAGAAAGCCTCGATTCCGAATACATCAACGATCAAACCACCTTTGGTTCTGCACTTAACATATCCTTTGATGATCTCGTCGTTCTCCAAAGCAGAGTTAACTCTGTTCCATGCTGTAAGCGCACGGGCTTTGTGGTGCGACAAAGACAATTGTCCTACTTTGTTTTCTTTGCTTTCTACATAAACCTCTACTGTATCACCTGCTTTCAATTCAGGGTTGTAGCGGAATTCAGAGATAGAGATGATACCTTCGGATTTGTAACCGATGTTTACCACAACTTCTCTTTTTGTTTTGAGAACTACTTCTCCACTTACTACAGTGTTTTCTGCTACTGAGTTAACAGTGTCAGAATACTCAGTTTCCATTTTCGTTCTGTCCGCTTTAGTGTAGATGTCTTCACCTTTCCCTAAACCTGTCCAGTCGAAACCTTCTAATGATGGATTTGTGTTTGGATTCACTCTTGGTGCTTTTACTTCAGCAACCTCGGCTTCTTGATTAGCTTTTTTAGCCATTTTTTTAATACTTGTATGTTCTTCGTGTAATAGCCGACAGAACAGAGTTTTTTAAAGTTTCAGGGTATTGACTTGCTATTACCTTTTCAATACCACCCCGATTTTCGGGAGGGCAAAGATAGGACAAAATGGAGTAAGATGAAAGGAAATCAACAATTTAAATTGGTGACAGGCAGCGTTTTTATATTTTTGGTATCTATTGCCACTAGACAGACACTCTGCACGATGAATAAACTATTGATTATTTGCCTTTTAGCAGCCTGCATCTGCCGGGCTCAGGACCCTGTTTTTACAATGGGGTATTTTTCCTCAATGCACTTGAATCCGGCACTGACGGGCTATCAGAATGGTGTAAAAACCAATAGTAACCTGCGGATACGATGGCCAAACCTTGCGGGAAATTTTATTACTCATGCACATGGAGCACAAATAGGAATAGAAAAAATTAAAGCAGGAGTTGGCTTACTGGCTTCAGCAGACCTAGCCGGTAATGTTGTATCTACAGTTAATATCGGACTGAATCTTTCAAAGACTTTTGCCCTAAACGATAAACTTGCTTTGAGCATTGGCACCTCCTTCAACTTCCAGCAAAAATCAATTGACTGGAGCAAGCTTACCTTTAGTGATATGCTTGATGCAAAATATGGCTTCACCTCTCCTCCCATTGGCACTACCATGAATACTACAGTGAATTATTTCAACTTTTGCTCAGGGGTTTTATTCACCTATACTTTAGGAAATATTGGTTTTACTGCAAGCAACATCAACCAGCCCAACCAGTCATTTTTCGACAATCATATAGCTAAACTACCTGTCCGATATACGATGCACGCCACTCATGATTTTAATGTGATCCCAGGGAATATTTTGGTGATTTCGCCCTCCATCATCACTAATTACCAACAGGATTTCCAATCATTGATCTCCGGAGTAACTACCCGCTGCAAATGGTTAAAGGCATTTACTGGCTACTCTACTGCAAATGCAGTTATTCTGGGAACCGGCGTTCAATTCCCATACTTTTCAATGAATTACCTTTACGAAATCACTATTTCGGAGTTAAGCAATACCACAGGTGGAAGTCATGAAGTAGCTTTATCAGTAAGATTTGGAAAAAAATATGACGCAAGAGAAATAAATGCTTTTTAAAGTCTGCCAGCCTTCTCCTCTACCTTCTCCATCACAAGATCATAAACAATATCGGCCTGACTTTCACGGGTGAGATCAGTAGTATCTATAATAATGGCATCGTCGGCCTGCACTAACGGACTTTCCTTACGGTGAGTGTCAATATAATCTCTCTTTTCAAGATTGGCTTTTATTTCTTCCAGATTCACCTTATCACCTTTACCGCGCAGTTCATTGTAACGGCGCTTGGCACGCACATCGGTATCAGCTGTGACAAACAATTTCAATTCAGCATCAGGAAAAACAACGGTCCCAATATCACGGCCATCCATTACAACTCCTTTGGCTTTTCCTAACTCACGTTGTAACGAAACCAGCTTTTCCCTTACTTCCTTAATAGCCGAAACCATGCTCACGTTATTGGCCACTGCCAAGCCACGGATTTCGTTTTCCACCATTTCACCGTTAAGGAAAACCTCGCATTTCTTGCTTTCGGGGTCACACTGGAAATTGATAGAAATCTCATCCAGAAACTCCCCCACCTTGTAAACTTCCTTTCCGTCTTCGGTGATGAGGTTGTTTCTCAAACAGTACAAAGTCACGGCGCGGTACATTGCTCCGGTATCTATATATATATAGTCTAGTCGGTGGGCAATATCTTTCGCCAAAGTGCTTTTTCCGCAGGAAGAATATCCGTCAATGGCAATGGTGATTTTGTGCATGCGGCGAATTTACAATTTTTCTCAAAAAAGGAGGAACTATTTAGCAGGCTCTTCTTTTTTAGTCCGCTTGAAATCGGAAACTTTTGCAGAAAGAGCAAGGAAATGCGCCGATCCTGCAACACTATAATTCGACCAGGCGTACTGGAAAGTCAGCATCCTGATCTTTATTTGCATGCCCAGCGAAAAGCCAACCATACCTAATTTATTATCCCCGCCGAGCTTCATTTCCTGCTGACGCTGATAGTTATAGCCCACTCTCAAGGCAAAACTCTCAACAGGTATAAACTCTACTCCCAGAGCAGTGCGACGGGCAATTTCCTGTCCCCAGTTGGTTTTGCTTTCTGCATCGGTTGAATCCGAACCAAACAAGGATGAACTTTGCGACTGGTCTCCCAAATTCTGGAAATACATTGATCTGCTTTGCAAATTATGTCCCACCAACACAAAACGGAAAGGAGCATGTGCCAGTTTTTTAGAAATCCCCACCTGGATATCCAGCGGAAGCGGCTCTCTGTTACCATCAACATAAGTAGTCAACTGAGCCCCCGCATTCCTCACTACCACTGAGGCACCAAAAAATTTATCAGGGTTGTAATAAGTCCCAGCAAAATCCATTGCCGCGCCCATCGATCGATACTGAAAAAGCTGTGAATAGATCAACTTCAGATTACTTCCCACCGAGAACTTCTCCCTTATTTTATGTCCCCAACCTATATTCAACGCCGATTCACTGGCAGTGAAACTTCCCAGGATCTGAGCGGTTTCATCAGCCTGTATAAAGGAACCGTAGTTAAAATAATTAATGCCCAGACTGAAGGTCCCGTACTTATCGAAATCCTTTATATAACCTGTATAACCATAATTGATATCGCTGATGTAATTAACATAATTAAGCACCAGGCGATTGTCCATTTGTTTTGATAACAGTGAAGGATTGGCGTATACCTGACTCTCATCATTGTCCATCACCGACACAAAATACCCACCTGTAGCGGCAGCGCGCGGTGAATTGGCAAGATTTAGAAATTGATACACCCCCTTACCTCCCACCTGTGCCTTTACAAGAGGGGAAAGTAATAAGAGGAAAAGAAAAATATTTCCGGTAAATCTCATTTGAACGAAGATAGGAATTATGACAAAGTTTAAAAACTCAAAAACGGGAAGCCTCCCTTTTTATTGAAAAAGATGCAAAAAACAGTCCTCTTTCAGTATTAAACACAATTTACCTTTATCTTCGGCGTAAGTGTAACATACCTTGGCAGCAATTTGTTTAAACTTTTGATGAAGCGCTTACTCTCTATACTTAGCATTATTTTGTTCAGCGTAAGCAGCTATGCCCAAAGCACAAAAGCAGGGAATGTCATCATCGGACTCAGCGCATCCAAAGACTCATATTTTACCACTATTTTTCAGCAAGCCTCCACTTTCTCCTTCCCGCTGAATGTGGAAGTCATGCTACCTGGAAATTTTTCAGCAGGAGTAATCGGTCGCCCTATCATCATCAACAACGTCTCCAACAGCTATCTTTCATCAAATAATTCTGCGAAGAAAAACGACAATTCGGGTTATCTCCTTTTCGGACTCGGCAGTGCAAGCTATTATGCTTACAATGAAAACAGGCTCTTATGGAAAATCACCGCTGAGGCTGGCTACGGAAAAATGGGCAAGATCAAATATGAAGAAGACATTCGCTCCGAAATCAAAGCCACAGGGATGATGTACCGACTCTCTTCTTCCCTCCGCTATCACCTGGGAAATGAATACAACGATATTTATCCCACTTTTTTTGAATTAGGCATTGGTACATCACGAATCACCATGAATATACATGAAAGCACCTTATCAGGGGCAGCACTTCCTGTCAACCATTCCAGCTGGAATGCTTTAAAATTTAATACTTTAGACATTGCGCTGACCTTTGGGTTCCGCATTGGAAAAACAAAATAAGATGAACAACCGCCGACTCTTCCTCGAATACCTCGCACAAACATCTCCATTCCCACTTCAAATTGAAATAGAAAAAGCCAGTGGCTCTATCTTGTATGGTGCAGAAGGGAAAGAATACATCGATTTGATTTCAGGCATTTCCGTAAGCAATGTTGGTCACTGCCATCCTCGTGTGGTAAAGGCTGCTCAACAGCAAAGCGAAAAATACATGCACCTCATGGTATATGGCGAAATTATCCAGGGGCCGCAGGTAAAACTCGCAGAGAAAATTGCAGGGCTGCTCCCCTCTTCTCTCAACAATATTTACTTTGTCAATTCGGGCAGCGAAGCTATTGAGGGCGCACTGAAACTCAGCAGGAGATACACAGGACGAAGCGAAATTATTTCTTTCGCCAACGCCTACCATGGAAGTACAACGGGCGCATTGAGCATTATCGGATCGGAAAAATACAAAAACGCCTTTCGTCCGCTGGCGCCTATGACAACCACACTGCGCTTCAACAATACAGAAGATCTAAACTACATTAGCAATAAAACTGCAGCCGTATTTGTGGAACCCATTCAGGGAGAAGCAGGGATCATCTTACCGGAAAACAACTACCTTAAAAAGCTTCGTGAAAAATGTAATGAAACCGGTGCTTTGCTGGTTTTCGACGAAGTACAAAGCGGTTTTGGCCGCACAGGAAAAATGTTTGCTTTTGAACATTACGACATTATTCCCGATGTGCTTATTTGCGCCAAGGGCATGGGAGGCGGAATGCCTATCGGTGCATTTATCAGCTCCAAAGAAGTCATGAGTTCATTGATGGAAAGTCCGGTGCTTGGACACATTACCACTTTTGGCGGACACCCTGTATCCTGCGCAGCCAGTCTGGCTTGTATAGAAACCATTGAAGAAGAACGATTACTGGAAGACATTTCCGCCAAGGAAGCTTTATTTAGAAAACTTTTGGTGCACCCAAAAATAAAGTCCATTCGTGGGAAAGGCCTATTCCTTGCTGTAGAATTTGAATCTAAGGTCGTTAACTTCGCCATCAATTATAAATGCCTGGAATATGGTGTGTTTGTTGATTGGTTCCTGTTTAATGATAACTCAATGCGTATTGCTCCGCCATTGACGATTAGCGCTGCTGAGATTGAAGAGGCGTGTAAAAGGATTTTGAGGGCGGTTGAAGTCGCTTAAAACAAAAAATCCCGGAAAGTCCGGGATTTTTTGTTTCAACTTGATTATCTCTACTCTTCAACAATCACGATTTTCTCAATCACATCACCTTGTTCAATCTGATCGATAACATCAACACCTTCATACACTTTACCAAAGCAAGTATGGTTTCTGTCGAGATGCGCTGTATTTCTTCTGCTATGGCAAATGAAAAACTGTGAACCGCCAGTATTTCTTCCTGCATGCGCCATCGATAAAACACCTCTGTCGTGGAACTGGTTACCACCAGTAAGCTCGCACTTAATAGCATATCCCGGTCCGCCTGCACCAGTGCCATTCGGACAACCACCCTGAATCACGAAATCAGGAATAACGCGGTGAAAAGTAACACCATCATAAAATCCGCTTTTCGATAATTTCACAAAGTTGGCAACGGTATTTGGAGCATCCTGCTCGTAGAATCTTACTTTCATTAATCCTTTTTCGGTGTGAATTTCTGCAATCATGGTTTTATATTTAAAATTTAAGTTCAAGTTTAATAAGCGTCGACATCCCATCATCATTATCGGCTACAGCCGCTAGTTCCAAAACTTGTCCGCTTTCCTTTATTATACATAAGCCTTCAATCTTCGCGAGAATGTTTTGTACCAGCACACAAGCTGAAAGCTCATAATTGCAAAGATCGATCAATCCGATAAAACTACCTAATATTTCACCGTCGTTTATCCAGTCGGTGGTTTTTTCCACCGAAGCAGAAAAAACGAGCTTATCTCTATACACCGAAGCACCTGAAAATCCGGCAACATAGCCTTCAACAAGCGGAAGGTGAAATTTGTGGATCTCTACTTCCGTTAGCTCTTTACCCGTTTCAATGGACAAGAAAAAATCACTTAATGAAAGTGAAAGTATGCTATTATCACCGCGGTTCAACAAGAGTAATTTGTCCTTATAAACAGCGGCCGCTTCAATATTGAAATCATCCATTTTCAATCCCGCTTCATAGCGCAGATTTTCGTATAGTTTACCAAGATCGTATTTTTCAACCGATCCATTTTCCGAATTCACTTTCACCAGCACATTCCTGGGATTCAATGATCCTGAGCCGAAAAGAAATACTTCATCATTAATGTGGGCCATCGCCTCGAAATCGGGTTTCAACAACTTCGGAATCCTTCCCTCCTCCTGCCAATCCCAGATTTTTATTTTTTGAAGAATCTCTCCGTTCAAATTCGTTTTGAACAAATACGGAGCATCATCGCCGCAAATAAAGAGCACACCATCATTGTGCTCCACTCCCGAACCGGAAGGCACTTCTTTTAAAACCTTGGAATGAATGAGTTTTACCTCCATTTATTGAACAGGCACGTTCTTCAGCATCTCCTGTAAGAAGGCCCAGAATTTCTGCACCGAAGCAATATCCACTTTTTCATCCGGTGAGTGCGGATACTTGATGGTTGGTCCGAAAGAAATCATATCCAGCCCCGGATAAACCTTACCAATGATACCACACTCCAAACCGGCGTGGATCGCCATGATTTTAGGTTCTTCCTTGAAGAGTTGCCTGTAATTGTTTTTAGCTACCTGAAGAATGGCCGAACTCATATCGGGTTTCCAGCCAGGATAAGATCCCTGGAATTTTACTTCTGCACCCATCATCAGTTCAAAAGTGGATTGTATGCTTCTCGCCAGTTCATTCTTTCCTGCTTCGCCGTTGCTTCGGGCCAGACATTGAACGGAGATATCTCCTTTAGCCACATTGATTTTAGCGAGGTTATTAGATGTTTCCACCAATCCGGGAATATCCAGACTCATTGCTAAAACGTTGTTCGGACAAGCATAAATGGCAGAAATCAAATCTTTTTGAGCTTGCACATCCATCACTGAAGAAGGCAGGTCCGCAGCTTCAGCGCTGATATCCAGCTTATCCTCCATTCTGAATTCAGCAGCAATCTGCTTTTCAAAATCAAGAAGATATTCTTTAAAAGCCTTTTCATTTTTTGCAGGAAGTACCGCCTTTACAAAAGATTCACGCGGAATAGCATTGCGCAAACTTCCTCCTTCTATTGTCGCGATGCGCAGACCAAATTTTTCGCTGGCATCAAACAACAAACGGTTCATTATTTTATTGGCATTACCACGTCCCAAGTGAATATCCACTCCGGAATGCCCGCCTTTCAAGCCTTTTACAGCGATGAGAAAAGCAACACTTCCCTGTGGCACTTGTTCTTCCTTGTATTTTCGCGAAACATTCACTTCAATTCCTCCGGCACACCCCACACACAATTCATTATCTTCTTCCGAATCGAGATTCATCAGTATACTTCCCTTTAGTAAACCTGGCTTAAGGTTGAAAGCGCCCGTCATTCCCGACTCTTCATCTACTGTGATTAAAGCTTCCAGCGGTCCGTGTGCTATATTATCACTTTGCATTACCGACAAAATCGCAACCAAACCAATACCATTATCGGCCCCCAGCGTAGTTCCAGTAGCCTTTACCCAACCGCTGTCGATGCGACTTTTAATGCCTTGTTTATCGAAATCAAATTCCACATCACGGTTTTTCTGGTGCACCATATCCATATGGGCCTGCAAAATTGCCGTCTTCCTGTTTTCCATACCCTTCGTAGCCGGCTTTTTCAGGATGATGTTACCAATAGAATCTTCAATGCATTCTATCTTATGTTTTGCAGCAAATTCTTTGAGGAAAGCGCGTACACGCTCTTCTCTTTTGGAAGGACGGGGCACGGCGTTTAAATCTTCGAAATTATTCCAGAGGATGGTAGGTTCAAGTTTTCTGACTTCTTGTGACATTTGATTTTGGTTTTGTGAGCTAAAATAAGAATTCTTTTCAGCGGAATCCGAACAGGCAAACAATATGGCCAAGGATAAAATAAAAAGGTAGTTCCGCATCATGGAGTGAAGTTAAAAAAAGAAGGGATTGCTTCATTTTTTGAGCACAAAAAATTTCGCATTGACGTTTGGGATAATGATGATTAGAGTGAAAAGAAGATGAAAGCTTCAAGAAAAGATTCTGCCAAGTTACGCTTCGCTAAACATAGCGGAGCGCGAAGAATTATTTCTCGCCTTCGCAACCATGCACAGCACAGCAACCATTAATGCATTTGGTCATCGAGAGACAACGCTTATCCATTACTGTTGAACCAATGCACTGAATTTCCTTACGCCGCATCTGATCCTTTATATAATAAGAGTTAGAGCCTCCCAACCAAAAAGAGGGATTCACCTGTTGTTCCAGATTCTGCTCAAGATAATCAGGCAACTGATAAAAGAAATCGATACCCGTAAGTTTTTCCACTGAATCCACCGACACCGGTTTTTTCATATAATCATAACGCACGTCAATATTTGGCAAAACAAAACCTATCATTTGCATATCAATGCCATTGTGCACCAGCAGAACCTTGTAGAAATAGTCAGGAACGGGAATTTTGTGTACACCAATAGTATCTAATCTTTTTTTATCGGGTTTCGCCTTGAAAGCCGGACCGCTCGCAACATATATTGTATCAAAAATCAGCGACCAGCCTCTTACCATGTCTTCCAGGATACGCCAGGTTTCCTGATCAAAGGTAGGCTGCATAGGACAAATATTCGCAAAATAATAAGCATCATGCATCTCACTCACCGTAGCACGCGAATCGCCGGATGGTTTTAAATGTCCGGGTGAAAATACCCTTTGATAAAAATCCTCATTATTTAGTGCGCCGGCCGGCAGTTTAGGATCGTTGAAATATTGTACTTCAGGAAGGGTTTTCTCAAGGGCAGTGGCGCCTACTAATTTATAGGCTACCCATTTCGACTGTTTATATTCATAAGAATACTCAAAGCAATAACCATTGTGCATATCAAAAGAAGTAGACATCGGGATTTCCCATTTTTGGGAAAAAACACTGTGCGCCACCGCTATAAAAAGAATAAGTACAGATATTTTTTTCATACGCTTCGTCTTACGCAAGTTCTCCATCTGAGTTATAAACAGAACTGTTTTCATCAAAAATAATACCTTAATTTCGTCAACATGGAATTCAATTTCCCTTCAAAGGTATTGTTCAGGGCCATCGAAAGTTTTAACAGTCTGCCAGGTGTTGGCAGGAAAACAGCTTTGCGTTACACCCTTAATCTCCTTAAAATGGAGCCGGACGAGATCATGCGCTTTGCTGATAACTTGAAGAGACTCGCAGTTGACATCCGCTTTTGCGAACAATGCCACAACATATCCGATCAGGCCATTTGTGATATCTGCAGCAATTCTTCCCGCAAGAAAAACATTGTGTGTGTGGTGCAGGATGTGCGTGATGTACTGGCTATTGAAAACACACAGCAATATAACGGCCTCTACCACGTTTTAGGCGGTGTGATTTCGCCTATTGACGGCGTAGGCCCTTCCGATTTGAATATTGAGAGTTTGGAAGAACGCGTTAAATCGCAGGAAATTGATGAAATTATTCTGGCGCTGAGCACAACGATGGAAGGAGATACGACTAATTTTTATCTTTACCGGAAACTGGGTGGTTACCCGGTGCAGATTTCAACCATCGCCCGCGGTATGGGATTTGGTGACGAAATTGAATATACTGATGAATTAACTTTAGGGCGGTCCATAGTCAACAGGATTCCTTATAAAGGTGGAGCTACTAACAAATAACGACTGTGAAGCTATCTGTAGTTATAGTAAATTATAATGTTCAGCATTTCCTGGAGCAATGCCTTCATTCGGTGGAGAAGGCAATGAAAAAGACGACAGGGGAAGTTTGGGTAGTCGACAATAACTCGGTAGACGGATCGGTGACCATGGTGAAAAACAAGTTCCCATGGGTAAAACTCGTTGAAAGCAAAATCAACCTTGGTTTCTCCAAGGGAAATAACCTGGCCATCAATCAATCACAAGGTGATTATATCCTCCTCCTCAATCCCGACACTGTAGTAGAAGAAGATACTTTCGAGAAGATCGTGCGCTTTATGGATGAACATCCAGATGCAGGTGGACTAGGGGTAAACATGGTGGACGGACAAGGACGTTTCCTTCCCGAATCCAAGAGAGGATTGCCTACGCCGACTGTAGCTTTCTACAAAATATTCGGACTCGCGAGTCTCTTCCCCAAATCAAGAATCTTTGGAAAATACCATCTCGGTTTTCTCGATAAAAACAAAAACCACGAAATAGAAATCCTGTCGGGAGCCTGCATGCTGCTCCGCAAAACAGTGATTGATAAAATAGGTGCCCTCGATGAAACCTTCTTTATGTATGGAGAAGATATCGATCTCTCCTACCGCATTACTCAGGCAGGATACAAAAATTATTATTTCGCCGGCACACGCATCATCCACTATAAAGGAGAAAGCACCAAGAAGAGCAGCGTGAACTACGTTTTTGTTTTTTATCGCGCGATGATCATTTTTGCGAAAAAGCACTTCTCACAAAAAAATGCTTCCATCTTCTCCTTCCTCATCAACCTCGCTATATATATAAGAGCGACTTTCGCGCTGATCAGAAGACTGGTTACACAAATATGGCTGCCCCTGCTGGATGCTACGCTCATTTATTCAGCCATGTGCGGCGTCACCAATTACTACGAATCGGAGATAAAACATGCAAGCGATTATTTCCCGCAGGAATTCATGATTTGGGAAATTCCAGCTTTCATAGCAATATGGATTCTTGCCACCTATTTATGTAAAGGTTATCAGCAGCAACCCCGCTTATCCAACCTTACCAAAGGCGTCATCTTTGGGACACTGGCCATCATGATTATTTACGGCTTGTTGCCTGAATCCCTGCGCTTTTCACGCATTATGATTTTCGCAGGTTTTGCCGTAACGCTGCTGGTAATGCTGCTCAACCGACTCATCATTCACTTCATCCAGTACCAGAATTTTGACATCTCCTTCCAGAGAAAAAAACGCATTGTCATCGCCGGAAATAAAGAAGAAGCCCGCCGTGTGTCGAGAATATTGAATCTTTCCTATGTAAAACCTATTTACACAGGCATTGTCTCTCCCAATGATGAAGATGTGTCGGCCGATGAAGACTACATCGGTAATCTCCCGCAATTGAAGGAAATCATTGAAGTACATAAAATCGATGAAATCATTTTTTGCGCGAAGGACATTTCGGCACAAAAGATCATTGACTACATGACCATTTCCTCTTCCGATAAAATTGATTTCAAGATCGCCCCACCTGAAAGCTTGTTCATCATTGGCAGCAGCTCGGTGAATTCGCCGGGAGAACTTTACGTTATCGATATTAACTCTATCAGCAAGTCGATTAACCTAAAAAACAAAAGAATTTTCGATATCATCACCTCTTCTATTGTTTTGTTGATTTCCCCCGTGCTGGTCTTCCTCGTTGAAAAACCCTTCGGGCTGCTGAAAAACGCACTGAATGTGCTAAAAGGCAGGATTTCATGGGTGGGTTATTGTAAAATCAATAATACTTATCAGGATCTTCCAACTATTAAATCAGGCGTTTTGAATCCGGCCGACATCCTAAAAATACAACCTACCAACGCCGATACCATCAAGAGACTCAACATGATGTACGCCAAGGATTATAATATCTTCAATGATTTGGACATCGTGATCAAAGGCTTGAAAAAACTCGATCGCCTCCCTTTGCACTAAGCCTTCAATAAAAAGGCTTTTTCTTCCGCATATATTTATTATTTTTGAAACGCTCAGAAGCATTTAATAATGGGTGAAATAAAACTGATTCTTCCTAAGATGGGTGAAAGCGTAGCTGAAGCTACACTTACCTCATGGCTCAAAAATGAAGGTGACCGCATTGAACTCGATGAAGCGGTAGCCGAAATCGCGACGGATAAAGTGGATTCCGAGATTCCCGCTACCCATGAAGGTATTCTCAAAAAGCAATTGTTCAAAGTAGGAGAAATAGTGAAAGTCGGACAAGCCTTCGCCATCATTGAAGTGGAAGGCGATGGCGGCGAAGAACAGGATTCTGAACCACAAAAAAGCGAAGTTAAAAAAACTGCTACTCCTGCTCCAGCCCCTGCCAAATCAGAAATATTCACAGAGCCTATACATTTCTCAAAAGGCGATCGCTTCTATTCCCCATTGGTAAAAAGCATTGCACAGAAAGAAGGAATTTCAAAGGAAGAACTCGACAGGGTTAGCGGATCGGGTAAAGACGGAAGAGTAACCAAGGATGATATTCTGAACTTCGTTCAAAAAAGAAAAACTCCATCAGCTCCGGCAATTCCTCCGGCAAAATCTCCTGAACCAGTCTACACTTCTGAACCTTCTTCATACAAAGTGGTTTCTTCGGGTGAAGACGAGATCATTGAAATGGACCGCATGCGCAAGCTCATTGCCGAACATATGGTGAAAAGCAAGCAGGTGGCTCCGCATGTTACTTCTTTCGTGGAAGTAGACGTTACCGCCATGGTGCTTTGGCGCGATAAAGTGAAAAATGAATTCGAGAAACGTGAAGGCTTCAAAATCACCTTCACCCCTATATTTATTGAAGCTGTTGCCAAGGCTCTTAAGGATTTCCCAATGGTGAACATCCAGGTGGACGGCAGCAGGATCATCAAGAAAAAGGCGATCAACATCGGAATGGCCACAGCGTTGCCGACAGGTAATTTAATTGTTCCGGTGATTAAAAGTGCCGACCGTCTGAATATCATCGGACTCACCGAACAGGTGAACGACCTGAGTAAACGTGCCCGTGAAAACAAACTCAAGCCCGACGAAATACAAGGTGGTACCTTTACCATTACCAATGTGGGCACTTTCGGCAACGTAATGGGCACCCCCATCATCAATCAGCCGCAGGTCGCAATTTTGTCTACAGGCATCATTAAAAAGAAACCGGTAGTGATTGAATCACCAATGGGCGACAGCATTGCCATACGCCACATGATGTTCCTTTCGCTTTCCTACGACCACCGCGTGGTTGACGGAATGCTGGGTGGAAGTTTTTTGAGAAAAATTGGAGATTATTTAGAAAACTTTGATATTAACCGGGTTATATGGTAAATTAGCAACCTGTGATATTTTTTCATCACTAAACATAAGGGCTTTAAAGAAAATTGATTTTTTTGCATAATAATTGAATAGACCTAATAAGGAAACTAAAAAAACACGATTATGAGAGTATTATTCGCATTGCTTCTTTTACCAAGCTTATCGTTATTCGCGCAGGTAAATGAGGCTGTTATTAAAGAAGGAGACAAGGCTTTCGACAGAGAGGATTATCCTACTGCCTTGACACACTACCTTGAGGCGTATAAAAAAGACTCCCTGAACGCAAACCTCCAGTACAAAATCGGTGAATGCTACCTCCACTCTGCTAGAGAAAAGGAAAAAGCAATTCCTTTCCTGGAGCAGGCCGTTCAAAAAATCAGCAAGAATTACAACACCACTTCCATCAAGGAGAAAAATGCACCGCCAACAGCTTACCTTCTTTTAGGTACTGCTTATCAGAAGAATTATCAGTTCGACCTGGCTGTGAGCATGTATGAATCTTACAGAAATGATGTTCCTGCCGACAGTGTTGAGTCCAACCGACTCATTGATCAGTGTGTTTATGCAAAAATCCTTATTGCCAATCCGGTTGACCTTATCGTAGGAAATATCAGCAAAACCATCAATGGTCCTTTTCCTGATTATGCTCCGGTAATGTCGGTAGATGAAAAAACACTCCTTTTCACATCCAGAAGAGAAGACAGCAAAGGCGGTCTGCACAAGGACGAAGGATCTATGTACCGTGAAGACATCTACATGTCGACTAAAAACGCCGACGGTTCATGGAGCACTCCTAAAAACATTGATAACATCAATAGCGAATTCAACGAAGCTACTGTAGGTCTCTCCGTTGACGGTCAGCAAGTATTGTTCTACTCCGATAAAACTCCTGATGGTAACGGGGATATTTATATCTCTAAACTCGATGGTGAAGTGTGGGGCCTACCTGCAATGCTTCCTTTTCCTATCAACACTAAAGCCCAGGAACCTGATGCCTGCTTCAGCGCCGATGGAAACACACTTTATTTCGTGAGCGACAGAAAAGGCGGCTACGGCGGTTTCGACATCTACATGGTAAAAAAATTACCTAATGGCGAGTGGAGCTTCCCTCAAAATCTTGGTGGAAAAATCAATACTCCTTACAACGACAGGGCTCCGTTTATGCACCCTGATGGTGTAACGCTTTTCTTCTGCTCTGAAGGTCACCGATCAATGGGAGGCTATGATATCTTCCAGTCAATGCAGGATGAAAATGGTGTGTGGAGCGATGTTGAAAACATTGGCTACCCTATCAACACTACCGATGACGATGTGTTCTATGGTACTTCTGCCGACGGAAAACGATCTTACTATACTTCCTTCCGCGAAGACGGATACGGCGAAAAAGACATCTACCTGATCTCCCTGCCTAAAAAGGAAGAAACAGCTTTAACAGTAATGAGTGGTATTTTCCGACTCGAAGGTGCTGATGGAAAAATTCCTGAAAATGCACAGATTGTAATCACAGATAATGAAACCGGTGATATCATCGGTATCTACAAGCCAAACTCCAAAACAGGAAAATACCTCTTCGTACTCCCTGCAGGTAAAAACTACAACGTAACTTACGAAGCTGAAGGCTACCTCTTTAAATCCGAAAACCTCATCGTTCCTAAAGGAGCTGAGTTCTCAGAAATCCAGACTGAGATCAAGCTGGAAACTTTGGAGGCAGGGAAGAACATCATCCTGAACAACATTTTCTTTGATTTCGATAAAGCAACCATCACTCCGCAATCGAAAACAGAATTGGACAAACTCTTCCGTCTTCTGGTGAACAATCCTTCTATGAAAGTGGAAATTCAGGGGCATACCGACTCCAAGGGTAACGATGACTACAACAAGAGACTGTCACAGGAAAGATCTGAAGCAGTTGTAAAATTCCTTGTTGACAGAGGCATCAACAAAAACCAGCTGAGCGCCAAAGGTTACGGTGAATCCAAACCAATTGCGAAAAACACCAACGAAGACGGATCTGATAATCCTGAAGGAAGAAAGCTGAACAGAAGAACAGAGATGAAGATTATTTCTACTGAAGGAAATCCTAATATCGTAAACGACATCTACGTTCCTAAAGAATTACAGATCGACCCTAACGCCCCTACCGGAAAAGGAAAAGGTAAGGGAAAAACCAAAGGCACTAAGTAAATTCCAAAACAGAATCAATAAAAAAAAGACCTCGAAAGGGGTCTTTTTTTATGCTGTTTAAAATTTATGATAATAAATCTGCCGCTTCGCTTTGGCATATTATATGCGATTACTATCTTAACTGTGGAAAACCCCGCTTTTCTATAAAGTACACGACTTCGAAAAAACAACAGACACGACGAATGAAAAGATTGATTCCCTTACTCCTGTTTTTCGTTTATAGCACCGCTTCCTACTCGCAGGATATGGGCTTCCCCGCTCCTACAGGTGATGTCGGACTGGCAAAGCAATACATCAGCTACCTCATGTATGCCCCCGCCCTGGAAGAGCTGAAGCTCGCTTACAAAAAGAAACCCGATGACGAGAAAGTAAATGAACTCATGGCCGAATGCTATCTCAATCTGAACGACGATAAAACAAAGGCCATTCCCCATCTCGAATTCCTCCTCAAAAAAGAAAAATACAATCCTAGCGTGCTCTTCGATCTTGGCGAAGCGTACCATATGACTAACCAACTCGACAAGGCTCTGGAGTTTTACAATCGTTACAAGAAAGAAGGTGCGCTAAAAGAAACTGAGGAAGTCGACAGAAGAATTGAATGTGTGAATACAGCCAAGGAAATGATGAAATTTCCGATTAGCGTTACTTTCACCAATCTGGGCAAAGACATTAATACCGAATATCCAGAAATCACTCCTTTTATCAGCTCAGATGAATCTCAAATCCTTTATACTTCGAGAAGAAAAGGAACAACAGGAAATGTTGTGAGTTACGAAGGCTTTGAGCCGGATGTGTTCATTACTGAATTAAAGAGTAATGACAAATGGAGCAAGGCAAAAAGCATAGGCGCAACCATCAATACCGCTCTGCCTGAAGAAATCACCAGTTTGTCCCCGGAAGGAAACTACATTGTTTTTACCACTTCCGATGAAATTGGCATGCAGCAAATAAGGATTTGTTATAAGGGTCCGAAAGCCCGAGGTTTTGACAAAGCTGAGATTCCACCGGCACCCATCAACGAGCCAAAAAGCAATCAGCTGGCCGGGGCTGTTTCCAACGACGGACAAATATTGATTTTTTCTTCCGATAGACCGGGAGGTTATGGCGGATATGATTTGTATGTGGCTCAAAAACTGCCTAACGGTACTTGGGGACAACCTATCAACCTTGGCAGCAAAATCAACACAAAATACGATGAGAATTTCCCTAATTTCGGTGTGGATCAAAACATACTTTACTTCGCTTCCACGGGTCATACCAATATGGGAGGATTTGATATCTTCAAAACCGTTTTCTCCAAGGAGGCACATGCTTGGAACACACCAACCAACATGGGCTATCCTATCAATACTACCGATAACGACTACAGCATTTCCTTCAATAGATCAGGAAGAAATGCCTATCTCTCCCGCAACCGAACAGGAGGTTTTGGCAATACCGACATCTATCAGCTCACTTTTAAAAACATTGATCCTGATTACACCACGATTTCTGTAAACCTAAAGGCTTTCAGCAAATACGAAACAGAATTTAAGAAAGCCGATTCCCTTATTCTCGTTCATAAAAAAGCAATTGAAAGCGGAAAATTGGCTCAACCGGCTACTGATTCCTTAAACACAGTAATTGAGGGATTAAAAACAAAGAAAGAAGGCCTTAATCCAGTCACAGGGAATATTATCACTATTAAAGAAATCAACAAGAACATAGATTATGGCGAATACCAGCCTAACCTGAAAACAGGAAGATTTGTGATGATTCTTGAACCCGGTTCTTATGAACTCACAGTGCAAAGCGAGAAATATAAAATATCAAAAACAAAGATTACTGTACTGGATAAATCTAACTTTGTAGCTGAAAAACAAATGGACGTTGTATTGCATAAAGGTGAGCTCGACAATCCCGCTCCGGCAGCAACACCAAAATAAATTCCCATGAAATTAAACCTTACCCGCCCCCTTGCCTTTTTCGATTTAGAAACCACTGGTACTGATATTTCCAAAGACAGGATAGTTGAAATTTCTATTATAAAACTGTTGCCAGGTGGCGACAGGGATGTGAAAACAAGAAGAATAAATCCAGGTATTCCCATTCCTGCCCAGGCGTCGGCCGTACATGGCATTTACGATGAAGATGTTAAAGATGCTCCTTTGTTCAAGGCCGTAGCAAAAAGTATGGATGAATTCATCAGAAACTGTGATCTCGGTGGTTTCAATTCCGATAAGTTTGATATTCCTCTTTTAGCAGAAGAATTCCTGAGAGCAGGCATCGACTTCGATTTGGAACAGCGTGTTACTGTTGATATCCAGAATATCTTTCATAAAATGGAGCAACGTACACTTTCAGCAGGCTATCAATTTTACTGCAATAAGAAGCTTAACAACGCTCATAGTTCGCAAGCCGATACTGAAGCAACTATTGAAATACTGGAAGCCATGCTTGAGCGCTACGAAAACCACGAAATTGAAGGTCCGGACAAAAAATTATACAAGCCCATCACCAACGATGTAAAGGCTTTACACGTCTTCTCAAAACGCGATAAAAATGTTGATCTTGCAGGACGAATTGTTTGGAATGAAGAAGGTGTTGAATGCTTCAACTTCGGCAAGCACAAAGGCGTTCCGGTAGAACTTGTTCTCACCAAAGAACCTTCTTATTATGCATGGATGATGAACGGCGATTTCCCGCTGTACACCAAGAGAGTGCTGGAAAAAATAAAAATGAAATTATTACAGAACAAACTGAATTCATAGCCTCAATGAAAATTATCTGCATCGGAAAAAACTACCTGAAACACGTTAAAGAATTTGATGGAAAAGTGCCGGAAGAACTATGTTTCTTCATGAAACCCGACACGAGTTTACTTAAAAACAACGACCCTTTTTATCATCCCGATTTCAGTAAGGAAATACATCATGAAGTAGAAGTAGTGGTGAAGATTGATAAAGTAGGAAAAAACATCCAGGAGAAATTCGCACATAAATACTATTCCGAAATCACACTGGGTATTGATTTTACAGCCCGCGACCTCCAATGGAAATTAAAAGAAAATGGTTTGCCCTGGGAAAAAGCGAAGGCTTTCGATCATGCAGCACCTCTTGGAACCTTTGTTCCTGTTGGTTCCCGCGACATGAACAACATCAATTTCCATCTCAATATCAATGGAAAAACCGTGCAGAAAGGAAATACCAGCGACATGATATTTAAAATTAATGCTATTATTGCCGAAGTATCAAGTTACATTACCCTTAAATCAGGGGACCTTATTTACACCGGAACGCCCGAAGGCGTTGGCGCAGTGAAAATCGGCGACCGACTCGAAGCTTATCTTGAAAATGATTGTCTGCTAAACTTCGAAATAAAATAAACATACATGAGATTCGAAGATTTTAATTTAGACGAAAAATTACTGGAAGGCCTTAGTTATATGGGCTTTGAAAATGCCTCCCCTATTCAGGAGCAAGCCATTCCGCAAATCATTGCCGGCAAAGATTTAATCGCCTGTGCACAAACAGGAACCGGAAAAACGGCTGCTTTTATCCTGCCCGTTTTAAATAAACTTGCAAAAAACAAATCGAAGGGCATCAACACCCTCGTTCTTTGTCCGACACGCGAGCTCGCCATCCAAATAGAACAACAAGTACAAGGCTTTGCTTACTTCGTAGGCGCCAGCTCTATTGCTATTTACGGCGGTGACGACGGATCCAGTTTTGCCGACCAGAAGAAGGCACTGAGCGAAGGCATCGACTTCGTAGTCGCCACACCAGGCAAGCTGTTGGCACACATCAACCTCGGTTATGTCAACTTCAAGCAAACTCAACATTTGATATTGGATGAAGCGGATCGCATGCTCGACATGGGCTTCGTGAATGACATCTTGCGCATTATCGGTGAACTGCCTAAAGAAAGACAGTCGCTGTTTTTCAGTGCTACAATGCATCCTAAAATCAGGGCTTTTGCCAATAAGATTCTCAATAATCCGATAGAGATCAGCTTATCTATTTCCAAACCTGCAGAAGGAGTTGTGCAGGAAATTTACCTTGCACATGATGCGCAAAAAAGTCGATTGGTGCACTACCTCATCGACGGGAAAAATGAATACGAAAGCATCATAGTTTTCACTTCTTCCAAGAGCAAGGTTTTCGACATCGTTAACTCACTAAAGCGAAGAAACCACAATGTACAATGGATTTCTTCCGACCTCGAACAAAAGGAAAGAGAAGAAGTTTTACAGCAATTCCGCTCTAAAAAAACACGCATCCTCGTAGCTACCGATGTATTGAGCAGAGGTATCGATATCAAGGACATCAACCTTGTGATCAATTACGATGTACCGAATGACGCCCAGGATTATGTTCACCGTATCGGCCGTACAGCCCGCGCCAACACTACAGGAAAAGCCATTACGCTGGTTTGCCCCGACGATATGTACAAGTTCAGCCGTATTGAAAAACTGATAGAGAATGAATTACCTAAGCTCTCTCCTCCTGAAGAATTAGGAGAAGCACCGGCATGGGATCCAAAATCAAGAAAGAAATACAGTGGTCATGGAGGTGGTGGCGGTGGAAAACGTCCGAACTTCAGAAGAAGATAAAAAAATCATTTAGAATTATACATAAACGTGAACCCACCCTAGCCCCTGCCAGGGGTGATGCCCCAGTTTAAGGCAATACAAGGATTTGCGCACTTAGAGCCGCAATGCTTGCGGCTGTAGTGTGGTTGATAAGCATTCGTTTGAAGTGCATTCTTAACCATTTAA
>JBJTOK010000004.1:0-63415 GCA_046074525.1 Flavobacteriales bacterium
CCTATCGCCCTACGCGTCTCATAAATTTTCGAGAATACGCTTCAACACCACCTGAGCCGAAGCCACACGATTTTTTGCTTGCGGGATAATAATAGAGTAATCCGCATCCAGCACTTCATCTGTAACAACTACGTTACGACGTACCGGCAAACAGTGCATAAATTTCGCATTATTGGTGAGCGCCATTTTTTCGGCAGAAACTGTCCATGCAGGATCGGTGCTTAAGATCTGCCCATAGCTTCCGTAGGAAGACCAGTTTTTGGCATAAATGAAATCGGCGTCTTTAAAAGCGTTGTTCTGATCGTTGGTCACTGTAACACCATCCATGAATTCCGGAGCAAGTTCATAGCCTTCAGGGTGTGTTACCACAAAGTCTACATCGGCATTTTTCATCCATTGCACAAAACTGTTAGGAACCGCTTGTGGCAAGGATTTCGGATGTGGCGCCCAGGTTAAAACTACCTTTGGTCGTTTTACTTTTTTGTATTCCTCAATAGTGATCAAATCGGCCAGAGATTGCAGCGGGTGCAAAGTGGAAGATTCCAGGTTGATCACAGGAACCCCTGCATATTTCATGAAGCTTTTCAGTACTTCTTCTGAGTAATCTTTTTGGCGGTCTTTCAATCCCGCGAAGGAACGCACAGCGATAATATCACAGTAAGAACCCATCACGCGGGCAGCATCTTTAATGTGTTCAGCAGCATCGCCATTCATGATGGCACCGTCCTCCATTTCCAGCTTCCACCCGTCGGAACCAACGTTCATGCTGATCACACTCATGCCAAAATTAATGGCGGCTTTTTGTGTGCTTAAGCGGGTTCGCAGACTCGAGTTGAAGAAAATCAAACCAATGGTTTTTCCCTTACCAAGAGTAGAAAAATTAGAAATGTTTTTTTTCAGGTCGATGGCTTCCTTCACGATTCCCGGAAGGTTGTCCACATCAGCAATGGAGAAAAAATGCTTCACTTCTTATGCTTTTAGTAATTTTTGAATAGCAGTTTCCACTGCTTTTGAATTGATTTTGGCGTAGGCTTTTTTCATTTTTTCTGTGATTTCCTTGTTGCACAAGTTGCCTATGCTTCCTTCATGCGTATGTTTTACCGTACGTACCGGATTGAATTTTCCTTTTTCAATTTCAATGCCCACTTCCTTGTAAGCATCACGGAAAGGTTTTCCTTTCAGGGCGCGGCGGTTCACTTCTTCCACGCTGAAGAGGTAAACGTATTTGTCGTCTTTTAATATATCTTTTTTCACGCCGATGTTCGGCACCATGAGCAGTGCCATTTCCAGGCAGGCCTTCATTTCCTTGAAAAGGTAAATGTATTTTTCCTTGAGCAGTTGCATATCGCGGAAATAGCCGGAAGTGAGGTTGGACGTCATTAAGGTCAGCTCCGATTGCACAGCCTGCATCGCATTGCATTTCCCGCGCATCAATTCAAATACATCCGGATTTTTCTTGTGCGGCATGATGCTGGAGCCGGTGGTGAATTCTTTCGGGAGAGTAATGAAGGAGAAATTCTGACTCATATACAAACAGCAGTCGGCAGCGAATTTACCCAACGTTCCTGCCAGTGAAGCCATAGCAGCAGCAACGGTTTTTTCGGTTTTGCCACGGGTCATTTGTGCGTAAACTACGTTGTAATGTAAATCTTCAAAGCCTAATAATTCCGTGGTCATTTCACGATCAATCGGAAAAGAAGAACCATAGCCTGCGGCTGATCCCAGAGGATTCTGGTTGGTCATTTTGAAAGCCGTGGCAAGCATTTCCATATCGTCGCTTAACGATTCGGCATAAGCACCAAACCAGAGTCCGAAAGAAGAAGGCATGGCCACCTGCAAATGCGTATAGCCGGGCAACAAAACGTTTTTATGAGTGTCGCTCTGAGCGACCAACGCGTCGAATAATTTCTTGGTCAGATCAGCGATTTCAATGGTTTTGGCGCGACCGTACAACTTCAAATCCACTAAAACCTGATCGTTGCGGGAACGTGCGGAATGTACTTTTTTCCCGGCTTCGCCAACACTTTTGGTAAGAAGCATTTCCACCTGTGAATGCACATCTTCCACACCGGCTTCAATCTTGAAATCGCCTTTGAGTGCGGCTTGGTATATCTTCTTGAGTTCTTTTTTAAGCGCCGGCAATTCCTTTTTTTCCAGCAAACCAACTTCACAGAGCATAGTCACGTGGGCCAGGGTGCCAAGTACATCAAAAGGAGCCAGTTCAAGATCCAGCACGTTATCGTTGCCGATAGTGAAGGCCTCTATGGCTTTGTCTACTTTAAATCCTTTGTCCCAAAGTTTCATTCGGTTCTGTTTTTCTTTTTAAGGTCGAATGGAATCCTCTACGAGGATTTCATGCTTTGCCGCAAATATCGGAAAAAAAGTGGACAGAAGTCATCAGAGTAAAAACCTTATTTCAGCTAGCTCTCTTCCGATTTTCTGAACGCCCTGAAGGATTCTTTGTGTTTGAGCCGGAGAGGGTTTTTTGTGGCCGATAATATATTGCGCTAACAGACTTTGATTCATGCCTATTCTTTCGCTAAGGGCCTTTGCATTGATCACTTTATAAAATTCAAAAAATTGGGGAAGATCAAGCGTTACTTTGATATCTTCTTCCGTAATGGTTTTTCCTTCTTCTTCGAGATGAAGGGTTAGGGCTTCAATGATATTATTTTTCAAAGCTTCCAAAGATTTCCCGGTAGTATAAACAGCATATTTTTTCGCATAGGCAGAATATCCTGTTTTTGTCCTCTCTACTATCATTTCAATTTTTGCCATACTGCTTATTTTAATCCTGCGTCTTTTAAAATTTTGTTGGCCAGCCCTGTTCCTACTTCCTGGCTGCCATGATTCGGAACTGTAAGTTGTTGTGCTTTATCAGGGTGCCGCATAATCATGTGACTTCCACTTTGCCGCACGACAAACCAACCATTCTTTTTTAGTATTCTTATGAGTTCACTGCTTTTCATAAAGGTAATAAAATTATTACCTGTTCCAAATTATCTTTGCAATACAATGCTTTCCTTCCAGTGCTTCACTTTACGTTCATCATTGAAGTATTCGGCGTAGGCGATGTAGATCCCGGCAGGAAGCAAAACTCCGTTTTCATCGCTGCCATTCCACTGGAATTCGCCCTGGGTGCCGAGGGAAAATTTATCGGCTAAGGTTTTTATGAGTTGGCCTGAAGCATCGTAAATCTGTAAAGTGCCTTTGTAGCCGGGTTGGCCAAGAGCATAGGAAATCAGGGCAAAATCTTTAAAGCCGTCTTCATTAGGGGTAAGGATTTTTTCATGAAGGTGAAATTCGTTGACGGCACTAACTGCAAGATATTGCGAGTTGACCATTCCCGGCGTTGCCCAGCCAGCATCCTGCGCAGCGGAATGCCATTGCGAAAGATTGGGATGGATGCGTTCGAGAGAAACGCCATCGCTTTCGTCCAGCAGGTCATCGTGCATTTTTTCGCTGTATGAAAATTCATCGATGATGCTGCCATTGGGCCATATCAGGCAGATATTTCCTGCGTCGTTGTTGAAAGAAGGAAGGGCGGAAAGTTCAAAAATCCTTTTTTCGTTGTGATGGGAATAGCTTTGTGCAACGTTGTATTTATCGGTGGTAAAAGCCGCGTATTCATTGGGAAAGAGGTAAAGTGGGTGTCCGCTGATGATTTCGGCAGCAGATAAAAATCCTTTGTCGTCGCGACTTGAAAAACGCAGCTGAGACAAATCAATCACTTTGTCTGAGTGATTGTACAACTCCACAAAATCGGCGCCATCGCCAAAAGGGTTGAAGAGAATTTCGTTGATGACGATGTCGTTTTGTGCAGCAGAATCAGGCAAAGCGAAAAAGAAAGGTGAATTGGAAAAAGTATTGCCAGCGCAATCGGAAAAAGAAATTTGCAATTGACAGATCGTGTTCTTTTCTAAAGAATCTTTCAAAGAAATTTTTAATTCGGCTTGAGGATAATTCTCGTAAAACACAGAATCAATAACCATTTCCAGAGCAACAGAAGTATAATAAACCGGTTCTGAAAAATGCAGCAAAATTTCTTTTCCCGAACAGGAGAAATAGTCTATTTCAGGACTTTTTTCATCACCGATAGATTGGCTGGAAGCATTTATTTTTCCCGGAGTTCCGCCTTTCGGAGAAAGAGAAGCAGTCCAGTTTTCTTCACCGAGGCAAGGTTTTGAAAGATCCTTCATTTCCAGGCTCCACCCGCCCTCTTCCTTGAAAGGATCGGCGTACCATTTTTTGGAATAAGCGACGGAATGAATTAATGTTTCTTTGGCGTACAATGCAATATGAGCGCCTTCATTCAGCAGAGAAGGAGGATGCGATAAAACGTAGTATTCTCCAGGCTGCAGAAGGATTTTAGGAAAGGTAATCGTATCTTCATTGACGCTCAAAGTCCAGTTTTTAAGGTTGATCACTGAAGCGGAATGATTGACTAACTCAATATATTCTTCATACGCTAAACCGATAGAAGGATCGGGATCGGCCATGATTTCTGTAATCAATACATCGCCATATTTGGCAAAAATAGTATCGGGTGTGTAAGTGCCCACTGAAATATCATCAAAGAAAAATTTCTTTGCGTTGGAAGCACTGTATTTACAGGAAATTCCGTAGAACCCCTTTCCTGAAAAATACTGGGGAAGAGTGTCCAGGATGGTGAAATTTTCGTCTCCGCTTGGATCCAGCGAAACAATCCATTGCTGCTTGCAGGGAGTGATTTTTACAGAAGCCTTGTTGTTGGAAGTGCCGGCCCAGCCATTAGTTCCCGAGATCAGCAAGCTGTCTTTTTTGCCTTTGCGCTGCAGGTAAAAATCATAGGAATCAGTGGTGCCGGTTTCGCCCGCAATGCAATAGAATCCATTGCTGATGCTGTCAATCTTCTCATGATCAGCATATAAATACACCTTTAATTTGTTGGTGCCCGAAGGTGAAAAAGCCATGTTGAGCCAGAAATTCCAGGCTGTTTTTTCGTCTAAAACAAAGGGCAAGCAGAGCCATGAACTTCCGGCAGTTGAAGCGTTGGATTGTAATTGTCCGGCAGTATTGACGGTGAATTTAGCCGTATCGCCTTTCCATTGTGAAAGTGATTTTGAAGAGAAATCTTCATTGATCTGGGCCATGCAAAATGAGTTGCACAGCAGTAAAAATGCAGTTAAGTGTTTCATTGTAAATATGTTTAGTTTGGCGTTAGCTCCTTGGAAGAGCTAAAATTCTTGTCAGAATCAAAGTAAAAGTAGTAAATTTGTCGTCCAATTTTAAAACTAATATAAATATGAAAGTAGCAGTAGTCGGAGCCACTGGCTTAGTTGGCTCCCAAATGATCAAAGTTCTTGAAGAACGCAATTTTCCGGTAACAGAGTTTATCCCTGTTGCAAGTGCCAAATCCGTAGGTAAGGAAGTAGCTTTCAAGGGCAAGAAATACAAGATCGTGGGTATGGATACTGCCATTGCTATGAAACCTGAAGTAGCTATTTTCTCTGCAGGTGGAAGCACTTCTACTGAATATGCGCCAAAATTTGCTGCGGCCGGAATCACTGTAATCGACAACTCTTCTGCATGGAGAATGGACCCTACGAAAGTATTGTGTGTTCCTGAAATCAATGCGCACGAATTGAACGAAACAACAAAAATCATTGCTAATCCAAACTGCTCTACTATCCAGATGGTGGTGGCATTGGCCGATTTGCACAAGAAATACAAAATCAAGAGAATCGTGGTTTCTACCTACCAATCAGTAACTGGTACTGGTGTTAAAGCGGTTACTCAATTGATGAACGAACGTCAGGGCATCGAAGGCGAGAAAGCTTATCCGCACCGAATCGACCTTAATGTTTTGCCGCATATTGATGTTTTCCTGGACAACGGCTACACCAAAGAAGAAATGAAAATGGTGAACGAAACCAAGAAAATCATGGGTGACGATTCTATCCGTGTTACTGCTACCACTGTGCGTATCCCGGTAATGGGCGGGCACAGCGAAAGCGTGAACGTGGAGTTTGAAAAAGAATTCGACCTGGATGAGGCCGTCGAGATTTTGAAAAACACCAAAGGTGTGATCGTGAAAAACGACAATGCGAAATTCGATTATCCAATGCCGAAAGACGCTCATGAGCGTGACGAGGTTTTTGTTGGTCGTGTCCGCAGAGATGAGACTCAGCCAAAAACCATGAACCTGTGGGTAGTAGCCGATAACCTGAGAAAAGGTGCTGCAACCAACGCTGTTCAGATTGCTGAATACATGGTTGAAAAAGGAATCCTGAAAGCTGGAGTTTTAGCGTAATTGCTTCCAAATAAAAAGAAAAGCCTCTGCCACACGACAGAGGCTTTTTTGTTTTTAAGCTTTAAAAGGAACGAGGGTCATTTTTTCTTCCCTTCCCATCTTTTTAAGGAAGCGGAAATGAGCAGCAAGCGACTGCGCATAGGGCATTTCCATGTAAGTAATCTGATGTTTTTCGCAGAGTTCACGGAAAACAGGCAGCAAATCGAGGTAGTGCACGTGACAAACATTGGGCAGCAAATGGTGTAGGGCGTGGGCGTTGAATCCGCCGAGAGTCCAGTTGAACAAAAGGCTGTCGGCATTGTAATCCACTGAAGTCTTCATTTGCAGCATCGGCCAGCTCATGGGTAAGTTTCCGTCTCCGTCGGGAAGAGGATGATCTACAAAATCCGATAAATGCGAAACACCCAGTACAGCCACGAAAATCAATGATACCATAAAATGGTTCAGTATAAAGGCCAATAGTATAATTTGCCATGAAAAATCGAGAAACAGCATTGGGGTCCCAATCATGAAATTAAGGTAAAGCAGTTTGAAGAAAACCAGCTTTATGGCTTCTTTTTTAGGGATGTTTATTTTAATGGTTCTGCTCGAGAAGTTGAAAAGCAGCAAGGTATCCCTGAATAAAAACCAGTTGATGGAGTACAAAAGATACAGAACAATGGCATATAAATATTGATAGCGATGGAACCATTTGATGGGTTGGTTCTCCGTCATGCGGAACAAAGGATTGTTCAGCACATCAATGTCGCTTTCTTCAATATTGGTGTACAAGTGGTGCGATTCATTGTGATTTTTCCCCCATACGTAAGCATTGTTTCCCTGCAGGTTAAAACTCAGCTGAAACAGTATTTTGTTCCAGAACTTGCTTTTCACTGCCACGCCGTGTGCAGCATCATGGGAAATATTAAATGCGGTGAGTAAAACCGATGAACCCATCAGGAGGTAAAAGCTGTAGAAGGCCAGTAAACTCTCACTATTGATCATCAGCAGGTAGAAACCCACATTCAATCCGAAATAGAGGAAAATCTTAAAAAGCATTTTATTATTTCCTGTTTTCGCGATGTTGTTTTTGCTAAAATATTCGTCGGTTCTTTCTTTTAACTCCTTGTAAAATTCGGAACCCTTGTCTTTTGAAAATTTTAATTTTTTCATTTTTCCTGAGATTAAGAATTAGCGATTTGTTTTAAATATCTAAGGTGAGAGCCGATACCGCCAAAGAAAGTCACCTCTTTATATTCCATTTGATTTTTCAGCAGGTTGCGTTTTACAATTTTGGTGATCCATTGGTAATGGTGGTGTGAAATGGCCGGGAAAAGATGATGGGCCTGATGGGCATTGAAACCACCAAATACCCAGTATGCCCATGTTTTATCGGCGTGGAAGTCGATGGACACGTCCACCTGATGCTCGCTCCATGATCCTTCAATTTCGCCCACTTCATTCATCTCAGGGTGTTGAACGCCTTCGCAGTAATGGGTGAGAACGAATGTGAAAACAAGGAAAAAGGAAATGACCAGGTGCATAATGAAAAAAGAAATCAGGGGATAATGCCAGTTGTGTCCGGCCAGATACATCGGCAGTGCCAGCATCATGAAGAGATAAACCACCTTGATGAAAAGCATTGAGATAAAGCCCCTGATGTCAAATTTCATTTCCAGGTTGGCGTGTTGCTTCATCAGCGCGAACTTCACGTCCTTCACGAAGAGCCAGTGCAAGGTGTAAAATAAATAAAGGAAGGGAGCATAAATATGCTGGTATTTAACGATTCCGGTTTTAGCTTGTCCGGGAGCATACATCAGCAGTGTATTATTGTCGAGATCGGCATCTGCGCCAGGTACGTTAGGGAAAAGGTGGTGAGATTTCATGTGGCGGATTTCCCAGAAACTGGCCTTTGCGCCCTGTAAATTGATAATGCTGTTGTACACCAGTTTATTCACCCATTGTTTTTCGCTTAGACTTTTGTGGCAGGCGTCGTGTGCCCAGTTGAAGGAGAGTAGTAATAAACAAAAGCCGATACTGAGGTAGGCAATGCTGGTAAAGAGGAAGGAATAATTTTGCAGAACAATGAAATAGGATGAAAAAAGAAGGAGGAAATACAGGGCGCCTTTTGCCCATACGTAAGCGGGGGCGTAGCTGGAGTAATTCTTTTTGCGGAACTCTTCGTTCACTTCTTTTTTGATTTGTTGAAATACTAAGTCTTCTTTTGTTTTTTTAGAATAGCTTAAAGTCTTCATGTGGTTTAATTTTCGACAAAGCTATTTCCGGTAGGGTGGGCTATGGAATTGATGTTTGCAAGGCTTAATTTTTTCTGTTGCAGAAAATGCAAAGAGGCTTTCCTTCTTTTAAAAGAAGCAAATCGATACTTTTTTGTCTTGAAACAAAAAAGTATCCAAAAAAATTCAAGAGCCAAAATATGCTTCTTCCCGCCTCGGCAAAAACGCTGAAGACCGAAGCTTCGCTTCTCCTCTTAATATCAAATCCACGGCCGTGCTTTTTGCCTCACCTCCGGCGCTGGCCCCCGCACGAAGTTAGCGACCTGTTCGCGGAGGTATACTCGAATAACGGGAAGGGTTACAATGGGATATGAAAGGATAATGATGTAAAAATTCTACTTCGCGTTGAATTCACTCATCACTTTCCCTAACTCTACCAATCCAAAGGCCAGTATGGCCTGGGTAGCAATCTCCACTCTTTCGGGGAGTTTTTGATTTTCTTCATCGCTCCATTTTCCAAGGACATAATCCACCTGCTTGCCTTTACTGAATTCGGCGGCGATGCCGAAGCGGAGTCGGGGATAATTGTTGTTACCCAACACTTCGTTGATATTCTTGAAACCGTTGTGTCCGCCATCGCTGCCATTGGCGCGGATGCGGAGTTTTCCGAAGGGAAGTGCTAAATCATCAGCGATTACCAGCGTTCTTTCCGCAGGTATATTTTCCTTTTGCATCCAGTAGCGCACAGCATTGCCGCTAAGATTCATGTAAGTGTTGGGTTTGAGAAGGATGTAGGTGCGACCTTTGTGTTTTACGGTAGCAAGCTCACCGTAACGTTCGGTCTTAAAAAAAACATTGGATGCCTTAGCCAAGGCATCCAATATCTTAAATCCTATATTATGTCGAGTCTCGTCGTATTCATTACCAATATTACCGAGGCCCGCTATAAGGAACTTCATAGACTCACTAAGGAGTTAGAACTATTTTTTAGCTGGAGCTGCCGGAGCCTTTGCTGCCGCTGCTGCTGCCGGAGCTGCTTCCGCTGCTGCTGCTCTTGTTACACGAACAGTAACTACTACCGAGTTGGCAGAAGAAACAAATTCAAAACCTTCAGTAGCCAAAGCACCAACTTTTACTGATTGTCCGATACCGATATTAGAAATATCAACGGTTACGAAATCAGGCAAGTTTTTAGGCAAAGCTTTCACTTTCAGTTTTTTCAATTTCACCTGCAGTTTACCACCGGCGAGAACACCTACAGAAGTTCCTGTGATTTTAACAGGTACTTCGATAACCACTGGTTTGTCTTCGAAAACCTGCATGAAATCAGCATGCAACATTTCGTCGGTCAAAGCGTGGAACTGCGCATCTTGCAGCACAGCCTGGTATTTTTTACCATCTACGTCCAGGTTCACCAAGTATGAGTCCGGAGTAAAAATTAATAATTTGAATGAAGTAAGGGGAGTAGTGAAATGCACCGGCTCTCCGCCTCCGTAAAGAACGCAAGGAACCAGTCCCGAGTTGCGCACGGCCTTGATCGTTGCTTTGGTTTCTCCTGTTGTTCTTTTTGTTCCTTGAATCTCTACTGATTTCATGACACTTAAATTTAAATCAAACAATAAAATTCGCACTGATAGATTGGTTGTTGTTCACGCTCTTGATCACTTTTGCGAACAAGTCGGCAACCGATAAAACTTTTATTTTGCTGCATTGTTTTTTCAGTGGGATAGTGCTGGTTACCACCAATTCAGTCAATACAGAGTTTTCAATTCTTTCGTAGGCTTTTCCAGAGAGAACAGCGTGTGTACACAAAGCGCGAACACTTTTTGCACCATGTTCCATCATCATTTCGGCAGCTTTGGTAAGGGTTCCTGCAGTATCGCACATGTCGTCGATCAATACTACATCTTTTCCTTTTACGTCACCAATCACTGTCATAGAAGACACCTGGTTGGCTTTTTCTCTTTGCTTGTAACAGATCGCCAGATCCACATCGAGATGTTTGGCATAGGCATTTGCTCTTTTGGTACCTCCTGTATCAGGGGCAGCAATTACCATGTTACTCAAGTCGAGGGTTTTCAGGTAAGGCATAAATATAGATGAACCGTAAAGGTGATCTACCGGCACTTCAAAGAAGCCCTGAATTTGATCAGCATGAAGATCCATTGTCATTACTCGTGTTACACCGGCTGCAGTGAGCAGGTTGGCAACAAGTTTAGAAGTAATGGAAACTCTTGGTTTATCTTTTCTGTCCTGGCGGGCGTAGCCGAAATAAGGCATTACCGCTACTATTTCGTGCGCTGATGCTCTTTTGGCAGCATCAACCATTTGTAATACTTCAAATAAATTATCGGTAGGAGGAACGGTAGACTGGATAATAAATACATCCTGACCGCGAATACTTTCGTCGAAAGAGGTTTGGAACTCGCCGTCGCTGAATTCAAAATAATCAACATTCCCTAGAGGAACGCCAACTTTAGAGGCGATCTCTTTGGAGAGTTCCATGGTATTTCTTCCCGAAAATATTTTAAAATCTCTTGCCATTCTTCTTAACAATGTGATCCTCAATAAAAAAGCATTTTTTTTTAGAAAGGAGGCCAAAGATATGCAAATTATTTTGAAACTAGGAATTTTTGAATAAATTTGCACTCCCTATTTCAAAAATGCCCAGGTGGCGGAATAGGTAGACGCACTAGACTCAAAATCTAGCGCCGAAAGGCGTAGGGGTTCGATTCCCTTCCTGGGTACAACAAAAAGCCTGTGATCATTGATCACAGGCTTTTTCGTTTTGAAATATTTTCTCAATTCTTTCTCTGAAAATTCAGGATGCTTTCGTAAGTTTAAGGAAACTGGATCAGCGGAATGCATTTACGATTGTTAATCATACTGAGCTTTGTCGCGCTTTCTTTATGCGGACAAAGAAGCGACAGCTTGTGGTTTAGTCATTTGAAGAATGAACCTCTTTATCTCTATTGTGGAGGCGATACCTGTCCGATTAAGATATATAGTCGCGAAACTATAGATACGGTGTGGGAAGATGTAGATGGAGTAATGCGTCCCATGGTCTACAAAACTCCGCGTACTCTAATTCGGGATGGTTCGCCTTATATCAGGGAAGATGCAATTTTTCCGGATTCAACAAAAGTAGAAACCATTTTCACTCCTGATGATCCGAAAGTCCGCAGATTGTATGCAACGGATGGACAGGATTTCAGAAAGATCAACTATTCTGATCTTCGGGAGTTAGTAGTAAACACCTACGTTCCCGACCTGCTATATTCCCGATTGAAAAATCTTGAACGCTTATGGTTTCTTAATTGGGGAGGAGATAATCAATATGTATATGTTCCACAAATTTTATATGATGACCTAGACAGTGTTTCCCATCTTAAGCACCTGAAAGAAATAAATCTTCCGGTATATGAGAATTTAGATAATGTTCCGGAATTTATGGGTAGGATGGATAATTTGAAATATTTTCAGATTCATTGTTTCAGGGAAGGGGGCGTTTATCTGCCTTTGTCATTTATGCATAAGGCAAAAACACTAACGATTGGAACTCACATGGTAAATCCAGAGACCTATAATTTATACGCTTTGGGGATGTGCAAACATGTAAGTAATTACAATTCATCGGCAGATAGTATTGAATTTATAGTAGCGCCAAATGAAAAGAAAGTACCAAAAAATGGCCTTTACAGCAGTTATTACACCAATGGGAAATTATTGGCGCAAGGTAAATTCAAAAAATCTTTACCTGATGGAAAATGGACTTTCTGGTACCGCAACGGAAATGTTTATTGCGAAAGGTTTTATAAAGATGGTGTGGAGGTGGGAACCTGGCGGAAATTTTTGATGAATGGCGATACACTTATGGTGTCTGCTTTTGAAAATGGCAAATTAGTGTATAGTAAAAAAACAATGTACTCCACTTTTTTTCCGGATGAAAAAATTGATGTTTCGGACGAATCATATGAACTTGAATTTTTTTATGGAGAAAAGGAAACTCATGGCTCTGTTGGGGAACTTAAATTTTCTTACACAGGAAAAAGACCTTTGAAGACACCAATTGGAAGGTATCTGTCTTTGTATGCATACGAGAATTATGATTTTAAATACGGTTATGCAGATAGTTTAGAAATTCGCAGTCATGCCGAATGGCCTGTGCATATATCAATATTCGTAAAAATTTTACCTGATCGTCAACAATATATTTATTCCTATCCGCTTTCACAAGTAGAATTAACCAGGTACGGTAATAGTTACTCTTACGACAGTGTTAAAATAGCACATTACAGACTTGACAGAAGCACAATAGCTGAGTTTGCATTAAAGGGAGGGAATACAGATGCCTTATATCTCTTTGATCATTATTTTAGAGATCCGTCGCAACTAGAATATTATTTAAAGAACGGATTTAAATCAGGAGAATTTAAAGTGGACTATACTTTTTACGATAGTATGGGAGTGCCTATTTTACAAGGAAAAACATTTGGAAAAGAGCGGAGAGTAGGAGATTATGGTTCATATAATTATAATTATTATTCTCAATACGATATAAAATGGCTTGATCACGGAAAAATTACCGCGCACAAAAAGTGCTACGTAGCTCCCGATACTTCCTATGCAGAATTTATTAACTGGCAACTCAACTCAAATTCCTGGGCGCATGGTGATAGCGCAAGGAGTATTAGCTATGATCTATCCGGGAATATTCGCAGTAAAACATTTTTTACTAAATCCAAGAAGTATATTGAGATAGAACAACTCCGTCCAACGAGTGAAATTTACAGCGTCAATAAAATGATACCTTATTATGCTTATTTCATCAATGAATCATACGATGAAAAGGGCAATATCAAAACAATATGTGAGTACACCGATAATACAGACGGAACCTATGCTGCATTCTGTAAATATTATAATGCTGCGGGCAAGATAATAAAGGAAGAAAAGAAAATAATTAAATAAGAAAATCCTCCAAAGTCCAATAATTCACTTGGGTCATTTAATCCAGTGGCCATATTCTTAAAAGCAGCATTTCAGACAAATTATTTTTCACAAAAATTTGCGCAACCGAATAATTGCACATATATTTGCAACCAATCAGTTGCTTAAATTATGAGAAGAGATGTTTTCCAAGCCATAGCCGATCCTACCCGCCGCGCTATATTATTATTAATCGCTGCACAAGCAATGACGCCTAACGCCCTGGCTGCGCATTTCGACAGCAGTCGGCAAGCGGTATCCAAGCATTTGCAAGTGCTAACCGAATGCGAACTGCTAAAACAAAAACAAGCTGGCAGGGAAATTTACTACGAAGTAAACGCGACTAAAATGAAAGATATCGATCAATGGCTCGAGCAATTCCGAAAGATGTGGGAAAACCAATTCAGCCAGCTGGAAGATGTATTATTAACAATGAAAAAAAACAAGAAATGAAAACAAATTTGCAATTTGATTTTACGGTTGACAAGGCAACAAAAACGGTTTTTGTTAGCAAGGAATTTGATGCTGAGCTTTCGCTCGTGTGGGATGCCTTTACCAAACCCGAAATTTTAGATCAGTGGTGGGCACCTAAACCTTACACATCAAAAACAGAATTCATGAATTTTGAAGTGGGCGGACGACGATTTTATGCCATGGTGAGTGCTGATGGACAGCAGGTGGGCTGGCAGATCCAGGATTATACTGCTATTAGTCCGAAAACCAATTTCAAATATTTCAGTGCTTTTGCAGATAAAGATCAAAACCCATCATTGCCAGGGTCTGATTGGGATTTTAATTTCAGTGAACAAAACGGAACAACAAAAGTGACTATCACTATTAAAAATGACTCCTTGGAACGCATGCAAAAGATGATAGAAATGGGTTTCAAAGAAGGATTTACAATGACTTTGAATTACCTTGGAGAAATGTTTGCCAATCAGAAAAACTAAAGTCTAATAATTGCCCAAGATCCCTCGAAGCTGCAGCGAGGAAGGCTTGCATAATTTTGAGCGTGGGAGCGAAAGCAGTCACGTCATTTCTTTTGCTCAAAACCCATAGATGTTTTTCCCTTTTTTTGTCGCCTACACAATTTCCATTTTCAGATAGCGTATTTTAAACACGAACTAAAAATATGTATTATGAAAACTTCTTTATTATTGCTTTGCATTCTCCTTTCATCTTTAGCTTTCGCCCAGTCGGACTTTCCTTCTATCGATTCCCTGAAAGCGCATTATGAAGAACAAACCCTGTATTTAAAAGGAAGGCATTACATTAAAGGCGGAGAGAAATTTCCTATCGGATTGTTTCGCTCTCGATTGTTGAAGGAGCTTGCTTCTTCAGCAGAAGCATCTGTTGAGGTAAAGAAGTATAAGCAATTGCGGGTAACCGGACAGGTTTTCGGCTTACTAGCTGTGGGAGGACTTCTTTATGGAATTGCTATTCTAAACCCATGGGTGCTGTTGATCGCTCTTGTTCCCGATTTTTGTGGTGTTATGTTTATGTTAAAATCGGAAGAGCATATGGAAAAGGCACGCTGGCTGTACAACCTCGATCAACTGCTTAAAACCAGTAAGTGATAGCAAGAATAATTTAATTGTGTAATAAAGGGCGTGAGCATTCATGCTCTTTATTTTTTTGTCCTATACCTCGTGGCTAGATTGTTAATCCAATATGGAAATGTAATTTTATCAGGCAGGTGTCTATTTTTATATCACTATCTTCAATGATAGTATGAACATACAAGAACAGATCAAAGCGTACATTATCAGTCAGCCTGAGCCGAAATGCAGCGACATGCAAACGTTGAACAATCTTATTCTGAAATTAATGCCGGCCTGTAAATTGTGGTTCCTGGATGGTAAGGACGAGAAAGGTAAAGTGGTTTCTAATCCAAATATTGGATATGGATCTCAAAGCATTAAATATGCTGACGGAACGAGCAGGGAGTTTTATCAAATTGGCTTGAGCGCTAATACAACCGGGATATCAGTATATATCATGGGGATAAAAGATAAGACCTATTTAGCTGACACCTATGCAAAAAAATAGGCAAGGCGAGTGTGAGCGGCTATTGTATTAAATTCAAAGCGCTTAAAAATATCAATGTTGATATGCTTGAAGAAGCAATCCAATATGGAATTAAAGCGCAGACTAAAAACTGATCGGAATGGAATTCAGCCCCAATAATCCTGTTGTTAAACTTTGTCTCCAGGGCATGGCTATGGAAGACAAAAACCAACCTGAAGAAGCAAGCAGAATTTTTCTTCAGGCCTGGACCGATGCAACTAACGACTTTGAAAAATTTACCGCAGCTTTTTATGTAGCCCGGCATCAAAAGAATATTCCTGATAAATTAAAATGGCTCGAAAACGCTTTGCTCTGCGCTTTAAAAATGAATGATGAGAGTGTTAAGGGCGCTTTTCAATCTTTGTATTTCAGCATTGCCAAATGCTATGAGGATTTAAACGACCCTGACAATGCAAAGAAGAATTATGAATTGAGCCTTTCATTTAAGGATATTCTTTTTGACAAGGGACCTTTCTATCATGGAACGAGGGCAGATTTGAAACCCGGCGACTTGCTTACAGCGGGGAATAGGTCTAATTACCAAGCTGAACTCATCATGAATCACAATTATTTCACTGCCTTGAAAAATGGAGCCGGACTCGCTGCTGCATTGGCAAAAGGGGATGGAAGAGAACGTGTTTATATTATTGAACCAACAGGTAGTTTTGAAAATGACCCGAATGTTACCGACAAAAAATTTCCCGGTAATCCAACGCGTTCCTATCGTTCGCAAGCGCCACTGAAAATTGTTGGTGAAATAACAGAGTGGGTGAGACAAACACCTGAGGACATCCAAAAGTGGCGGGAAAAACTGGCGAATAACAAAGGAGAGATTATTAATTGACGCAATCCCTTTAAGAGGGGTTTATATAGTAGTTAAACCCATTCTCATTTTTTCACCACGGAGACACAGGGATTTTTCACAGAGCTCTAGACTCGAGTATAACCTCTGTGAACTCCGCCAGCGTTAAGCTCTCTGCGAGCCATACCTCTTATAGAAATCTCTGTTAGCTCTGTGAAAAATCTCTGTGTCCGTGGTGAAAATATTGGGTTAATAATAAGCTCCCTTCAAGGGATAATTCCTTTTTTTATTCTAATTACTTGCGCAACCAAATAATTGCATATATATTTGCAATCAATCAGTTGCTTAAATTATGAGAAGAGATGTTTTCCAGGCCATAGCCGATCCTACCCGCCGCGCGATATTGTTATTGATTGCTGCCCAAGCCATGACACCCAATGCCCTGGCGGCCCAGTTTGATACTAGCAGGCAGGCAGTGTCGAAGCATTTGCAGCTCCTTGCCGAATGCGAGCTGGTAAAGCAAAAACAATCGGGCAGGGAAATTTACTATGAAGTAAACGTGACTAAAATGAAGGAAATTGATAAATGGCTGGAACAGTTTAAGCAGATCTGGGAGAGCCGTTTCAATGAATTAGACAAAGTATTATTAACCATGAAAAACAATAAAAAATGAGCGTGAATTTATTCTTTGATTTTTCTGTCGATAAGGAAAACAAAACCATTACTGTAAAAAGAGAATTTGCTGCAGAGCTCCCGCTGGTATGGGATGCTTATACCAAAAGTGAAATCCTGGATCAGTGGTGGGCACCGAAACCATGGAAGTCGCGTACCAAATCGCAGGATTTCCGTGAGGGAGGCAATTGGTTGTATGCCATGGTAGGTCCTAACGGCGAAGAACACTGGGCGATAGCCAGATACAGTGATATCAAGATTCAAAAAGGATTTTCGGTTTTTGATGCTTTCACCGACGCCCAGGGCAATGTCAATAAAGATATGCCTCAATCTAAGTGGGAAGTAAAATTTACCAGCAAAGGTGAGTTGACCCTGGTGGAATTCGTAGTGACTTACAGTGATCTGGCGCAGCTGGAAGCCACTATCCAGATGGGCTTCAAGGAAGGTTTGTCTATGGCTATGGAAGGTCTCGACGAGTTGCTGCCTTCTTTGAAATAATAACTGAGCAAGCGAAAAAAGCGAAAAGGCTGTCATATTTTATGGCGGCCTTTTCTGTTTTTCTATCTTTATCCCATGAATTCTTCCCTTACCTACGACGAACCGGCAAAACAGCGCCGTTACGATATTGCTTACCTAAAGATGGCTCTGGAATGGGCCAAACTGTCGCATTGCACCCGAAAGAAAGTGGGTGCCATCATCGTGAAAAACGGTATGATCATCAGCGATGGTTACAACGGCACACCTTCTGGCTTTGATAATGTTTGCGAGAACGACAACAACGAAACGCACTGGTACGTGCTGCACGCCGAAGCCAACGCGATATTGAAACTCGCTAAATCCACCAACAGCGGTGAAGGCGCAACTTTGTACATTACCCTTTCTCCCTGCAAGGATTGCAGCAAATTGATATTGCAGTCGGGAATAAAGAGAGTGGTATACATGAACGCCTACAAAGACGACGAAGGCATTGCTTTCCTTTCTAAATCGGATATTCAAATCACTCACCTTCCTGAACTGGATAATGAGTAGATTTTCCAAAATATATTATTTCCCCATTTACCTTGCGCTTACACTAATCATTGGCATTTATGTGGGCCAAAGTCTTTCTCCCGGCACGCCTGCTTCTTTGCGTTCGTCGAAATCGGATTCCCTTGCCAATGAAATTTACAATCTCGCAGAAATGCTGGATTTGGTGAAGAGCAATTATGTGGATTCTGTTGACGTCACTAAAATCGCACAAAAGGGAATCAATGATTTGTTGCGCCAGCTCGATCCGCATTCGGCCTATATTCCATCTTCCATGGTGGAAAAAATGAATGAAAATTTACAGGGCAGTTTTGAAGGAATAGGAATGGAATTCACCATTTTTAAAGATACCATTGTTGTGCTAAAACCTATTGCTGGCGGACCCGCCGAAAAAGTGGGTTTGCAGCCAGGCGACAAGATGGTGCAAATTGAAGGAAAGAATGTGGCAGGCATCCATATTTCTACAGAAGACATCATGAAGAAACTGCGTGGCAAAAGAGGGACGGTGGTGAATGTTTCTGTGTTGAGAAGGGGAGAAGCGAAGTTGTTGCCTTTTTCCATCACCCGCGCCGAAATTCCTATCCACACTGTGGAAGCGGCCTACATGCTGGATTCATCAACTGCCTATTTCCGGATTTCGGATTTTGGTGAAACCACCATGCAGGAGTTCCGCGACAGTTATCCCTACAACAACAAGAAAGTAAAAAATGTAGTTGTTGATTTGCGAAACAATGGCGGTGGTTACCTCAAAACCTGCACTGACCTGGCGGATGAATTTTTGAAAAACAGGGAACTGATTGTTTACACAGATGACAGGCAACACCAGGAAAATAAAATGTTTGCCACCGAAAAAGGGCGCTTTGAAGAGGTAAAGGTTTTTGTACTTATCAATAACGAATCTGCATCGGCCAGCGAGATTTTTGCAGGGGCCATTCAGGACAATGACCGCGGTACATTGGTGGGCAAGCGCACCTTTGGGAAGGGACTGGTACAGGAAGTTTTTCGCTTATCGGACGGCGGTCAGATGCGCCTCACGGTTTCCCGTTATTATACGCCTTCGGGCCGCTGCATCCAGCGCGAATACAAAGGGCTTGATTACGATGAATACGCCGAAAGTAATTTTGATGAAAGTAAAGTGGATACCACTAAGGTTTTCTACACCAAGAACAAACGCAAAGTTTATGCTTGTGGCGGAGTTTTGCCTGATGTGGTGATCTCTGATTCGCTGAATTTATCCATAGACATGGTGGAGTTGTACAAAGAAGATTTTATTCGCAAAACAGCGATTCATTATTACCTGGCCCACAAAAAAGAACTCAAGGCCCTCACCCTGGAAAGATTCATGTCGTCCACTGCGCTGAGTGCCGACATCAGTCAGTATATCAATCAACAGTTGGAGGAATCCAAATTGGTTAAAAATCCTTTAAATCAGGTCACCCGCGATTATATCCTCAAAGAAGTGAGAGGCCTCGTTGCCCGAAGCATTTGGGACAGCAATGCCTACTACAGGGTTGTGCTCCAGAATGATCCTTACCTTGCCTATGTGTTGAAGCAATTGAAATAGCTCACAACAATATTGTATTTTTACTCCAAATTGAATTTATGGCCACAGAAAGACCATCTTCCGGAAAGGGAGGAAACAAAGGCAAGAAGCCTTTTCAAAAAAGAGATAGTGCTAGTTTTTCACGCAAGGGAAAACCTTCAGGGGAAAAGCGATCAGATAGTAAAAAGCCCACGTACGAAAAGCCTTTTCAGAAGGTAGTTAAAAAGAAACTGGTATCGAAACCGGAGACTTTCAAGGAAGACGATGGCTTTATCCGATTGAATAAATACATTTCCAATGCGGGAGTTTGCTCGCGCCGCGAAGCCGATGAATTGATCAAGGTGGGTGCGGTTTCCGTGAATGGTAAAATTGTAACTGAAGTGGGGACTAAAGTACACGTCTCCGACAAAGTGCAGTATGGCAAAGAAACTCTGAAACCAGAGAAAAACGTGTATGTACTGTTGAATAAACCGAAGGATTTCGTGACCACTTCTGATGATCCGCAAAATCGCCGAACCGTAATGGAGCTGCTGAAAGGCGTTGGTAAATACCGCGTGTATCCGGTGGGACGTCTCGACAGGATGACTACTGGCGTGCTGCTGTTCACCAACGATGGCGAGCTCACGCAAAAATTGCTGCATCCGAAGCACCTCGTGAAAAAAATCTACCATGTTGAAATTCATCGCTCCATAGACGTTGATCATTTCAAGGCCATTCAGGAAGGAATTACTCTGGAAGATGGCTTCATCAAGCCTGATGCCCTGGAATACGCCAGCGCACAGAATAAAAAAGAACTCGGTATCGAAATACATTCGGGCCGTAACCGTATTGTTAGAAGAATTTTTGAGCACTTCAATTACAATGTGTTGAAGCTCGACAGGGTTTATTTTGCGGGCCTGACCAAAAAAGATCTGCCGCGTGGTAAATGGAGATTCCTTACAGAAGCAGAAGTACGCTCATTGAAGATGCTTGGGTAAATCAGAGTGGAACATAGAGTATGAATCTTGAGACAAAACCCTCGAAATGGAAACGTACATTTAAAATAATCGGACTGGTTATTTTAAGTCTGGTGCTGCTTTTCATTATTACAGGAGTAGTGATTGGAACAGTGTATCAGGAGGAGGTGAAAGCGGCAGTGATGAAAGAGCTGCGCAAAAATCTTTCCCGTGATATTGAAGTAGATGAATCCGATGTTCATTTCTCCCTCTTTTCCAAATTTCCCAACGCGTCGGTAGAAATTAATAACATCACCGTCCCTGGCTTGCGTAAAAACGCGCCCAATCTACTCAAGGTAAAAAAGCTGTATTTGCTTTTCGATATGTTTTCGGTGTTCACCAGCAATTTCGAGATTGATGCGATTGATGTGCAGGATGGTGAAATCAACATCGGCTATGAACAGGGCGACCGCGCCAACTACTACATATGGAAAGAAATAAAGGATGAGGAAGAGGAGGAATCCAATGTGCAGATCAACCTCACGATGGTGAATCTCGACAATGTTCTTTTCTCTTATTTCAACGAAGATGCTGAAAGCATTTATTCCTTCCTGATGGAGAAAATCGATCTCTATCCTGTGTTCAATGAAACTAACATTGCCTTCGCTTCCGAAGGCGACCTGATGCTGAAAAAATTAAAAAATCCCGATTTCCTTTTTGAAAAAGACATTGAGATCGCTCATCACCTGAGAGGGGGTAATTTCGATTATACCACTGGTCTTTTCAAGATTCGCGAAATGGAAGCTGAACTAGGCGAAAAAATTGTAATCAATAGCAGCGGAACTATACACGATAAAAAAGACGGCCTCTATTTCAACATCACTGCAGAATCGGGAGAGATGAATATTGAAGATCTTACATCGCTCTTTCCCGAAGCCTATCTCAAAGAAATTGCTCCATTGAAACCGGCTGGTGAAAGCACACTTAAAATCACCATCAGCAATAAAAGTGATGTGGTGCGTTCGCCGGACGTGAAAATTGATTTTGTGTCGAAAGATCTTCAATTCAGCCTGCCGGAAGATGATATTACTCTGGATAATCTGCAGGTGAAAGGCTATTACTTCTTCGATGGTGAAAGTGTGATCAATCCGCATTCTGTCAACATCAAGGAATATTTAATAAAGTTTGGCGATAGCTATATCAAGGGTGAGCTGGAATTGTCGGAATTGAAGCATCCGCACATCCGACTCAAGGGCGAGGCCGATGTTTTGCTGGAGGATTTGCACAAGAAAATAAAAATCGCGAAGGTGGAGGATATGACCGGAAGGACTCATACGGCCTTTAGTTTTCAGGGGCGACTGGCAGATATCTTCCTTGAAAAAAATGTACAGTACCTGCAGCTTTTTAAGTCGGATGGTGAAATCACTTTCTCCAACGTCAACGTTAAACTGCTCGACGATCCTAATCAATACAAGGACATCAGGGGAAAAATAAGTTTTAACAACAGGGATTTCATGGTGGACAGTATTGCGGGTTTTGCCAATTCCACCGATTTCAATATTCAGGGAAAAGTGCCTGATGTTTTCCTGTTTCTGCTGGGGCAATCGGATTTCAAAATGACGGCTTCCGTGCAATCAAACCTGTTTAACATGGACGAATTTTTGTCGGAAAGCGAATCTTCTACCGATGATGATTACAAGCTGAGTTTTGCTGATAACACCGATCTGAACCTGAAGTTTGACATTGGTAAAATCATCTTCAGGAAGTTTGAAGCTACCGACGTGAAAGGCTCGGCTTCACTAGTGAATCAGCTTCTGGTGCTGAATGAATTCAATTGTAAAACAAGCGAAGGGAAAGCGAAAATTTACGGATCAGTAGAGATTCAGCAACCCAACAAAATTGTTTTTGAATGCAACGGAAAGCTGGAGAAAATCAACGTTAAGAAGCTCTTTTACCAGTTTGAGAATTTCTCGCAGGATTTTATCATGGATAAACATATGGAAGGAATACTGTCGAGTGACATTCATTTCAAGGCCGAATCCGATTCCACGCTGGACATAGATTTATCAAAAATGTACACGCTCGCCCACATCAAAATTGAAAATGGGAAATTAATTGAATTCCCTTCCATGATTGAGCTGGATGAGTTTTTATCGAAGGAATACAAAATGAAATTCAATAATCTGGGCAATCTTTCTTTCTCTACTTTGGAAAACGATATCAAGATAGAAAAGAGCACGATCGTGATTCCCAGTATGATCATCAAATCGTCGGCCCTCAACCTTGAAATTTCGGGCACGCATACTTTTGATATGGCCATTGATTATCATTTTAAAATCAAGAGTTCGGAGCTGATGAAGGCATACAGGAGCAAGAAAAAAAGCGACAATGAATTTATTGAGGAGGAGGAAGACATCAGTGAAACCATTCCCTTTTACATGAAGGGAACTACTGAAAATCCTGAGTTTGGCTACGATAAGGCAGTGAAAAAAGACCTAGCAAAATCGAAAATGGAACAAGAAAAAGAAAAGTTCAAAGAGGCTTTCAAGAAGGAGTTCGGGGTTAAGAAAGAAGAAAAACCTATAGAAAAGAAAGACGATAAAAAACAAGTGGAGGACAATTCGCGTTTTGATGTACAATGGGAGGATAACTAATTTTTTTCATGAATATATACTACCGAAAACAACTTTGGAAAATCATGCTGCTGGCAGTGGCGGTGGGCATTGCCTTGTTGTCGTTGTGGTATACCAATGGTTTGGTGGAGAAGCTGTCCAAGGAGGAAGAGAAAAAAGTAAAGCTCTGGGCTGAAGGCACGAAACGCCTCACCAGCATGGAAACCACGATGAGTGAAATCAATTTCCTTTTCAATTCGGTGGTGCAAAGCAATACTACAGTTCCTGTTATTCTCACCAATCAGGACGGTGAAATTGTGTCGTGGCGAAATCTGGAAGATTCTTTGAAAGCTGCTACAAGTAAGGATTATCTGAAAGAAGAGCTGGAAGAGATGAAGGCTGAACACGATTCAATTGTTATTCCGCTGACCGATAATCATTTCAATTACATTTATTACAAGGATTCACTTTTGCTCACGCAGTTGAAGTACTATCCCTATGCGCAGCTCACCATTATTGCCATTTTTATTTTGGTGTCGTATCTCGCTTTTTCTTCCAGCAGGAATGCTGAGCAAAATCAGGTATGGGTGGGCATGGCCAAGGAAACCGCGCATCAGCTGGGAACACCGCTTTCATCGCTTATGGGCTGGCTGGAATATTTAAAATCTACCGGATTGGATGATGCTACTGCTGCTGAAATAGGTAAGGATATTCACCGACTGGAGACGGTTACCCAGCGTTTTTCGAAGATTGGCGCTAAGCCGGTGCTAACGCCTTTGCCGATAAAGGAGGTAGTGGAGCAATCGCTGAATTATCTCAAATCGCGGGTATCCAAAAAGGTTGAACTCGAGCTGGAAGTACACTGTGCCGATCAGCAGCAAGTGCCGCTCAATCAGCCTTTGTTTGAGTGGGTGATAGAAAATTTGTTCAAGAATGCTGTGGATGCAATGGAAGGAGAGGGCCAAATTAAAGTGCTGATCAGCGAGAAGGGAAAGTATGTTTTTATTGATTTAACAGATAGCGGAAAGGGTATTCCCTCTTCAGATTTCAAGCGTATTTTCCGTCCGGGCTTCACCACCAAAACAAGAGGTTGGGGCTTAGGCTTGTCGCTGGCCAAGCGCATTGTTGAATATTACCACAAGGGAAAAATATTTGTGAAGGAATCTGAAGCCGGCAAAGGCAGTACTTTCAGGGTGGTTTTGAAAAAATAAAATGGCCGGAATTTATCTTCATATTCCTTTCTGTAAACAAAGCTGTCATTACTGCGACTTCCATTTTTCCACTACTTTCAAGGGATACAGGGAGAGATTGCTGCAAGCTGTGATCAGTGAAATACGGCTGCAAAAGAATTTTCTGAAGGAAGCCATTCATACCGTTTATTTCGGAGGAGGCACACCATCGCTGCTTTCCGGGGAGGAGCTGAATGCTATCATGAGTAAGCTGCGCACGATTTTCGATTTATCGCAAGTACAGGAAATTACCCTGGAAGCCAATCCTGATGATTTAAATGAAGAAAAAATAAAAGCGTTGCATGCCTCTGGCGTCAATCGTTTGAGCATAGGCATCCAATCTTTCTTTGAAGAAGATTTACGATACATGAACAGGGCGCACAATGCTGAACAAGCAATCAATTGCGTTGGCATTGCCAAGAATAATGGCATCGAAAATATCAGTATCGACTTGATTTATGGTTTTCCTTCGCTGACGGAAGAAAAATGGAAAGCCAATATTGAAAGGGCATTGGCGCTTGGTGTTCAACACATTTCCTGTTATTCCATGACAGTGGAAGAAGGGACTGCGCTGAGTCGTCAAATCGCTACAGGAAAGGCATTAAAGATCAATGATGAACAAAGCGCTCATCATTTTCAGATCTTGCAAAAGAGTTTGAAAGACGCGGGCTTCAGTCATTATGAAATTTCTAATTTCTCTTTGCCTGATTACGAATCGAAGCACAATTCTTCCTATTGGAAAGGAAAAAAATATTTGGGTATCGGACCCTCGGCGCACTCATACGATGGTGCGAACAGGTACTGGAATGTGGCCAATAACCTGCGCTACATGGATGCTATTGAAAGTAATTTGGTTCCCGCTGAGAAGGAAGAAATCGATGTGGCTACGGCTTATAATGAATATATACTCACACGATTGCGCACCATTTGGGGCATAGAGGAAAAGGAGTTATTGAATTTTGATGAACAGTGTCTGCAGACTTTCCACTCGGAAATCAAGCAATATCTGGATACAGGTAAAGTTCTTTTAGCTGATGGAAAATATACCCTCTCCGAAGAAGGAAAATTTATTGCTGATAAAATTGCATCCGATTTATTTGTTTTGAAAGCGTAAAATCCATCTATTCTTTTATTTTTGTTAGCAACACTATAGGGAGGGCCAATTATGGATATCATGAAATTAGACAAAACCGACCTGAAAATTTTGCGCGCTCTGCAAAGAGATGGCCGCATTACTAACCTGCAATTGAGTCAGGATATAGGACTTTCCCCGGCCCCGACTTTGGAAAGAGTGAAAAAATTAGAGAACTCCGGCATCATCCACAGCTATCATGCTTCGGTGAATGAACAGCAATTGGGCCTTGGTATCCAGGCCTTTATTTCTATTTCCCTTACACGCCAGATTGACAACGCCATCGCCGGATTCAAATCCAAAATCAATGATATTCCCGAAATCATGGAGTGTTACCAAATCACAGGTAACGCCGATTATCTGGTGAAAATCATGGTGAAGGATATTCCTTCCTTCGAACAGCTCATTTCTAACCGACTGAGCAAGATTGAGGAAATCGGACAAATGCATTCTATGGTTATCCTTTCAAAAATCAAGGATTCGAAAGAAGTGCCGTTGGAGTACTAAACAAGAAAAATATGAATAGAAAAATCTGGGTTTTCCCTGTTTTACTTATTCTCTTTTCCCTGCTCAGCATGGCTCCTGTGAGTAACGGTCCCGATTGGAAAAAATTAGACAGCGGTCTGGAATACTTGCTGATTGATGCTCCTGTCAAGTCTTCCCACAACAATTCAAAAATTGATGTATTGCGCTTTGATCCTAAAAAATTCAAACTGAACCTGCTGTGTGCTGCAGAGAAAAAATCAAAAGGTAAAAATATTGATGACTGGTGCAAACAAAATGCTGCGCTGGCAGGTGTCAACGCCGGAATGTTCAAGCTGGAAGGAAGTTGCGATGTGTCGACTGGCTACATGAAAAACGGCGCATATATCAACAATCCATCGCTAAATCTTTCCTACAAACTGGTATTAGCATTTAATGCTAAAGATTCTTCAGTTGCGCCTATTCAGCTGATTGATCTTACCTGTCAGGATTGGAATAAGCTCAGAGACAAATACAATTGTTTTTCGCAAGGCATACGCATGATGGATTGCGATGGAAAAAATACCTGGCAGCTCCAGGAAAAAAAGTGGAGCGTAGTGACCATCGCTGAAGATAAAAGTGGCAATATGCTTTTCATTTTTTGCCGGTCTCCTTACCGCATGCATGACTACATCAATATGCTGAAGAAACTGCCACTCAACCTCAAAAAAATGATGTACCTGGAAGGCGGTCCGGAAGCATCCTTTTATCTCAATACAGGTGATACCATTGTTCAAAAATATGGAAGTTATGAAACTGATTTCAACGAAAATGACGATAACAGCAATTACTGGTCGATTCCCAATGTGTTGGCGCTAACAAAAATCGTTGTAAATCAGTGATTTAACAAATTAAATACCTCTCTTTCCGAAACTTTATCTGGTTTTTCCCGATAAACCATATCAAATAAAGTGAAGTTGTATGAGGAAGGTGATTGTTATTTTGCTGTTGATAGCGTTGTTGCTATCGGGTTGCGACAAGGCAACCAGAAATGAGGATGGATACCAGGTATTCGTCATCAAGAAAGGGCATCATGAATCGTTCAGCGGCGTTCAGGCAATAAAGGATTCCACACTAAGTTTCAAAGTGATTTTTGATTCATCGGCAGTATATTCCATTGAAAGTTCAAAAGACGTTACCGATGTGAATAAGCTATTCGGAATGACCGATTGCGGGGTGGCTAACCACTTCAATAGTGCCCGTGTGGGCTGGCGTTGGCTGAACGATAGTTTGCAGTTGTTTGCCTACGTCTACGCCAACAGCAAACGAACCATCACTTATCTCACCTCAGTGCTGATAGGAAGAGAGATTCCCTGCTCCATTACGGCTGCTAAAAACAAGTACATTTTCAATGTCGATGGCGTGATTCATGAGGAGGAAAGAACATGTACCGAAGAAGACCGCTATATGCTCTATCCTTTTTTCGGCGGAAATGAGCTGGCACCGCACAATATTTCCATAAAAATAGCCTACTGATTGAGGCAGATGTTCACCGTCAGCTGTTAATTACAATTTATTTTTCCCTGAACAAGTGACTGTTTAATTTATTGTTTTTGTGGAAAATGGAAGTGAAACCGTCAGGAAACATGCTCGGACTTTTCAGCTCGCGCCTTTATAAATCGGGGGAGCTGCTGCTGGAAATCAAGGGGGAGGTGATCAGTCACCCTGTGCGTACTTCTATCCAGGTGGGTCCCGGCAAGCATGTAGATGTCGTTGTCCCTGTCAAATTCATCAATCATTCCTGTCGCCCGAACACAAAAGTGGAAGGAGAAAAGATTCTGGCCTTAAGGGAAATTTATCCAGGAGATGAAATTACTTTCGATTATCAGGCAACGGAAGAGAAATTAAGTGATCCATTTATATGCAGAGACTGCGGTGGATGGGTGAAAGGAAGCAGGTTCAGAGGAGAAAACCGCTGTTTATCGGGCGTTGAGCAAAAAATTAAAGAAACCCAATAAGGAAGGTCGCGTAGAACGATTTACTCCGGAAAGGAGATGTTACTTAAAATGCTGACAAAAAATTTCAAAATATCGGCACTTTTTATTGCCTTATTGTTGTCCTTTTCGGGCTTGAATGCTGCTCGTTACTGGGTGGGTAACGGCGGTAAATGGGGCGATCCGGCACACTGGTCGAAAAGCTCCGGCGGACCTGGGGGGGCTTCGCTCCCAACTGCTTATGATGTGGCTATTTTTGATGTAAACTCTTTTTCTTCTTCCAGTCAGACAGTAATTATTGATCAGGATATTGCCATTGCGGGGATGGACTGGCTGACAGTTGCCAATCATCCGCGATTGGCAGGTGTGGGACAGCAGATTACACTCTACGGTCCGGTTTTATTCCCTAAGGAGCTCACCAACGATTTTGACGGAAAAGTGCTTTTCCTTTATGCCACACCAACTTCACCAACAAGCAGTTTCTATGACAATGATTTTAAACAAGGAATAGAAGGTCGCTATGAGCCGGATAACAAGGTACTCCAGAAAATAAAAAGTAATGGCAATAGCGTTCTGACTAATATTACCGATTTCACTCTAAGCTATAAAGACGCCGATTGCGGGTGTAACGGATGGATTAAGGTTGCTACTATTACCGGAGGTTCAGCGCCTTTCACATACACATACACTCCGGCGCAGGTGGGTGGATATTCGGGAGAGCCTTCTGATTCTATTTATAATCTTTGTCCGCAAATTTATGGTGTAAGGATCAGGGATACTGACGGCCATCAGCGACTGGAATTTCAAACTATTACAGGTCCTCCTACAGGCCCTTTCTCCCTTGTATTTGATCCCGCTGTAAACAATACTTGTTACCAGAGCTGTGATGGACAAATTACGATGTCGCAGGCTACCGGTGGATATTATCCTTATACTTATTTATGGAATGATCCAGCGGCGCAAACCGACTCTATTGGGGATAATCTCTGCGCAGGTATTTATACCGTTACGGCTACCGACGCTGCCGGTTGTGCCCTTACTTTTACAGATACCATTACCGAACCTACCGACCTGGTTCCTTCAATATTGAGTCAGACCAACGTGGATTGTAACGGTCGTTCCACAGGTTCGGCCACTGCCACTGCTACTGGTGGAACACCAGGTTACTCCTATCTCTGGTATGATTCGCCCTCTGTGACGGCCGGTGCCACGCTATCCAATGTACCTGCGGGAACTTATCACGTGAGGGTAACCGATGCGAATGGTTGTATGGATACTGCCACTCTTATCATTACCGAACCTTCAGCTATAGTGCTATCCGCTTCAACCCTCCAAAATTTGCTTTGTGCCAATGCTTGTATCGGGCAGGTATCTTATACAGGTTCGGGAGGAACGGGTACTTTGGATTATGTATGGTATGATATCGGTGGATCACCTACAGGATCACCTGTTTCCAATCTCTGCGCTGGAACTTATCACGTTCAGGTAACTGATGACAATGGCTGTATGGATACTGCTACCACCAGCGTTACCCAACCGGTAGCATTGGTGGCAACCATTACGGATTCCACTAATGTGATGTGCCGCGGCATTTGTGATGGCGATGCTACTGTAACAGTTGCTGGTGGAACAGCTCCCTATACTTACAACTGGTACAACCTCTTTGGACAAACTACAAATGTGGGAACAGGGATTTGTGCCGGTGCTTCCAATGTTAAAGTTACCGATGCTAACGGCTGCGTAGATACAGCCACTGTTTATATTACCCAACCTGCCACGGTGCTATTCGCCAATATTGTTGCACAAACCGATAATATCTGTTTCACCGATTGTACCGCTGGTGCTACGGTGCGCTCCAGTGGTGGCATTTTGCCTCATACTTACAATTGGTACGATACTCCCGGACTGGAAACGGATACTGTTGCTTCTAATCTTTGTACCAGTACCTATCACGTGGAAATTACCGATGGTAACGGCTGTATCGATACGGTATCGCTAACTGTCAATGCGCCTACAGCTGTATCGGCGAATTTTACCGATAGCATTCCGCTGGCATGTAACAGCAGTTGTGATGGATCCCTTACTATTGCAGGAAGTGGAGGTACACCAGGCTATACTTACTTATGGACCAATCCTGCAGGAGCTACAACTACTGTGATATCCAACCTGTGCATTGGAACCTATAGTGTCACTGTTACCGATACTTTAGGGTGTACTGGTGTTACATCTTATGTTCTTCAGTCACCTACCAGTGTGGCGGCAAACATCTCCAGTCAGACTAACGTGCTTTGCAAAGGCGAATGTACAGGACAGCTTGCAGTGACTGCTTCGGGTGGAGTCCCACCGTATTCATACAATTGGTATGACGCAGGAGGTGCCACCACTACTTCAGTGAATGGTTTATGTGCCGGAACCTATCATATTGAAGTCACTGACGCATCAGGATGTAAAGACACCGCAACTGCAACGATCATTGAACCTTTGATTGCCCTTGGCGGATCTGTAACAGCTTCAACTCAGGTAACCTGTAATGGTATTTGTGATGGAACGGCCACAATTGCGGGCGCTGGAGGTGTACCTGGCTATGATTATGTTTGGTATGACCTTGGTGGGCAAACTACTACCAGCCAGGTGGGACTTTGTTTTGGAACTTATCATGTGAAAGTGACCGATGCCGCTGGTTGCGTGGATACCATTGATGTTCCTATTACTGCTCCTGCAGTGGTGGTAGCTGATATCACGGCAAGTACTGATGCCACTTGTGTGGGGAGATGTGACGGTGATGCTACTGTAACGGCGACTGGAGGCACTTTACCTTACACGTACGACTGGACTACTGCCGGAAACCAAGCGACAGTTACAGCAACCAACCTCTGCAGCAGTTTTCATACTGTTACCGTAACGGATGCCAACGGATGTATTGATACCGCAGGAGTAAATATTTCGCAGACAACGGTAGTAGCTACCATCACCGATTCTACCAATATTTCCTGCACCGGCTTGTGTGATGGCGACGCTACTGTATTAGGTAGTGGTGGTACAGGACCATATACTTATTTATGGTACGATATGGCGGGAACACCTGCCACTGCCTTTGTGAATGCCCTATGTGCAGGAACATATAATGTTTCTGCTACTGATGCTAATGGTTGTGCCGACAGTTCCTCGGTAAATATCATTAATCCCGCTCCATTGATCGCCGGAATCGATTCTACCAACATATCTTGTAATGGCTTGTGCGATGGGGTATTGTCGGCTTCCGCCACAACAGGAGGTACCGCTCCTTTCACCTATAACTGGTATGATGCTGGTGCACAAACTTCTATAAGTATAAGCGGTTTGTGTGTAAGCACACACAGTGTAGAGGTGACCGACTCCCGCGGATGTATAGATACTGCAACAGCTTCAATTACTGAACCAGCTGCACTTACTTCTTCCATTACTTCAACCACTTCACCAACCTGTGTGGGGATTTGCGATGGAAATGCCACTGTTACTCCGGCTGGAGGAACAGCTCCTTATTCTTACGATTGGTATACTTCAGGAAATCAGGATTCAACCGTTGCCATAAATATGTGTGCTGGCAACCATTCAGTGGAAATTAGTGACGCCAACGGCTGTCTGGATACCCTGGATTTAACTATTACGGCTCCTGTGGTGGTGGTAGCCAGTATGGTGGATTCAACTATAACTGCCTGCGCGTCGGTTTGTACAGGTACTGCTACGGTTACTGCTGTTGGTGGTGCGTTACCTTACACTTACGACTGGATTACGGCCGGAAATCAGGGAACTGCCGCTGCTACGAATTTGTGCGCAGGAATCAACCAGGTTACTGTTACTGATAACAATGGCTGTATAGATACAGCAAGTGTAATGATAGGAGTTTCCAACACACCTGTTTTGGTCACAGTAACAGATTCAACGGCTACTTCCTGTGCTTCAGTATGTACGGGTACCGCAACGGCGTCTGCGTCAGGTGGAACCTCGCCATACGCTTATGATTGGATCAGTGCCGGAAACCAATCCACAGTATTGGCTACCGGACTCTGTGTAGGAGCAAACCAGGTTACCGTTATCGATAGCGATGGTTGTAGGGATACAGCAAGTGTAATGATAGGAATTTCCAACACGCCAGTTTTGGTCACAGTGACAGATTCAACGGCTACTTCCTGTGCTTCAGCCTGTACGGGTACAGCAACGGCGTCTGCATCAGGTGGAACCTCGCCATACACCTACGATTGGATCAGCGCCGGAAACCAATCCACAGTATTGGCTACCGGACTCTGTGTAGGAGCAAACCAGGTTACCGTTATCGATAGCGATGGTTGCAGGGATACAGCCACAGTAATGATAGAAACATCCTCTACACCTGTAAGAGCAACAATTACCGACTCTAGCGGAGTTTCCTGCATTGGTGATTGTGATGGTGATGCTACCGTTGCCGGTGTTGATGGAACAGCGCCTTATTCCTACGATTGGTACACCGATGCAAATCAAACTACTACTTTTATTTCGGCTTTATGTCCGGGAACGCATAGCGTTGTTGTGACCGATGCGAGTGGCTGTAAGGATACTACAAGTGTGCAAATTATCACTCCATTACCACTGACCTTAGCTACTACAAGCAATAATCCTTCCTGCAACGGGGATACTGATGGTACAGCATTGGCAGCACCTTCGGGAGGTACAGCGCCTTATAGTCATAAATGGAGCAACGGTGCTACTACCGCCATCCTTGTAAACCTCGGTCCGGGAACTTATATCGACACAGTTACCGATGCCCATGGTTGCGTAGCTATCGACTCGGTAGTACTTACCGATCCGCTGGTGGTGCAAACCAACGCTGTTGGCGGAACAACTTCCTGTTTGGGAACTGTTGACGGAGTTGCATATGCAATTCCATCAGGAGGCACCGGTCCGTTTACTTTCTCCTGGAATACAGGAAGTACAAATGATAGTATTACCGGACTGACCCTGGGTGTTTATACTGTAGTTGTTACAGATAGCCTGGGTTGCGCCGATACTTCCGATGTCTCAATAACTAGTCCGACCGGAATATCTTTATCGATAACGCATACCGATGCAGTATGTATCTGTAATGGTGACGCAACAGTTACTGCAACAGGCGGTACGGCACCTTATACTTATTTGTGGAATGACCTTTCGGCTCAAACCACTATCCAGGCGACAAATCTCTGCGCGGGAAATTACAGGGCAAAGGTAACAGATGCCAATGGCTGTAAGGATAGCATTCCTGTGAGCATTTCCAACACTTCTACCTTAACGGGAAGTGTTATCGATAGTATACCTGCTACCTGCTTCACCACCTGTGATGGATCGGGAATGGTGGCTGCTTCGTTGGGAGATGCCCCTTATTCTTATTTGTGGAACGACCTGGCTGCAACGGCAAATGATACTGCTACAGGTCTCTGTGCTGGAAACTACGTGGTTACAGTAACTGACTCCAACAATTGCGTTTACCTTATCAATGTAACCATCACTTCTCCACCGTCGGTAGGAGGAGCAGCTTCCATCACACAACCATTGTGTTTTGGTGATTGTAATGGTGTTATTGCGGTGGTACCAAATGGAGGAAGTGGCGGGCCTTATACCCACAAGTGGGATGCAGGCGGATCGGTAAATGATTCTCTGTTTAATGTTTGTGCTAGCATACCGTATCAGGATACTATTACAGATGGCTCGGGTTGTACGGGTGTGCTAAGTGTATCTATTGGTCAGCCTTCGGTGCTTGCTGCTAATCCAACCAAAAATAATGTTACTTGTAATGGTGCCGGTGATGGTAATGCCGATGCCAATGTTTCGGGAGGAACGGCGCCTTATTCTTACCTGTGGGATAACGCCGGAGCGAGTACAACAGCCACTATTTCGGGACTTGTGCCTGGAACTTACCGAGTAACGGTAACTGATGCCAATGGTTGTACCGATATAGATTCGGTGACTATCACTGAGCCATTGCCGCTGACTTCTTTCATCACCGATTCGTCCACAGTAAACTGTAATTGCGTGGGAACAGCCAATATAAGGGGTAACGGTGGAACGCTGCCTTATTCTTTCCTGTGGAATGATCCTTCTGCCCAAACTGATTCTACTGCTATTGGCCTCTGTGCCGGAAATTATACTGCAACAATTACCGATGGCAATGGCTGTACAAGTTCTTCTTTGGTTCACATTATTGATATATCAGGATTTACCGCCTCCCTGACTTCACAGGTAAACCTAGTTTGTAATGCTGTTTGTATTGGGGAAGTAACCATTACTGCCAGCGGAGGAGCAACACCTTATTCTTATTCCTGGAATGATCCAGCAGGCAGCACCAGTGCCACTGTTAACTCACTTTGTGCCGGACCAATCACCGGGATTGTAACAGATAATGCAGGCTGCCAGTTTATTTTGCCAACCACCATCACCGAGCCGCCGGCAATCAGCATTGCTATTACTAAGACCAACGTAACCTGTACAGGTTTCTGCGATGGAACATTAACAGCGCTGGCCAGCGGTGGAACAGGATTAACCTACACTTATCTGTGGAATGATGCTGCGGCGAGCACTACTACTATGATCGACAGTCTGTGTCCTGCAAACTATAATGTTACTGTTACCGACTCCGTAGGATGTACCCGAACTTCTTCAAATACAGTTACTGAGCCATTGCCACTCACGGCCTTTATTGTTTCTACAAAGAATGTGAACTGTAACGGCAATTGTGATGGTGATATACAATCGATAGGCGTGGCGGGAACGGCTCCCTATACTTATTCGTGGAACTCTGGTCCGACTACCAAAGACATCAGTGGTTTATGTCCTGGAACATATACATTAACCGTTACCGACTCCAAAGGCTGCGCGGATGATTCTACCCAGGTGATCACTGAACCTGCTGCATTGTCGGCCTTCCTGTTGGATAGCACTGTTATTACATGTAACGGAGTTTGCGATGGAACAGCCACTGCCGATGCTTCCGGAGGAACAACTCCGTTTAGCTATTTGTGGTACGATTCTCCCGGATCACAAACAACTGCAAAAGCGCTTACTTTATGCGCACAGACTTATCACGCCCAGATCACGGATGCCAATGGATGTAAAGATACTGCGCAGGTGACTTTTTCAGATCCACCTGCTCTCGATTTGACTCTCGTGTCAAAAACACCTGTGAACTGTAAGGGCGATTGTAACGGCACCGCAGTAGTGCTTGGATCGGGTGGGGTTGGCGCTTTGACATACAATTGGGTGGGTGGACAAACGGGTGCAAGTGTAAATACCTTGTGTGCCGGTAATAATGTGGTAACTTTAAAAGATGCCAATAACTGTACTAAAACTTTAGGTGTCCTTATTGCGGAACCATCGTTACCACTAGATGTGCAGATTACTGATACCGTGCATCTGCTTTGCTCAAGTATTTGCGATGGAACAGCCACTTCTTCGGTTACTGGCGGCAATGCTGGCGGATATACTTATCTGTGGGATGATCCATCTGCACAAACAAGTAATAAAGCAGTGGGTTTGTGCGCAGGGAACTATAATATTACTGTGACCGATACCAAGGGCTGTACTGCAACTGCTCCAGTGACTATTAATACTACAAGTGCGTTCAGCTTGAATATTACCACAACCAATATTTTGTGTAATGGCGACTGCAACGGGCAGCTTAAAGCAGTGACCACTGGTGGAGTTGGTTCGGCAAGTGTAAGCTGGATCGGACCAGGCATTACGCCTGCCAATAAAACTCTGAAAACAATTAAGGATTTATGTCCTGGTACTTACACTGTTACCGCCGTTGATCAATCGATTAGTGGCTGTATGCAGTTTAAATCTCAGTTGCTCGTTGACCCTCCGCTGCTGAAGCCGGCTATTGCTTCAGACAGCGTGAATATTTTGTGTAATGCTACTTGTACCGGTTCTGCTACAGCTGTGGGGATTGGTGGAACACCTGATTATACTTATAGCTGGAACGATCCTGCGGGACAAACCACGGCTAAAGCTACTGGTCTCTGTGCAGGTCAGCATAAAGTGGATGTCACGGATGCCAACGGTTGCGTGAAATCGGCTTATGTTCATTTGACTGAACCTACGGCTATAGTTGCCATGAACACCACTACACCGGCGCAGTGTACCAATACCAATGAGGGCACTGTCGATGAAACAGTGGCTGGTGGGGTATCGCCTTACACTGTTTCATGGACTGGTCCGGGAAGTTTTACTTCTACTATCGAGGATCTTGCGAATGTTTATCCTGGTCAGTACATCGTCACCATTAGAGATAAAAACCTTTGTATCAAGAAGGATACAGCCGTTGTTAATGCCGTGACCTTCATCAATGCCAATGCAGGTGCGGATACCACGATTTGTAATCAGGATACTGTGTACCTTAATGGTAGCGGTGGAATGAATTATTCATGGAGTACAGGCGCTACAACGCCTTCTATCGTGGCGATGCCATCATTGACTACTGAGTATTATTTAACAGTAAGCAGCGCAGGCTGTACCGATAAGGATACAGTGGTTGTGACGGTCAATCCTAAGCCAACAGCGGAGATCAGTATGGCAAGCAATATTATTTTGGAAGGCAGCTCGCAAACACTTTTTGGTAGTGGTGCCGGCATTGGCGGAACTTACGACTGGTTGCCACCTATCAGTTTGAACGACCCTACATTGCAAAATCCAACGGCTACACCGCTGAAGAGCACGGTTTACCACCTTACCGTAACCAATGCTGATGGTTGTGCCGATTCCACATCGGCCTATCTGAAAGTGGCGAAGGGCATTGTTTTCCCTGATGGTATAACACCGAATGGTGATGGAAAAAATGACACATGGGTGATTGATTTAATTGAGCAGTTCCCGCAGTGTAAAGTAGAAATCTTCAACCGCTGGGGCCAACAGGTATTCCAGTCGGTAGGCTACACCAAAAACTGGGATGGCTTATTTAACAATATCCCTTTACCGGTTGGAACGTATTACTACATAATTGACCTCGGTCCGGGAATGCAGAAATACACCGGTCCGATAACATTGATGAGATGATGAAGCGCATACTTAAAATATCAGCGATGGCCTTGTTGCTTTGCTTCACAGCAAAAGCGCAGCAGCTTCCTTTGTATTCGCAATACATGATGAACCGCTTCATCATTAACCCAGCGGTTGCCGGAACAGAAGATTACTTTGTGGCCTCAACCAATAACCGCTACCAATGGGCAGGTATTACGGATGCTCCAAGAACGCATATTTTGAGTGTGCAGGGACCACACGCTACCAAGAATATTGGATTAGGTGGTGCCATTTTTTCGGATGACACCGGACCCACATCTCGTACCGGAGCGTATTTTACTTATGCCTATCATTTTAAATTGAATCGCAGTAGTAAGTTATCGCTTGGATTGGCGGGTGGACTCTTGCAATTTAAAGTTGATGGAACACAAATCACATTGAAGGATGCAGGAGATTTTGTCCTTACCAATAGTGTGCAATCGGTACTGATTCCCGATTTCGGATTTGGCGCGTACTGGTATACTGACAGATCTTATGTCGGACTCTCTGTGCCGCAGTTCCTTCAAAACAGGATACAATTTTTCAGCACAAGCACGCAATCGCTGAGCCGACTGGCATCGCATTATTTCATCAATGCGGGACACCGTTTTAAGGTTTCACACGATTTTGAGGTGGAGCCTTCTGTTTTGTTGAAATGGGCTTATCCTACCATTCCCCAGATTGATTTTGGCGCAAAAGTTATCTATCAGGAGTTTCTATGGGCTGGTTTAGCTTTCCGTACACAGGATGCTTTTTCTTTTATGCTTGGATATAAAACAAGAAATGATAAACTGATGTTTGGCTATTCTTACGATCAGCCTCTTACAAATATTAGTAAGTATACCTTCGGGACCCATGAAGTGATGGTTGCTGCGCGATTTACTACTATACGTTCACAAAGAAGATATAGCAGCAATGGAGATAGGAAAGATATTGCTGAATCAGATTTGATAGAGGAGACTCCGGCAGCGCCTTCCGCTGAAGACATTGCGCGCAAGAAAAAAATTGACCAACTTGAACAAAAGGATAAGGCCCTTCGTGCTAAGGTACGGGCTCTCAGAGAACAAGCCGAAGCTTTGGAATTGGATCCTGGTGATGCACGTTTTGAGCGCTCCCAGGAATATAAACAAGCGATTGAAGAGATCAAGAATGTGTATTTGGAGAAGGAGAGTTTGAAGTAATAAATCCCTCTTGCCAACACATCAATGCCCTCACACTCACACTTCAACGAAGGTGATGACCCAGATGTAAGCAAATCCCTTTTCTTATTATGAATGCCCACGCGGGCGAAGCCATCGTAGAGTCGCAATACTTGCGGCTGTGGTGTGCTTGACCTGCATTCTTATGAAGCGTATTCTTAACCATTTGACAGCCGCAAGCATTACGACTCTAAGTAAGTAAATCCTTGTCTTGCCTTAATCTGGGTCATCACTTTTAAAAAAGGGTGATGCAGGGCGCACCAATCATACATGAACAAAAAAAATCCCTGAATCACTTCAGGGATTTTTTTATTTGAATTTTAGTATTCTTATTTCTCTTCCATAGCCGAAGCCACAGCAAATTCTCTGTTCAATCTTGCAATGTTTTCCAGAGAAATTCCTTTAGGACATTCTACTTCACAGGCACCTGTGTTGGTACAGCTTCCAAAGCCTTCTTCGTCCATTTGGTTCACCATGCTGATCACTCGTTCTTTAGCTTCCGCTTTTCCTTGTGGCAGGAGTGCCAACTGAGAAACTTTAGCCGAAACGAAGAGCATTGCTGATCCGTTTTTGCAGGTAGCCACGCAAGCTCCGCAACCGATACAAGCTGCAGCTTCAAAAGCCTTGTCAGCATCAACCTTAGGAATAGGAAGGCTATTTGCATCCTGTGCATTTCCTGTATTTACAGAGATAAATCCACCTTTCGCAATGATTCTGTCGAAAGAAGAACGATCTACTACTAAGTCTTTTACTACAGGGAACGCAGCGGCTCTCCATGGTTCTACAACGATGGTGTCGCCATCCTGGAAGGAGCGCATGTGCAGCTGACAGGTGGTTACGCCGCTGTTAGGACCGTGAGCGCGACCGTTGATGTGCATAGAGCACATTCCGCAAATCCCCTCGCGACAGTCGTGATCGAAGGCAATAGGTTCTTTCCCATCATTGATGAGTTGTTCGTTCAATACATCAAACATTTCGAGGAAGGACATATCCGGAGAAATTCCGCTCACAGGATAGGTTACCATTTCGCCGTTGCTGTCGGCGTTTTTCTGACGCCAAACTTTCAGTGTTAAGTTCATGTTTCCGCTCATAGTCTTCTTATTTGTAAGAACGTTGTGAAATCTTGATCACTTCGTACTTGAGTTCTTCTTTGTGTAATTCGTAGTTGTTCGGACCTTTGTATTCCCATGCAGCAACGTACATGAAATCTTTGTCGTTACGCTTGGCTTCACCTTGCTGTTCACCTTCAGTTTCCTGTGATTCCTCGCGGAAATGGCCCCCGCAGGATTCAGCGCGGTTCAATGCATCGATACACATTAATTCTCCCAGTTCAAGGAAGTCGGCAACGCGACCTGCTTTTTCCAGCTCAGGGTTGAATTCATTGGCTTCTCCCGGTACACGAACATCATTCCAAAAATCTTTTTGCAGCTGGCGGATCTCGTCGATGGCCTGTTTCAAGCCAGCTTCGTTACGTGCCATACCGCACTTGTCCCACATGATTTTTCCTAAACGTTTGTGGAAGTGATCAACGGATTTTGTTCCCTTGATAGAGAAGAATTTATCGATTCTTTCCTGTACTTCTTTCTCAGCAGCTTCAAAAGCTTCATGGGAAGTAGGAATAGCTTTGGTTCTGATTTCGTTGGATAAGTAAGCGCCAATAGTGTATGGAATTACGAAATAACCATCGGCCAAACCTTGCATCAATGCAGAAGCACCGAGGCGGTTAGCACCATGATCAGAGAAGTTGGCCTCACCCAAAGCATACAATCCAGGAACAGTGGTCATCAGATTGTAATCTACCCAGATACCACCCATGGTGTAGTGTACCGCAGGGTAAATCATCATCGGCATTTCATATGGATCTTCACCGGTAATTTGCTTGTACATGTCGAAGAGGTTTCCGTATTTCTCTTTCACCACTTCTTTACCGAATTCTTTGAGTTGTTCTTCAGTTGGATTGGTGATGCCTTTCACGGTAGCCACCTGTTTTCCATACTTGTATTTCATGTTGGAAGCGAAGTCGAGGTAAACCGCTTCACCAGTTTTATTGATACCGTAACCGGCATCGCATCTTTCCTTGGCAGCACGTGACGCAACGTCGCGTGGTACAAGGTTACCGAAAGCAGGATATCTTCTTTCGAGGTAGTAATCTCTGTCGTCTTCAGCAATGTCGCTGGCTTTTTTCCTTCCTTCGCGGATGGCCAGTACATCTTCCATTTTCTTAGGCACCCAGATTCTTCCGTCGTTACGGAGGGATTCACTCATCAAAGTCAGTTTGGATTGGTGATCTCCGGAAACCGGAATACAGGTTGGGTGAATTTGCGTATAGCAAGGGTTTCCGAAGAAAGCTCCTTTTTTGTGCGCCTTCCATGCGGCAGTAACGTTCGATCCCATTGCATTGGTTGAAAGGTAGAATACGTTACCGTAACCACCTGTACAAAGCAATACCGCGTGACCAAAGTGTCTTTCAAGTTTTCCGTTGATGAGGTTTCTGGCGATAATACCACGGGCTTTGCCTTCAATAGTAACCACTTCCAGCATCTCATGTCGTGCATACAAAGTAACATTACCTAAACCAACTTGTCTTTGTAAAGCGCTGTAAGCACCGAGGAGCAATTGCTGTCCGGTTTGACCGGCAGCGTAAAAAGTACGTTGTACCTGAGTTCCACCGAAAGAACGGTTGCTCAGCATTCCGCCATATTCGCGGGCCAGCGGCACACCTTGCGCCACACACTGGTCGATGATGTTACCACTCACTTCGGCCAAACGGTGAACGTTGGCTTCGCGGGCACGGTAGTCACCACCTTTGATAGTATCGTAAAACAAACGGTAAACTGAGTCACCATCGTTCTGGTAATTTTTTGCGGCGTTAATCCCTCCTTGTGCAGCAATAGAGTGCGCACGACGCGGAGAATCCTGAAAGCAGAATACTTTTACTTTGTAGCCCATCTCAGCAAGAGAAGCGGCAGCAGAAGCTCCGGCGAGTCCGGAACCCACAATTACAATTTCCAGGCTTCGCTTGTTGGCTGGGTTAACCAGAGGAACGGTAGATTTATACTTCTCCCATTTTTTGTCGAGGTCTCCCGCCGGAATTTTAGAGTCTAATTTTGACATATATTTTATATCTGTTGTTCGTAACTATTGAATAATACCGAGGTAAATCGATAAAGGCATTAACGCGAAAAGGAGGGGAACGATGATTGAGAATCCCATTCCTACAGCCTTAATAACAGGAGTGTATTTTTTGTGATTGAGTCCGAGCGACTGGAAAGCCGATTGGAAGCCGTGCATCAGGTGATAAGAAAGAGCAATGATACCCATCATGTAAATAACGATGAACACTTCTTTCATTGAGCTTTCAGAAAAAACCTTTTTCATTTCATTGAACGTGTTGTGTTCCTCACCTGCAAATACAGCTTGTTTAGTACCTACCCAGAAATTAGCGAGGTGCACCACGAGAAAGATCAGCAACAACGAACCTAAAATTCCCATAGAGCGGGAATACCATTTGCTGCTGGCATTAGATGGCGGAACAGCATATTTTACCGGACGCGCCTTGTTGTTTTGAATAGTAAGCATCAGGGATTGTACCATATGCAGCACCAATCCGAAAAACAATCCCACTTCCATAATTCGGATAATGATATTGTGCGCCATGAAGTCGGCCGCTGTGTTAAAAGTTTCACCGCCGTCGTTTACGAAGATCAGTGCGTTGATAGTGGCGTGCACCACCAAAAAGGAAATTAAGAACAACCCGGTCAAAGCCATCACGTATTTTTTGGCTAAGGACGAGGTAAATAAATCTGATTTGCTCATTTGAAGATTTTTTAGTCCGATTTTACTGGCCGCTAATATAAGATAACTTTAAAAGAAAACATACGTTCAAGACCACATTTACAACAGAGAATATTATTTTGATTTATTCTATTACAGTATGAACCAACGATACAAGCCTATTGATTCCGCACTTTTTATCAGCAACAGAAAGCGATTTACTGCCCAAATGAAACAAAAGGCGATTGCGATCTTCCATTCTAATGATGAAATGCCGCGCAATGGTGATTGTTGTTTCCCTTTCCGGCAAAATTCCGACTTCTTTTATCTCTCAGGCATCGATCAGGAACAAAGTACACTGATGCTGTTTCCTGATAGTCCCGATCCAAAATTCCGCGAAGTGCTTTTTATCCGGGAAACCGATGAACATACCAAGGTGTGGGAAGGGGAGAAGTATACGAAAGAAGAGTCCCGTATGGTGTCGGGAATTCAAACGGTTTACTGGACTAAAGAATACGAGACTTTACTAAAATGGCTCGCCGAAGAATGCACCTTCGTTTATTTGAACAGCAATGAAAACGACAGGGCAAAAAACGAAGTGCTTTCACGCGATATGCGCTTGGCGCCGCAAGCCAAGAAGTTATTTCAGGGCAAGCGTTTTGAGCGCTCGGCACCCATCATGGTGGAGCTGCGCGAAATAAAAAGCAAACCAGAAATAGATCTCATAAAGAAAGCGTGTGCGATAACAGAAAAAGCTTTCCGCCGTACCTTGGGATTCATCAAGCCCGGTGTTTGGGAATATGAAATCGAAGCTGAAATATCTCATGAATTCACTATCAATTGTGCGAATGGCCATGCTTATTCCCCTATTGTTGCTTCGGGTAAAAATGCTTGCGTGCTACATTATGTCAACAACAATCAGCTCTGTAAAAAAGGCGATTTGATACTCATGGATTTTGGAGCCGAATACGCCAATTACGCTTCCGATCTCACACGCACTGTTCCGGTAAGTGGTAAGTTTTCAAAGCGCCAGAGACAGGTTTATGATGCTGTATTAAGGATCATGAAGGATTCTTCAAAGCTGCTTGTGGTGGGAAATTCCTTCCAGGATTATAATAAGGATGTGCGCTCCATTATTGAGAGAGAACTGGTGGAAGTCGGACTCATCACTATGGCTGAAATCCGCAAGCAGGATCCACAAAATCCGGCTTTCCGTAAATATTTCATGCATGGCATTTCCCATTTCATGGGCCTTGATGTACATGACCTTGGCGACCGCAGTAAAAAATTTGAAGCAGGAATGATCTTCACCTGCGAACCGGGAATTTATATTCCAAAGGAAGGCCTTGGCATCCGACTCGAAAACGATATTCTGGTGTCTTCTAAAGGTCCTGTCGATTTAATGAAAACTATTCCGGTGGAAGCAGAGGAGATCGAGGAGTTGATGTCTTGAACCATGGTTCATACTACCAATGATCCGTAAACGCATCTTCAATATGATTGATGCGCACTTCCTCCGGATTCAAAATCACTGAAATAATATCAAAGCGGATTTCTTCTTCCAGTTCGTGCTTATCGGCATAAATCTGTGCGCCGTTAATGAGTTGCCTCTCCTTGCTTTGATCCACCGCTTCTTCGGGCTCCCCGAAATAATCTGTGCTGCGCGTTTTCACTTCTATAAAAACGACCCGTTCGTCTTTTTCGGCAATAAGATCGACTTCAATTTTCCCGTAGCGCCAGTTTTTACTGTGGATGATATAGCCTTTGTTGAGTAGGTATTGCAAGGCAATGCGTTCGCCCTGCTTGCCAAGATCAAAATGATGTGCCATGAAAAAATGTTTAGTTAAGGTGACCCAAAACTAATCCAATATTTCGTGAAAATTGTCGGTTTGCGCGTTGAAAATTTCCATCAGTACAATGTAGAAGGAGCGTTTGATGATAGGTTTGTATTCCTGGTAGTATTCCCTGGTGAGGATTTTATTCCTCTGGGCAACGATATTTGTGATCTCCTGCAGGTAAAGCCGCTCCTCTTTCTTGATGCTTACGAAACGCAGAATATCCTTAAAACTCATGTTCTGGTATTCAAGTGGAAGCGTTTTTTTATCAATGGTAGTGGTGTCTATTTTTCCGGTTACAATGCTGAGATCCACCAGATCCCAGTCTTTGTTGACCCCGAGGTAATTTTCCGAAATTTTATACATCAAACGGAATTCGAGGCATATAGGCCCTGTTTCCCGCGCGTAATCGTCCATGCCCATATACTTTGCAAATCTTTTATGGCCTTCCGCTCCATAAGGAATGAAGGTGGAATTGTATTTATCATTGACTTCAGAAATGAAACTGGTGTTCGACGATTTAATGTCTTTCTCCCAGGGCATGGCTACCGATGGATCTATCATGGTAGAGATTCCACCACAGGCTTTAGCCATGGCCTTCCATTGTATTACCTCCCTTTCGTTGTAGTAGGTCTGATAATAAATGGTATTGACGATAAATCCTTTTTTCTGGCACATCTTTGTTACTTCCGACATGGCGACTCCATCCACCAGCTGACCATTGCCTATCATCACCACCGTGCGGTAGGTATCGGGTTCTTTGCTCCAGCTCATTTCTGTTAAACAGGTGAGTGCTGCTCTTTCCGGATAATTTTCCTTGGCGTTTACACTCACCAGTGTCGAATAAAGTTCCTGCTGTATAAAATTGATATTCTTGCTGAGATCGGATACTTTTTTGATGTAATCATTTTCCTTACCGTATCCTGGTTTTCCGTAAAGTACCAGCCCTACATACACATCCGGCTGTGGTTGATAGGAGGTAAGGTAGTACATGAGGTACCACATATTGGTGCGCAGCGCTTCCAGTAAACCATTGGTGCTGGCACTTAAGTCGACACACAAAGCAATCTCCATGCGCTTATGTGTGGCTGCAGGCAGTGTGTTGAGACTAAAAATTAATACTATGAGTATTAATGCTTTTTTCATTGGGTTCCGATAGAAATTGACAAAAGGAGTTTTAAGCGTTTATCAAAACCTTTTCATCAATGTACCAATATCTGTATTTTTATCCAATAGAAACAAGTCAGCAACAAAAATTATGATAGATAAATTACAGGAGGAATGGGTGAAGGTGGAGAAAATGGTGGAGGAAAAATTCGGCTCCGACATAGATGTACGCGGAATTCTCTTTTTAATAGGTGTTCAGGAATTGGGCAAAGGCTACAAGAAATTTACCAAGGATCAGAAGGTGGAGGTCATCCACATCGCCATCTGCAAATTACTTAGTCAGTACAATTATTATGAATATATGGGAGTGGATGAGGACGGCTGGCCGCATTACAGGGAAACACAAAAGTTACCATCGCTTAAGCCCGGTGAGCAGCTGAAAGTGGTGAAATCGGCAATAGTGGAGTATTTTAAAGAAAGCGGAGACCTGGTCTGATTACTTCAGTTTTACAGTAACGCTGGCCGTTGTTTTAGGATCAGAAACGGAAATTACTGTTGTTGCGCTAAGAGATCCTGAAGTAGCAATGATAGTTGGTGATCCCGGATATTTCAAGCAAAATTCTACTCTTCCCGAAGCATCAGTAGTAAGAATACGCTCAAGGGTGGCTTCGCTTTCACCACAGTAGTAAAATCCTTTGGAATCAACCGGTGCAGAGGCAGGCAATGTTACTTTCACGGTAGCACCTTGGATAGGTGCACCCGTAGCAAGGTCAACGCAGATGATTTCGGCTTCACAATCTGTTTTTTCATCGACACAGGCAGTGAACAAGGTTGCAGCAGCAATAAAAAAGCTGGAAATGGATAGTACCTTACTGATTCGGATCATCATTATAATTGAATATTTATTACCTTCGCCCCTTAAATATAGTCAACCTCGATCGAAAAACAAATATATAAATAATCTCCTGATATGAAAAAATCGCTTTTTATTGGAATTGCCCTTTTTGTAGTGCTTGGTATAGGTTCGTTTGCCTTCTTAGGTAACCATGGTGATATTTACTCAATAGATACTCCTTACGGAGTTATCAAAGTGAAATTATACGACGAAACACCTTTGCATCGCGACAACTTCATTAAAATGGTGGAATCCAAAAGATATGATGGCGCTTTGTTTCACCGTGTTGTAAAGGATTTTGTGATTCAGGGTGGTGAAATGCCTGGCAGCAATCCGATGGAAGAGCAGGATGAACCAAAGATTGCAGCTGAAATTAAACCAGGTCTTTTTGCTAAAAAAGGTGTTCTTGCCGCTGCACGTCAGCCTGATAAATACAATCCTGAAAAGAAATCATCTTCTACCCAGTTTTTCATTGTTACCGGAAAAGTTTATACAGAGCCTGAATTGAAAGGTTTGGGTGCTCAAATTGATATGTACAACAAGCAGGTGGCAAGAGAAGCTCGATTCATGGAACTTCTGGAAGACCCTAAAAATGCAGCTTTCAAAGCAAAATTGATGGATTTCGCTAACAAGCATATGGAAGATAGTGCTATGGCGATGCAGGATCAGTTGCTGAAAGAAGTAGACGCAACCCTTAATTATAAAGGCACCGCGAAAACCTTCAATGCTGAACAAGTTCAGGTTTATACCACTATTGGAGGTGCCCCTCATCTGGATGGTGAATACACTATTTTTGGTGAAGTTGTTTCCGGAATGGACGTGGTAGAAAAAATTGCCAGTCAGCCTGTGGGCGAGCAGGATCGACCGGTTGAAGAAATCCCGATGACTATTAAATAGTGTACCCGGATGAAGGAAAAAATTGATGCCCTGCTCCAGGAAGTTGAGCAATTCCGCATTCAAAGCAAGGAAGATCTGGAATCATTCCGTATCCGCTTTCTGGGCACGAAAAATGTTTTGAAGGATCTGTTTACCGGACTCAAAGATGTTGCTTCGGAGTCGAAAAAGGAAGTCGGACTGCTCATCAATGACCTTAAAAATAAGGCTCAGGAAAAATTTGATACTTTCAATGCCAGCAACGAGAACGCGGAAGTAGTTGCTACAGGAATAGATTTTTCACGCCCTGCCGAAGTTAAAAAGCTGGGTTCTATTCATCCGCTGAGCTTAGTGACTTCTGAAATCATTGATATATTTAAGCGCATTGGTTTTATTGTTGCCGACGGTCCGGAAATTGAAGATGACTGGCACAATTTCACTGCGCTCAATACACCCGAAGAACATCCCGCACGCGACATGCAGGATACTTTTTTCATACAGCAAAATCCTGATGTGCTGCTGCGCACTCAGACTTCCTCTATACAAATCCGCTACATGGAGAAGCATCAGCCGCCAATTCGTGTGCTGACGCCTGGAAGAGTTTACCGCAACGAAGCAATTTCTGCGCGTGCGCATTGCTTCTTTCACCAGATTGAAGGATTGTATGTAGCAGAAAAAGTTTCTTTTGCCGATTTAAAGCAAACACTTGATTTCTTTGCCAAGGAACTTTTCGGCGAAGCTTCTAAAATAAGAATGCGTCCGTCTTTTTTCCCTTTTACCGAGCCTTCGGCAGAAGTGGATGTATCCTGCAGTTTATGTGGGGGAAAAGGCTGCAACGTTTGTAAATATTCTGGCTGGCTGGAAATTCTCGGCTGTGGAATGGTAGATCCCAACGTTTTGAAAAACTGCGGAATTGATCCGGAGAAATACACGGGTTTTGCTTTCGGAATGGGTGTGGAGCGTATTGCTCAGCTCAAATACCGCGTTAAGGATTTGCGACTCTATTCAGAAAATGATGTGAGATTTCTGGAGCAATTCAAGTCATCCTTTTAAAAGATAATACCATGAAAAAACGATTATTTTATTTGTGTTTGCTGACCTTTCCGGTGATGCTGATGTTTTATTCCATGAGCATTCAGAAATCAGCTGAAGGCAAACAGTGGAAAGTTTTCAGTGCCCACGAGTGGAAGGTTAAAGACATGGTGAAAAATGGAAAAACCGTCGACATAGTGAAGTACACTGGTGATCAGTACTACTCATTTTTCATTGAAAAAGAGGGGAAGAAGAAAATCAAGAAATTTAAAGTTGAAATGGGAGGCGAAACTCGTGTTTTTGAATGTGGCATCGTAGGAGATTCATTGAAACTTTTTAATCCACCTGGCTGGAATAATTATAAAATAATCTCTGTACAAAAGGAGAAGGCGGTATTGGAGCAAATTTCTTTAGGAACAACAGTTCAATGGAATTTGATTCCGAGATAAATATATTGAGAAGCTTAATTCGAGATATCGCGAAGAATAAGATGACTTTGCCCAGGGAATCAAAGTGACCGACCAATCAAACGAAATCATTTAGATGTTAAGAGGCATTCTATTTCTATACAACTTTTTTTAAAACGATTTTCTGTCCAAGGATTTTTGGTAAAGCGGATCTTTACTTTTCTGCTTTGATCCAACAATATTAATTCTGTTTCAACGGTTGGATTGAGTATGTGCTTATTTAAAAGTACACTACAATGTGACCTCTCAAATTCCAGCGATGTTTTTCCAGAAAAAAGTGTAAAATATTCTACAATCACTTTTTTGTCCAAGACAATAATGTTGCTGTAATATCTTTTTGTTAGAAAGATTAGAACGGCAATAAATACTATGATTCCAGCAAAAATAAAAGCGTTTTCCTCCCATAGATCGGTATGCTTTTGATATGCAAATTGGATCAAGCTCAACTCCGTGTCGCTGGTATGTCTTGCAGCACGTTTTCCATGTAAGAGAAAGGGTAAAAGGGTGGGGAACATAAAAAGCAAAAGGAAAGCAAGGAATCCGAATAAAAGCGCCTTCATCAATGCATTAAGGTAGTCCCAGTAATTCAGCTTTTGCGAATAATATTCAAGATGAAACTCCTTACCTTCGTCCATTTTTTTCAATTTACTTCTCCCACTAAACGGTAAATTTCTTTCCCATCTTTTTTACGAGCCTTATAACACCATTGATTTTTGAGCATTCGTCCATCTGTAGATAAGATTTTGAAAAATACACGCTCATCCCCCTTTGACTTTTCACAGCTAAGGAATTCGATTTTCTGAATATCTTTTAAGGGGATGCAGGTGGGTGTGTGGCTCTCGTCCCATGTTTCACCACAAAATTGATCCAAACACTTCAAAGTATCTCCTTTATAAAAACCAGTACACATGTTATTGAAATATGCAGAGTCGAAAAAGGGCGTTATTTTTTTAAGATCCTTTGTCATAACAGCTTTTGCGAAAGAGTTAAAGAATTGAATGTCTGTGGGAATTTCCTCCTTAAACAAACAAATCCAGTCTATCGTGGGCTTTTGGTTTACGGGCTTTGCTTTGGCTTCAATATCCGGATATTCTGCAATAGGTTCTTCATTGGATGCAAAAATAAATTGTTGGTAATTATAGTTGTCGGCAATTTCTTCCCAACCCATCATGAGATTGTTGTAACAAAGAGCATCAGGAAAAACCTTTAATACCTCTTTAACACTCATTTTAGGCGATATACCCGACTCGGTTTTGAATTTTGGATGAAGAACGATAATACCAACAATGGAATCGGTATTTGCCGCGGGAATAAAGGCGATGACAGGCTCAGAATTTAGTTTAAATAAAACTGTTTTGTCATTTTCCGGATGACCGTCAAAACCAAAATCCCAGGCTTCTGTTTTTACTTTCTCTAAGTTTTTAAAATAGACTTCTATTTCAGATATTTTGTCGCCAATTTTTATCGGCCCTACACTCAACTTTCCAACAGGAAATTGGGAGAAATCGAAATCTGTTGTTATATTTTCTTTAGGGGGAATTGGGTTTCCGCAGGAAAACAATACAACAGATAAAATAAAATGCGGAATAAAAAATTTCATAAGCATTTTGTTTTTAGGCTCTCTAAAGTTAAAAAAGATGATGGGATTGCTTCAATTTTTGAGTACAAAAATTCTCGCAATGACGATCGCGGGGGAAATGGGTCGGTAACTTCGTGTGAAGGCCTGAGCCAAGGTGCGGTCCTGGCGCCGGAGGTGAGGCAAAAAGCGCGGCCGAAGGCAACGCGTTTTTGCCGAGGCGGGGAGAAGCATATCTTGGCTCTTGAATTTTTTGGATACTTTTTGTTTCAAGACAAAAAGCATTGATTTGCTTTTTTTAAAAGAATACACGAAAGAGTACGAGAAAAGATTAAGCCAATTTCCAATTATACCCATCCATCTCCCTCACACAGGCAGCAAGCAAATCAATAGCACCTTGAATATCCTTTTTATTGCTCATTTCAATCACTTGATGAATGTGACGAGTAGGAATGGAGATTGCGCCGGCGATAGATCCACCAGCATTCATACGTTGAATACCCGCAGTGTCAGTGCCGCCACCGGTGAGGACTTCAGGCTGCCACTGGATTTTATTTTTATCAGCAGTTTTCTTCATGAACCTAACCATGCGCTGATCACAGATCGTGGAAGAATCCATGATTTTAATAGCTACACCTTTACCTAGAGAAGTGATTTTTTCATGCTCTGGAGCGCCTGGTAAATCGTAAGCAATAGTGGTGTCGAGACCAATACCAAAATCAGGATTGATTTCTAATGCTGATACGTTCGCTCCACGAATTCCTACTTCCTCTTGCACGGTAAACACTGCATTGAGCGTGTATGGCAATTTCTTGCCTTTGAGTTTTTTAAGCGTTTCAATCAGGATAAAAACAGATACACGATTGTCGAGAGATTTGCTGTTTACACATTCTCCCATCTCGATCAATTCGCGCTGACGCGTTACAGGATTCCCAATCTCCACCAGCTTTTCCACTTCTTTCGCCGGCAAGCCGAGGTCGATATAAAAATCAGTGATTTTCGCAGGATAATTCCTTTCTTCCGGTGACATTACGTGAATAGGTTTGGAACCCATAACGCCGATGAGGTCTTTTTTTCCGTGAACAATCACACGTTGTGCAGTGAGAGTTTTCGGATCGAATCCACCCAGTGGATGGAATTTTAAAAAGCCATTTTTATCGATGTGCGTCACCATGAAACCAATCTCATCCATGTGAGCGGCCACCATGATGTTTTTCTTTTGCTGACCTTTTACAACTGCGTTCACATTGCCCATATTGTCGATGCGTACCTCATCGCAAAATCCTTTTATTTCGCGTAAAACAATGGCACGCACACGCTCCTCGAAACCTGGAGCACCTGCTACTTCGCAAATTTCTTTGAGGAGGGCAACGTTCATATTAGCAAACCTGACTTAATTTGATAGTATTGGTTTTTCCTTTGGTGTGGATAGGCATTGATGCTATGTTGATATAGAAATCACCTTGCGTCAACAATCCTTTTTCTTTCAGGAATTCTTCCAGGTCATTGATAGTGCTGTCGGTACTTTCAAATTTATCGTAATAGAAACCTTTCACGCCCCAGATTAAGTTCACCATTGCAAGAATTTCCTTGTTGCTGGTAAATACATAAATGTAGGCTTTCGGACGGTGGCTTGACAGCTTGAAGGCTGTGTAACCAGAGTGCGTCATGGTGATGATTCCCTTCGCGTTTACACGGTCCGACAAACGCACGCCGCTGATACAAATCTGATCAGATACAAAGCGCTCCGGACGGTGAACAGGGTCTAGTCTGTGGTTGTAGATATCGTCGTATTCTTCTACCTTTCTAACAATATTCGACATGGTTTCAATTACCAGGTCAGGGTGACGGCCAACGGAAGTTTCACCACTCAGCATCACGGCATCAGCACCATCCATCACCGCATTCGCAACGTCGTTTACTTCCGCACGGGAAGGTGTAACACCGTCGATCATACTTTCCATCATCTGTGTAGCAACGATGATAGGTTTTGCGGCCATCTGGCATTTCTTGATCATCATTTTCTGCAGCAACGGAACGTCCTGGTATGGCACCTCGATACCCAAATCACCACGTGCTACCATGATGGCATCAGTAGCCTCTATGATCTCGTCGATATCGGCAATGGCTTCAGGTTTTTCAATTTTAGCGATGATGCGGGCATTGCTGCCTTTGGCTTTCAGGATATCACGCAACTCATGGATATCGCTGGCGTGGCGCACAAAAGAAAGTGCAACCCATTCCACATTTTGAGAGAGTGCGAAGTCAAGATCTCTCTTGTCTTTCTCCGAGAGAGAAGGCAGGGAAACCTTGGTATATGGGAGATTCACTCCTTTTTTCGATTTCAGTTTTCCACCAAAAAGAACTTCTACCACTACTTCATCCTGGCGATTGGTAGATACCACCTTTACAGTGATTTTACCATCGTCGATCAATATTTTTTCGCCCACGTTAACGTCTTGCGGGAAAGTGGCATAAGTCATAAAAACCTTGCTGGCTGTACCAATGCATTCTTTTGTAGTGATGGTGATAAGGTCGCCCGCCTTGATGTCGGCACCTTCATTTTCCATAACTCCGATACGGAGTTTCGGACCTTGTAAATCCGCCAAAATAGCGATATGTGTGTTCAGTTCTTTAGCAACTTCGCGGATGTTTTTGATGTGGTTTCCATGAAAATCGTAATCTCCATGTGAAAAATTTAAACGACATACGTCAACGCCTCTTTCAATCATTTTCTTCAACATGCCCTTGTCGGAACACGCCGGTCCCATCGTAGCTACAATCTTTGTTCTTTTTAAATTCATCTTCGTATATTTTTCATTTATAGGGTATACTATCAATTTAGGCGGCGGGAATAATTTTTTTTGGGTCTTCCTTTTTCCTTTTTTTGAAGAAACCAAATATAAGTATTTAGTTCAAGGGATCAAATGGGAAAAACTCAAGTTTTTTAACTATGGATAGTGAATTAAAAAAGGAGGTTGGTTCCCGATTTCAGTGAATAGGGATCAATGCTGAATGCCGTGAGAACACCGGACATTTTTTTTATTTTGCTGATAATTTTTTCAAGATCATCTTCATCCAGCGGACCGCGGATTTGCAGGAAATAGTCAATTTGCTTCATCTCCGGAATCAGTATTCCTGCATCACCACGATTGGCCAAAATAAAATAGGAAGTATGATTTTCTTCGTCTTCAAAGGAGAAGAGGGAGAATTTACTTTTGTTTTTGGCTTTGTCAACGATCAGTTCGAAATCATCGTTGCGGAAAAATTCAATCCCCAGGTGTTTGCTCAATGCCCAGATAAAACGATAATCCTTCATGTGACAGGAAATGCCCGCCAGCAGGAAATCGTATTCGGGTTCGAAGTCGAGGGTTAACTTTGCCATTTCTCAATAAATCCCGATAAAAATAGCTTTTTTGCGCATTCCTGCTCAGCAACTTTTTTGGATTTTGCTGTTGCTTCCTCCCTGAGTTCATCCTGCACAAAGAGGCCAATGCGGAAAACCCGGTGATGATCTTCAGTACTTTCTTCCAATACTTTGAAGTAAGTTCTTACTTTATGTTTTTGCGACCATTCGATGAGCTTGCTTTTGTAGTTCTCGTCGGAATGCAGGATTTCTTCAATGTTATAGTAGGGAACAAGAATTTTATTGATGATGAATTTGCGGGAGACGGCAAGCCCTTTGTCTACATAGATAGCGCCAATCAAGGCTTCCAGTGCATTTCCCCCAATGGAAAGCGGAAAAGGATCCTGACCAAGTTTCACTTTCACCATATCTCTCAGCTCCATGGAATCGGCAATGGCATTAAGGGTTTTGCGACTCACCATCACCGATTTTATTTTGGTGAGTGTGCCTTCATGTTCGGAAGGAAATTTTTCGTAGAGATATTCAGAGATAACCAAACTCAGCACCGAGTCGCCGAGGAATTCCAATCTTTCGTTGTATTGTCCGGGCTTTGATCCACTGCCCAACGACGAACGATGTGTGAATGCAGTTTTGTAAGGCTTGATATCAGAAGGAAAAAACCCGGTTAATTTTTTTAACCGGGTCAGGAATATTTTGTCTTTTGAGAAGAGTACGCCGATTTTTCTGAGCAGCGCCACTCTATCTTAAAGAGCTTTAAAAATTACACTTGCATTGTGTCCACCGAAACCAAAGGTGTTTGTGAGAGCGGCTCTTACCTTTCTTTCCTGTGCTTTGTTAAAAGTCAGGTTCAATCGGTTATCCAGCTGCGGATCATCGGTAAAGTGGTTGATGGTTGGAGGAATAGTGCTGTGCATAATTGCCAGAACACAGGCCAAGCCTTCAATAGCACCTGCAGCACCAAGGAGGTGGCCGGTCATTGATTTGGTAGAACTGATGTTGAGGTTGTAGGCATGTTCGCCAAACACTTTCTGAATGGCTTTTGTTTCAGCCAAATCTCCAAGTGGAGTAGAAGTACCGTGAACATTGATGTAATCAATATCTTCCGGTTTCATGTGGGCATCATCCAAAGCCATTTTCATTACATTCATTGCGCCGAGTCCTTCAGGATGCGGGGCAGTGATATGGTGAGCATCGGCAGATAAACCGCCACCTACTACTTCAGCGTAAATTTTAGCACCACGTGCTATTGCATGCTCGTATTCTTCAAGCACCATGGCACCTGCACCTTCTCCGAGTACAAATCCGTCGCGGTCTTTATCGAAAGGACGAGAGGCTGTTTGCGGAGAATCGTTTCTTGTAGATAGTGCTTGCAAAGCATTGAAACCACCTACACCGGCTGCATTTACAGCCGCTTCAGAGCCACCGCATACCATAATATCAGCTTTTCCCAAACGGATATAATTGAAAGCATCAATCATAGCGTGGGTAGAAGAAGCACAGGCAGAAACAGTGGCGAAGTTCGGACCACGAAGTCCGAATTTCATCGAGATGTGTCCGGCAGCAATGTCGGCAATCATCTTAGGGATAAAGAAAGGATTGAAACGCGGAGTGCCATCGCCTTTAGCGAAAGCTTCCACCTCCTGCTGGAAAGTTTCCAGTCCGCCAATACCCGATCCCCAGATAACACCAGCACGATCGTGATTGATTTTCTCTAAATCTAAGGCCGAGTGCTTAACTGCCTCAGTGGCGCACACTACAGCAAATTGTGCATAGCGATCGAGTTTACGACCTTCTTTGCGATCAAAATGCTCGTCGGCATTAAAATTTTTTACTTCGCAGGCAAAACGCGTTTTAAACTTCGAGGCATCGAAACGTGTAATTGGAGCAGCTCCGCTTACGCCGTTTTTCAATCCTTCCCAGAAGGAAGGGATATCGTTGCCCAGAGGTGTTAACGCGCCAAGGCCCGTAACAACAACTCTCTTAAGCTCCATTATAATGTGTGTGAATTACTTCGCGTTACTTTCAATGTAAGAAATCGCCTCACCTACGGTGCTGATTTTTTCAGCCTGATCGTCAGGAATAGCGATGTTGAATTCTTTTTCAAATTCCATGATCAGTTCAACGGTATCCAATGAATCCGCTCCTAAATCATTAGTGAAGCTAGCTTCTGTTGTTACTTCGCTTTCGTCAACTCCTAATTTATCAACGATGATGGCTTTTACTCTAGATGCAATATCAGACATGTTCTCAGTTTTAAGTTAAACAAGGGTACAAAGAAAACAATTTCTATCAAAACAATCAAAGGTTTGTATTTTTTATTGCTTAAAAATTAATTGCACCTTTGTAGAAAAGTTGGGAAACCTATGAATATCGCAGTTTTCGCATCGGGATCGGGCAGTAATGCGCAGAGAATTTTCGAGCATTTTGAGAAACATCCTTCTATAAAAGTGGCCTTATTGGTTTGCAATAAACCTGATGCGTTTGTAATTGAACGCGCAAAAAAATTTGGCATACCCGTGCTGCTGATTAACAAAAGTTCTTTTGCCGACGAAAATTTTTTTCTGGCAGAGCTGAAGAAGTTCAACATTGATTTCATTGTGCTGGCTGGTTTCCTGTGGCTTATTCCTCCGTATTTAGTAAAAGCGTTTTCCGATAAAATGGTGAATATCCATCCTGCATTGCTGCCGAAATATGGCGGAAAAGGCATGCATGGCATGCATGTGCATAAGGCAGTGTGTGAGAATAAAGAAAAAGAATCGGGCATCACCATTCATTATGTGAATGAAATCTACGATTCAGGCGCCATAATCTTTCAAGCCACCTGCAATGTGGATGGCTTAGCGCCCGAAGATATTGCCAAAGCTGTACTTCAGCTGGAGCACGAACATTTTCCTAAAGTGGTAGAAAAACTTTTATCCTGATGGCCAGGGTATCCATATATACAGATGGCGCTGCGAAAGGCAATCCGGGAAGAGGGGGCTATGGAGCTATACTTATCAGCGGTGAGCACCGCAAGGAACTTTCCGAAGGATTTTTACATACTACCAATAACCGAATGGAGCTGCTCAGCGTGATTGTAGCGCTGGAAGCATTGACCAAGCCAGGCTGTGAAGTAACAGTGTATTCCGATTCGAAATATGTAGTCGACTCCGTTGAAAAAAAATGGGTTTTTGGCTGGCAGAAGAAAGGTTTTTCAGGAAAGAAAAATGCTGATCTCTGGCGTAGATTTTTACAGATATTCCCAAAGCATAAAGTGAAATTTGTTTGGGTGAAGGGTCATGCCGGACATCCGCTCAACGAACGTTGTGATCAGTTGGCGGTAGCTGCTGCAGAAGGCAGTAATCTTAAACCGGATGTGGGATATATTCCAGAGGACAAGGATTGATTTTACCACTAATCATTACCCTGTTTGTCGCCCCGCTCGTCATTTCGAAAAATTGCGCTCGCATTGCCGGCCGACATCTTGGCCAGGACCTGCACAATGTTAGCGGCCCGTTTCAGGAAGATGATTTTTTCTTAGCGAGAAGACTAATAAACTAATTCAGGAGATCCTGCTTGTAATTGAGTGTGAATTCAATTTTCCCGAGGTCGTTGAAGGGTCCTGGAATCAACTTGTTGCTGGCGTCCATCAGTTTAAATGAAACGCTATGCATGCCCGGCTCCAATCCTTCAATCATGAAAGGCGCCCACTTCCTGATGATAAATTCTGTGTCGTCTATGGTCACCAGTACATAGTTCCCTTTTTCACTCAGCTGCGTGTTGACAAGGAAAAAGTCGAGAAGGATTTTTTTGCTTTTCTCATAAGGATATTCTCCAACCGGAGAAATAGGAACCATGTGACTTCCCTTTGCTGTTTCAATTTTTGAGGAGTTATCTAAGATGGAGATTTTCGACATAAGGAAGCCTTTTTCAGCGGCGTGTACCGATAAATTATAAGAGCGCGACAACACCGCAAAAATGTAGTTTTCTCCGGGAGAAAGATTTTCTTCTATCGCTGAGCTGTTGGTGATTTTAGGAAGATGTCCGCTGTAAATGAACTTGATGTGCTGACCTTCTTTTTCCGTTTTCAATCCCGTTTTGTCTTCCTCCGCTGTCCTTGTCATCAAAGGGAATTTTTTCACCTCAAACTCAAAATCGTTTTTTCCCATTCTGGCCTTGCCGTTCTTCGGACTGATGAGGTTTAGCTCTGCGTCAGAGAAGACAGGGAAATCATTGAATTCGGTAAGCAGGATACCGTTTTTTGAAAGGATGATTAATTTCTTCTCCTGCAGCTGGTTGTTGAGTGGAGCATCTTCCACCATTTTTTCGGTTGCTTCTTCCTCGCCGCCACAGGCCGTCAAAGCGAAACACAATGCTAAAACCAGATATTTGTACATAGCTTTTATTTTATGCAAACTTAATCAATATGTCGTTCTTATTCACGGATGCACCTTTAGTCACCATGATTTTCTCCACTTTTCCATCCACCACACACTGCAGTACATTTTCCATTTTCATGGCTTCCAGCACCAGCAAAGGCTGTCCGGCTTTTACTTCTGCGCCTTCCTCCACCAGCAGGGAAATGATTTTTCCCGGCATTGGTGATTTCAGTTCCTTGAGTTTTTTAGAGTCGCCGCTCTTGAAGCCCATAGTGCCCAGCAGCTGATCAAATTCAGTTTGAATTTCAGCTTTGTAATAACTTTGGCCAACCTGTATCTCCAGCTCCTTCCCGTTTTCGCCTTCCGACAATAAAAATATTTCCGTCACCTCGTTTCCTCTGCGCAGCAAAAATCTGCCGTCACCAAGCTCTTCAATTTCATAATCCACCAGCTTTCCATTCACCTCCGCCCTCAGGCCCGAAAGCTTATCGGCGGCGACAGCAAAAACTTTATTGTTGATCTTGATTTGGAGCATAAGACAAACCTACAGGATTTATTTTATTTCAGAAAGCTATTCTTTATGTTTGTAAGAATGTTACAACTCCGACACAGCAAAAGCAACTTACTGATTCTCTTGGTCCTCTTGTTGGGACTGGCTTCCTGCGAATTATTCAGGAAGCAGAAAATGGAGGAACCTGTTATTAAACTTCAGGAGAAGGAAATACCAAAAGTTTATCATGCCAGCAAGACCAGAAAAAACGATTTGCTGCACACCAAACTTGAAGTAAGTCTCGACTGGTCGAAACGCGAATTGTGCGGCAAAGCCACGCTCTCCATCAAACCTTATTTTTATCCGGTAAAACAACTGGAACTTGATGCCAAGGGAATGATCATCAGGGAAATTGCGCTGATTGATTCTACAGGAGCAAAGAAAAAACTGACATACAGGTATGATGATAAAGTGCTGAATATCCAGCTTGATAAGGAATACAAGAGAAATCAGGAATATAAAATTTACATCGACTACATTGCACAGCCTGAAAAACTGCTGGAGAAAAAAGTTATTGAAAAAGAGGACCACAAAGGTTTGTTTTTCATCAATCCCGATGGCAGCAATAAAATCAAGCAAAAAGAAATGTGGTCGCAGGGAGAGCCCGAATCCAACTCCTGCTGGTTCCCAACCATTGAAGCTACCAACGAAAAAACGACACAGGAAATTTTGTTCACTGTCGATGAAAAAATGGTGACACTTTCCAATGGCTTGCTGATCTCCTCAAAATCTAATGGCGATGGAACACGCACCGATCACTGGAAGCACGATTTGCCACACGCGCCTTATCTGGTGATGATTGCGGCTGGCGACTTCTATGTGCAGAAAGATCAATCGGGAACTTTGCCAATGGCTTATTATGTGGAGCACAAGGATTCGGCCGATGCGCTCGCCACTTTTGGCAACACACCGGAAATGATTCAGTTTTTCTCGAAGAAACTCGGTGTTCCTTATCCGTGGCCAAAATATTCGCAGATGATTGTTCGTGATTTCGTTGCAGGGGCGATGGAAAATACCAGCGCTGTATTGCACGCCGAATATGTGATGCGCTCAAAACGCGAGCTGCTCGATTTCGATCACGAGGATCATATTTCCCACGAACTTTTCCATCACTGGTTTGGTGATTTGGTTACCTGCGAATCATGGGCCAACCTGCCGCTCAACGAATCTTTTGCCAATTACAGTGAATACCTTTGGATCGACTACAAATACGGTCGCGAAGCCGCCGATTACCATTATGTAAAAGACCTTGAGGGCTACCTCATGGAAGCCCAGGACAAGCAGGAAGATTTAATCCGTTACTACTACAGCAGCATTGATGATATGTTTGATGCGCATAGCTACAACAAAGGCGGTTGCATTCTGCACATGCTGAGACATTATGTAGGCGACGATGCTTTCTTCGCAGCACTGAAAGATTACCTGGAAAGCAACAAATACCAGTCGGCAGAAATCCATAATCTCCGCATGTCTTTTGAAAAAGTAACCGGCGAGGACCTCAACTGGTTTTTCAATCAGTGGTTCCTCGATAAAGGCCATCCAGTCCTTGATATTTCCTACACCTATAATGCCGCTTCCGATTCTCTCACTGTAAACATTGAGCAGCAACAGGACACCAGCGCACCAGTTTTCCGCATACCAATCGATATCGATGTTTACACAGGTGCAAAACCAAAGAGACACACCATTTGGCTCACCGACAGAAAACAATCTTTCTCTTTTGCCTCCGATGGTAAACCTGAATGGGTAAGCGTTGATGCCGACAAGGTTTTAACAGCTCAGAAGATTGAACACAAGAGTTCTGAGGAATGGGCTTTCCAATATGCAAAAGGAAAAAATTTCATTGATCGCTATGATGCGCTGGCCTATATCCTTCAGGAAAAGACTACACCTGCCGAGCTTAAAAAAACGGTAGTGGTGCAGGCACTCAAAGATCCTTTCTGGGCCAATCGTTACTATGCGCTAAGCGAACTGGATTTAAAAGATACTGTGCTCAAAGGCGAAGTGATGGATCTTGTTTTTAAAATGGCGACTAAAGATCCTAAATCTCTTGTGCGCTCTTTGGCTGTCAAGCAAATCCGCGCCAACTACACGCTGGAAGAAGCGGATGTGGTGCTAAAAAAATCGCTCAACGATTCCTCTTACCTCGTAGTGGCTTCTACTATGAAGGCCTACTACCTCATGAAGGATAAGGATCATAAGGAAGAAGCACTGGCCATCATCAGGAAACAGAATTTCCCTACGGATGAATACATCACCACCATGACCATCGGTGATATTTATGCCGAACAGATGGATGAGCAGTACTATAATTTCTATGTTCAGCACATTCCTTATTTTGAAAATGATGAGCAAGCCGAGCTTGTAAACTTATTCGCTTCTTACCTGGAACTGCAGAACGAAAAAACTTTCTTTGCCGGACTCGATTCGTTGTACAACATCGCTACCACTGATGAAGACAAAGTAGTGCGCAAAGCAGCGGTGTTGGGTATGGACAAGCTGAAAATACGCTACGATAAAAGAATAAAGGATCTGGAAAGAGATTTGGCCGATAACAAGCAAATCGCCAAATCATCTGTTGATGCCAAACAAATGCAGGCGAAACTCGACAGGCTGAAACAGGAAATCATAAAGATAGAAGCTAAGGTAGCTAAAGCTGTAGCTGCTGAGAAGGATAAAGAATTGCTGGAAGAATATAAGTCCATGGGCATTCTGAAACAGTAAGCTTTGTCACACGTGCTCCGCTAGGTTTAGCGAAGCGTAGTTTGGCGGAATCTTTTCCTGAAGCTTTCTAGCTTCCTTTCATTCCAATCGTCATCACCTCTCTCCTCCGAGGGCAACTATATACTATAATAACCAAAAAATAAGCACAGGACGCAGAGATCACAGAGGTGTAGCGTGCAGTGGGCTCCGTGATCTCTGTGCCGGGTTTAATATTTGAAAGATGGGTTAATAAAGTATATAAGCATCCCTCCGAGAGGGAAGCATTACCTACCTGTTTCCTGAAACCTGTGATTTTTTCAACTATAGCGGCGAAAGGGTTTTCGCACTATGAAGTCAGATTCCCCCAATTTCTAAAATTTCCTTAATTGCACTTTGAAACACAAAGTACTTTATATAATTTAGTATTCGCAAACTAAATTCTAGATGTTATGAGGTACTATCCCAAAGCGATGCACATCGCGCCAAAGATCAATCACGGGCGGGAAGCCGGTGAGGTGATCAAAAACTATTGTGTATTAATCAATCCCTTTTATCCCAAAGACCCGGTGTCGAGTTTCGGGAAACACGTGCTTACGCCATCATTGGCGCTCACAAGTTTTGCGGCGGCAACTCCCGAAAAATGGGCGCTGAAATACTGGGATGAAAATTTGCTGCAGGGACATATTCCCTGCGAGCCTATGCCTCAGGTGGTGGCCATTACCGTGCATCTCACCTTTGCCGAAAGGGCTTACGAAATCGCTAAATTTTATCGCGATCGCGGTGCTATTATTGTGATGGGCGGATTGCATGTTCTCTCCTGTGAAGAAGAGGTTCGTCCGCATTGCCACATCATGGTAAAAGGAGAAGGCGTAAAAATCTGGGGAGAGATTTTGAAGGACATTGAAAACGGAAATTTCAAAGCCGAATATTCAGGGAAATTCGATAAACATTACGATCAGGAACCTGCACCGAAAAGAGAAATTCTTGATAAGCGTTCTTTCCTCACCACAGCGAGTTTAATTGCCACGCGTGGCTGCAACAACCGCTGCGGATTTTGTTATCTCTCTACACGTGGATTGAAGATGCCTTACAGCTGCAGGCAGCCACAGCAAATCGTTGATGAAATTCTTGCCACAGGAGAAAAATATGTGGTGTTCATCGATAATAATTTAGGCGCCGATAAAGAATACCTGAAAGATCTTTGTCGCGCTATGCGGCCCATCAACATCATCTGGAATGCCGCAGTAACACTGGATGTTACCGATGATCCCGAGTTGGTGGTTGAAATGGCACTGTCGGGTTGCACCGGAGTTTTTATCGGTTTTGAATCGCTTAATACCGAAAATATAATTGATCAGAATAAGAAGAGTCCGAGGTGTGAGGATTATGCTGCACGCGTTAAAATGCTGCACGATGTGGGCATTAATGTGAACGGAAGTTTTGTGCTGGGTTTCGATCACGATACCAAAGATGTTTTTGATATCACCGCCAAATGGGTGGAAGAAAATAAACTGGCTTGCGCTACATTCCATATTCTTACGCCTTATCCCGGAACCCCGCTGTTCCGGCAAATGGAAAAGGAGGGAAGGATTTTGCATAAGGACTGGAATAAATACGATACTGCGCATGTAGTATATCAGCCGAAAAACATGACGGCGGAAGAACTGAAGGAAGGCTACGACAGGATTTACACAAAACTTTTTTCGCTGCCGTCCATCTGGAGGAGAAGACCGAATAAAATCTCTTCGTCGATTGCTTATTTTTCCGGATCGCTGCTGTACAAAAGATCCAATATGTTCTGGCATTTGCTGATCAAGAATAATCTCACGCACGCTGTATGGAAACCGCTGATAGAAATATCGAGGCAAAAACATCTGCGCTTCAGAAAAAAGCTGGAAGCACAGATGAATAATGGAAAACAACACGCTTTAATTCTTATTCCCGGAGTTTAAATTTTAAGTTATGATAAAACGAATTTTCGACGTCGGCTTTTCGCTGACAGGAATCCTTGTGTTCGCACCAGTGTGGATATTGATAGGAACATTGATATGGTTGGAAGACAGGCATGCTGTGCTTTTCAGGCAAGAGAGACTTGGCAAGAACAAAAACATTTTTGTGATTTATAAATTCCGCACGATGCACAATGGCGCAGTGACAAAGTTTGGAAAATACCTGCGCAAAACCGGATTGGATGAAACGCTGCAATTCATCAATGTGCTGCGCGGTGAGATGAGTATCATTGGTCCGCGACCGCTCACGAACCACGATGTTTCGCGATTGGAGTGGACTTCCGATCGCTATGCCATCCGCTGGATGATCAAGCCTGGTATCTCGGGTCCGGCACAAATTTTCGGTGCCGGTTCCGCGGCAGTATCTTTCGAGATGGATGTGCAATACATCAAAGACAACAATGTTTTCAGGGATTTTTATTTTCTGCTCTTGTCTTTTCTCGTGAATGTTTTCGGGAAGGGCAGGGTGAGGAAGATGTTGTGAGTTGATCGGAATGAAAGATCCTGAAACAAGTCCATTGTTGTCCGGGGAAAATTTGTCATGTTTTAAAATCAATGGACAAAGTGAAGTGATTGCAAGATTGTGTTGAGTATTTGGGTAATAAATCGGGATTATTAAGAAATACAAAGAGGTCGATGTAATTCATTAAATGGAGT
>JBJTOK010000005.1:0-1170 GCA_046074525.1 Flavobacteriales bacterium
CCTAATTTCTGAATTTTGGAATCCCCTTGTGTTCATTAGGGTTTCAGGGAGGATTTGGTCATTAAAGTAACAAGCGGGTAACAAAACCTGCAATAAACCAACCTAAAAGAGCCTAAGGTTTACTTCTGGTATTGCGCCTGAACTTCAAAATATCAAAGAATTACTCCTTTAAGATAGAAGATTTAAGGGAATTTTCAAAACCACCTGATTTTCAAAACAATACACACAACAATTAGGTAGCGTCTGAAAATTCACATTGTCTGGTTTATAAAGAGTTACGTTGATCTAGGAAAGGATATCGGAAATATTGGAATTATGCAATATGAGAAGATATGAGATCACACCAAGCCAATGGTTGGAAATAGAGTTTTTATTTCCTGCAAAGAAAGGGAAACGCGGTCGTCCAATCCGCTCCCATTATGAAATATTCAATGGGATATTATGGGTGTTGTTTAGTGGGGCGAGTTGGCGGGATGTTCCGGAACGCTATGGTCCGTGGAAAACGGTTTACGATCGGTTTAATAAGTGGAGCAAAGATGATACAATAGATAAAGTTCTTTCGCATTTGCATTTAAAACTGGATGAAGGAGGCTTATTGGATTACAGTAAATGGATGGTCGATTCTACGACAGCTCGTGCGCATAAATCGGCAGCAGGCGGCAGTAAAAAAAATCGTTGACGGCAGAGGTTGATCACGGACTGGGGAGAAGCCGGGGCGGATTTTCAAGTAAAATACATGTAGTGTGTGATGGTTATGGTAACCCATTAGGAGCCGTTATTAGCGGAGGTCATCGAAACGATGCAGCCTTGTTTGAACAAACACTTAAGAGCGTGTCGATTCCGCAAAGAAGAGGAAGGCCTAAAACCAAACCCAATGCGGTAATTGCAGATAAAGGCTATGATTTTTCTCCTGTGAGAAAATATCTTCAGGGAAGAAACATAAAGGCGGTGATTCCTTCAAGAAAAATGCCCGACCATTGGAAATGTCATAAAAGAGGGCCAAAACCAAAAACCAACTTTAAAATTTACAAAGAAAGAAATGTCGTTGAACGGCTTATTGGATGGGTGAAAAATTGCAGGAGAATCGCTACCAGGTTTGAAAAGTACGCTCACAGTTTTTTGTCTATGGTGAAGCTTGCTTTCATTAAGTTCTTTCTCAAAAAGTATTTT
>JBJTOK010000006.1:0-20737 GCA_046074525.1 Flavobacteriales bacterium
GCTCCTGAGCAGCTATTTTAGCTTTTACAAAGTCGAGATCTTTTTGATTATTCATTGCTCCCGGATGCACAAAAGTCATGGTTTGAGCAGAAAGCATTGCAATATCACAACACAGCAATAACACAATAATTATTGCTATCAGTTTTATTTGAAACTTTATTTTACTTTTCATAAAATCACTATTTGGGGTTTATAGTTGTAAGGTACGTTTGAAACACAAAAAGCTAATTGGGATTTTGTTCAATTAGTTTAGGATTTTGTTCAGTTAAAAGAAAGGGTTATCATCTTCGGATGATAACCCTTTTCCCTTTTTTATTATAGAGGTATTATTTACTCCTTGATAATTTTCTACACCTCTCTTCCGGAAGCACTTGTTACAACTAGCATATAAATTCCTGAATCATATGACGAAACATCTATTGAAGTACTGTTCATCATGTTTCCTTTCAACACTAATTGACCTTGCACATTATACAATTCAAAAACAGATTCACCTTCATATTGAAGCGTAATTTGATGCTGAGCCGGATTTGGATATAACATCAATTCATTTGTGATTGAATTTAACTCTTGAGCAACAGAATTTCCACCCGTTTTAAATGTTCCTACAGTAGGGCAATTTTTAAGATTTCTCAAGTAATATGTAGCTACAACTGATGGCTGAGCAATCAAATTAACTTTTATTGCTATGGAATAGGTACCACTAGCAGTTGGAACAATTGTTACTGATTTACTTCCATAAGTACTTAAAACATATCCTGCAGGAGCCACTCCACTTGGTTGCAACAAGTTGGGACCGGCGGTTCCATATGAACCTGCAATGCCAACTTCAGTACTTGCGATGGCAAAGCTTCCCATCAAATCATATGAAACAGTGTAAGATGTTCCGGCTTTCAGGGCATATTTCGTAGTGCTGATCAACCAAAAATAGTTTGCTCCCCACCGACGATGCGATACTTTCAAAGCTCCGGCATCATTGGTTAATACTGATCCATTTCCCTGATCACTCCAATTGTTGCGCAATACCCAAGCAGTTGAGGTTAAATCCAAAACAGCACAATCACCCACATTTCCAATGACTGCACCTGTTACAACAACAGTTGTTGCTGTAGAAGTTGCTGTAGCATTTTGATTATCGAAAGCTTTTGCTGTTAATGAGTACGTTCCCGCAGCCACACCTGTCAAAGTATACGAATAAGGAGCACTTACATCGGTACCCAATAAAACAGTTCCATTGTAAAATTCAACTTTTGAAATGCTTCCATCTGCATCACTTGCATTGGCAGAAATTGCAATACTGGCTGGTGCTGTAAAAGATGCTCCTCCTGCAGGTGAAGTAAGACTTACTAATGGCAACTGATTTGCATTTCCGGTAGCAGAACAATTTTTGAGGTTTTTCAAGTAAAATGAAGCTACGGCTGATGGCTGAGCAACCAAATTTACTTTTACAGCTATTGAATAAGTACCGCTTGCAGCCGGCACAAAGCTTAGCGATTTATTATTATACGCATTTGTAGTATATCCAACAGGAGCCGCTGCGCTTGGCTGAGCTAAAACCGGACCTTCATTTCCGTATGAACCTGCAATGCCAACTTCAGTACTTGCGATGGCAAAGCTTCCCATCAAATCATATGAAACAGTGTAAGATGTTCCGGCTGTTAGTGCATATTTCGTAGTGCTGATCAACCAAAAATAGTTTGCTCCCCACTGACGATGCGATACTTTCAAAGCTCCGGCATCATTGGTTAATACTGATCCATTTCCCTGATCACTCCAATTGTTGCGCAATACCCAAGCAGTTGAGGTTAAATCCAAAACAGCACAATCACCCACATTTCCAACAACTGCATCTGTTACAACAACAGTTGTTGCTGTAGAAGTTGCAGCAGCATTTTGATTATCGAAAGCTTTTGCTGTTAATGAGTAAGTTCCCGCAGCCACACCTGTCAAAGTATACGAATAAGGAGCACTTACATCGGTACCCAATAAAACAGCTCCATTGTAAAATTCAACTTTTGAAATGCTTCCATCTGCATCACTTGCATTGGCAGAAATTGCAATACTGGCCGGCGCTGAAAAAGAAGCATTATTGATTGGCGAAGAAATATTCACTTGAGGAGCTTGGTTTACTGCAATTCCGGTTACAGTGGCATTTATAGCTGTGGAGTTTGCAACAGCATTTGAATTGTCGTAAGCCTTAGCCGTTAGCGAGTACGTTCCTGCAGCTACACCTGTCCAGGTGTAAGAATAAGGAGCACTTACATCAGTAACCAATAAAACAGCTCCATTGTAAAATTCAACCTTTGAAATTGTACCATCGGCCATACATTAAGTAAGGCTGACCATTGACTTCAACATAACTGCTTTTTCCTTCGTGAATGATTTTGGAAACTGTAATTGGATTTTGTGCGGAAACTTTTGAAAATACTGCCAAATAAATTTCAACAGTACATGCCAACCAAATTTTTTGCGTGATCTTATACATATTGCCAGTGCGTTAGTAAATGGTGTTAAATCTTCCCTAGCAAGGTAATGTTACCTATTAAAAGTTGACTTTAAGATTTTGGTCAATTGGTTTAGGATTTTGGTCAGAAAATGAAATTCAATTCAATTATTACCCACAAATTTCTGCTTACGATTTAACCCACCCCTAGCCCCTCCAAGGGGTGGGTTTCGTGCAACACCGCATAAAAGCAATATGACAACATTTACCAGTAGTTTCAAACATGTAATTTCAGATTTTAGCGTAGCGGAATCTGAAATTATTTTTTCAACGATTTTCAATCGCGATAAGATGCCGCTTATTACATCATTTGAAAATGATATGAATAAGCACTATATTCACATCATATTGTGATATGAATAACCGCACTAATCAAATCATTATGACTAAAAAAGCAACATTTATTCATCAATTAAAAGAGTGGCCAAATTTCATTTATGACGATGCGGTAGTGCTGCCCTTGCTATCCGAAGTTAGGCTCAAACAAGGATTATTACTAGGTAAAATGCACAATATTGGATTCGATCTTCAAAATCAAGCAGTGTTAAACACAATAACATTAGATATTTTAATGAACAGCGAGATTGAGGGTGAAATTCTAAATCAATCAGAAGTTCGCTCCTCTGTAGCTAATAAATTAGGGATTGAGTTAGACTCACAAGAACATGTGGGGCATTATGTTGAAGGAGTTGTTGAAATGATGCTAGACGCTACTCAAAACTTTAGCGATAAATTATCCTCAAAAAAATTATTTGGCTGGCACGCTGCTCTTTTCCCCACTGGGTACAGCGGTAAAGAAAAAATAAATGTAGCTAAATACAGAGAGCATGAAATGGTGGTGAAATCGGGTTCGCTGGGAAAAGAAAAAGTTCACCTTAAAGCTCCTAGTCATAGTAAAGTAAACACCGAAATGACACAGTTTATCAAATGGTTTAATTCCTCTAATGAAGACTCCATTATCAAAGCTGCAAAAGCCCACTTGTGGTTCGAAACCATTCATCCATTCGACGATGGAAACGGTAGAATTGGCAGAGCCTTAACCGATATGTTGTTGGCGCGGTCGGATAGGAATAAACAACGGTTTTATTCGATGAGCGCTGCTATATTAAAAAAAAGAAAAAGGTATTATAAAGTACTAGAATCAACCCAAAAAGGAAGCATAAATATCACGAACTGGGTGGTATGGTTTATCGAAACATTAGATATTGCCATTTCTGATTCTGAAGAAAAATTAAAAGTAGTGTTTCAAAAAGCTGCTTTTTGGGATAAGCACAGAAAAACAAAACTAAACGACCGACAAAAGCTAATTATAAATAAAGTGTTAGACGGACATGAAGGCTTAATACGAACCGATAAATGGAGCGCAATAGTTAATTGCAAAACAATAACAGCATCCCGTGATATTTCTGACTTAGTAAAAAAAGGTATTCTTAATCCAAACGGAAAAGGTGGCCGAAGCACTGCTTACGATTTAATTAGATAACAGAAAAAAAGACAGATTATATATTAATATGCACTCTATTTCTTCTTTTTTCACTTCCAAGGTTCTTATTTATGCATAGTTGATAAGCGTCACACAAGCGATATACTACCTCAACAAAGTAACATGTCCGGTTTTATTTCCTGTTTCACCAGTAAAATAATTGGTGTAGTACAATTTCCAAACATACACATCAATCTCAGCATCGCGCATGGTGTTGGCGCGCTTGCCATTCCATCCTTCACCAACTGTGGTTGATTTAAAAATTACTTCCCCCCAGCGATCAAAAATTAGGAATTCATAATTGTTGCAAGCATCGCATTTTAGGTTTTTTCCGTAGGGTAAAAACAAGTCATTCATGCCATCACCATTTGGAGAAAAGGCATTGGGTACAAAAAGAGTAAATACATCTTTAATGTAAACATCTTTGGTCATCTGATCCAGACACATTTCATTTTTTGCAATTAAAGTCACGGGCACAGTATCGCCATCAGGAGCATCAAACAACACTCTTGGATCAGTATCTATGGAAGAATCGGGATCGGCAGTACTTCCAAAAATCCACAGATATTCAGAGGCATTGCTAGAATTATTAGTAAAGAAATTTGTTCAAGCCAATTTCAGAAGATTAATTTAGCAGCATCTATTTTATTCTGATCCTATATTACCAGATCATTAATGCATCGATAAATCTGAAGCGGGAATAAAGAAAGACTTTCAATTCCCGGTAATGAAGAATGAATCAGGGTTCTGACAAAAAGAAAACGCGCCTTCCGACGCGTTTTCCTTAATCAACCATTAAAATTTTATGTTCTTCACTGCGACAGGAAGTGGCGCTTCCTGAGAGATCCCGAACTAAAACTTTAATCTCTTTATGCTTTCGGCTTTAAAGCCTCCACCACTTTTGCCTCTATTTCTTCAGCCAGCTCCACATTATCATCCAGCAATTGTTTCACCGCATCACGTCCCTGTCCCAACTTGGTATCACCATAAGCGAACCATGAACCTGATTTTTTTATAACGTTATGCTCAACACCAAGATCGATAATCTCTCCCGTTTTTGAAACACCTTTTCCATAAATAATATCAAATTCGGCTTTTTTGAAAGGTGGCGCAACTTTATTTTTTACAATTTTCACTCTGGTGCGGCTACCATAAGCCTCTTCTCCTTCTTTCAACTGTCCGATTTTTCGGATATCAATACGTACGGAAGCATAGAATTTCAGGGCATTACCACCCGTTGTAGTTTCAGGATTCCCGAACATGACGCCAATTTTGTCACGCAGCTGATTGATGAAGATTACGCAGCAGCCGCTTCTGCTGATAGTTGCGGTTAACTTCCTGAGTGCCTGAGACATTAGTCGGGCATGTAAGCCCATTTTTGAATCTCCCATTTCCCCTTCAATTTCTGCTTTTGGAGTAAGGGCCGCAACGGAGTCAACAATCAGAAGATCTACTGCACCCGAGCTGATCAGGTTATCAGCGATCTCCAGCGCCTGCTCACCGTTATCGGGTTGAGAAATCAAGAGATTGTTAGTATCTACTCCCAAAGCCTCTGCATAAGAGCGATCGAAAGCATGTTCAGCATCAACAATCGCAGCAATACCTCCTTTTTTCTGTACCGAAGCAATGGCGTGAATCGCCAGAGTAGTTTTACCTGAAGATTCCGGTCCATAAATCTCAATGATTCTTCCCTTCGGATACCCGCCCACTCCAAGAGCGATATCCACTGATACAGATCCTGAAGAAATCACTTCAAGCGGTTCAATCTGGGTATCCCCCATGCGCATTACCGATCCTTTTCCGAAAGACTTATCAAGCCTTTCAATTGTCATTTGTAAAGCCTTAAGCTTTTCCGCTTGTGCTGAGTTTACCTCTTTTTCTTTTGCTGCCATAATTAATACGTTTCTAAAATTTGTTGTGCGTGATTTTTACTTTTTACTTTATCGAAGATTCTCTCTATATATCCTTTTTCATCAATTACGAAGGTGGTACGACGAATACCTTCATAATTAATTCCCATGAATTTCTTTGGTCCCCATACCTCAAAAGCATTGATTACTTTTTTGTCTTCATCAGCAATCAAACGGTAAGGCAATGAGTATTTATTAATGAAGTTCCTATGTTTCTTTTGTGAATCGGCACTTACGCCCAACACCTCAAATCCTCTTTTCTTCAATGCGCCGTAATTCTCTCCCAGATTACAGGACTCCACAGTACAAGTAACAGTGTTATCCTTTGGATAGAAAAACAAAACCACTTTTTTTCCGGCAAAGTCGGAAAGGGAAATATCATTTCCATTTTCATCCTTTGCTGTAAAATTGGGGGCCTTATTTCCTATCTTTATATTTGACATTTTTTTTATCAGACAAATGATTGATTTCTTGACAAAGATTAAAACTAAAATTATAGAATGCAAGTTTTTTTGAAAAAATAAGTGCTTTTAATTTATACATAGTTATAAACAAAACTTTCTTCTTTTCTCTTAAATCAATGATTTCAATAGTCAGAAATTTAACATCCATGCGCCGAAACAGTTTGTTGTTCGTACCGTATCAGGAGTCATTAAATCTGTTTTAAAATGAAAAAGCTCGACGCCCGAATTGAATACCGCGACAAAAGAAATATGCTTACTCCCGAGAGAGTAGAACAATACAGCCGCCAGATTTTTGATCTTTTCTTTAAGGAATTCGATGTTACCGAATTTTCCTGCATCCATTACTTTAAAACTATCAGTAAACTCAAGGAAGTCAACACCAAATACTTCGAAGACGTAATGTATGAAAAGTTCCCGCATATAAAGACTGCTACAAGTATTTCCGACATCAACTCCACCCTTCTTACCCATCACCTCATTAATAAAGACACCATATTCAAGGAAAATCTTTTGCGCATCCCTGAACCTGTCAATGGCAAAAAAATCAGCGAAAAAGAAATCGACCTGGTATTTGTGCCCTTGTTTGTTTTCGACAGAGCTGGTCACCGTGTGGGTTACGGCAAAGGTTATTACGATAGATTTTTAAGAGAGCTCACCGACCAATGCGTAAAAATAGGAGTCAACTTTTTCCCGCCCATTGACACAATTGAAGATTGGGATGGATTTGATGTTGCACTTGATTACTGTATTACACCAGAAAAGGTATATAGGTTCAAGAAATAATCACCCCCCCTTCCTGATTACCTGATAACCTTCTGCTTTCAACAGAAGAATTACCTTGTCGCGGAAATCACCCTGGATCAGTATTTCATTGTCTTTTACCGATCCTCCTACACCGCATTTCGATTTGAGCATTTTGCCTAAAGCTTCAAGGTCTTCCTTCTTACCAACAAAACCTTCTACTAAAGTCACAGCTTTTCCACCGCGGTTGCGCTTATCCAGACTAACATACAATTTCTGTTGTTTTTGGGGCAAAGTATCCTCTTCCTCCTGCTTATTGTTTTGATATTGAAAATCGGGATTGGTGGAATACACCGTGCCGAGTCTGTCTTTCCAGTCTTTAGCCATTATTTCCAGTTTTTGCGTTTTTTCAATTCGGTAATATGCGCGAGATGATGATTGCAGTGCCAGCCATACAAAGCTACATTTTGAAAGAGGAAGATTTCGCGACCGTATTCAGGATGCATGAAAGACTTTTTCAAATCTTTTTCACTGAGAGACTTCAGCAATAAAGTCCATTTGCTATGCAAACCTTCCAGCAAAAGCAAAGCTGGCGCAATATCCATTTTGCTATCAGGAAGCTGTGCCCATTTATCTTCAAAGTAAGGTTTAATAGTTGGTTTTTCTTCTGTTAATGCCAGCTTGAAACGAATCACGCTGTTCATGTGACTATCACAACAGTGATGAATCACCTGGCCGATAGTCCAGCCACCGGGACGGTATTGCGTGTTCAGTTGATCATCGCTCAAGTGCGTTGTTTCTTTTTTCAGTCTTTCAGGAAAAGATTCAATATCAGCAATACATTGCTGCATTGCCTCTGCCGAAAATTCTTTTTGTCCTTTGAACCTACCAATGGGAAAGCGCAAAATTTCCAACTCCTGTTCAGTCATATCTTAAATATAAATTTCTCCTGTTAAATACAAAACAGCTTGTCCCGACATTTCCACGCGATTACCCAACATTTTACATTTTAAAATTCCTCCGCGTTGTGAAACTTGTTTGGCCAGCATTTCTGTTTTACCCAAGCGTTCACTCCAGAAAGGAATCAGTCGCGTATGCGCTGAACCCGTCACCGGATCTTCGTTCACTCCTATTTTCGGTGCAAACATTCTGGATACAAAATCAAATTCTTTTCCTTTGGCCGTGACTACAACTGCTTTGGTACCCCACTCTGCTATATCATTGAAGCAAGGTTGTATGTTTTTCACTTCTTCGCCAGAAGAAAAAACCAATAACAAATATCCGCCGGCGCTTTGATAAGTTTCAATCGGACTAGTTCCAAAAGCCTTTTTGAAATTATAATTCAAAACAACACTCTCCACTTTATTCACCGGAAAATTCATGGTAATCCAACCATCTTTCTTGCTCACTTCGAGAAGTCCGCTTTTGCAATCAAAAACAACTTTTTCTTCTTTATATCCCAGCAACTCAAACAACACATAAGCCGAAGCCAATGTAGCATGTCCACACAAAGGCACTTCATCTGTTGGCGTGAACCAGCGGATATAATATCCCTTGTCATTTTTCACGAAGAAAGCCGTTTCCGCAAGATTATTTTCGGCAGCGATTTTTTGCATTTGTTCTTCGGGAAGCCACTCCTGCAAAGGAACAACAGCAGCGGGATTTCCTGCAAAAACCTTATCACTAAAGGCATCTACCTGGTAAATTTTTAATTTCATTACAGTGCTTTTATCAGAAAACATACTGTGTTCTTAATTCAGAATTTTCATTTCCAATCCTTCTTCAACATTGAATAGATATTTGAATCCACATAGCCTTTTGGCAACAGTTCATACTGCTGTAAAATCCCTTCATGTGTAAAACCTAATCGCTTGGGAATTTTATTGCTTTTTTCGTTTTCCACAGCACAGCAAATTTCAATACGGTTGAGCTGCAATTCTCCAAAACAAAAATCCACCATTGCCTTTACACATTGCGTCATCACACCTTTTCCTTCTACTGTTTCACTGAGCCAGTATCCTATGGATGTTCTTCTATTGACATAGTTCACCGAATGGGTTCCGATTTTCCCAACTGCTTTTCCATTGTATAAAATGGTGAAGCCAAAAGATTTTTTCTCTTCGAAGCTCACTCTGCATAGCTCTTCAAAAGCATAACCATTTTCAATGGAGCCATAGTTCCTTGCCCAAGGCAGCCATTCGCTCAATCTTTCCTTTTCAGCAACAATCAATGCATGGAATTCCTCTACATATTTTGCATCAGGAGCAACCAATTCAATGTGCTGGGAGATTTTAATATTCATATTTCTTCTACAATAGACTCTCCTTTGCTTTTATCACCACTGGTCCACTCCCATTTTTCGTGCAGCCGGATTTTACCATTCGATAATATTTCAGGAATGGAGACGCAAACGCCAGTCATCAGCTCTCCTTTGTCATTCACCTGATGATAGCGCATGTTCAAGCAACCTTCTTTATCAACAAGCGCGATCAAATGACCTTCCACAATTTTTCCACCTGAATACTTTGCAGTTACCAAATTTCCATTCTGTTCATAATGGAAAATAGTTTCCGAAGAAGTTTCACCATTAGCAGTATTGGCTATAGCCCTGAACTTTTTATTGTGATAGAAAATCATTTTTTATTCGCAATATAAACACCTAAAATTACCAACACCACTCCCAATACTTTTTTCCAGCTGATGCTTTGCTGAACAATGCCCATAACGCCAAAATGATCATATACTAAAGAAGTAATTAACTGTCCGGCAATAATCAACACAAACATATTTGCACTGCCAATTTTCGGCAAAGTGAAGATGATGGCCGATACAAAAAATGCTCCCAGAATTCCGCCCATGAATTCCTGCCACTGCAAAGTGCGCAGCTGCGAAAACGACGGAAAACCCTGTCGGGCCGCCAGCACTGCAAAGAACAAAACAATTGTTCCTACAGCAAAAGAAATAAATGCTGCCGCCCAGGGATTGTTGATACTGGCACGCAGCTGACTGTTAACGCTGGCTTGCGTAGTGATAGTAAAGCCACAAAGTACAGGCAATAAATAAAACAAGTATTTCATTAGATTCTTGATTGATAAGTATACAATTCAAAATACCTTCCTTTTTTCGCTATGAGCTCATCGTGATTGCCTCGCTCGTGAATCACGCCTTTCTCAATCACTAGAATTTGCGTGGCCTGACGAATGGTACTCAAGCGGTGAGCGATGACGAAAGTGGTTCTTCCTTTCATCAGCTCAGCCAAACTACGCTGAATCAATGTTTCACTCTCTGTATCGAGGTTAGATGTTGCTTCATCTAAAATAATAATCTTCGGATCGGCCAATACGGCGCGGGCAATGGCAATACGCTGACGCTGTCCGCCCGATAACTTCACGCCTCTTTCACCAATTACTGTATCCAATCCGTTTTCAAAACGATCGCTGAATTCATTGACGTAAGCGGCTTTCACTGCATTATCCAATTCTTCTGTTGTGGCATCGGGACGAGGGAAAAGAATGTTTTCACGGATGGTTCCTTCAAAAAGAAAATCATCTTGTAACACCACTCCTAGATTTTTACGATAGCTGCTCAAATTTACTTTAGACAGATCCTGTCCGTCCAGCGTTACCTTTCCTGAATCGGGAGTTAGAAAGGTAGCAGCCAATCCGGCAATGGTTGATTTCCCCGAACCTGAAGTCCCCACCAAAGCAGTAACTGATCCAAGCGGTGCATCGAAAGTAATATTGCGCACTACTTCCTTCCCTTCATCATAAGCGAAACTTACATTTTCAAATTTGATATCGCCTTTGATCTCATTTATATGAACTGTTCTCACTTGATCATCATTTTCGGGATCCATATTCATGATTTCTTCCGTGCGATCAAGTCCGGCAAAGGATTCAGTGAGCTGACTGCCGATGTTGCCCATTTGAACTATCGGAGCAATCATGAAGCCGAGGTAGAGAACAAACGAAACAAAATCACCTTGCGATAAAGTATTATCCATCATCATAAATCCGCCAATTCCCATGATAGCCACACTTGCCAATCCAAGTAAAAATGCTGATGAACTTGTCATAAGGGCGGTTGCTGTTAAACTCTTTTTCACGTTTTCAAATAAAAGCCCTACTCCTTTTTCAAATGATTTGGTTTCCTGTTCTTCCGCGTTAAATCCTTTTATAATCCGAATGCCATTGAGGGTTTCCGTCAAACGCCCTGTAACTTCAGCATTAATTTTGCCCCGGAGTTTGAAAATAGGACGGATCTTGCCGAAAGCTTTCAAGGCAATAAAAGCAAAAATGGCAATAGGCACCAACACAAACAAAGTCATCATCGGACTGATATTGATTAGTATAACTAAAGAAACAATAGAAGTCAGCGTTCCTCCAACCAGTTGAACCAATCCTGTGCCCACAATATTCCTTACGCCTTCCACATCTGTCATAATACGCGACACCAATGCTCCCGACTTATTATTATCAAAATACCGAATAGGCAGCGACAGAATTTTTTTTTGTACCTGAACCCGCAACACCGAAATAAAATGCTGAGCCTCCACACTAAGCAACTTAGTGAGAATAAAAGAAGTAAGCGCTTGCACTCCAATTGCCACAGCGACTAATACCAATAATAATTTCAAATAATCAAAATCCCTATTTGGGATAATTTCATCAAGCAGTATTTTTGGGGCCGCCGGAGCTATCAATCCAACCAAACGATTAATAAAAATCAACACCACTCCTACAAAAACCATTTTTCTCCTTGGCCAGATAATAGTTCTAAAAACCTTGCCAAAGGAAACTTTATCTTTCTTCTTATTGTCCATCTCTATTGCCTTTTTTGGGATCCATCGGTCCGCGCATTTTAATAATTAGTCCGTTCAGGAAATTGCGAACAATCTGATCGCCGCATTGCACATAGTTCGGATGATCTTCCTTTCGGAAAATCGCGCTCAGTTCACTTTTAGATATATTGAAATTCACCAGTTTCAAAATCTCGATGATCTCGTCATCTCTCAGCTGCAGGGCCACCCTGAGCTTTTTCATCACGTCGTTGTTGTTCATAGTATTGATTTATAAGAAGCCTAAGTTATTTATTTTATGTTACTTTTATTCCATGAAGATAGCAGTAATAGGCGGCGGTGCCGCCGGATTTTTCGCAGCCCTTTCCTCTAAGAACCACTTTCCCGATGCAGAAGTAATACTACTTGAAAAAACTCAAAAAACCCTAGCCAAAGTAAAAGTTTCGGGAGGAGGGCGCTGCAATGTGACACATGCTTGTTTCAACATTTCGGAACTGGCCGGCTTTTATCCGAGGGGCGGCAAACAACTCAAAAAATCTTTCGGAATTTTTAATACTACTCATACCGTGGAGTGGTTTACAAAAAGAGGCGTTGAATTGAAGACAGAGGCCGATAATCGTATGTTTCCTGCTAGCAACGAATCGCAAACCATTATCGATTGCCTTGTACGCGAAAGCGAAAATCTGAATATTGAAATCAAACTTGGCTTTCCCGTAGATGAACTTAAAAAAGAAGAGCGTTTTATTATTTATAGTAACGAAGAAAAACACGAATTCGACTACGTAATCGTTGCAACAGGCGGAAGCCCGAAACGATCGGGCTTCGATTGGCTTTCTTCCCTGAATCATGATATTATTGATCCTGTTCCCTCTCTCTTTACGTTCAATATGCCGGGAGAAAATACGGCTGAATTAATGGGGATTGTTGCTCCGAATGCCGCGGTTCGCATTCAAGGAACCAATCTACAGCAACAAGGCGCACTGCTTATCACCCACTGGGGGATGAGCGGTCCGGCAGTACTGAAGTGCTCGGCCTGGGGAGCACGCATCCTGCATGATATGAACTACACTTTTACATCGATGGTCAATTGGACCGGTTTAGCCAACGAAGAACTCATCCGCGAAGCTTTTTCCGACACCAAGACCAAGCACGGTAAAAAGAAAATGAGCAATGAAAATCCTTTCAATATCACATCAAGGATGTGGGAGTACCTACTGAAAAAAGTAGAAATCAATCCCGACCTTATCTGGGCCGAGCTATCTAAAAAAGAGCAAAACCGACTCATCAACACTTTATATAACGACGCTTACAAGGTGGAAGGCAAAACTACTTTCAAGGAAGAATTTGTGACCTGTGGAGGAATTGCCTTAAGCGATGTGAACATGAGCACAATGGAAAGTCGCAAATGCCCAGGATTGTTTTTTGCCGGCGAAGTACTGGATATTGATGGAGTAACAGGAGGATTTAATTTCCAGGCTGCGTGGACCACAGGGTTTATTGCAGGGAAATTGGGAAAAGGATGAAAATCAGAACCATTTTCAAGTATCGTCATTGCGAAAATTTTTGTACCCAAAAACCCTCGCAATGACGTACTGAGTAGAATTAAATACTAGACCTCCTATGTCCTCCCGGCTTGTTAAAACCACCGCTGCTCTTGCCACCAAATCCTCCTTTATTGCCAAATCCACCTTTAAAACCGCCGCCTTTCTGTTTAAAATTCTCGGCTTCTTCTTCCTTTATTTTTGACTCGTTTACCAGAATGTTGCGGCCCAGTAATTCATAGCTATTCAACTCCTCAATCGCCTTCTGAGCTTCTGCGGTATCAGGCATGGAAACAAAGCCAAAACCCTTACTCTGGCGAGTCAATTTATCCAATATAATTTTACAGGTTGCAACAGTTCCATACTGTTCAAACAATTGTTTTAATTCTTCTTCCTTTACTTTGAAGGACAGGTTACCAACGTATATTTCCATAAACTTAATTTGATTATCAGATTCTAAATTTATTCAACTTTTGTGAAGCTACAAACTTAAGCGCGCTAAATACATACCATCTTCTTCCCTTAACAGGATTTCAAAAGCATAGCCTTTCTGAAGGGCAATATTTTCCATCACTTCCTCTGCGATGAAGAGCCAGGAAAAGGGATTACCTTTTAGTTTTTTGTACGACATCACATATTCCACTTCTCCATAATAACCAGCGTTCAAATCAATGTCCACACTGCCATCAGGATGCGTAAACATGTATAAAATATCACAGGAATCGAAAAGGATTTGTCCGCCCGGATGGAGCATCGTTTTGGCTTTATCAAGGAAAGACTCCAATCCGCCCAAAGTCCCTGAAACCCCGATACCATTCATCAATAATAAAAGCGTATCAAAGCCTTGCTGTGAAAAATTTTCCAGTTTTTCGTTGATCACTTTCCTTATGCCTCGTTGCATAGCAATTTCACAACACAATGCAGAACTATCAAGCAAAGTAACGTCTACTCCGTTTTTCTGTAATTCCAAGGCATGAGACCCAACTCCTCCGCCAATTTCCAAAACTTTTCCACGACAAAATTCCAGAGCCATTTTTTCCAGCTCAGGCATTTCACTGCGGGAGCGAAAGAGATAAGGGACAGGAATAAATGATTTCTCAGGAATACTGCTGTTGACGGTGATTTTTCCTTCGCGACCCGTATCGAAATAATCTTTACAGGCTGTACCTATTATATCTGCTCCCGTCATGGTTTAACGCCGTATTTAGAACACACTGGGCATTTTTCGGGGTTATGGCCCCGGGCAGGACAATATTCACGACCGAAGTAAATGATCTGCAAATGCAACTTGATCCACTTTTCTATCGGGAAGATCTTTTTACAATCTCTTTCTGTTTGTGTTACTGAAGAGCCATCTGACAGGCCCCAACGATATATAAGGCGGTGAATGTGGGTATCCACCGGAAAAGCCGGCACTTCATATGCCTGGATCATCACTACCGATGCGGTTTTATGTCCAACACCAGGCAATTCTTCCAGCTCTCCCATAGTTTTAGGCACCTGACCATTGTATTTATCAATAAGGATTTGGGAAAGATTGAAAATTGCTTTTGATTTTGCTGGTGATAAGCCGCATGGTTTAATGATTTCACGGATCTCCTCAATGGTTAGTTTTACCATATCATAAGGATTATCGGCCTTTTTAAACAAATGCGGTGTAATCTGGTTTACTCGGACATCGGTACATTGCGCCGATAGTAACACAGCGATCAGCAAGGTATAAGCATCCTTATGATCAAGGGGAACAGGAGGATTGGGATAGAGCTTCTCCAGGATTTTAGTAATCTCAGCAGCTTTTTGTTTTTTCGTCATGCCACTAAAGTAAAAAAGGTGTTCTGAAAACCCTTACAGAACACCTTTTAAAACAACATCAACCAATTTTTTTAATTCAAAACAAAGCTAATCTTATCCAACATCATGGAATTTCGAATGCTTAAAGCTTTTGAATAATTACTGATGTTGTTGATTAAATCATCGCCGGGTACCTCGTCTTCATTGATATCCTGATAACCAATAAGCTCTTTCAGCTCGGCGTCAAATTTTTCAATAAGATTTTCCTGAGTAAACATTTCTTCCATAAGCAATACTGAGTTTGATTTTTAAGGATAACGCCTCTTTTAAACTCCATATTGCAGGGGAAGAAAAATTTAATCCATAGACAACACCATATCGTGCTCTTTCACCAGCTTTCGCAGGTTAATCAAGGCGTAACGCATCCTTCCCAGCGCTGTGTTGATACTGATATTTTTCATTTCGGCGATCTCTTTAAAACTCAAATCCTCGAAATGACGAAGCATCACCACTTCCTTTTGTTCTTCAGGGAGGTAATCAATGAGTTTAAGTACATCAGCCTTGATCTGGGTATCCACCATTTGCTGCTCCACATTCATTTCTTTGGAGTCGATCCTGTCGAAAATATCAAGCTCCTCATTGTCTTTAGAGCGGATATTTACTTTTTGCACATTTTTCTGCTTACGGAAATGATCAATCATCAGGTTATGAGCGATACGCATCACCCATGGAAGAAACTTCCCTTTTTCGTCGTAGCGACCAGCTTTGAGTGTATTGATCACCTTGATAAAGGTATCCTGAAAAAAATCGTCGGCCAGCTCCTTTTCCTTCACCGTAAAGCGGATGTAAGAATAAATTTTGGAACGATGTCTCTTGATTAGAAGTTTAAGGCTTTCTTCATTGCCACGGATGTATGACTGCACGAGTTCGTGGTCACTTAAATTAGCTAAAAGCATACGCTACAGGGTTTTAATTCAACATTTAAACATGAGTAGATATACTTCTATAGGCAATTACTTTTTAGATTATTAACTTGAGCAACGAACTTAAATATAGGATATTGTACTGCAAAGAAAAAACTTTTCTTCTTTAGGTTAGACTCAAAAAATGTTAAACGGTTGCTTCACCTGTAAAAATAAAAATGATTGTTCTGTGAATGAACATCATTTAGAGATATTACATTGGTATCATTTTTGAAACAGCAACCCCTCTTTGAAAACATTAAACCGAGAGTGATACAATGAGTGAAGCAGATGACAAATTATTCCGCTTGATCAGCGCACTGGATAAATACGAAAAAGGCTTTGTAAAAAAATACGCAGCACTGCATGCCAAAGAAGATGCAAACAGCAAAAGGCTTTTTGATATCTACAACAGTTTTAAAGAGTACGATAGAGAGAAAATTGACAGGCTCTTACAAAAAGAAAAGTTCCACAACCACATTCACAAATCTAAAAACTACCTATCATCCCTTATTTTAAAGGCCCTGAGAATCTATTATGCTGAGAAAAAAACAAAAAACAGAATCAAGGCCATGCTTCTGGATGCCGAGATACTGAAAGACAAGAAACTTTTTAAGGAAGCGGCTTACACCTTAAATAAAGCAAAGAAAGAGGCAATTCGATTAGAAATGTATCGCACCCTGATAGACATTTGCGCTTTAGAAATCACTATTGTACCTAACTTCTGTATCGATATCAATAAGTACATGGAGCTGGAAAATGCAAACATTGCCGAATCAAGTAAATTCGAAAAAATGGAAAAAGACTTGAGTTTTCTCAATGCTTTATTGCCAAAAGTGAGTTTTGAAATGCGAATGATCTATAAAAAGCCTAAAGTGGAAATCCAGGAAAATATCAATGCCCTTCTTAGCAGCAATCAATTTCAGGAGGCTGTAAGTCATGACACCTACGCATTCAATACTTTCAAGCGTCATTTCATTATTTACAATGCTTACATAGAGGAAGACTATAGCACATTTAAAAATGAGGGATTACAGTTTACAAAGCACATCAGCGATCCCACCAAAAATTTCTTTTTTTCATCCGACTCCCAACTGGCCTTCCTCAACAACCTAGCGAACAGAGCATTAAGCATTTATTCTCATGATTTATTCAAAAGTTGCTTCAGTGAAATTGAGAAAATAAAACTCTCCATTGAAGATAAAAATGAAAGAGCTTACTTACTTTCTGTAAGCATATGCACCTACCTGAATTGTTATTACTTTTTCCAATCGGGTCAATTCGAAAAAGGATTAACCCTATGCACTAAACGCATTCAAGAAGAACTGCTTCCAGACGATGGGATCAATGACAATCTTTCGGTGCTTTACTTCTATTATGGTGCCTTCCAATTTTGTACCGGAAAATATTCTGAAGCCATAAAATCAATGAATGCCATCGAGCTTTATACCAATCAACACGAAGATCCCATAAGGAAATCTGAATCTTACCTAATCCGCATACTTTCTCATATAGAGCTTAATAATACGGAATCGGCCTTATACATAGCAAAGCAATACGCTTCATTTCTCGAAAAAGAACAATTCAATTATCAAGAAAGGAAATTACTGCTCAGAATAATTCATGAAAATCCGGAAAAAGGAAAAAAGGAAATTGTTTCCCTCTTAAACGAACAACTGGAAAACAATATTGAAAAGAGAGACTTCTGCATGACACAACCTCTCATCAATATTAGAATCTGGTGCTTTTGCCATCTTCATGATATTTCACCCGACAAGGTTTATTCTTTTCATTTTGAAAGCATGAACAAAAACCCGTTTGCCACTTTATCACCGAAGGATTATAGTCATTTCTCCTCTGGTCAAAATCTCAAGTAATCCCCTCATCATTCTTTCAGAAAAGTCCCCTGCTTCAGGATTTAACTCCTCCATGCAGCGTTACCACATTGGCTACGAATGGTAAGTTTAAAAACAAATCAAAAAACTGATAATCAATATTTTAAACAAAAACACACCTTTGATTTTTTAGCAATTCCTTCCTCATAAACATTTCTCTCCAGCTCATAATTGGCATTAATTTTCCTGTGTAAAATCCATTATGAAAAAAAGAATAGCCACTCTATTAAGTTTACTAAGCGTGCCTGCCTTTATCCTATTTACCTCAGGTACAGTCCAGTCAACAGGAAAAGTGTCTGCATCCGGGAGTCCGGGCGAAAGCACCTGCTCTCTTTCGGGCTGTCATGGAGCAGGTGTTTTTGGCATAGCGGATAATGCCGGCCCGGGAAGTATTTCCATCGTAGCTTCACCTCCTTTTGTTGGAAATAAATATATACCAGGCACTACTTACCACTTGTCTGTTATAGTCAGCCAAAACGGAAGTTCCTTATTCGGATTCAATTTTGAAGCGCTCGACAATAGCGGTAATACCAATCCAAATATCAACAACAGCACAGGGAGCATTGATATAACTGATGCAGCAAGCACACAAATGGTGGCATTCAATGGTAACGGACGAATTAATGTCATGCACCAGAAAAATGGAGGAGCTGCAGCCGACAGCAAATCTTTTGATTTCGACTGGACAGCTCCTTCCTCGGGCATAGTAAATCTTTATGCTGCGGGCATAGCCGCCAACAAAATCATTTTTAATGACGACGGAGATAATGTTTACAGCACATCTATACAACTAAGTCCCGATATCAGCAACAACGCAATCATTGATTCATCAGTGGATTTTGCTGAAGTAAATCTTTACGGCAAATTTTTAATACTGAAATTCCACCCGTCGGAGAATGAACAAGTCAGCGCTCATCTGTTCAATACAGAAGGCCTGTTAGTAAAGGAATTGTTCAACAAAACATTCTCTGAGGGCGATATCAGTGAAGTAACTAACACTGAAAACCTTTCATCAGGTGTTTACCTGCTGAAAATGTCCTCGGACAAGCACCAACGCATTACTACACGCAAAATCTTCATTCCATAATCTTAAAATCAAACCTTAAACCCCTATTATGAAAACAATCAGTAAATTAATGACAGGGCTGCTGACCCTTTCTCTTTTTTTCACCGCCTGTAAAAAAGATGATCCTAACAGCAATAACAACAATAATTCAGGATCAGGTGCCCAAAACTATGTTCTGGTGATCGATAACGGTCCGCTTACCCTTGAACCCAATGAAAGCACTTCCTACTCTGCCCACCTTGTGGACAAGTCGGGTAATATCAAAAGCGCTACAGGAGTAAAATGGAGTACCAATAACTCGGCGGTAGCAACTATTAATGCCAGCGGAAGCATTTCTGCAGCAGGCACAGGTGTGACATATATTAAAGCCACTGTAGAAATTGATGGAAGCACGCTTACTGCTGAAGTTCCTTTACAAATCAGTATGCCCTCACTTTTCACGGTAGTGCCTGGTGGACTTGTGTATTTCGCGGGTGAAAGCATCCAGCTTGAAACCGTTTTCTTTAATGCCAACGGCACTCCTTCGTATACTTTTTCAAGTGACGACCCAACCGTTGCATCGGTAAGCAACACCGGGGTTTTGAGTCTGCTAAAAAACGGATCGACCCTGATTCACGTTAAATCCAATGTAAACGGAAACCAGTCGGAAGTGATTGTTCCGGTGATCGTGATGGGAGACATTGAAATTGCCCTGCCTGTAACCAAAGTTAAAGTAACTCCTTCATCTTCCAGCATCTTCAAAGGAGATCAGGTAACGCTGACTGCAAAAGCTTTTGACATGGATGACAAAGAAGTAAGCACCACATTCTCCTGGAGTTCTGAGGATGCTTCCATTGCATCGGTTGACAATAACGGGATAGTCACTGCAAAAGGTATTGGTTCTGTTAACATCAGCGCTACCGCTAAGGGAATCACAGCCAAAGCAGAAATATTGGTTTCTCCCGACACCATTGTAATTGTAGATCCTATGTTTGCAAGCATTGCTGCTGGTGCAAGTCAGCAATTTACCGCCAAGGCGTATAAAGCTAAAACCATGACCCCTATCAATAGTATCACAACTTTCAACTGGAGTATGCCTACTTTCGGAATTGCTGATTTTGATATAGGAACTGTAGATGTTTCTGGGAAAGTAACTTTGAAAAACACAGCCATGATGGGTATGATGTCTGTAGTAATCGCTACTGTTCCCGGAGCATCTGAATATGTTGGTGGGGCAGCTATTGTTGAGGTTGACATGAACACAGGCTCTAATCCATGCGGCACAGGGAATGCTGATGTTACTAATATCACCATTGCCGAAGGCGCTTCTGCCGATTTAATGCCTGGTGATCAGCTTACCCTTACAGTAAGTGCAACAGATGTATTTAACAATAAAGTGAACGCCCCTGCACTGAAATTTCATAGTGACAATGATATGGTAGCTTTTGTTGACGACAATGGCGTAGTAGCTGCGGTTGGTTCAGGAACTGCTGTAATTACTGTTTGTTCGGGCAATTATGCTACAAAACAAATTACTATTAATGTTTATTAGCAAGTAACTTTAAGCTTGATAAAAGGCGGCTTTCGGGCAGTCATGGTCGGAA
>JBJTOK010000007.1:0-2627 GCA_046074525.1 Flavobacteriales bacterium
TGTAAATGCCGGTTAAAATGACCACCTGAGGCCGGAGCAAAGTGACCACCTAATTTGGTGGCGAAAAAATTTCAAAGTTCATAACCTGCGTCGGAGGTTAAACAAAGGTATTATTTTCTGGTTTTAAAGTTCTGCTTTTTCAAGTTTATTGTTATTTGCTTTTAAAGTTTTCCGAAGCGATTCACCTTTTAGTTCAAGTCGATGGGCTGAGTGGATGATCCGATCCAGGATAGCGTCGGCCACGGTTTTCTCACCAATGATGTCGTGCCATTTGTTTACCGGCACCTGAGAGGTGATGATGATAGAACCTTTGCCATGACGGTCTTCAATGATCTCCATGAGTGCAGCTCTGCTTTGTGCGTCCAGGGGATGTATTCCAAAATCGTCAAGGATCAATAAATCGTGTTTTTCCATGCGTGCGATTTCTTTGATGTACGACCCATCGGCTTTAGCCATCTTCAGTTTCCCAAAGAGTTTTGCAGCGTTGTGGTACATCACCTTATAACCCATCTCACAGGCCTGGTGGCCTAAAGCAGAGGCAAGGTAGCTTTTGCCGATTCCGGTGCTGCCTGTAATAAAGATGTTTTCGTTTTTCTTGATAAAAGAGCATTCCGCTAATCTCAATACTTCATTTTTATCGATGTTCCGGTCTTTACTGTAATACACATCTTCTAACGCTGCCTTGTAGCGGAAGCGGGCATTTTTAAGCTGCCGCTCTATGTTCCGGTTTTGACGATCTTCCCATTCCTGTTCGATAAGATGAGCGATCATTTCATCGGGAGTGTAAGGAGCTTCATTTTTGTTTTCTAAAGAAGTACGGAAGGCTCTAAGCATTCCAAAGAACTTCATCTTGCGCATTTTTTCAAGGGTGGATTCATTCATGGTTTTTGATTTTTATGGATTTGACTTTATTGATAATATTCCTCTCCGCGGATGTTGTCGTGATCCGGCATAAACAAAGTGTCGCTCTCTGGTTCCTCCTGCTTATCCAAGCCTCTTTCAAGGATGCTTTGTATGGCTTTGTAGTTGTACATACCATAGCCTAAAGCCCGCTGACAGGCCTTTATTAATCTGTCATTGCCCACCTTCTTACCAAAGCTTAATATGCCTACACAGGATTTGTAAGCCTGCTCAGGATGCTGTTTGCGATCAAGGATTTTTAAGATGTATAATTTTACATCTTCATGGATGCTTTCTGCCCACGATAAAAATTTCTCCGGCGTCCAATCGCTCACAAAACGATGCGTGGAGGCAAGATGATCCTTGTCGGTGGTGTAGTTGTAAGGACTCTTTAAGCGCTTGTGTATGGCGATTCTTTCATAGTTATAGAAGATCTCTACCGTATGACGGGAGTAAAGGATTTTGACTTTCCTGCCGATGTATTTGTATGGAACGCTATAATAATGTTTATCGGCGCTGAGCGATACATGGCCGTTTTTCATCACTGTTACATACAGCGGCTTTTTAATCTCGTAGCGAAGCGGTGGTAAAGGCATTAAGGCACAACGCTCTATTTCCTCGAACTGCTGCTTCCGGCTGTAATCCCTGCCTCTTAATGGAACTGAGTTGTGATCGTCTAAGGTTTGTAAAATAGCTATATTGAGTTCTTCTAAAGTAAAATAGACGTTCTTCTTAATGCGCGGATAAATACGCGTGTAGATGATCTTTACTGCATTTTCCACCAGCGCCTTGTCTCTCGGTTTATAGGAGCGTGCTGGCAGAATCGTGGTGCCATAATGCTGCGCAAAATCAGCAAAGGTTTCATTTACCACAGGTTCGTATTTGCTGCTCTTGGTCACAGCCGACTTTAAGTTATCAGGAACTATCGCTGCCGGAACACCTCCAAAATAGTGCAGTGCCGATTCGCAAGCTGCAACAAAATCTTCCTTCTGCTGCGTCATTACCGCTTCTACATACGTGTACTGGCTCGCCCCCAGGATCGCTACAAACACTTCTACATCTTGTATCTCACCAGTCTGCTTATCTACTATACTCAGCTTATCGCCTGCAAAGTCAACGTACATCTTGTCCCCAACCTTATGCTCCATGCGCATGACCGGATTGGTCTGTGACTTCCAGGTGTTGTAATGGCTCTTGAACTGAGTGATCTTAAAACCATCAGGATGTTTTGCAATATACTCCTCCCAACATAACCTGCGCGTCATGCCCTTACGCTTCATCTGCTTGTCGATGTAGGGAAATAGCTCCGCTAATACTTTGTATTTATCGCTCGCAGGATGTTCGTTAGGCTTGATAAAAAGATCCTCAATATCCTTGTCTGCCAGTTGATTAATCTCCGCAAAGTTCAAGCCGCTGGCAATAAATTGCTGAAGATATTTCTTGGCCGTATTCCGCGATACACCGCTCTGTTCGGCGATGGTCAATTTGCTCCGGCCTTGAGCATACAAATGTAAAATCTGTCTTATTTTACTCATACTGATTAAAGTGTTTGCCATTTTCATTAAGTTTGATTCAAGTCAAGCTTAATGATTTTGGTTCCTTTACAGTATGAACTTTGATGCCTTTTTAGGTGGTCAATTTACACCGACCAAGGGTGGTCAATTTAAACCGGCACGCACTGGTCAGTTTAAACCGGCCAACGGTGGTCAATTTGACCGACGCATACA
>JBJTOK010000008.1:0-58365 GCA_046074525.1 Flavobacteriales bacterium
AGCAGCAGGATTAACCGTAATGGTAAGCGTAGCTGATCCAGTGCCACCAGCATTAGTAGCGCTTAAAGTTACTGTAGAAGAACCAGCAGCAGTTGGTGTACCTGAAATAACACCGGTAGTAGTGTTTACAGATAATCCAGCCGGTAATCCACTAGCGTTATAGCTAGTAGGTGTGTTAGATGCTGTGATGTTGTATGTGAAAGCAGTTCCAACAGTACCTGTAGCGGTAGCAGCACTTGAAATTACCGGAGCAGCAGGATTAACCGTGATGGTTAATGTTTTAGTACCCGTTCCACCAGCATTAGTAGCGCTTAAGGTTACTGTAGAAGAACCAGCAGCAGTTGGCGTACCCGAAATAATACCGGTAGTAGTGTTTACTGATAATCCAGCAGGTAATCCGGTAGCGTTATAGCTGGTAGGTGAGTTGGAAGCAGTGATGTTGTATGTGAAAGCAGTTCCAACAGTACCTGTAGCAGTAGCAGTGCTAGAAATAACCGGAGCAGAAGTAGTACTAATGAAGCTAACGCTGTTCAGGTTAAATCCATCGGTAATTATGAAAATGCGCATTGAATGGGCGCCTGCAGAGAGCGCAGGAGTAGTGGCGGATATCGTTTGATAACCTTGCCAGTTTCCGGTATTTGGCACATTGAACGTAGCGATCGTGCTGCCATCTATTTCCACACGGAAGGATTTACCGTCAAAAGGTGACGCTACGCGCGCTTGAAGGGTAAATGTACCTGCAGAAGTAACATTTACAGAATATTTGAGCCATTCGCCCGGAACCATCCATCCAATGTTGTATTGTCCACCTTGAGCATCTCCGGTGTTTTGTACGTCAACGCCTTCGGTAGTACGTTGTGCCCCACCGTTGTTTATGGCGTCATTGTCGTGGTAAGCCGAGCCTTCCCCACCGTTGTCGTAGTTTTCAACTTCAATGGTACCCGGTATAGGCCAAGGAGTGCCTAAGTAAGGCGAAGTAGGCGGACTGGCAATGGTGATGCTAATAGCAGTTGATCCTGTGCCGGTAGCATTTGTAGCCGAAATGGTCGCGTTAAAAGTACCAGCGACAGTTGGCGTACCAGAAATAAGCCCTGTGGTAGTATTTACCGACAAACCTCCAGGTAAGCCTGTTGCGTTGTAGCTGGTTGGTGAACTTGAGGCAGTGATGTTGTAAGTGAATGCTGTTCCAACAGTACCTGTAGCAGTAGTTGCACTAGAAATAACAGGTGCAGTTGCGTAAATGTTAATAGTTAATGTTTTTGTCCCTGTTCCAACAGCATTGGTAGCACTTAAGGTAACTATTGAAGTACCAATAGTTGCGGCAGTACCTGTGATAGCACCAGTAGATGAATTTACTGATAATCCGCTTGGCAAGCCTGTAGCGTTGTAGCTTGTAGGTAAGCCGGAAGCAGTGATGCCATAATAGAAAAACTGCCCGGCACCACCAGCTGCTGCACTTGCGCTGGTAATTACAGGTGTTGTAAGGTTGACAGTTAGTGTTAACGTTTTTGTTCCGGTTCCTATTGCATTGGTAGCGCTCAAGGTAACAGTTGAAGTTCCAGCAGCTACAGGAGTACCCGTGATAGCACCGGTAGAGGTATTCAATATTAATCCGGATGGAAGACCGGTAGCACCATAACTTGTAGGGGTATTGGAAGCCGTAATGTTGTACGAGAACGGATTGCCAATTGACCCCGTAGCTGTAGAAGCACTGCTCACTATCGGAGGAGTGTTAGGTAAGAAGCTAACATTATTAAGATTGAAACCTCCATTTATTATATAAATACGCATGGTGTGATTTCCTGCTGATAAAACTGGTGTGCTTGCAGTTAAATTTTGGAACAATTGCCAATAGCCATTATTAGGTACACTGAAGGTAGCTATAGTAGTACCATCTATTTCCACACGGAATGATCCACCAATTGGAGAAGCAACGCGCGCTTGCAGAGTAAATGATCCGGCAGTTGTTACGTTTACTGAATATTTCAGCCATTCTCCTCCGCCGGTACCACCAACATTGTACACACCACCCAAGAAGTCGCCTGAAATTTCTACATCAACACCTTCGGTAGTACGTTGTTTTCCGCCACTGTTGTTAACGTCGTTATCGTGATAAGCAAAACCTTCACCACCATTGTCGTAATTCTCAGCTTCAATAGTACCAGGTATAGGCCATGGTGTTCCTAAATAAGGAGAGATGCTGGAAATATTGATGTTAAGTGTAGCCGAAGCAGTTCCACCGGCGTTGGTAGCAGAAATGGTAACATTAGTAGAAGCAATGGTTGCAGGAGTACCAGTAATAGCACCAGTAGCGGTGTTTATTGATAAACCAGCCGGAAGTCCTGTTGCATTAAAGCTGGTAGGTGAGTTAGAAGCTGTGATATTATACGAAAAAGCTGTTCCGGGAGAACCTAAAGCCGAAAGAACACTGGTAATTACCGGAGCAGGAGGATTGATGGTAATAGTTAATGTTTTAGTACCTGTGCCTCCTGCATTGGTAGCACTTAAGGTTACATTAGATGCACCAATAGTTGAAGGTGTACCGGTGATAGCACCGGTAGTAGTGTTTACTGACAACCCAGCCGGAAGTCCTGTTGCATTATAACTGGTAGGAGAATTGGAAGCGGCAATAGTATAAGAGAATGCCACTCCAATTGTTCCCGATGCGGCAACACTGGAAATTACAGGAACACCAGGAATGATATTCATTGTTAAAGTTGTGGTTCCAGTTCCTGAAGCATTTATTGCTGAAACAGTAACGTTAAAAGTCCCTCCAACTGTTGGAGTTCCAGAGATCAAGCCTGTAGATGTGTTTACAGATAAACCGGCAGGAAGTCCTGTTGCATTGTAACTTGTTGGTGAGTTAGAAGCCGTAATGTTATAAGTGAATGAATTTCCAACGTTACCAGAGGCTGTAGTTGCACTGGAAACAACTGGTGACGGGGTTAATAACACCCAGTTTACATAATTAAAATTAAATCCATCTGTATCAAACACGATACGCATATTTTTCCTGCCAGGAGTTAAAACCGGAGTATTAACACTTACCGTTTGATATGTTTGCCATGTTGCGGTTACCGGCACTGCAATAGATCCTGAGACATTTACGCCATCCAGTTCAATATGAAAAGATCTTCCGGAAATGAGAGTAGCCACTCTGGCTTGTATGGTATAACTACCGCTGTTTTTTACATAAACGGCATAATTAATCCATTCTCCAGGTTCCACGCTTTGAACATCATAACCGCCATTTACATCTCCACAACCTTCAATATCTACACCTTCGGCAAAGCGATATTGCCCGCCGGTATTGCTTGCAGTATTGTCATTGTAAGCATATCCTTGTCCACCCAGGTCATAATCCTCGATTTCTATTTGGCCGGGGATATTTGCCAGGGCCGAACCGAAGAACACATCTGTAATCGGGAAAGCAATTGTTTTTGAATCTGAACTACCTGTTTTAGAAGCCGTAATTGTAGCGGTGTAGTTACCTATTACAGTTGGTGTTCCGCTAATAACTCCTGTTGTGGCATTAATGGATAAACCTGCAGGAAGTCCGGTCGCTGTGAAGTTAGTTGGGTTATTAAACGCAGTAACGGTATATGTAAACGGTATATTGACAATCCCTTTTGGTTTAATATAATTGGTGAGCACAACATTTGTTGTTGTAAGAGCATAGTAAGCATCCGCATATCTGATACCAAGCTCAGTAGAAGAAGCCGCGCTGAAATGATTATTGTCCGTTTCTCCGTTGTAAATTTTAGGACCGAGGTCAACTGATGTTACCAATTTACTATTTGGTAACGCAGCAACAATGCCAGGTATCTGGGTATTAATTTGAACTCTTCCTCCGAAGAAAGGTCCCAATTCACCAATCATGTATGGTACGTTTGCACCACCAGCGAGGTCGTTTCTGAAGTTGGCCACAACATTTTGAACATTAGCACCCCAGGTGCTCGTATTGTTGAAGGCGTTGTTTTCGCCTTGGTGCATCAGAATTCCTTTTAAAACACCTCCCGAAGCAAGTGCCGCTTTCACCCTGTTGACAGCATTGTTATACAATCCGCCGCCGGGTTCCCATTGTTCAATGGATGTGCCTCCAATGGCAGTTTGAACAAGACCAATTGTAGCATCTGGTCCGAGTTTTTCCAGCATTTTTAATGCGAATCCCATACCTGGGCCAACGCCAGTTCCATTACCTCCAGCCAATGGATGTGTTGCTGTAACCCATTGTCCGTTTTCGTTCAGCATTTTTACCCGAGGATTACTTATTGCCTGGTATTCCGGCGTTAATTCACCCCAGCCAGCCATGTTTGATTGCCCAAATAACAAGAACACATGGAAGTTATTATCCACCGGAGCGCTAATGGTAATTTTTACAAGCTTTGTAATGGTGCCAGCACCATTTGTTGCTGAGAGCACTGCATTGTAAACACCTCCTGAAGTTGGGATTCCGCTGATTACGCCGGTTGATGAGTTCATCGTTAATCCTGCAGGTAAACCTGAAGCACCAAAAGATGAGGCTCCATTGGTTGCATTAATAGTATAGGTGAAATTACTGTTGGTAAATCCGAATGCGTTATCGGCACTGGTAATTGCCGGAAGCGCTTGCTGGGTAAAATTGATGTAGTTGAAGTTAAACCCATCGGTTTCCATAACAATCTTCAGCGAATGCTGGCCTGCACTTAATGCAGGCGTTGTAACGCTAACGGTTTGCCAATTTTGGAAACCACCTGTATTTGGAACAGGGATATTCCCCGAAATATTATTCCCATCCATTTCAACATAAAAAGACTTGTTGTTAAGAGGGGATGCAACCCTAGCCTGCAAAGTATATTGCCCTGCAGTGGTTACATTTACCGTAAATTTCAACCACTCACCTGAGGCAATAAAACCAAGGTTATATCCGCCTTCCGAGCAGTTTTCTACATCAACGCCTTCCGTTGTTCGGAAAATATTTGCACTGTTTGTTGTTTCATTATCATGATAAGCAAATCCTTCACCACCATTATCGAAATTTTCTGCTTCAATTTTACCAGGAATTGGCCATGCAGTTCCTAAATAAGGAGTAACCGGACTGGTACCTACGGCAAGAGTTACTTGTTTAGATCCGGAGCCAAAGCTATTTACTGCGCTAACAGTAATAGTTGAAGTTCCGGCTACAGTTGGTGTACCACTGATCAGTCCGCTTGTTGTATTAATGGTTAATCCGGCAGGCAAGCCCGTTGCACCATAACTTGTTGGATTGCCCGATGCTGCAATTTGATAAGTAAATGAAGATCCGGCACCACCTGTTGCTGTTTTTGAGCTGCTTATTACAGGGGCATTGGCATTAACAAAGGCTACTGAATTCAGATTGAAACCGTCTGTTTCGTAGTAAATTCTCATTACATGTAAACCAGCGCTGATATTACTTGTAGTGACAGGCACAGTTTGAAAAGTTTGCCATCCTGTGGTGTTTGGTATTGCTACCGTTGCGATGGTATTACCATCCATTTCCACACGGAACGATTTACCGGTAAAAGGACAAGCTACCCGTGCTTGTAAAGTGTAAATGCCGGTAGTTGCTACATTTACTGTGTATTTTTGCCATTCTCCTGAGCCTGTAAAGCCAACGTTGTATTGGCCGCCTGCCGGATCACCTGTGTTTTCAATATCAACACCTTGTGCAGTACGTTGTTTTCCACCATTGTTTATGGCATCATTGTCGTGATAGGCAATGCCTTCGCCACCATCATCATAATTCTCTGCCTCAATAGATCCTGGAATATTCCATGGAGTTCCAAGGTAAGGAGTGTTAATTGCTGACGCTATTTCTACATCGAACGGATAAACATATTCCTGATTCACACATGTGCTTTGCAGTACATGTAATTTCCAAATACCATTATTTACATTTTTCGTTAATGTGAAATCAGCGTTGGTATTTAAAGCCAAAAGGCTGCCGGAAGGTGTTTCCCATCTATATCCCCCGGTTAAATTATAATTTGCAGCTAATTTGATCTGACTGCCTTCCGCAGCAATTAATCCATTGGCCACTTTAAATGATCCATTGGCAATGCTGTATTTAATAAGGTTTTGTGCATTGGCAAGAACAGCGTTGTTTGCAATGGTTACTTGCTCCACCTGAGCACCGCAAACTTCTCGGATAAAACTATAGCTGCCAAATTTATTGGTTTGGTCAAGGTTTATCGTATTGGTGTTTTGGGTTGCGGTAAACTGGTATTTATCGCCGTTAGGTGTATTTAAAATGAAATCGAATGGCGATTTTTTTAAATATGGATGAGCTACGGAGAGTTCGTTATTTACTTTCCATTTGGATGCCAAGTATCCCTCTAATAATTGATTTTGGGCATCTGAAATAGCGGATTCAAATACCAGTACTTCCGAAACGGGGCCTTTATGATATCTGCTTACAAAGCCATTTCCTCCTGAGCACTGGCCAAGATAAATAGCGTCACCAACTGTCATTGTTGTACCTGCAGCTTTAGTAATGGTGTGATCGGGTACACCATTAAAATAGGTAGTGATTACATCACCTTTTTTCGTGATGCGTACAACAAAACTTCTGGCAAAATTATATTGTTTTCCGCCTTGTATATTTGATCCAATACTGAACTGGGTTCTGGCAGCATTTCCAAATCTCCAGAACCAACCATTTGATCCTTCAGATTTGTTTCCGATCATATCTCTCCAATCTTCATTAGCAGTTGGTTTTTCTGCTTGTCCCACAAAAAATATTGTCCAGTCATTTTCAATAAAGTCATCCTCTGAAGTATTAAATAATTCCAGCCCATCAGCATTATTACTCGAACCAAATACTACGGCAGGGAGGCCGTTCATAGCATCAACAACATATTTAGGTTGTAGTTCTGCTTTGTTGGCATCTGCATTAAAGCCATTTCCTGATTTATCATACCAGGAAGAAATCAGGCTGTTGTTTGCAGGTTCTGCGCCTGAGTTTACATCCATTGCATCCAGCCATTGTTTTGGTTGAATTTCAAGATTCAACTTGATTTCAACCTTATCGTTGGCACATGAAACAATATTGTCAAGAGGTTTAAATTCAGAATCTCCTACTTTTCTCATTGTAAAGTTGTAGCCCTTTGAAGGAATAACAAAGGTTGCAACAACGGTGTTATTCGATAAGCAAGTGGAACTGTTTGATACCTGACAGGTGACAACGTCTCCAGGTTTCAGGTTATCGGTAGAAAGCTCACCTTCGGTGATGGGTGATGTAACTCCATTGATTTTCCAAATGAACGAATTAGTATTTGGGATATTTGCTGCGTATGCGATGATTTTATTTGTGCCGGAACAAAATTTATCATCTTGCAATTTCAGACTCAATTGCATTTCTCCTTTGTTACTGAAAACATGCCAGTCGATAAGCGGCCATGCTCGCTGACACCAGTCAATCATGTCTTCAACTATCTGGCAATCAACACCCATCTTTTGAAAACGTGGTATGAGGTAATAAAACCTGGCGGCCCAATGTCCAATGAAAAAGTCGCCATTTGCAGTGCGATTAACGGCATCAGATATATCTGCATATGTTTTATCTGCACGATCGAGTTCATTATCACCTCCGTCAGCAACTCTATTCCATGTGGTAAGTGAGTTATATGGTTGGTTAACCTCTTTTAGGAACTGCTTCAACATAGCGTTCAAAACCCATGTTGACATCCCTGGTTTTATACCATCCAAAAACTTTACAAACTGACCCTCCTCAAATCCGTTTTTATTGTTTGAGTCGTCAATACCATAAAGATTCCATGGTCCCATAACTCGTATTCTGAAACCTATTCCCGTGTTTGGGGATTGTCCTCCCAGCCAGGTTCGTGACTGATACATCGTATTCATGGAATGATAGTATCTGAGAGGTTCATATATGCCGGAAGTATTGCTGGCCTTCATCATAAAGCCCGGATGGTAGTTATAATCTACCGGTGAGTTCGGATCTATCATGCCCTCTCCTCCATTAAGAATAAGTTGAAGGTGGTACCAGGTGGTGCTTTCATAAACCCCTGTTGGGGTAGGTTGTCCCACGAATTGCTCGCAATTATTATTGACGCAGGCTTGGAAGTGAGCAGGGATTTCAAATACCTGATATTTTTGTCCAAACCATTGTCTGTCCTTAGGTTGGTCTTCCAGTCTTTCGCCTGGCCGCGCAAACCATTTTGCTTTATCCTGTAAGCTGAATTCATTTTCGATTTCGAAATATTGCACAGCCATTAATCGAGCTAAGCTTGTGGCGGCCCATTCTCTTGAAACGCCATCGGCAAGGTGCGCTGTAGCAGCGCCATCTTTTGTTCTCCAGTGGTCACCTAAACTTGCGCCTTCGGCTAAAAAGAATCGGTATTCATCATGAAAATCATTGTTCTTTTGCATTAATTCTACCTTATTTCTGTCTGCCGGTGGCATGGCAGTGAGATAATTTCTGAAATCAATATAGGCTTGACGAGGATCATACTGATGTGGTTGATTCCAGTAATCATCTTTCGAATACGCGTCCATTGGGTGAATCATTGGCAACCAGTGTTTCCAATCGGGAAACTGAATAGCCAAAGGAAGAGCGGTTCTATCCACCGTTTTGTCTGAGTCAAAATAATCATACACTTTTTGTTGATCTACTCCATTAGGGAACATATATGGCAACATATCCTTATCCTCCTCTAAAACAGCATCTAATCCAGCACCCGCAGCCCATTGTTCAACTGGCATATTTGCTACTGCCGGACCAGGTTGATAAGGTGGATTCCATGGTCGGCCCCATCGGCCTACATTGGTTTTTGTTGTGGAAAGAGAACGGATATATGCAGCAATTTTTTCACCTTCTCCTTGAGATAATTGGTGAAATTTTGCTCTTTCTACAATAGCTTCATTCGAATAACTGAAAATTTCTAAGTCGCGACCATCCTGTGTATGACAGGAACTGCAGGTAGCTTTAATTGGCTCACCTGAGTTAATTTCATAAGAATACCAAAAACCTTTTCTTCCGGCAGGTAGATAATTGCTTTTTAATACTGCATTGTACCATAAATATTGTCCTTCTGCTACTGACGCAGCATTAGTAGATGCTGGTGCTGTCCAGTTGGCTGGATTGTCTTCTGTAAATCGGCTTGCAGTCAGAATTTTATTGCCTCCTGCGTCTAAAAAGTTAAACTTCACTACTCTGTAACCATTCGAAATCGCATCGGATAAATCAAAGCGAAATGAAATGGTGTTGCTGCCAGGAATTATACCTGTGGCAGGAATAGTAAAGCGAATGGTATTGAATCCGCCATGAACCATCCCTCCGCGAGCCTTTTCCTGGGCTTGCATTTCCACTGTATTGTGGTTCAATGACAGCCATGGTCCGTTGTTGATTTTAATGGATGCCTTGTTTTGGTAGCTTAAGTTATTCACCTGAAGCCACATTTTTACAGAATTAGCTGCCTCCGTCAATGAAAGGTCAAAGGTTCGGGTTACAACTTTTCCCTCGGCTCCTAAAACCTCTACAGGCAAAATGATTTGTTGACCAAATAAAGACGCAGAGGTAAGTAGTAAAAATAAAATGAGATTGTAGAAATGCTTCATAATTAAATCAATATTGCTGCTAATGCAGAAGGTTATTTATCGAGATGTATTGATTGAGGCTTTTACCTCAATTTGTTTTGATTTTTAATTAACTTGACTAGACCTAAATGCCGGCTTAGGAAACGTTTGATGCGTTAGAAGTGAGCCTAAGAAAATGCTACCATGCATATACTTTCCATTATGTGTTATTTCTTTTTTCATAATTGTATTTTTACGCATTGGGGAAGGGCAAAAGAAGGAATATTGCTTACTGTGATCAATAGCGGTAAGGAAAAATCAAGTAGGAGATTTGGATTAATAAGCTGTATATCAGTGTTTATTGTGTGTTAGTGAGCTGTGTAATTATAGAAGTATTGCTTCTTGAAAGATGGGTTCCTTATGTAAAAAACTACTCTTAAAGCTGTGGTTTTCTCTTACTCTCGGATATCAAAAGAGAATTGACAAGGAAGGGAAATTCTCTTTCAGTAGTGAATAAGAAATTCCTGTCAGAAAGTGTGAAATGAATCCTCATTATAGGAAGGGAAGGATAGATTCTGATTCAAGCACCGTAATAAATGTATTATTGACTTGGTGGATGTGAGGAGATGGATACGGGGTATGGCTGGCGATATACCGTCAAAACCATGGGTTATATTCCGAATAGCAGTGGATCAGAAATTGAATGTTCCACTTGTTTTTTTCTGTACTCTATTGCTGTCTTTTTTTCAGGACTTTGCCAAGCAAACTTGGACTAAATAAGAATTCCAACGATTTGAGCAAGCATAAAAATGAACGCAAAACCAAGTAGGGCTTAGTGAATTATGTACGGACCAAAATTTGGAATGCTGAGTTAAATAGAATAAATGCAGGTAAAAAGGCTATTTTTGTGGAGGCTGTTTAGTTGCAGCTAAAAAACGATGAACCATGAAAGTATTCACATTATTACTCATCACCTTTTTTATTAGTTGTATGATGGGAGATTCCGCTATTAATCAGCAAAACAAAACTCCAGCTGTGTCTTTTTATTCTTTAAAGACAGTAATGAACGATGGTAAAACACTTTCTTTTGATTCTCTCAAAGGCAAAAAGGTACTGTTGGTGAATACAGCCAGCCATTGCGGAAATACCAAGCAATATGATGCTTTGGAGAAGTTGTACAAAGAGAATAAGGAAAAACTGGTAATCATTGCCTTTCCCGCCAATGATTTTGCTTTCCAGGAGCCGGGGAACGACAAAGAAATTGCTGAGTTCTGTAAGTTGAATTTCGGTGTCACTTTCCCTATTGCAACTAAAAGTTCAGTTGTAAAAGGCAAAAATCAGAATGAAGTTTTTATGTGGCTGACGGATTCTACTAAAAACGGATGGAACGCAGAGGCGCCGGGTTGGAATTTTGCGAAGTACCTGGTGAATGAAGAAGGTGTTTTAACGCATGTTTTCCCTGCAGGGATGGATCCGATGGATCCTAAGATTGTAGAGGCTTTAAAGTAATTTGTTATTTCGTACTTAAAGAGTATTATTTATAAATAAAAATCCCCGCTTTTGGCGGGGATTTTTATTTCCGTTAACGATGACTTAAACTGTCATGATTTCTTTCTCTTTATCGCTAATCACTTTATCAACCAATGCGCTGTACTTGTTGGTCACTTCCTGTGATGAGGTTTCTGCTTTTTTTGCAGCATCCTCAGGCAAGCCCTTCTTCTGGATAGCTTTGATGCTTTCGTTGGCTTCCTTTCGTCCCTGACGGATACTCACTTTCGCATCTTCACCAATGGTTTTACATTGTTTTACCAATGCCTTTCTTCTTTCTTCGGTCAGCGGCGGAATGGAAATGATGATTACATCACCATTGTTTTGCGGATTCAAGCCAAGATTCGCGTCGGTAATAGCTTTCGCTATTGGAGTCAGCATTCCTTTTTCCCATGGCTGAACGCTTATGGTTCTGGCATCCGGGGTGTTGATATTGGCTACCTGTGAAATAGGAACCATGCTTCCGTAATAATCCACTCGAACACCGTCAATCATTGAGGCACTGGCTTTATTGGCGCGGACTCTTACTAATTCTTTTTCCATACGCTCAATGGCCTTTTTCATTACATCTTCGGCCTTGGCAAGCGTTGCTTTTACTTCTTCTTCAATCATGATATATGCTTTTTGATAAAAATAAAAATTTCTTAGAATTCTACTAAAGTTCCTACTTCTTCACCTTGAATTACCTTACCAAGATTACCAGGTTTATTCATGTCGAAAACAATAATAGGAAGGTTGTTTTCCTTGCAGAGAGTAAAGGCTGTTAAATCCATTACATTCAGTCCTTTTTCATATACTTCTGTAAAAGTAACACGGGTATATTTGGTGGCTTTGGGATCCTTTTCAGGATCGGCAGTGTAGATGCCATCCACTCGTGTTCCTTTGAGTATTACATCGGCTTCAATTTCAATAGCTCTTAAAGAAGCGGCGCTATCAGTAGTGAAATAAGGGTTTCCTGTACCTGCACCGAAAATCACTACGCGGCCTTTTTCAAGATGACGTACTGCTCTTCGGCGGATATATGGTTCTGCCACCTGATCCATCGCGATAGCGGAGAGGAGACGTGTTTTAATGTTGATTTTTTCCAGGGTAGCTTGTAAGGCCAAACTATTAATCATCGTGGCCAGCATGCCCATGTGATCGCCTTGTACGCGGTCGATACCGGATTTCTCGGCGTTGATTCCTCTGTAAATATTACCACCACCAATCACAACAGCTACTTCAATTCCTTTTTCAACAATGGTGGAAATTTCTTTGGCATATTGTAAAAGACGATTCGAATCGATGCCATAGTTATTGTCGCCCATCAGCGCTTCTCCACTCAGTTTTAAAAGGATTCTTTTGTATTTCATGTGTGTCTGTTTTATTTTATGGTTCACTAATATGCAAAAAAAAAGAGAGAAGTGATTCTCTCTTTTTTTGCTTGGTGACTGATTAATCAGCCAATGAATATCTCTTGAAGGCGGTAACCGTAAGGTCTTTGTTGAAAGACTTCAGGTATTGTCCAACAGTTTGTTTGTTGTCTTTGATGAAATCCTGATTCAGCAAAGTGCTGTCTTTGAAGAAACGGGTGAGTTTACCTTGAGCGATCTTGTCGATCATGTCTTCAGGCTTACCTTCTTGTCTCAGCAATTCTTTAGCAATTTCAATTTCTTTTTCGATTACAGACTGAGGACAGTCTGCTTTATCAATAGAAACAGGGTTCATAGCAGCGATCTGCATCGCTACGTTTTTCACCACTTCAACGTCTACAGCGGCATTAACTGCAAGTATAGAAGCTGTTCTGTTACCAGGGTGGTTGTAAGAATATACCTGCTCACCTTGTACGGCTTCGAAGTAAGACAATTCCAGTTTTTCACCGATTACACCTACCTGCTCGATTACTTTTTCACCGATAGTGATGTTTTCGAAAGGAAGGGCTTTAACCTGCTCGAGAGTAGTAGCGTTAGCTGCAAGGGCGGCATCAGCGAATTGATTTACCAGTTTGCCGAAGTTTTCGTTTTTAGCAACGAAGTCGGTTTCACAGTTCAATACAATGATGAAAGCTTTCTTGTTGTCGGCACTTGATTTAGCCAATACAAAACCTTCTGTCGCTTCTCTGTCGGCTCTTTTGTTGGCCAGTTTCTGACCTTGTTTTCTGAGGATATCGATAGCAACTTCAAAGTTACCATCTGCTTCAGCCAATGCTTTTTTGCAATCCATCATGCCCGCACCTGTTTGGTTACGGAGCTTCATTACATCCTTTGCGCTGATTTCTGCTGTTGCCATTTGTGTGAAATATTATATAAATGTTTTTATTCTTCTTCAGCAGCTGCTTCTTCTTTCTTTGCAGCTTTTACTTCTACTACTTCTTCATCCTTGTCTTCATCATCTTTCTTAGTGCCTTTCAAAGCTTTTCTTTCTTCGAGTCCTTCAGCAACTGAAGCACAAACAACAGAAAGGATGAGGTCTACAGATTTTGAGCTGTCGTCGTTTGCTGGGATAGCAAAGTCAACGATGTTCGGATCAGAGTTAGTATCAACAATACCAAAAGTAGGGATACCCAATTTGTGAGCTTCCTGAACAGCGATATTCTCCTTGTGGATATCAACGATGAACAAAGCACCTGGCAAACGGCTGAGGTCAGCGATGGAACCGTAGTTACGCTCCAACTTCTCTCTTGTACGCATGTTGCTCAGTTTTTCTTTTTTCGACATGTTATCGAAAGTACCGTCAGTCGCCATCTTGTCGATAGCCCCCATTTTCTTAACTGCCTTACGGATAGTTGCAAAGTTGGTCAGCATTCCACCAGGCCATCTCTCAGTAACATAAGGCATATTTACCACTTTTACTCTGTTGGATACAATTTCCTTAGCTTGTTTCTTAGTTGCAACGAAAAGGATTTTCTTTCCTGATTTTGCAATTTGTTTCAAAGCCGCAGAAGCTTCATCGAGTTTGCCTATAGTTTTGTTCAAATCTATAATATGGATCCCGTTTTTCTCCATGAAGATATATGGAGCCATATTTGGATTCCACTTTCTGGTCAAATGCCCGAAGTGTACTCCTGCATCTAATAATTCTTTGTAAGTTGCCTTAGCCATTGTATAATGAGTTGTTGAATATTAACGTTTGCTGAATTGGAATCTCTTTCTTGCTTTCTTCTGACCAGGTTTCTTTCTTTCCACTTCTCTCTGGTCTCTGGTAAACAAACCTTCTTTTTTCAAAGGAGCTCTCAATTCACCATTATATTGTTGTAAAGCACGGGCCATACCCATACGGATAGCTTCTACCTGACCTGTAATACCGCCACCGCTTACATTGATGTTGATATCGAATTGACCTTCGAGTTCGGCAATCTTCAAAGCCTGGGTCAATTTGTATTGCAAAATTGTGGTTGGGAAATACTCAGCAGCATCTCTTTCGTTTACAGTGATAACGCCGCTTCCTTCTTTAAGGTAAATCCTTGCTACAGAGGATTTTCTTCTTCCAACAGTATTGATAACTTCCATGTGGATTATTTAATTTCGTTGATATTGATTACTACTGGTTGTTGTGCTTCTTGCTTGTGTTCAGCACCCGCATATACATGTAGGTTGGTGAACAAAGAGTTACCCAGTTTGCTTTTTGGCAACATGCCTCTCACTGCTTTTTCAACCAGGGCAGTTGGTCTTTTGGCGTGAACCTCTCTTGCAGAAAGAATTCGCTGTCCACCAGGGTATCCTGTGTAACGGATATAGTCTTTTTCATCCCATTTTGCACCGCTCAGCTCAACTTTTGATGCGTTGATTACAATTACATTGTCTCCGCAATCAGCGTGAGGGGTGTAATTGGTTTTGTGTTTTCCACGGATCAATTTTGCCACTTGTGAGGCCAATCTTCCAAGGTTCTGTCCGTCAGCATCCACTACAACCCATTGCTTTTTAGCCGTTTTGCTGTTTGCTGAAACTGTTCTGTAACTTAATGTATCCACGTGACTATATTTTTAAATTATACATTCCTCCCAAGGGGAAAAACGGGCGACAAAAATAGAATTAAAAATCAGATTCGGCAAATTATGAACAGATTTTTTTTAATAAAATTGACAAGCCCAGTATTTTAGGCGGAAGTTTGTGCTTTTTTCTTGATTTCCCATTTGTCTTTTTACTTTTACTCCCTCACTCATATATATGACGAAGCAAAAATTCCAGGATCTTAAAAAAAAGAACCTCCTCGCTGAAGAGGGAGGAGGCATAAAAAGAATTGATGCCCAGCACCAGAAGGGAAAACTTACGGCAAGGGAAAGGATTGATTTTTTGCTTGATAAAGGTACCTTTCAGGAAATCGGAAAGTTTGTGACACATCGATCAAGTGATTTCGGATTGGCTGATCAGAAATTTTTTGGGGATGGAGTGGTGACTGGTTATGGACTTGTTAACGGCCGGTTGGTATATGTGTTTTCACAGGATTTTACTGTAATGGGAGGCTCTCTCGGAGAAGCTTATGCTGGGAAAATATGCAAAATCATGGATCTCGCCATGCAGAATGGTGCGCCTGTCATTGGCTTGAATGATTCGGGGGGCGCACGCATTCAGGAAGGGGTAGTGTCCCTGGCCGGTTATGCCGACATCTTTTATAGGAATACAATTGCTTCGGGAGTGATTCCACAACTGTCGGCCATTATGGGGCCTTGTGCAGGTGGTGCCGTTTATTCGCCGGCATTGACAGATTTTGTTACGATGGTGGAAGGTACATCATATATGTTTGTAACCGGTCCGAACGTAGTGAAAACCGTTACTCATGAACAGGTAAGTTCCGAAGAATTAGGCGGTGCTGAGGCCCACGCTACCAAATCAGGAGTTACTCATTTTACCTGTGCTTCCGATCCTGAATGCATCGAACACATAAAAAAGCTTCTTTCTTATCTTCCACAGAATTGTGAAGAACAGGCACCAGCTCTTCCGTATGAAGTCAGCAATGAAAAAAGAGAGGCACTCGATACTATCATTCCCGACAATGCTCTGCAGCCTTACGACATGAAAGTAGTGATTGGCAATATTGCCGATAAAGACAGCTTTTTGGAGGTGCATAAGGATTTTGCCCAGAACATTATCGTTGGTTTTGCCCGTCTGGCCGGTAAATCCATAGGTGTTGTGGCGAACAATCCGGGCCATCTGGCTGGTGTGCTCGACATTGATTCTTCAGTGAAAGCCGGAAGATTCGTGAGATTTTGTGATTCTTTCAATATTCCTTTGGTAGTGTTGGTCGATGTTCCGGGCTTCCTGCCTGGTACCGATCAGGAATGGAACGGAATCATCGCCAACGGTGCAAAACTGTTGTATGCCTTCTGTGAAGCGACTGTTCCAAGAATTACTGTTATCACACGGAAAGCTTATGGTGGTGCTTACGATGTAATGAATTCAAAGCACATTGGTGCCGATCTTAACTTTGCATGGCCATCAGCAGAAATTGCGGTGATGGGTGCAAAAGCTGCAGCCGAAATTATTTTCAGAAATGAAATTACAGCAGCAGTAAATCCGGATGATAAATGGAAGGAGAAAGAAAAAGAATACATTGATAAATTTGCCAATCCATACATCGCTGCCGAACGGGGCTATGTTGATGAGGTGATCATGCCTTCTGACACACGTGAGAAGCTCATCATAGGAATGGAAATGCTGAAAAATAAAGTGGCGAAATTGCCAAGAAAAAAACACGGAAATATACCTTTATAATGAATGTATTAATATTAGGCTCAGGAGGACGTGAACACGCCTTTAGCTGGAAAATCGCGCAAAGTAAGAAGTTAACGAAATTATTTATTGCACCTGGAAATGCTGGTACGGCGAAAGTTGGCACCAATGTTCCGATTGCAGCCGATAATTTTCCTGAGATCAGGAATCTTGTTCTCAAAGAAAATATTTCTTTGGTAGTAGTGGGGCCCGAAGATCTACTGGTGAAGGGAGTTCATGATTTTTTTCTTGCCGATCCACAATTGAAAAGCATTCCGGTAATTGGACCGAAAAAAGATGGTGCGCAACTGGAAGGGAGCAAGGAATTTTCCAAGAAATTCATGTTGAAGCACGGTGTGCCAACTGCTGCATATGCCTCTTTTACTAAAGAACAGCTGGAAGAAGGAATTAAATATCTGGAGACAGTAAAACCTCCTTATGTTTTAAAAGCAGATGGCCTGGCTGCTGGAAAGGGCGTGGTAATATTAAATGATCTAAAGGAAGCGCAGCAGGAATTGCGTGAAATGCTGGCCAATGCCAAGTTCGGACAAGCCAGTAGTAAGGTGGTGATTGAACAATTCCTCAAAGGAATTGAACTTTCTGTTTTTGTTCTTACCGATGGCAATGGTTATGTGATTTTACCTGAAGCCAAGGATTACAAAAGAATAGGTGAGGGTGATACGGGATTAAATACCGGTGGTATGGGCGCTATTTCCCCTGTGCCTTTTGCCAAAGGTGATTTCCTGAAAAAAGTAGAGGAAAGAGTAGTGAAACCAACCATTGCCGGACTCAAAGCAGACGGTATCGATTATAAAGGCTTTATTTTTATAGGACTCATGAATGATGGCGGAGATCCATATGTGATCGAATACAACGTGCGCATGGGTGACCCGGAAACAGAGGTGGTAATGCCACGTATCAAAAGCGATGTTCTGGAATTGTTTGAAGCCGTTGGTCAGGGCAAATTATCTGAAAAGAAAATTGAACTCGACGACCGTACCTGTGTTACCGTAATGCTGGTGGCTGGTGGCTATCCTGGCGATTATGAGAAAGGTAAAATCATGAACGGTTTTGAAAATACTGAAGGAAGTATGCTTTTCCATGCCGGTACCAAAGTGGCTGGCGATAAAATTGTGACGAATGGCGGTCGTGTGCTGGCCGTTTCATCCATAGCTCCAACCATGAAGGAGGCTTTGGCGAAAAGCTTTGCCAATGCTGATAAAATCAGCTTTGAAGGCAAATATTACAGAAGAGATATCGGTTTCGATTTGGTATAAAAGAAAAACCCTCCAGAGGGTTACAGTGGAGGGTTTTTGGATAGCTAGGCTAAAGCAGACTTACCAACATCTAATGCTTTAGAATCCTTTAGGTAGGATTGTGAAGTAAAGCTAACTGTAAAATCCGCTCCCCAGAAACAAAGAGACGTCTACTTATTTTACGGCGGCAAAAGGCGTTTTACTGGTTGGAAACGTTGGTTGAATGGCGGAAGGAAAACAAAGTGAGTCTTGATGAGGACTTATTCCACGTCGAAAGGCAGTCGGAGCTCAACGATAGTGCCAGTTTCATCACTTCGGTTATTCACATTGCTGCCAAAATCCTGCTTTAATTTCTTGCTTAAGTTGTTAAGGCGCTCGCGGCTATTTTTAATGCCTATTGATTTCCTGTCGATACTTCCTGTTTTTTGGTGGAGTCCGCTACCATTGTCTTTGATGACACATAGCAGGAGGCTGTTTTCTATTCTAAAATAAATTTCTAGAACTAGCTTTCGGTCATTTACACTGGGAAAACCATGCACAAAAGCATTTTCAACAAAAGGTTGGATGATCATGTTGGGGACCATGACGTTTTCCACGTTGATGGATTTATCTGTATGAATGCTAAATGAAAAACGGTCGCCGTAGTTCCGGCTTTGCAGACCGATGTAATCTTCCAGGAATTTTATTTCCTGTTTCAGGGGAATAAACTCCTGCCGGCTGCTATCTACTACCTGTCGCACCATCCCCGAGAACTTGTCTACCAGTTCAAGAGCGCCGTCATTGTCTTTTTTCATGATTCGGTTCTTAATAGCGCCAAGGATGTTGAAGAGGAAATGCGGATTCATCTGCGTGCGCAGGAAGGAATATTCCAGATGAGAATATTCCTGTTGAACCTTTTGGTACTTCATTTCTGTATTCCTGAAATTCAGGGCCAGGGCTAAGGAAAGTATGATTACCTCAATGGCTGATCCGGTTTTGGCAATTTGCCATCCTCCGCCGTAATCTGTAGTGCCATAGCTTTCAAGTGAGCTGATGATAAAGGTTCCTGTAAGGAGAGTAAAGGCTATGATAAAACTGCGCGATAAGATGTTTTTCTGTTTGTATCCGAGAATAGTAATGATGAGCAAGAGGAGTATTCCGAAAAAACAGGTGAGGTTGTGGTAGCTGAAATAATATTCATTGGCCTCATTGGAATCCCAGATGTAAGAAGCGATCATAGCAATCACCGCAAAAAAGAAATAATAGGTGGAAACTTTTCTCAGTTTTGGGTATTTATCGGAAATCTGCAGAAACTCAAGGGACATTAGTGGCAGAAAGGCGAAATACATCACAATGACTACCAAAACATTAAATCGTCCGAAATCACCCATCGGCCCAAAAACTCCCAGGTAAGGGATCCCATCCACAGAACTGTAAAAAACGAGGGTCAGCAAGGTGTATATGGCATAATAGAGAAAGGCATTCTTCTTAATCGTGATCCAGTAAAAGAGGTTGATAGCCATGATAAAGGCCACAATCCCATAAAAGAAACTCAAACCAAAGGTTTTCTTATCGTATGCTGCTTCAAATTTCTTTTCTTCTGACACAAAGAAATTAAGGCCGTTTGCTCCCCCGAAGCACTCTATTTTCATTAAACAGATATTATCACCATGTTCCAGGTGGATAGGTACATTCGGACTGTGTGAATTGGTATATTTGAAACCTGCATGAGCGCTGTCCTGGAAGTTTTTTCCTGAATATTTTGTGATCTTCCACATGATGGTAGGCTCCATGCTGATCCTCGCATCGGTAGCTTTTCCGGAATTTTCAATATTCAGCTTGAACCAGAAGTTGAAAGCATTATTGCCGGTGGCATAAACAAGGTCAATAGGGTGGAAATTTTTCTGAAAAGCACTGTCGCCAACCTTTTCAAAAGATTCGCTTGCCGAGGAGTCAATGTGAAGGAAAACCTGTTTGATTCTTATTTCCTCTTGTTGGGCGTTAATAGACAAGCCGAGAAATAAAAGAGAAAACAGTAAAAGGTATTTCATTATATTTTGTTTAGGGTATTTATCAGGATATCTTTTCTCCTGCGGGCAACTGGCAGTTCTTCATTGTTTTGAAGAATGAGTACCGGACTTTCTCCTTTGCTCAGGCGTTTAACAAATTGAAGATTAATGAGATGTGATTTATGAATGCGGAAAAAACCATAAGAAGTTAATGCTTCATCATATTCACCAATGCTTTTGGAAGCAAGATAGCGATCGGAACTGGTAATGAATTTGGTGTAGTTGCCATCAGCTTCGCATCGAATGATATCTTCAATGTTAATGAAATCGATGCCTGTATTGGTCGGCAGGGAGATACGTTTCATTTTTTCTGTGCCCATTAACACGTTCTGCAATTGTTGCCATTGCGTGTTGATGAAAGAACTTTTTTCCACTTTCGTAATGGCATTTTTCAATTCAGTTAATCCAACAGGCTTTAATAGGTAATCCAAAGCATTCAAACGGAAGGCATTAATTGCGTAATTGTTGTGCGCCGTGCAGAATATGAGTGAAAAATTATTGTTGGAAATAGAGTCGAAGATCTCAAAACTTTTGCGGCCTTTTAAATCGATGTCCATGAATACAATACCCGGACGGTAATAGTTGATGGCGTTGATCGCTTCTTCAATGTCGGTAGCAACGGGAAGTATCCGTAAAAAAGGATTAATGGATTGAATCATTGAAATTAATGATTCTGCGTGATCTCTCTCGTCTTCAACAATTAAAATATCCATCCGCTATAAACTATATACAATAGTAAAAAATAAATTGATTCAAAGTCAAAACGTTTCCTGTGATTTTTTATTTGTTCTCTTCCTTGGAACAATGTTCTATCTTGAAATAGATAGTTTCTTTCATTAGCGATAAACAAAAAAACCCTTCGGTTTTCCGAAGGGTTTTTAATTATAATGTGTTTTTGATTACTTGCTTTCTTTAGAGTTTTTAGCCAAAACTGACAACCAGTAAAGGAAAAGAAGTGACATGATACTGATAAATCCCCAGTTTGCGATATCTCCCAGTGGAGGAAGCAATTCAAAGGTGGCGTAGAAAATAGATTTGATACCGTAGAAGAATGAATTCATATCAATAAGTTTATATGGCTAAGGTAAAAATAAAAAGCAAAAAGGCAATATTTTTCCTTTTTGGCTTTGCCTTTTAACTTTTGATTTACTTTAGCGGCATGTTTATCAAAACCCTAAAAAATAACGATTTCCTGTCCTATATTCTCTTCGGGATCTTGTTTATAGGTTTTGCTTTACAAGTGTTTTCCCTTCCCGTAGCAGAAAATTTTTATGCTTTTACCAGGATGGATGAACTTACTTTTCACAGTGATACGCTTCTAAAGATTTTTTTCCTGTTGCAGTGGTTGTTTTCCGTTTACTGGATGGATCGTACGGTGAAGAAGTTTAAGTTGATGGACAAGCAGGGAGGGACGGTGATTTTTCTCTTCGCTCTTCTGAGCTTTGCCTTCTGGAGCAAAGAAGTTAGTCTGGATTTACAGCTGGCGCTTTTCTTCCTGATTTTATGCATTGACCAGCTTTTCGCCATTTACCAGTCGCAGGGTAAGTTGTACCAGTCACTTAATCTCGGTCTTATCTTTGGCGTAGCTGTATATTGTTATTTCCCTTTAGTGGTGCTGTTTCCATGGTTGCTTATGGCTTTGGGGATTGTTAAATCTTTTCAGTGGCGGGATGTGGTGCTACCCTTGCTTGGCTTGTTATTGCCCTTTTATCTCTATTCTGTTTTTCAGTTCTTTAATGATAGTGAGAACATACTTTTTACCAAATCCTTGCTGGCTTTGAACTTTAATGTGATGCCGGCTCTTTTTGGCGGACTTCAGTTTAAGGTTTTGTGGCTATCTGTTTTATTGCTGTTATTGTTGGCGTTGATGTATTCTTACAGGGTGATGGATAAGATGACTGTAAAAATCAGAATGATTCATTCCATTATGATTTGGTTCACTATGTTTAGTGTGGTTTTGCTGTTTTTTACGCATGGACAGCATATGGAATCGGTTTTTCTCTTATTGCCAGCGGTATTCCTTGGGGCAAATTATTTGAATGCCGTGAAAGCACAATGGATATTCAATATCGCTATCCTGCTGTATTTATCCCTGATCATTTACTTAAATTTGCAGGCATAAAAAAAGCCTCCCGTTTCCGGAAGGCTTTCTTCATTGTTTAGATGTTATTACATCATTCCTGGCATTCCGCCGCCCATTGGAGGCATTGCAGAAGCTCCTTTTTCTTCAGGAATTTCAGCTAATACACACTCAGTGGTCAGTAACATGGAAGCTATAGAAGCTGCGTTTTCCAAAGCCACTCTAGATACTTTGGTAGGATCGATAACACCAGCCTTGATCAGGTCTTCGTATTTATCGGTTCTTGCGTTGTAACCAAAATCACCTTTTCCTTCTTTAACAGCATTCACTACTACAGAACCTTCACCACCTGCGTTAGCAACAATTTGGCGCAATGGTTCTTCCAAAGCTCTTCTGATGATTTGGATACCTGTGGTTTCATCCATGTTGGCGCCTTTCATGCCTTCCAGTACTTTCAGTGCGCGGATGTAAGCAACGCCACCACCAGGAACGATTCCTTCCTCAACGGCAGCACGTGTAGCGTGCAAGGCATCGTCAACGCGGTCTTTCTTCTCTTTCATTTCTACTTCAGTAGCAGCACCAACATAAAGAACAGCAACGCCACCGGCCAATTTAGCCAAACGCTCCTGTAGTTTTTCTTTATCGTAATCGGAAGTTGTCGTTTCGATTTGTGCTTTGATTTGTGCGACTCTTGCTTTGATATCGGCTTTCTTGCCCGCACCATTTACAACAGTAGTATTGTCTTTGTCGACAGTGATTTTTTCAGCTCTTCCCAGCATGTCCAGGGTAGTCGCTTCCAATTTGAATCCTTGTTCTTCTGAAATCACCACACCCCCTGTAAGGATTGCGATGTCTTCCAGCATTGCTTTTCTTCTGTCACCAAAGCCAGGAGCTTTAACAGCAGCGATTTTCAATGAACCGCGGAGTTTGTTAACTACCAAGGTAGCGAGAGCTTCTCCGTCAACGTCTTCAGCGATGATCAGCAACGGACGACCTGATTGTGCCACCGGCTCCAATACAGGAAGAATGTCCTTCATGCTGGAGATTTTTTTGTCGGTGATCAATACATAAGGATGATCGATTTCCGCTTCCATTTTTTCAGTGTTGGTCACGAAATATGCAGAGAGATATCCTCTGTCGAATTGCATGCCTTCCACTACTTCAGAGTAAGTTTCGGTTCCTTTCGCTTCTTCTACAGTGATTACACCTTCCTTGCCCACTTTCTCCATAGCGCCGGCGATAATTTTACCGATAGCCTCGTCGTTGTTGGCAGAGATGGTAGCTACCTGCTCAATTTTCTTGATATCAGATCCTACGTTTTTTGAGTTCTTTTTCAATTCACCAACGATAGCAGCAACTGCCTTGTCGATTCCTCTTTTCAAATCCATTGGATTAGCACCTGCCGCTACGTTTTTCAAGCCACCTGTAACGATAGCCTGAGCGAGAACAGTTGCAGTAGTTGTTCCATCACCAGCAATATCAGCAGTTTTAGAAGCTACTTCCTTGAGCATTTGCGCACCCATGTTTTCAATAGGGTCCTGCAATTCAATTTCTTTTGCCACAGAAACACCATCTTTAGTGATGGTTGGTGCTCCGAATTTTTTATCGATAACTACGTTTCTTCCTTTTGGACCAAGAGTTACTTTTACTGCGTTTGCCAAAGCGTCAACACCTTTTTTTAGTTGATCGCGTGCAGCTACATCGAAATTTATTGATTTTGCCATTGCTTAATTTTTTATTGAGATTAATTATTTCGTTAACACCGCGAAAATGTCGGCTTCCTTCATGATGAGGTAATCTTTGCCTTCTACTGTGATTTCAGTACCGGCGTATTTTCCATAGAGTACAAGGTCACCCACTTTTACAGAAAGCGGTTCATCTTTTTTGCCAGTACCTACGGCTACTACTTTTCCTTTTTGTGGTTTTTCTTTTGCAGAGTCAGGGATATAAAGACCGCCTGCAGTTTTTTCTTCAGCTGCAGCTGATTCTATGATCACTCTGTCAGCCAAAGGCTTGATTTTAATTGCTGCCATTTTATTTAGGTTTTAAATGTTATTTGATTTACTGCTAGCCCTGTTGTCATAATTTATGCCAGGGCAAAAAGTGGTGAGGAAAGCCGACAAATTTTCAGCTTTTGCTTTCTGAGAGAAATAAAATTGACAGATAGTAGTGCCAGACTGGCAATGATTACTGTGCATTAGGAGCGCCAGGCATTTCAGTTTTAGGAGCTTCCTGCTTTACACCATGCTTGAGTGCGCCTGCTTTTTCGCTGCCGTCGCTCAGTAATAAAGTTGAAGCCAGGCAAAGAACAGCCAGTGATGCAGCTACACCGTAAGTGATTTTTTCAATGATGTCGGTAGTCCTTTTTGCGCCAAACGCTGAGCTTTGTGAAGCAAAACTTGAATCGAGTCCGCCGCCTTTGCTGTTTTGGATCAACACAACAATTACGAGGAGAATGCTGGCTATGATGAGAAGGATATTCATGGTTTCTTATTTTTTTTAATGTCTTCTATTTCAGAAATACGGGCATCAAAGTAAGCTCTTTTTTTTGGAAATTTCAAACTTAATTGCTGAAAGGCTTTTACAGCTTTTGAGTAATGCCCCTGCTGTACATATAAATTAGCCAGGGTTTCGGATACGATGGTGTCGTCTTCCTCTACGCTCTTGCGAGCCATATTCACAGGAGAGAAAAATTCTTTCTTGGGAACGATCTTCGGTTGCTCGCTAAGGAATTTATCGATGAGATGTTCGTATTTGAGTTTTTTCTTAGGCTCTTCCTTTGGTTTTTCCAGCCACGAATAGAAATCGCGTGGGGTAGTGGTGTCTTCCTCAATCGTAGCGATAAGCGATTCTTCAGGCAGGTTTTTGATGTCTTCTTCCACTTCCTGCTGCAGACTGAAATTAACTGCCTCGGCAAGTATCTGCTGGTTGAGCTGATCCATTAGTGGATCGGCAACCACAGCCTTTTCAGGTTTTTCGGTAGCTATGCTGATTTCAGGGACCTGCTGATTTTGTTCTTCCACCACCGACAATGATGGTATTTCTTCCGCAGCAATCTGTTTCAGGTACTTGCGCACTTTTCCCCTGTCGGTGGAATAAACTACAGTGAGCTTTAAAGTATCTTCAAAATCGATATGATTGTTGTTGTAATAGTGCTTGAGAAGCAGAAGGTAAGCCGATTGGAAATATGGATATTTTTCAATGATATGTTTCAGCTTCGTAAGCTGCTCAATGCTTAGTGCATCGGGATTTTGTAGCAACTGATGAAAAATTTTAGCCTGCATATCTTACCACCCTGGAATAATATCGAGATAAACCTGTTGTGCCAGTTTTTTTACAATTTCCGCAATGAGCTGGTCCTCAATGTTGGTAAGGTTTTCGTCGATAGAGAAATCGGCAAACTCAGTATAAGTTTTGGTAAAGTTTTTTTTCTTGATGCGCTCGTAGTAAACTACTTCAATGCTAACTGAGAGTCTGTTCATTGCTGCTGTACTGGCACTGGTTGCAGAAATAGGCGTTACAGTATAATTTGTGATTTTTCCGGAAAAATAATGATCGCTTGAATCCAGTGGATTGTGAGGTTTGTATTTAAGATTGGACTCATTGACGATTTTATTTCTTAATCCATCAACAAAAGCCTGACTCAGCGAAGGTTGTACGAGAGGGGCGTAATTTGGAAAATCTCCAATGGTAAAGGTGCTGCCACTAAGTTGCCCTCCTGTAAACGATAGATTGATCTTGCAGGAAGAGAGGAGCAAGGTTACTATCAACAGGCTGTATGCGGTTAGAATTTTCATTTAATGTCGTATTCTTTAATTTTTCTGTAAAGCGTTCTTTCGGAAATTCCTAACTCTCTGGCGGCATTCTTTCTTTTATTCCTGTGTTTCTCCAGAGCTTTGATGATGAACTCTTTTTCCTTATCCGAAAGAGAAAGAGATTCTTCTACTTCTTCACTGGGCTGGATTTCGGTATTGTGATTTTCTGCTGGCACAGGAAAAGCAAAATTTGTGCTGCTTTGGTCTTCGGGATGATAACTCACAATAGGCTCCTGGTTCACATCAATGATGCCACTGCCAGGCATTTTACTGAATACGATTTTCTTGAGATCGTTTAGTTCTTTCCGCATATCGAAAAGAATCTTGTACAACAACTCCTTCTCTTTATTATCTATTCCTCCGTTGCTAAATGAAGTATTGTCTTCCTTGCTGATCAATACTGGCAAGTTAGCGCCATCGGCAGCGGGCAGGTACTTCTGTAAAGTGTTTTTTGAAATAGTTCTCTTTTCTTCAATTACCGAAATCTGTTCGGCAATGTTTTTTAGCTGACGGATATTTCCCGGCCAGCGATAACTCACCAGAGTTTCAACGGCATCTTCCTCCAATTTTATAGGAGGCATGCGGTATTTGTCGGCAAAGTCCACAACAAACTTGCGGAAGAGCAAATGGATATCTTGCTTTCTTTCGCGCAGTGGCGGTATTTTGATAGGGACAGTATTCAAGCGGTAGTAGAGGTCTTCCCTGAACTTCCCGTTTTGAACGGCTTTTACGAGATCTACATTGGTAGCAGCGACTACTCTTACATTGGTTTTTTGAACTTTGGATGAGCCCACGCGGATATATTCACCGCTTTCCAGAATTCGCAGTAACCTGGCCTGCGTTGGCAAAGGTAATTCGCCTACTTCATCAAGGAAGATCGTGCCTTTATCCACTACTTCAAAATATCCTTTGCGCGAATCGGTGGCGCCGGTAAAGGCTCCTTTCTCGTGACCAAATAATTCCGAATCGATGGTTCCTTCTGGTATCGCACCGCAGTTGAGGGCGATATATTCGCCGTGTTTGCGGGAACTGTTCTGATGAATGATTTGAGGAAAGGCTTCCTTACCCGTTCCGCTTTCACCGGTGATCAGTACCGATAAATCGGTAGGGGCAACCTGTATTGCAATATCAATCGCCCTGTTCAGCTGATCAGAGCTTCCAATGATTCCTAACTTTTGTTTTACAGCGTCGATAGTAGCCATATTACTTGATTGCTTTACCAATTAATGTTGCTCGGGTAGCGTCGGTGATGAGTACGTTAACATAGTCGCCAACCTTGTAATCTTCCCGTGGAAAAATAACTACATAGCTCTGAGTGGTGCGGCCCATCAGGTGTTCTTCCGATTTTTTGGAAACGCCTTCTACCAGTACTTCAAAGGTTTTTCCTGTATTTAATGGGAAATGCTGGGTTTGAGAAGCGTGTTGTGCTTCTATCACTTCCTGTAATCTCCTTTTTTTATCTGCTTCCGGAACATCATCAGGATATTTTTTTGCAGCAAGAGTTCCCGGGCGCTCGGAGTAATAATACATATACGCCATGTCGAATTTCCCCCATTTCATCAGCGCCACGGTGTCTTGATGTTCTTCTTCTGTTTCACTGCAGAAACCGGTAATAACATCGGTGGTAATGCCACAGCCCGGAATGATTTCGCGGATGCGGTTTACTTTATCCATGAACCATTCGCGGGTGTAGGTACGGTTCATTTTTTCCAGTATCCTGCTGTTGCCGCTTTGTAGTGGCAGGTGGATATGTTCACATATATTATGGTGCTTCTTCATGGTGAAGAGCACTTCATCGGTAATGTCTTTTGGGTGAGAAGTGGAAAATCGCACGCGCAGATCAGGAGCAACAAGAGCCACCATTTCCAGCAGTTTTGCGAAATCCACTACCTGGTCGCGTGGTGCTTCTTTCAATGCTTTACCGCGCAGTTCGGGGTTTTCCGACCAGCAGTAAGAATCTACATTTTGTCCGAGAAGGGTTACTTCCTTATAGCCTGAATTGTGTAAATCCCGTACTTCCTGCACAATGGTATGAGGATCGCGGCTTCTTTCTCGTCCGCGGGTAAAGGGAACCACGCAAAAAGTACACATGTTATCGCAGCCTCGCATAATAGAAACAAAGGCGCTGATTCCATTGCCACCCATGCGCACCGGTGAAAGATCGGCATAAGTTTCTTCTCTTGATAAAAGAACGTTCACCGCTTTTTGTCCGCTTTCAACCTCATTGATCAATTGGGGGAGGGTGCGGTAAGAATCGGGACCGGCGACGAGGTCGACCAGCTTTTCTTCCTCAAGGAATTTCGATTTGAGTCGCTCCGCCATACAGCCCAGCACACCAATCACCAGTTCGGGATTATTGCGCTTGAGCGCGTTGAATTGCTTGAGTTTATTTCGGGCAGAGGTTTCAGCATTTTCGCGGATGGAGCAGGTATTGATAAAAATTACGTTGGCTTCTTCCACATTGCGTGTAGTGCCGAAACCATCTTCTTTTAATATGGAGGCCACGATTTCACTGTCGGCAAAATTCATCGCACAGCCATAACTTTCAATGTACAGTAATTTGCTGGCGGGAGTATTGCCTGTCATCAGTGCTTCCCCCTGGCGACTTTCATCTATTTCCTTTTCCAGTTTTTGCTGCATTATATATGGTATGAATTGTGGGCGTCAAAGGTAGCTAAAAAACATTCTAATGACAATATGTCATAAACACAGGGCATTGTTTTTTATTTTTTTAAAGGCTACTTAAGTCATTAATATATTAATGACTTAGTTTGGCAAAAACAAATCTGCATTTGGAAATAATGTTTGCTTTTCCTTTTCTTTGCAGAACCTAGATTCTCAAAAACTGCATAAAATCAGGCACTTTCAATATGATTAAAAACCTTGTTATCGTTGAGTCACCCGCTAAAGCAAAAACTATCGAGAAGTTTCTCGGGAAGGATTTTGTGGTGAAGTCGAGTGTTGGTCACATAAGAGATTTAGTGAAAAAGGGCTTGGGAGTGGATACTGCCAATAACTTTGAGCCGACTTACGAGATATCGGAAGACAAGAAGGACGTAGTGAAAGAGCTGAAGAAACTGGCAAAGGAAGCGCAAGTCGTATGGCTCGCGACCGATGAGGACCGCGAGGGAGAAGCCATCTCATGGCACCTTGCGGAGGCCTTAGACCTTGATGTGAAAAAGACCCGAAGGGTAGTTTATCATGAAATTACCAAGGAAGCAATTCAAAAGGCGATTGACAATCCGAGAACCATAGATTTGAACCTTGTGGATGCCCAGCAAGCGCGACGCGTGCTGGATAGATTAGTAGGGTTTGAATTGTCTCCCGTGCTGTGGAAAAAGGTAAAACCTTCGCTGTCGGCTGGACGTGTGCAATCGGTTGCAGTGCGCATCATTGTTGAGCGTGAAAGAGAAATACAGGCTTTTAAAACCGAGACTTTCTTTAAGGTACAGGCTCATTTCGATTTAAAGGGAAAAGGAATTCTTAAAGCGGAATTACCTCAAAAACTGGATTCAGAGAAAGAAGCAACAGAGTTCCTTAAGGAGTGCGCTGCTTCTACATTTAAGATTGATAGCCTGGAAACCAAACCAGCAAAACGCTCTCCTGCGGCGCCTTTTACCACTTCTACATTACAGCAGGAAGCAAGTAGAAAACTGGGATATTCGGTGGCGCAAACCATGTCAATAGCCCAGCGTTTGTATGAAGAGGGGTTAATCACATACATGAGAACCGACTCCGTAAACCTGTCGGAAACCGCTATCACAGCGGCAGAAAAGGAAATTACTTCCAGCTACGGAAAGGAGTATGTTCATGTAAGACGCTATAAAACAAAGGCGAAAGGGGCGCAGGAGGCACACGAAGCTATCCGTCCGACTTACTTTGAAAAACATGAAATAGAGGGAGATCCCCAGCATGAAAAATTATACAATCTCATCTGGCGCAGAACTATTGCTTCGCAAATGAGCGATGCTGAATTGGAGAAAACCAATGTGGTGATTGGTGTTTCGGAAAGCAAAAAGAATTTAGCAGCTCATGCGGAGGTAATGAAATTCGATGGCTTCCTTAAAGTATACATGGAATCTACCGATGATGAGAATGAAGAAGGGGAAACCAACAGTGTATTGCCAGGGTTGGATCCGGGTCAGCCTTTAATCCTCACCGATATGATGGCCAAACAGAGATTTTCCCATCACCCTGCAAGATACACCGAAGCAAGTTTGGTTAAAAAGCTGGAAGAAAAAGGCATTGGCCGACCTTCCACCTATGCGCCAACTATTTCTACGGTACAGAAGAGAGGATACATCGTTAAGGAAGGTCGTGAAGGTGAAGAAAGAGCGTATAAAATAATTACGCTGGAGAATGGCTTGCTTAATACTTTCGAGCAAAAGGAGATGACCGGTGCCGAAAAAAATAAGTTGTTCCCAACCGATATCGGAATGGTGGTAAACGACTTCCTTGAAAAACATTTTAGTTCCATTGTAGATTATAACTTCACAGCGAGTGTGGAGAAGGAGTTTGATGAAATTGCCGCTGGTGAAATCGAGTGGAAAAAAATGATCAATGCTTTCTACCAGCCTTTCCATAAGAATGTGGAAAATACTACAGAGACTTCGGAAAGAGCCACGGGAGAAAGACATTTAGGCGTTGATCCTAAGACAGGGAAAAATATTTTTGTACGCATCGGTCGTTTCGGTCCGATGGCCCAGATGGGTGATACCCCGAAAGAGGAGGATGGTGAAAAACCCAAATACGCTAAGTTGCGTCCTAACCAGCGACTAGAGTCGATCACCTTTGAGGAGGCTTTAGATCTTTTCAAGCTTCCTAGAGAGTTGGGTGAATACGAGGGCAAAAAATTAACGATAGGTGTAGGGCGTTTTGGTCCTTATATTCTGCATGATTCAAAATTTATTTCTATTCCGAAGGGTGAAGATCCTATGGAGCTGGAATTGCCAAAGGCTATCGAGCTGGTGGAAGCTAAGCGTCAGGCCGATAAGGATAAATTCATTGCCAAGTATGAACATGAAGGTGAAGACATTGAAGTGCTGAACGGTCGTTTCGGTCCTTATATCAAAAAAGGAAAAGAGAATTTCAAGATTCCTAAAGGAACAGAGGCTAAGTCGCTGACTTTGGCTGATTGCGTTAGCATCATGGAGAATGCAGCCAAGGAGCCTAAAAAGAAATTTCCAAGAAAGAAGAAATAATCTCTTTGCATGAACTTATCGATTTACCTTACGCCGACCAATCTAAATGATCTCGGCCAGGAAAGCTGGAAAAATTTTTCTCTGGGAAAAGCTGTTACCTTTTATCAGGGTGAAGAGGACGCAGTCAATCTTAAAGATTTTAGTATTGCTCTTGTGGGCATTTGCGAGGAGAGAAATGCAGTGAGCAATGCCGGTTGTGGTTCTGCGCCTGATGCGGTGCGTAAATATCTATACAAGCTTTCGGCGGTGCAAGGGATCAATAGTATTATTGATCTTGGGAATATCCTGCCGGGAGAAAAAATTGAAGACACCTATTTCGCGGTGCAACAGGTAATCGCCGAACTGGGCAAGAGCCAGGTAACGGTAATTGTGTTGGGTGGTAGTCAGGATCTCACTTTCCCAATATATCAGGCGTATGAAAAACTTGAGCAGATGGTCAATGCGGTAGCTGTTGATCCTATGTTTGATATCGGCGACATGTACGGGGAACTTGATGCCTCGAATTATCTTAGTAAAATTGTTATTCATCAACCGAATTACCTTTTCAATTTCAGTAATATAGGCTTCCAGAGTTATTTCATTAATAGCGAAGAGCTTGCGCTCATACAAAGGCTTAATTTTGATGCTTACCGGCTGGGCTGGGTGCGCAGCAACATGGAAGAAGTAGAAGCAGTAGTAAGAAATGCGGATATTTTGAGTTTTGATATTTCGGCCATCAAATTTTCGGATGCACCTGGTAATAAAAATGCATTGCCTAATGGGTTCTTTGGTGATGAGGCTTGTCGGATTTCCCGTTACGCAGGCATCAGTGATAAAATGAGTTGCTTTGGCCTCTTTGAGATCAATCCTGAAAATGATAAATCCGGGATTACTTCTAACCTGGCTTCACAGATTATCTGGTACTTTCTTGATGGCTTTGCCGGCAGGAAGGGAGATTATCCTGTAAGTGACACCTCACAGTATCTGAAGTACAATGTTACCTTTGAGGACAATGAACACCTGGTAGTGTTTTACAAGAGTAATAAGAGCGAACGCTGGTGGATGGAAGTGCCATTTCCCACTGATGACAAGTCGCGGTACGTAAGGCATCATTTGGTTCCATGCAGTTACAAGGATTATCAAACAGCATGTTCTGGGGATATACCCGATCGATGGTGGCAAACTTACAACAAGCTGAACTAATTCCGTTAACTATCGTAGGAAGAAAAAGTTTGGAAATTTTGGAATCATGCAAAATTTCACTAGTTTTAAGAATTATATTGGCCAAAAAGTGCCGTGCTTATTTAACTTACTAGGGGTTAATTATGAAGAGAATCGTACTTGTATTATCCATGTGGACACTCGCGTTCCCTGCCTTTGCGCAGCAAGATGCTCAGTTCACTCATTTCTTTTTTAATAATCAAACTTTTAACCCTGGTGCCACAGGTATTAACGATAGGATCTGTTTTGGTCTTACCGTGAGAGATCAGTGGTTAGGTTTTGCTGGAAATCCGAAGACCTTGGCTTTTAATGCCTCTCTTCCTTTCTTGCGTCAAAATGGTATCGGTTTGACTGCCGTTGCTGACCAGCTTGGGGCTTCAAGTGATGTGAATGTTAAATTGAGCTACTCTTTCCATATCCCTCTTGGCAACGGAAGAAAGTTGGGTGTTGGTGCCGATGCAGGGATCATCAATAAGGGAATTAATTTCAGTTTAATGAATCCGGTTTCTCCAAATGATCCTTACTTAACTGCTCCTACATCAAGCGCTATGAAGCCTGATATCGGAGTGGGTTTATTCTATAAGAGTCAAAATCTTCATTTCGGAGTGAGCACCCAGAAATTGTTGGAAAGTACTGTTCAGATGGGGACTGCTTATACACAAATTAGAAGGCATTATTACATTACCGGTGGATATACTTATAACATGGCTGGTGGTGTATGGGCTTTAAAACCATCCTTCCTTGTGAAATCAGATGGGACCGCTACGCAGTTTGATATCAATGCTTTGTTAGAATTCAGAGATCAAGTTTATTTAGGAGCTAGTTATCGTTATCAGGATGCGGTTGCAGCAATGATAGGCTTTAAGTTGAGGCAAGGTTTGGTAATAGGATATTCTTATGACTTTACAACAAACGGATTGTCAGAACCTACAGAGGGTGCAAGCCAGGGGTCACATGAAATTTATTTAGGTTTCTGCATGAAGCCGCCGGCGCCACCGGTTGAGCCTCCATACAGAGATGTAACGCATCTTTACTAGAAGGAGCTAAAACATTAAAAGTGTTCTTTTGTCGTAAATTTTGCTGACTTATTGTAACTTTTGAATATAATTGCATTATTAAAATTAAACTTTAGATAAATTGGCCACACTAAAATTAAACATGTTAAGTATGAAAAAGTTGTTTTGCTTTTTTATTGTAGCATTAGCTCTGAGCAGCTGTAGCAGCGGTCCGAAGGGAGAGCTGGTGGGTACTGATAGAGCACCTTTTTTCCAGGAGGATCCGTTTGGAATGCTGTTCATTCCGCTTGGAGCTTTCCACATGGGGCCAAGTGATCAGGAGATCACTTTTGCCACTACGGTGCAGTCAAAAGTGGTGTCTGTTCAGTCTTTCTACATTGATGAAACTGAGATTACCAATGATGAATACCGTCAATTCGTTCATTATGTTAGGGATTCTATTGCGCATTATAAATTAGCGGATGTTGATGCTGAACACATTATTTCTCAGGGAGAATATGGTGAGCACATCGACTGGGAGAAAAAAATCAAATGGGATGATGATGTCAACGTTGAGGCTCTTTCTTATCTCTTCCTGCCTGAAGCAGAGCGTTTCTACAAAAACAAGCAGATCGATGCTAGAAGGTTGAATTATGTTTACTGGTGGACTGACTTCAAGACAGCTTCTGTAAAAGCCAACCGTTACAAGTATGACGATTCTGATAAAGACAAAAAAGAAAGAACTTTCGAATCATGGGCTTATCCTGATGCATACGGCGAAGGAATTACCGACCGTTCACAATTCATCAAAAGAGAAATTGTAAACGTTTATCCGGATACTTTGGCATGGGTTCACGACTTCACCTACTCTTACAATGAGCCAATGACCAAAATGTATTTCTGGCATCCGACCTATGATCACTATCCTGTAGTGGGCGTAAACTGGAATCAGGCAAAAGCTTTCTGTGTTTGGAGAACTTTGTTGATGAACAATTACAGAACGAGCGTTTTGGGCCAACCTATTGTTAACGATTTCAGATTGCCTACAGAAGCTGAGTGGGAATATGCCGCAAGAGGTGGTTACGATCAGTCTCCATATCCTTGGGGTGGTCCTTACATCAGAAATAGTCGCGGTTGCTTCTTGGGTAACTTCAAGCCTTTAAGAGGTAACTATGTGGATGATGGTGGTTTGCATTCTATCATTGTTGCTCACTACTGGCCAAATGGATTTGGGTTGTATGATATGGCGGGTAACGTTGCGGAATGGACAAGCAATGCTTTCGAAGAATCTGCTTACAACTTTGCTCACGACTTAAACATGGACTATTCTTACGAAGCTTCAGAAACTGATGCTCCGGCTCTCAAGAGAAAAGTAATCAGAGGAGGTTCATGGAAAGATATAGGATACTTCATGCAGACAGGTGCCAGAACTTACGAGTATCAGGACACTTCAAAATGCTACGTTGGTTTCAGATGCGTTCAAACCTACCTCGGACGTAAAAAAGGCGACGTAAACGATTCTCAGGTATATTAGTAATCAACACAAAACAACTTAATCACTTAACCTATTTAATATTTTATCACTATGTCAGGAGGAAGTTATAAAAAGAAGAAGTTTATGGCCATGGCCACTGGTTTTGGAGCTGCCATCGTTATCGTTGGTGCGATGTTCAAAATTCAGCACTGGCCAGGTGCATCATTTATGCTTATTTTCGGTTTATCAGTAGAGGCATTCTTATTTATCATGGGTGCTTTCGAACCACCTCACATGGACATTGACTGGACTTTAGCTTATCCTGAATTGGCTGGGGGCCATTCGGAAGAGCACGAAGCAGAGCCAGATGGACACGAAATCTTGGAAGAAGCTGATCCAATTGCTCAAAAATTAGATAAAATGCTTGTAGAGGCTAACATCGGCCCTGAATTGATTGAGTCTTTGGGCAAAGGCTTGAAAAACCTCGGTGATACTGCATCTAACATGAATACCTTAGGTAACGCAAGTGCAGCAAACGAAGAGTTTGTTCAAAAAATTAAAGGGGCTTCTGAGAATGTGGGGAAACTTTCAGATTCTTATTCAAAAGCTTCTGTTGCATTGACTGATCTTGTTGACCTTAAAGGTTCAGGTGCTTCTTATGCAGAGGAATTGACAAAAATGACACGTAATCTTTCTGAGTTGAATGAGGTTTATTCAAAACAAGTAACTTCAACCAATGAAAGCATGAGACTCTCTACTGAAGTGTCCGATAATATCAACCAATTGCTGATCAGCCTTAGCTCTTCAGTGGAAGATACTAAGAAATATAAAGAGGAAATCTCTGTATTGGGCCAAAACTTAAGTAAGTTGAATACCATTTATGGTAACATGTTGTCTGCGATGACTGTTCGTTAATTAATTAAATGGTTTAACCTAAAACTTAAAAGAAACTTAAGACATGTCAGCAGAGAAACTCAGTCCCCGCCAGCAGATGATTGGTATTATGTACCTTGTACTCTTGGCGATGTTGGCGATGAACGCATCAAAAGACCTTTTGAATGCGTTCGTTCAGCTCGAAAATGGTATTGGAAGTACCAATAAAAACTTCGCAGCGAAAAATGATAAGGCATATCAAACTATTGCTAATGCCGCTGCTAAGATTTCCAATTTTAAAAAATTCAATGACGCAGCTTTAGAGATCAAGAAGCAGGCAGATGCACTCTTCAAAATGATTGAAGAAGATAAAACCTGGTTGATTACTGAGTCAGGAGGCGTTGATGAAGAAACCAAGATTCCTCTCGGAAAGGATAATCAGGATTTAGGAGCTACTTACTACCTGACCAATGACGTTCCAAATGACAAGGGCGACAGATTGAAAAAGGGAATGATTGCTTTTCATAAACTCCTTACCAAGGATTTGATGGCTAAAGGTATCCTGAAAGGTAAAGAAGGAAATAAAATGAATGACCAGGCACTTATTGATCGTGTTAGCAAAATGCTCGCTACCAGGGATACTACTGATGCTGATGATGTTAAACATGAGTGGATTTCAATGATTGCTGAGCATATTCCTCTTGCTGCCGTAACTGCCAACCTTACTTTACTCCAGACGAATATTCGTAACTCTGAAGCGGAAGTGATTGAAAAACTAACCACTATGGTGGAAGGTGAAGGTATGAGGGTGAACGTGGCCAATGGTATGGCTGTGCTTAATCCGGCTTACGTTTTGGTAGGGGATGATATTAAAGGTGAGGTATTCATCGCAGCATATAATAATCAGATCGTTCCTAAAATTTATGTTGGTGTTATTGACACAACGAGATTTACCAATGGTGTATTTGCTACAGAAGATGTAACAGAGGCTCCTTTGAAAACCTTGTTTAAATCGGCTTATGATACCATTCCGGTTTCTGGTGGAAAAGGGATGTTTAAAAAGAAGGCTGGAAGTCCTGGACAACAGGATATCATGGGGGTCATCAGAATTCCTGATAAAGACGGTGTGAAATATTTCTCTTTCAAATCATCATACATGGTTGCCGAGCCAACAGCTACTGTTGCTGCTACCAAGATGAACGTGTTCTACGTGGGTGTTCCTAACCCGATTGCAGTATCGGCTCCGGGAGTGGCTTTGGATGATATACAAGTTGCTGCTGCGGGTTTAACCATCACCAACGGTCCTAAAAAAGGCGAGTATGTGGTGAACGCTAAAACTCCTAACCCTAAAGGTGTGGAGGTGACTGTAAGCAAGAAGGGCGGAGGAAGATTGGGCGGAATGGTATTCCGTGTTAAAACCTTACCGGATCCTGTTGCCGAGGTTATGCAGCAAAGAGGTGGTATGATCCCTTCTGCTAAGCTGAAAGTGGTTTCTACTGTTATTGCCAAGATGGATAACTTCGACTTCGACTTGAAAGTAACTGTAGTTTCTTTTGACCTCACGATGAACCTTAAAGGTGACTTGAGAACTTTGTCTTCAACATCCGAAAATCTTACCAATGATATGAAATCATTGTTGAGTGCAGCTAACAAGGGTACTAAGGTTTATTTCGAGAATATTAAAGCTAAAATGCCCGACGGATCTATCCGTAAACTGGGTACGATAGCCCTTACTGCAAACTAGTTTTTATTTAATAAAACAGATAGCTATGAGCAAGGTAATCAACAAATGGAAGGTAATGATGGTGTTGGCCGTTGTAAGCTTTACATCGTCTTTCGCACAGAACGTGTTGGATGGTGTTTACGTTCCTGAGCACCATACTGCAAGAAAGGTAATTCCTTATACTCCGCTCCGAGAGGCCGATGTAATGTGGTCGAAGATGGTTTGGCGCGTTATCGACCTTCGAGAGAAGATCAACCATCCATTGTACTTCCCTGTTGAGAAGATCAACAACAGAAGAAGTTTGACTCAGGTGATTATTGATGCTGTTCAGGAAGGTGGAGGTGGCCTCACGGCTTTTAGCTCCATGGACGATGAGTTCAAGGTGAAACTGGAGCCAAGTGAAATCCAGGCTATGTTGGTGAAAACAGATACTTTGTTCGATTACGATTCAGAAGGAAACCAGATTCCTAAACCTATTGTTATTCCTTTCGATCCTTCATCTGTAAAAAGATACCGTTTGAAAGAAATGTGGTTCTTCGATAAGCAGAAGTCTGTAATGGAAGTGCGCATCATCGGTATCTGTCCTGTACAGGAAAGCTACGATGAGGAAGGTAACTACAGAGGGGAGCAACCTTTGTTCTGGATTTACTTCCCTGAAGCACGTGAAATCTTTGTGAACCAGGAAGTATTCAACCGCAACAACGATGCTGAAAGAAGAACTTTGGAAGATATTTTCTGGAAACGTCAGTTCAGCAGCTATATCATTAAGGAAAGCAACGTGTACGACAGGAAAATTCTCGAGTATAAAACCAACCTTGACAGGCTTCTGGAAGCAAAAAGAATTAAAGACCAGATCTTTAACTTTGAGCAGGATCTCTGGGAATACTAGTATTTGCTAAAACATATAAAACTCTTCCGGATTCCGGAAGAGTTTTTTTTTAACTAAATCAAACTTTTATGCAGTTTAAAAATTTACTTTTCATTGTTTTTTTTTCCGGATTTTCTTCAATAGCATTTGCCCAGTATCGTACCTCCATAGGAGCAATTGGAGGGAAGCAGGGAGTTGGCTTAAGCTTTAAACATTTTATACAGCACGAGCAGAATATAGAAATAAATTTTTTGTACAGAAGACCAGGAGGGGGCCAGTTGGTGGGCTTATATCAATTTTACAAAGAAATTAATAACTCCGTGCTGCATACTAGAAATCTTTCATGGTCGTGGGGTTTTGGCTTGCATGCTGGCTACTGGAAGCAACATGAGTTGGGATATAAATCTGATGATAATAAATCAATAGGCGTTGATTTGGTGGGAGCATTTGAATATAATTTTGGATTTATGCCTGTTACCATTGGTGCTCAGGTTCGTCCTTATTACGAATACAGAACCTACAAGTATGATAATGTTCCACCTGGGTATCTTGACTTTTCAGCGCATATCAGGTTTATTATTGCTGATTAGGATCCGGGTTTGCTAAAAATTCTTTTGCAATGATACGTAGTACGGTGTAAGCCGGTACTGCGAATATCATTGCTGTAATACCAGCTATATTTCCTGTAACCAATATCACCAGAAAGATCTCCAGGGGGTGAGCATTCACACTTGAAGAATAAATGTATGGCTGCAGCAGAAATGAATCTATCATGTGTACCACGATAAGGGTTCCGATTGCCTTATAAAGCAGAGGCAGTAATTCGGTGTAGAAAGGAAGGTCGTAAGAGCCTGAAACCACAATCAGGGCTGCGAGAATCATTGATAGTATGGGGCCGACATAGGGAATGATGTTCAGCACAGCTGCAAAAAGCGAAATAATGATGAATTGCTCAACACCTATTATCCATAGCCCGAAAGCATTCAGAATAAAAACAACAAACATCTCTACCATCACCCCAATGAAATAACGCGACAATTGGTTCATGGAGTTGTGAATGATCTTCATTACACTGTTCTTTGATCTTTCGGAAAGATAGGACAGTAGTGTGTTGTAAATCAATACGCCATCTTTGATAAAGAAGAAAGACATGAAACTGATAGAGAAAAGTGCAATAAGTAAGTTTCCTGTAAGCGAGGCCAGTCCATTGATCCAGTAGGATACCGTAGCAATGTCAATCACAGATCCCAATTCATTACTCGCATAGCTTTCAATAGAGAAATCATCTTTGCCAGTGAATTTTTTTAAGGAAATTTCCAAATGAGTGAGAGGCTCTTTCAGATTGTTTAGTACCTCCTGAAAATCAATATCCGATAGTAGTTCAATTTCATTTGTAATCACAGGTACGAGCAGGCTGGCAGCGAAAATCAGGATGAGATAAAAACAAGCGATTATGCTTAGGGCGATAGCCCATCTCGGCAGACTTTTCTTTTTGATTTTTACAACTTCAATTTTTGCTGCAAGTTTATTTCCAATAACCCCGATTACACAAGAAATGAGCAGATAGAAGAGGATGCTGGATGCCTGCCATACAACGAGTACTACAGTCAGCAGAATAATTCCATACAGGATGGTAGTTTTAAGATTCTTATTCATGACGTAAAAAAAGCAATTTTTTCGTTATTTTCTAATTTAAAGCACTGCTGGTAAAACTTTTATCTTAGGTTTGGGTATAAACGATAAATTTTACCGGTAAATAATGCAACTTTTTAATCGGCTTAGTCTTAAGCTAAAACTATTTCTTTCTGCTTTTTTTCCTCTGATGATCCTTGCCTGGTTTTCAGTGGATAAGATTCTTGTAGCCCTTGATAATGAAAAGAAATCGGAGATTGTTAACGAGAAAACCAATGAAATAAAATTGATTTCTGAGATTGTGCATGAGCTCCAGATAGAAAGAGATTATTCCGTTTTGTTCATCAATAACCCCCTCTTTGAAATTCAGGTTAAAATGAATGCACAGAATACACAAACGGATTCTGTCATTCGCTCCATAAAACTCGATGCTTTACATTCAAAGCTGGATACCGCCTTTTTAAGTGAATTGAAAGAACTTAAAACAGTGCGCAACGACATCAACTCCTTCCGCATGTCGTACGAAGAAGTTGATTTTTATTATTCCGATGTTATTGAGCAGTTCATCGACAGGATTACAGCCATCGGTACTTCATCGGGAACCGAAAAAACCAATGATGCTATCCGAGCCTACATCTCTCTCATCCGCACCAAGGAATCATTGGGCAAGATGCGAACTACGCTCAACAAAGCTTTTGATATGGGTCGTTTCGACGGTTTGGATTACGGGAAATTCGCTGGTCAGAAAGGTGCTTTTGAAAACAACATCAAATCCTTCCTCAAGCTTGCTTCTCCCGAACTCAACGATATTGTACAACGTGATTTTTATCATGGTACCGTAGCACGTATGCTGGAGATGACAGATTATGCTTTTGAACATCCGCAGGATAAATTATACACCTACACCGCAGAAGACTGGTGGATCAGTGCAACTGGTGCTTTAAACATCCTCAATCAGATAGAAAAAATGTCGCTCGACGGCATTCAGTACATCATCAAGGAAGATTATAAAGCCGCGCAAGATAAAATCAATGCTTCTATTATCATGATTTCATCTACTACTCTCCTTGTGGTGTTGTGGGTGTTGTTGTCGATACGCTCCGTTAATAACCAAATGCAGCTCCTTGGTGATGCGGCGAACAAGATCAAGAATGGCGACACTGATGTGGAGATTGAAGTGCATTCTAATGATTCCATTGGAGATTTGACCAAGGTGTTTTTATCGCTCGTTGAAAACACCAAGGATCTCGCAACGGTGGCCAATAAAATTGGTAAAGGAAATTATGATGTGCCGGTAAACATCAGAAGCGATAAGGATATTTTAGGGAAGGCCCTCCTTAACATGCAGGAATCCCTCAAGACAACTACTGTTGAGCTGAAAGAAACTGTTGATCAGTTGAAGCAGAGTAACCGCTACAAATCGGAGTTTCTCGCCAATATGTCGCATGAATTGCGTACGCCCTTAAATAGTTTATTGCTTTTATCGAAAATCCTGGCCGACAACGAACCTAAAAATCTAACGCAGGATCAGGTGGATTGCGCTAAGGTAATTCATAAATCGGGCAGTGGTTTGCTGGTGCTCATCAATGACATCCTCGATTTGTCGAAAATTGAAGCCGGTCGCCTCGATGTGGAAATGAATGAATATTCCTTTGAAGAAATTGTGGGAGATGTTTTCGGACTCTTCAAGCCGTTGGCGCAGCAAAAGGGAATCCACCTGGAGTTCAAAACACAAACAAAACTAAAAACACTTCAAACGGATAAAACCCGGCTGGAGCAGATTCTAAAGAATCTTATTTCCAATGCCATTAAGTTTACACCTGAGAAAGGTGCAGTAACAGTGGTGATTCGCGATCTTGATGATGATCATGAAAAAATGTCTCTAGGTTTATTCAGGAGAGCAGTAGCCTTTGACGTGATAGATACCGGAATTGGTATTCCGAAAGATAAGCAGGCTCAGGTTTTTGAAGCTTTTCGCCAGGCCGATGGATCTATCAGCAGGCAGTATGGCGGTACGGGTCTCGGACTCTCCATTACATTGAAGTTGGTGGGCTTGCTGCAAGGTGAAATAAAATTGGTGAGCGAATCAGGTAAGGGATCTGCTTTCACCGTAGCCTTCCCTGTTGAGAGTGAAGTGGGCAATGTGGAAAAGGAAGAATATGCAAATGAAAATGCCGAAGAAGATTTTCATGAAGAAAGCGCAAAAAGTATTGAAGGTCCTTGGCTGAGTGAAGACGGAGGAGCTCAGGTGGCGCAGCATGCCAAAGCGATCAAGGGCAAGAAAATACTTTTCTTCACTAAGGAGATCATGCATGTTTTCCAGCTCAGCGCTGTTTTCGATAAACACGGTTTATCGCTTCTCGATGCTACAGAAATTGAGGAAATAGAGGAGAAGGGCAATTTGGATTTATATCTCGTTGAAGATGCCGAACTCAACGAAGAAGACAAACAGAAACTAAAACAATTTCCACGCATAGTATGGATAGGTGGCCGTGAAAGGGACGCACTGTCCCTTCCGCTGCAGGAAAAACTCCTGATGGAAAAATTAAAAAATGCCTTAGCAGATGTTTAAGAACCAGGAAAAGAAAGAGAAAGTCGCCAATATTCTTTTGGTAGATGATATCAGTGAAAACATTTTTGCATTAGAAAAATTGCTGGCTGGCGAAGGTCGCAACTTTTTCAAGGCTACTTCCGGGAAAGCAGCATTGAAACTGGCTTATAGCAATGATATCGCTTTGATATTACTCGACGTTCAGATGCCGGAGATGAATGGCTTTGAAGTGGCTGAAATACTGAAATCGAATAAAAAGACTGCAGGCATTTCTGTGATCTTTGTAACGGCGATCAGCAAAGAGCAGAAATATGTGTTGAAAGGTTATGATACGGGTGCGGTGGATTATCTATTTAAACCGCTGGATGCCGAGATTACCAAGGCAAAGGTGAGTACTTACCTGAAACTTTATCATCAGCAGAAAGAACTTGCTGAACAGAATGTGATTCTGGAAAACCTGGCGAGTCTGGTGGACAATTCCATGGACATCACCTGTATTTTCGATCTGGATAGTTTCAGGATAGAGCAAGCCAATGCTACTTTCAAAACCTTACTGGGTTATGAGTTGACAGAGGTGATCAATACTCCCTTGCTCGATTATTTTCACAGTGAGGATGTCAATGAAACCAGGAAAATTATTACCGAAGAACTGGGCAGCAATAGTGAAATCTTTGTGTTTGAAAACAGAATGAAGTGCAAGGATAATTCCGAAAGATGGATGCGCTGGAAGCTGGTGGTGAAAAATAACAAGTGCTTTGCCAATGGCTCTGATATCACGGTGCGCAAGCAGGCAGAGAAAAAATTAAGCGAAAACTTAGCTTATCTTGTTCGCATCAACAAAGAGCTGGGCGAAGCAAAAAGAGTGGCAGAGGCATCAGTGAAAATCAAGCAGGATTTCATGGCCAATATGAGTCACGAAATACGTACGCCGATGAATGCCATTATCGGATTTACCAATCTGGTGCTCAAAACCAATCTTAACGATGAGCAGCGCAGCAGCTTACAATCAGTGAAGATTTCAGGGGAAAATCTGATTGTCATCATCAATGATATTCTCGATTTCTCGAAAATAGAAGCCGGAAAAATGTCGATTGAATCTTCTCCTTTTGATTTGAAGAATCTGCTCAGCGAGCTTCTGAAGCTGCAGAAGCAATCGGCCGAAGACAAAGGGATTTCATTGGTATTGAAAGTAGATGATAAAGTGCCTGCGAGAGTGGTGGGCGATTCGGTTCGCGTCAATCAGATTTTGCTGAATTTGTTGAGCAATGCTATCAAGTTTACAGGTCGGGGCAAAGTGGAGTTGAACGTAAAAGTGCTTCAGGAAACAGATAAAGATGTGCGCCTGGAGATGACTGTTGAAGATTCGGGAATTGGTATTCCTGCGGATAAACTCAGTGATATTTTTGAAAGCTTTACGCAGGCAAAAGGTGATACCACAAGGAAATATGGTGGTACAGGTTTAGGGCTCACCATCGTGAAAAAGCTGGTAAACCTGATGAAAGGAGATATCCGTGTGGAGAGCGAACTGGAGAAAGGATCGAAATTCATTGTGGATATTACTTTGCCGAAAGCAGCTGCTGAAGCTAAAAAGTCTGATGATACTGAAGATGCTAAAGAGATACAGCTTGGTAAGTTGAATATTCTTTTGGCTGAAGACAATGAGCTCAATCAGATCCTCGCGAAGAGAGTGATTACCAACTTTGGCTGTGAATTGGATATAGCTGAGAATGGAAAACTGGCCCTGGAAAAATTCAAGGACAAGGATTATGATATTATCCTGATGGATATCATGATGCCGGAGATGGACGGACTGGAAGCGACGAAAATTATTCGTAATGAATTTCCTGTCCCAAAGAAAAATATTCCTATCTTGGCCATGACTGCGTTCATCTTTACGGAGTCTAGCGACAACAAGTATCTTGAGGCGGGAATGAACGACTTCATTCTAAAGCCATTCAATCCGGATAAACTGAAACAAAAAATTGCCAAACTGGTACAAAACCGAGAGTAAAGAAATTTGTCAATGGGAAATTATAAATACATAGATCTGAATTACCTTAATGACTTGTCGCTTGGCAGTAAGGATTTCATGGAAGATATCATCAATTCATTTTTAAAGACCACTCCCGATTCGATACAAAAGATGAAGGATTGTTTGGTTAAAGAAGACTGGCAGCAAATTGGTGGAATCGCTCACAAGCTGAAAACAAGTTATTCTTTCATGGGCATGACGGATATGGTGGAAGCAAGCAAAGAATTGCAGGAATATGGGCTGAAGGCTAAAGATCTGGATAAAATTCCTTCATTGTTAAGTAAAATGTCTGAAGTATATTCGCTGGCAGAAGTTGAATTGAAACAGGAACTCACTCAATTACAAAGCTGATAACAAACTAACACTAAACTGATATGGCCAATACTTTAATTTACTTATGTGATGATGATGACTTGTTTTTGAAAACAGCACTTCATAATCTGAGTCAGAATAAAAGTTTTACCATTAAAACTTTTACTACCGGTGAAGATCTTTTGAAGGCTCTGAGTAAAAAACCGGCTGTTGTTATCCTTGATTATTTCCTCGACAGCGAAAAACCAAACGCTATGACAGGAATTAAAGTATTGCAGGAAATCAAGCATATTGCACCCGATGTGGAGGTGATTATGTTGTCGGGACAAGAGGATATTGATGTTGCTGTGAATTCAGTAAAATACGGTGCAGTGGACTACGTGGTGAAAAACAAAAGTGCCTTCATCAGGGTGCAAAATGACATCAAGCGTGTCGTTAAATCCAATGAGAAGGACAACGACCAGAAAAGCTTCAGGAAATTCATCATGATATTGATTGCCTTCCTTGTTGGATTGGTGATCTTCCTTATTATCTATGCTTTCGATCACACCGTGTTTGGTCTCTTCCCTGATCCGGGATCAGATGCCAATAAAACAGAACAGGTTGAAGTCGTGTTGCCTGAGTAGAATCTGCGTTTTAAGATAATTTTTACAGATAACATCCGCCCTGTCCGGCGGATGTTTCTTTTTTTAGCATCTTTGCACATCATAAAAATTTAAACATGGGAAAAGAACTCAATAAATTCAGCAAAAAGATCACGCAAGATCCTACACAGCCTGCTTCCCAGGCGATGTTGTACGGAGTAGGTTTAACCGATGCCGATATGGCTAAAGCGCAGGTGGGTATCGTAAGTACAGGGTATGAAGGAAATACCTGCAATATGCATTTGAACGGTTTTGCTGCAGAAATCAAGAAAAGTGTGGTTGCAGCGGATTTAGTTGGATTGGTTTTCCACACTATTGGTGTGAGTGATGGTATTTCTAACGGTACCACTGGTATGAAATATTCGTTGGTTTCCCGTGATATCATTGCCGATTCTATTGAAACAGTAGTTCAGGCGCAATTCTATGATTCAGTGGTTGCGGTTGTAGGCTGCGATAAAAATATGCCTGGTGCCATGATGGCAATGGGTCGCTTGAACCGTCCGGGAATCCTCGTTTATGGAGGTACTATTGCTGGTGGCGACTACTGTGGAAAGAAACTTAATATTATTTCCTCTTTCGAGGCTTTGGGCGAAAAAGCACAGGGAAAATTGTCGGATGAGGATTACAAAGGGATCATCAAAAACTCTTGTCCGGGAGCGGGTGCCTGTGGTGGTATGTACACTGCCAACACCATGTCTTCAGCGATTGAGGCTATGGGAATGAGCTTGCCATACAGCTCTTCTGCACCGGCTTTGCATAAGGACAAAACAAATGAATTAACACATGTGGGTGTTGCTATCCGTAATTTGATGGAGAAAGACATTAAGCCTCGTGATATCATGACCCGCAAGGCTTTTGAAAATGCGATGCGTCTGATCGTTATACTCGGCGGATCTACCAATGCGGTGTTGCACTTGATTGCGATGGCCGATGCTGTAGATGTTCCACTTACAATAGATGATTTCCAGAAGATGAGCGATGAAACACCTTTCCTGGCTGATCTTAAGCCTTCAGGAAAATACCTGATGGAGGATTTGCATGCGATTGGTGGGGTTCCGGCAGTATTGAAATTCCTTTTGGAAAAAGGTTTGATTCATGGAGATTGCCTTACTGTAACAGGAAAAACAATGGCTGAAAATCTGGCGGAATTACCGGGATTAAAAGCGGGACAAGACGTGATTATGCCTCTTGATAAGCCGATCAAGGCTACCGGTCATATTCGTATTCTTTATGGAAATCTTGCCGAGAAGGGATCTGTAGCGAAAATTACCGGCAAAGAAGGTGAGTTATTTGAAGGTCCCGCGGTGGTATTCGATGACGAGTTTGCAGCTATCGATGGTATTTTGAATGGCAAAGTGAAGAAGGGAAATGTTATTGTTATCCGGTATGAAGGTCCGAAAGGCGGGCCAGGCATGCCCGAAATGCTTAAGCCTACATCTGCTGTAATGGGCAAGGGCTTAGGTAAGGATGTAGCCTTAATTACAGACGGGCGTTTCAGTGGTGGATCTCATGGTTTCATGGTAGGTCATATTTGTCCGGAAGCTCAGGAGGGTGGAGCGATTGGCTTGGTGAAAGATGGGGATATCATTCGTATTGATGCAGTTAAGAACAGTATTGACGTTAAAGTTTCCGCTGAGGAATTGGCTGAGCGCCGTAAATCGTGGAAGCCGAAGGAAGGTCCGAAAAGAGGAGTATTGTTTAAATACGCCAAATCAGTAGGTCCGGCTTCAGAAGGTTGCGTAACGGATAAGTAGGGTAGAGGTCGGAGGGGATTTCTTTGGATTTCTTTTGTTTATGGGGGTTTCGAATAGTATTTCTGTTTTGAACCCGGGATTAAATGAAAAAATAGTCCATACTTTTTCTGCGGGCAAAGAATACTTTTACTAATATTGTGGCTCGATATGCAATTTAGAACACAAAATATTATCAGCGTCGTGGTTGTAGTCTCCTAACGGAGATGAGAAAGACGCTATTTATAAAAGATGAGCCTTTCTCAAGTTGAGAAAGGCTTTTTTAATCTAAAGGGGTATGGAATTAACAATGGAAAAGGAAAAATTGAAAACTGAAAAAACGATGAAAACCAAAACTGTTAGCGGTGCAGAGGCGGTAGTTCTTTCTTTATTAGAAGAAGGAATTGACATTGTGTATGGTTATCCGGGGGGAGCCATTATGCCTTTGTATGATGAGTTGTATAAATATCAGGACAAGATACATCACGTCCTGGTGCGTCACGAGCAGGGTGCTATCCATGCTGCCGAAGGCGCAGCAAGAGTCACCAACCGCACTGCTGTGGCTATTGCTACTTCTGGGCCGGGGGCCACTAACCTGGTCACTGGTATCGCTGATGCAATGATTGATTCTACACCAGTAGTTTGTATCACCGGTCAGGTTCCCAGCCATTTGTTGGGTACTGATGCTTTTCAGGAAACTGATATCGTAGGTATTACAGCGCCTGTTACCAAATGGTCGTTCCAGGTAACCAAGGCTGAAGAAATTCCTGGTGCTATTGCCAAGGCTTTTTATATCGCTAGCACAGGCCGTCCTGGTCCGGTTTTAATTGATATTACCAAAGATGCGCAGTTTGCCTCTTTCGAATTTGAATATAAAAAATGCACTTCCATCCGTGCTTACAAACCGAAACCAGTGATAAACATGGATCCGGTGAAGGAAGCAGCTGCGCTGATCAATGCAGCGAAAAGACCTTACCTTTTGTGCGGTCACGGTGTATTGCTAGCTCACGCCCAGGAAGAACTGAAGTTGTTGATTGAGAAGGCGGATATTCCGGTAGGTATGACTTTGCTGGGCTTATCGGCATTGTCTACCGATCACCCGTTAAATATGGGGATGTTAGGCATGCACGGCCACTACGGTCCGAACATGATGACCAATGAATGTGATGTATTGATTGCTGTGGGTATGCGTTTCGATGACCGCGTTACTGGCCGCTTGAATGCTTATGCAAAGCAAGCGAAGATTATTCATATTGAGCTTGATAAATCAGAGATAGGTAAAAATGTACCGGTAGATATCGCGATCCATGCCGATGCGAAGGAAGCTTTACATGCTTTACTGCCGTTGATCGATGATGCGAAACATGCCGATTGGATTACAAAGTTCAAGGAATGTGATAAAATTGAGTTTGAGAAAGTCATTAGAGGAGAATTACAGCCTACCACACCGAGCATCCGCATGGCGGAGGTAATCCGTAAGCTGAGTGATTTAACGAAAGGTCAGGCCGTATTGGTAACCGATGTGGGTCAGCACCAAATGATTGGTGTACGCTACTATGAGTTCAAGTCGACCAACGCCAATGTTTCTTCAGGCGGACTAGGAACTATGGGTTTTGCCTTACCGGCGGCTTTTGGAGCTAAGATGGCCCAGCCGGATCGTGAGGTAGTAGCGATTATCGGCGATGGAGGATTCCAGATGAATATTCAGGAATTGGGAACTATTTTCCAGACCAACGCTGCGGTGAAAATCATCATCCTGAACAACAACTTCCTCGGAATGGTTCGTCAGTGGCAGGAATTGTTCTTTGACCGCAGATATGCACAAACCGAATTGATCAACCCTAACTTCTGCATGATAGCCAATGGCTATGGCATTGAAGCGAAGAAAATCGATCAGCGTGCAGATGTAGAATCAGCTTTGAAAACGATGCTGGCACACAACGGTCCGTACCTGCTGGAAGTAATGGTAGAGCAGGAGGGTAACGTATTCCCGATGATACCACAAGGAAAAGCAGTTAATGAAGTTCAATTAGAAGCATAAGCCATGAGCGACGAAAAAAAGAAATATACCATCTCCGTTTTTTCAGAGAACTATACGGGGATACTATACAGAATCACGCAGATCTTCACCAGGCGCAAGATCAATATTGAAAGTTTAACCACATCTGAGTCGGAGAAAGAAGGTATTCACCGCTTTACTATTGTGGTGTATGCAACTGAAAATACCGTAAGAAACGTGGTTTTGCAAATTGAGAAGCTGGTTGATGTTTTGATGGCTTCTTACTTCCTGGACGACGAAGTGGTTGCTCGTGAAATTGCTTTGTACAAAATGAAACCGGGACCAAAGGTGAACGAGATCGTAGAGGCGCACAATGCCAAGATATTGTATGCTGATGCTGATTTTGTGGCCATTGAAAAAACTGGTCGCAAAGACGAGACAAAGTCGTTGTTTAAAGCTTTAGAGCCACATGGTATACTTGAGTTTGTGCGTTCGGGAAGAGTAGCGGTATCAAAACCAATGAGAAGTTTACACAGCTTCCTGGAAGAAATAGGAGAAGCATAATGAAAACACTGGAAGCATTGATCACTATAGCCAATATAGAACAGGCTGCGAAGAATCTGAAGGGTGTTGCAATGCACACACCACTGCAGAAAAACCTCGCTTTATCTGAAAAATATGGCTGTGAAGTATATCTCAAAAGAGAAGATTTACAAATCGTAAGATCCTATAAGATCCGCGGAGCCTACAATAAAATTAATTCTTTGCCGAAAGAGATTTTGGCGAAGGGAGTGATTTGTGCCAGCGCGGGAAATCATGCCCAGGGTTTTGCTTTTTCCTGCAATTTGCTGGGGATCCATGGCAAGGTATACATGCCTTCCACTACTCCGAAGCAAAAGCTTGAAAAAGTAAAGATGTTTGGAAAGCAGTGGGTGGAAGTAATTCTTACCGGCGATACTTATGATGATAGCTACAAAGCGGCTTTGGCAGCGAGTAAAAAGGAAGGTTTGGAATTCATTCATCCTTTTGATGATTTGAAGGTGATCGAAGGTCAGGGTACTGTTGGGAAGGAAATTGATGACGAAGAAAAAAACATTGATTTTATCTTTATTCCTGTGGGTGGCGGCGGATTGGCTTCGGGCCTCGGATCTTACTTCAAACAGGTAAGTCCTTCTACCAAGCTGATAGGCGTTGAACCAAGCGGAGCACCAGCATTGGTGAAAGCCTTGGAAGCAGGAAAAGCAATAGAATTAAAAGAAATAGATAAGTTCGTTGATGGTGCTGCAGTACAAAAAGTAGGCGATACCACTTTCAGCATTATCAAGGACTTAATCGACGATGTGGTGCTCGTTCCGGAAGGAAAAGTGTGCAGCACTATCTTGAGTTTGTACAACGAGGAAGCCATTGTGGTGGAGCCCGCAGGGGCCTTGTCTGTAGCTGCTTTAGACTTCTGCAAAGACAAAATCAAAGGCAAGCGTGTCGTTTGCGTGGTAAGTGGCAGCAACAACGATATAGATCGTATGCAGGAAATCAAGGAAAGATCAATGATCTATGAAGGATTGAAGCATTTTTTCATCATCCGCTTCCCGCAAAGGCCAGGTGCGCTGAAGGAGTTTGTATCAAAAGTACTTGGTCCGAACGATGATATCACCCGTTTTGAATACGTGAAGAAAAATGCCCGTGAATCGGGGCCGGCTATGATAGGCGTGGAGCTTAAGCACAAGGAGGACTATCAGGGCTTGCTCGAGCGAATGAAGCAGTACGGCATCAATTACACGGTCATCAACGAGGATCCTTCACTGTTTCAGTACTTTGTTTAGAAATTATTTAAATATCTCAGCGAATCTTCGCATTTTTGCAATCCATTAAAAATTAATTCAATAGACTATGGCAAATTATTACAACACTTTAACGCAAAGAGACAAACTCGCCCAACTGGGGACTTGTGAGTTCATGGACAATTCAGAGTTTTCTGAAGGAGTAAAAGCGTTAAAAGGTAAAAAAATAGTAATCGTTGGTTGCGGAGCCCAAGGCTTGAACCAGGGATTAAACCTGAGAGATTCTGGTTTGGATATTTCTTACGCTTTGCGTGACGATGCTATCAAGAACCAACGTCAATCTTACAAAAACGCTGCAGTGAACAAATTTCCTGTGGGCACTTACAAAGAAATGATTCCAACGGCTGACCTGGTGATCAACCTTACGCCGGATAAACAACATACATCAGTAGTGGCGGCTGTTATGCCATTGATGAAAAAAGGATCGGCTTTGGCTTACTCTCACGGTTTCAACATCGTTGAGGAAGGAACACAAATCCGTAAAGATATTACTGTGATCATGGTGGCTCCTAAGTCTCCAGGTACTGAGGTTAGAGAAGAATACAAAAGAGGTTTTGGTGTTCCGACTTTGATCGCTGTTCACCCTGAAAACGATCCGGAAGGAAAAGGCTGGGCTTATGCCAAAGCTTATTGCGTTGGTACAGGTGGCGATAGAGCAGGTGTTTTGAAATCATCTTTCGTTGCCGAGGTGAAGTCGGATTTGATGGGTGAGCAAACTATCCTTTGCGGATTGTTGCAAACCGGTTCTATCCTTTGCTTCAACAAAATGGTAGAAAAAGGAATCGACAAAGGTTATGCTTCTAAATTGATTCAGTACGGATGGGAAACCATCACTGAAGGGTTGAAACAAGGTGGTATCACTAACATGATGGACCGTTTGAGCAATCCTGCAAAATTGAAAGCGTTCAGCTTGGCTGAAGAATTGAAAGGCATCATGAGACCATTGTTCCAAAAACATATGGACGATATCATCACAGGTGTTTTCTCCTCTACAATGATGGAAGACTGGGCTGCTGATGACAAAAATTTATTGACCTGGAGAGCTGCAACTGGCGAAACGGCGTTTGAAAAAACTCCTGCCGGTGATGTGAATATTTCTGAGCAGGAATACTATGATAACGGTGTTGTAATGGTAGCTATGGTGAAAGCCGGAGTAGAATTGGCTTTTGAGGCCATGGTTGAAGTAGGTATCAAAGAAGAATCTGCTTACTATGAGTCTTTACACGAAACTCCACTCATCGCAAACTTGATCGCCCGTAAAAAATTACACGAAATGAACCGTGTTATTTCTGACACGGCGGAATACGGTTGTTACCTGTTTGATCATGCTTGTAAGCCTTTATTGACTGACTTCATGAAGAAAGTAGATACTGATATCATTGGTAAAACATACGGTGCCGGAAAAGGAAACGGTGTTGATAACCTGGAACTCGTTCGTGTTAACGAAGCATTACGTAACCACCCGGTAGAGAAAATCGGTATCACTTTAAGAGGAGCGATGGGTGCTATGAAAGCGATCTCTGTTGGTGTTGAGAGAGTGGTGGAGTTGGAAGAGGCTTAGGGAATTGAGATAAATGATAAAAAAAGACTACTCAGAAATGGGTAGTCTTTTTTTATTGAATGAATCTATAGGCCTGAGGACTCTTTGCTATATTTGATTGGATGTTAAACTATATTGTGATGTACAAAATTTTATTATTTCTCCTGCTTTCCATTAATTGCCTTGGACAGAATAATTTATACACTAATCTCGCTACAAGACAATCCTTGACAGCACAGGAGTTAAGAGTAAATACAATTATTCCTAAGAATAGTACTGCTTTAGATATAAAGACCTATTCTCTGGATTCAATAGGGAATGGTAAATTACAATGGCATAAAAGAGAAATACTGAACAATCACGATACTGCAATTATATCGATGTCAATTGAACAGGATACAATTGACTATTATGCACGAATATATTGGGAAGGAAATAAAAAAACCGAAGTTTTGAAATTGGCACCTGGTTCGTGGCAAGATATTGTAATTACTAAAACTACTGTTAATGAACGAGGAGAAGATCTAATTGAGGATAGGTATGGAGTGAAAAAAAATAAAATGAAATCTGTCCTTCATGTAGAACGTGAGTATTATGAAACAGGAAAAGTAAAATCCATTGAATTTTGTGATCCATCAAAAGAATCTCCTAAGAATCTTTATTCTATAGAGAGGTATCTTTATTTTCCTCTTGACAGTATTGGCTGGCAGCATAAAAATTATAGTAGTTTTGGTGTGACCTATGGTGATTCAAGTTCCCAAGTTTGTGGATGGCGGGAAAAGAGTGTTAAAATTGGATTAACGGCGATAGATTCAACTATTCCAGAGGTGGATAATAAGGTTCTTCATATTACTAAAGTGGAATACAATTCTTTAGGGAAAAAAGTAATGGAAAGTTCCCGAATCAATCTCACTCCTGAGGAAGTAGGAGAAGGTAGCAGTTATCAATTTTATACAAAAAGATACTTTTATAGTGATCAAAATCGTTTGATTTTAATAGAGGTGTATGATAATTGGGATCGAATGATTGAGAGAGAGGTCTATACTTATTTTAAGGTTGATAAATATGATCAGGGACTTATATCCTTGTTTTAAGTGGATTTTGTAATTATGTTATGGGTAATCACCCACCTGATTCAATTCAACAGAAGCCGATGGTAGTAAACAATTATAATACTACGATAAATTATAGTTCTTTTATTACTGATTTTGTGGTAAAAAAAGCTAGCATATATCTCAGGAATTCTGATACTACAAGATGTCTTGGGAAAATAGATATTGGTTCTACCGTTTTGATTTTGAGTGAGAAGCCTAAGTGGTGTTACGTGGAGGTAATCATCGAAAAATATAGTTCAAAAGGTGTAAAGCTTGGTGAAAAGCTTGTGCGAGGATGGGTACGTAAGGAAAATCTTGAATCCTTTTCTAAAATTAAATAAAATGGCAGAATGTACTAAATGCGGTTCTTATACGAAATACGAAGGGGGACTTTGCACAAAGTGTTATTACAGTAAGAATGATAATGGATATGATTTTTACGATGAAGATGAAGTAGGATTGTCTGATAAACAATACAACTACAGATACGGAATGATCAAAGGTCGTATTGCAGAGACCTTGATACAAGAGCTTTTCCTTAGTCTAGGGTACAATGTATTTCGGTATGGAATGGAGAATACAATTCCCGGAATAATGGAGCTTTTAAAAGGAGTTCGTTCAGATGTAGCACAAGAAATAAGAAGAATGCCGGATTTTGTAATGCAGAATCCTAAAAACAAAGAAGTTTACTTTGTGGAAGTAAAATTCAGAGCAAATGGAGAATTTAGCTACAAGAATTTACCTAAAGGGTATCCTTACGAAAATGCATATATAATCCTTGTTTCAAAGAAGCATATCAAGTGTGTTACTGTAAAGGAACTACAGGATGGAAAAGAAATTACAGCAACATCCCACAATTATCTTGGTAATAGGAAGGAATTTGATCTAGATAAGGATGTGATCGTTGACTTTTGCAATTTTGCAGTACAATTTTTTGAGAATGTATAAGCATGGCTGATGTTCGTAAAATTTTAAAGAATAAGTTTACAGGAAGTAATCTATATTCAAATTTCGGTGCAGTGATTAAATCAATCACTATAAATGGGTTTAGAGGTATGAACGGAGTGAAGGTGGATTTTGAATACCCAATAACTGCGATTAGTGGTACAAATGGGGCTGGTAAAAGCACCATCGGACAGTTAATAGTTTGCGGATATAAAAAACCTCAGACGGATCAGATATATAGAAGGAGATATGTAAAAGATTTCTTTCCTGTAAGTTTACTAGATCCGAATCCTTTTACGACAAATGCAAATGTTAAATTTCAATATGCAACCAATACTCAAGATGTTCAAGAGCTTACTGTTGTGAGAACAGCATCAGAGTGGTCTGGTTACAAAAGACAACCCGAAAGGCATTCTTTTTATGTGGGCTTTGCTCTTTATATCCCTAAAGTTGAAAGAAAGGATTTAAGTGTTTATAGACCAGGTTCCTTTACTATGGGAGACAAGCGAATGATCTCCGATGAAATTCGTGCTCAAGTTTCACAAATATTAAATGGAGAATATGAGGAAGTAGCTTTTCAAAAAATATCCCACAGGGGAAGGGACCTGGAATTAGGAACTGTGAAAAAGCATGGGTATTCATATTCAGAAAATCACATGGGCTTCGGTGAAGGAAGACTTTTATATATGATCGATTTATTTGAAAATGAGCCTGATAATAGTTTGTTTGTTTTGGAGGAACCAGAAACATCACTTCATGAGGATGCTCAGTATAAATTTGTGAAATATTTGATGGATGTGTGTAATAGAAAACGGCATCAAATAATAATGTCAACTCATTCTAGCATTTTACTTAATGCATTACCACCTGAAGGTCGGAAGTTTATTATTCGTAATGCTGATGGTGTTAAGGTATTAGATAGAGTATCTGCAGGACGAGCAAAATCTATCCTTACGGATGGTCGTTTTAAAGCGCTTACTATTTGTGTAGAGGATGAGTTTGCAAAATTATTGTTACAGGAAGCAATAAGAAAATTAAAACCAGAATTATTGCCTTCATTATTGATTGCTCCAATGGGGGATGCCTCAGCAGTATCTAATTCAGTAAGGTTGATGCAGTCAATTAACATTAAGACAATTGGTGTAAGGGACGCTGATCAAGGTGAAAATGTACAGGCCAAATTATATAAATTGCCGGGTACATTACCACCAGAAAAAGAAGTGTACGAAAATATTGATGTTCGTATAGCTTTGAATACTAAATACTCCATTAATATTTCTACAATATTAGCAGGCTATTCAGAACCTGATCATCATTTGTATGGAAAAATCCTTTCTGAAAAAGCATGCTGCACAATAGAAATGATAAATAATAATGCTATAGAATCATATCTTTCGGTTATAGGAGTGGATACTTATCAATCTTTATTAGATGTGATTGAGCAAGAAATGCATTAAAAAAATACTTACAATTCAATCTCTTCATCCAAACATTCCTTCTCAAACTGTACAAGGAAAACCCTTCGGACTCATGTAAATATCTGAAGTCAGTAATAATCTAACGGCGTATTGATGGTAGCGATGGTGAAAGCCGGTGTTGAATTGGCTTTCGAAGCAATGGTTGAAGTGGGTATCAAAGAAGAATCTGCTTACTACGAATCATTACACGAAACTCCACTGATCGCAAACCTGATCGCCCGTAAAAAATTACACGAAATGAACCGTGTTATTTCTGACACGGCGGAATACGGTTGTTACCTGTTTGATCATGCTTGTAAGCCTTTACTGGCTGATTTCATGAAGAAGGTAGATACTGATATCTGTGGTAAAACATACGGTGCCGGAAAAGGAAATGGAGTTGACAACTTAGAACTGGTTCGTGTTAACGAAGCATTGCGTAACCACCCGGTAGAGAAAATCGGTATCACTTTAAGAGGTGCGATGGGTGCGATGAAAGCGATTTCTGTAGGTGTTGAGAGAGTGGTGGAGTTGGAAGAGGCTTAGTATTTTAAATAGATGATAGAGAAATCCCTGCGAGAAATCGTGGGGATTTTTTATTTTAGCGGGGTTGGGTACTTTCTAAAGAATGAAATTTACATGATATTGTTTCGCAAAATATTTTCATTGATTATCCTAACAGTTTTTGTTTTAGGAATGATTGTTTTTTTTATCGGATTTACCTTGCAGTTTGGAGCTGGAGGAGGCATTACTAATATCGAAATGCCATTTACTGAAGTTCAGGGGATAATTGTTAAAGATGACAAAATATATGTGGGGTGTAAAGATTATGGTATAATTCAGGTGTTTTCTAAAGAAGGTGTGTTCGATAAAAGTTGGAATGTTAATACATACGGAAAAGATTTCTTTTTTACGATAAATAAAAATGGCCAGCCAGTTGCAGTACGAACCTGGGTAAGATACGATCATTCAGTTGATGAATTAAAACAACTTTCTGTAAATGACCATTCTGATACTATAAAGCAAATCATGTATCCCAATGTATATACCACAACTACAGGTGTTGCTTATACTATGGAAGGTGAAACAATAAAAAAACTCATAGAAAGTAAAAATGGAAAAGATCGAGTTGTTATTGAACAGGGCTTGATTATGGGGTTCCTTGCAAACCCCAAAAAACCTGCGGGTGTTGCATTAGTTTCAATGCTTCTTTTGGTCCTTCTTAATTTAAGAATTTTCAAGATTCATTTTCGATGGTCTGATAGCAGTAGTTTTTGGGAAGCAATAAGGCAGATATTAAAAAAGGATTCTCAGATATCTCCAACTAAATGACACCCGCTTCGTCGAGGGTGTTTTCTTTCCCTCGGACTTTCCACTCCCAAAGCCTTCGGCTTATATCATCGTGGCACAGCCACTTGAATAGCAAAATCGCTTAACGAAAAGAAAATGCACGCTAAGCGAGGCGGAAGTGCTATGGGTGCTATGAAAGCGATCTCTGTTGGCGTTGAGAGAGTGGTGGAGTTGGAAGAGGCTTAGTAGTTCCTAAGAAGATAAATAAAAAGAGAGGCTGTCCGATAGGATGGCCTTTTTTGTTTTGAAGGTTTCTGTCAGTTTGTCTTTATTCTGTAATGGCAAAGTTGTTGAGAATGAGAAATCAAAAGAGAATGATAACAGGAATAGACGAAACAGGTGATTTTGATCCGAACTCAAAGCAGTTTAACTTTTTTGTAGCTGTTCATATTGATCAAAACGGTAATAAATTAGATATAAAAAGAAGTCAATTTAATCTCTGGGAAAGCTCGATACCTGATAAGTTCAAGATCAAAGGAGAAATCAAAGGACAGAATATTCCAGATGAATATTTAGATGCATTTTACAATGATGTACTTGATTCTGGACCGAAAGTAATGTATTCTGTTATTCGAATAACTCCTTCAGAGAACTCTCCTGAAATACTTGAAAAACATAAGAAAGCAGAAATTGCTTCAATGGAAAGACTTATTGAAGAAGTAACTAAGGCCAATCATAAAAGCTGGATTGAGGGATATACAAGAATTTTACCCCTGCCTCGCCGAGGGTGTTTTTCTTTCCCTCGGCGATCTTTCCACTCCCGAAGCTTTTGGCTTATTATGAAATCGTGGCACAGCCACTTGAATATCAAAATCGCTTAGCGAAAAGAAAATGCACGCTAAGCGAGGCGGGGGGGGTGTCGTGTTAAGTTTGAAAGTGTAAATAGTCCGCCAACTGTCAATATTGCTCCACCAACAAAAGGAAAACCGGCTCCAA
>JBJTOK010000009.1:0-5321 GCA_046074525.1 Flavobacteriales bacterium
CCGCAAAGCCTCATCGCGACCGCTTTTTGGCCAGCCATTACTGTCCATGTCTTTCGATAAATGCGCGGCATAATTCAATGTATCATGGATAGAAATATTTTTTCCATGCACAGGATTATAGCACTTCCGCACCGAATTGAGGTAAGAATACACCGATTGTGTAAACACGATTTTCATGCTTTCATTTCCCCAGTCTGCCGACCAGTCTTCCAGCATCTGCAATTGTCCGCTACCCAATAGCTTACACTACCTTACTTCCATTAAAGATAAGGGTTGGATTATTTAATATCTCAAATTCAACTCTCAAAGTAGGAGCAGTAGAAAGTGATAATCTATTTTGAGCTTTAGGAAGCGTAATCTGAAATCTTCACTGTAGCAATTTGCAATCGCGATTTCATTTTTCATTCAAAAATTCTATTCGCATCGGCATTACAAATGCCTGAAAAAATGGTTTCAGATTACGCTGCGCTAAATCTGAAACTACTAGGGGGATGCCTTATTCAATATTTATTTGAATTATGCATCTCGATTCACCACCACGTTTGAATTTTTGCTCAATAAAAATGACTTCTACCTTTTTTCCAACAACATATAATTTGCTATTCCCATATCTCGTCCATAGGAATTTCCCATCACCATTCTCCAATTCAAATTCAGGATAATCATTATGACCAGCTTCAATCAATTTAGAAATAATGCCCTGCACATTATAAGTAGATATCTTCCCTATTTCAATCGCTTTAAACCAATCCTTCGAACCAAATAACAAATTATCAATAATCTTATATCCATAAATAGATTTAGAATCAAGAGATGTTTCCTGAATAAGCTTAATCCGTCTACTATCGTCTTTTAAATTATATACTGTTTTCATTTTTATCTTAAAGGTTGCATATTAATAATTCGCACTTTGATTAATTCGTTAGTCATAAATTCCGACCCACCACCAATAAAACCAAAATTTGTCCTGACTTTTGTGCCATTATTTATTAACAAAGGATTATTTAGTATTTCAAATTCAATGCGAAGAGTTGGAGTTGCCTTTAATGCTAATCTTTCCTGAGCTTTTGCCGCTGACTTGTACAAATCTTTAGTATAATAAGTTTGGCCCTTCAATCCTCCTCTTAAATAACCCGTTTCTTTTATCGCCATCAATTCACCTTCAGACATATATCTATACGCAACTGTCTTTTCAGCACCTGAAATAACTCTTCCTTCGGGAAAAATAAAAAATAAAGCAATATCTAAATCTACACTCTTTAATCCTGGATTTGGATATTTTTTCAATGATTCTTGTATCACATACATCGGATCTGTTGCCAAACGATATTCATGTACGAAACGCTTTACCTCGCTTTGAGCCGCAGATCGACCTGCTGTTTGCGCTGATGTTGAACCACTACCTGTAGCACTAATTGTAGGATGAGATAAATGAGTATCAAAATTCAGATCAATAACCTCGTAGTATGAATTAATAAATTGCCTTCTCTGATCTACAGTATAATCCTTATAAAGTCCATTCGGATCATCCAAAATAGCTTCAGGAGTTGGAATAAATATTTCTTTTGCCGCTTGTGCTTGATCGGCAGGTGTCAGTAAGTAATAATTTCCCTCTGCGTCCTTCGCGTAATAGGTATTATTACCATTATCATGCGCCTCTCGTTTCTTACCATCTCCCCATGCGTCAATGTTTGTCATGGTTTTCTGCTCATTGCTAAGACTTCCTGCATCAACCTTTGTCCGTTTGAAATTTTTCTCTCCTACAGTAACTTCCTCCCCATGCCCACAAGTTGGGCAGTCTCCGAACATATCGTTGAAATTAATCGGATTATTATCCATACTTGTATACGGACTCTGCCAAGGTTGAAACACCGGATCCACACTCATCCACCTTCCGGTTTCTGCAGGCCTGTATAATAATAAATCTTCCCGGTTCAGGAAGGAATCAATTTTTCCGGTTTCCGTATTGAACAGCACATAACCAATTCTCCGAACTACACCGGTTTGAAAAAACTCATCGTAACGGCCGTTACTTAAGGTTAAGGCTTCAGGATTTTTATTGGTCTCTTTTCGCTCGTAAATACTACTGTCTCTATCCAGCGTATTCGTCCACTCTTTATACATCTCATCAGGAATCTCTCTGTAATGCATTTTTGCAAGAGTATCATAGATCACTTCCATTCGACTGTAGATTACCGGATTTTTTTCTTTCTCATAAACACTCCTTAGTGTTTCGGCTTTCAATAGTAGGAGCTCTGCATAGTTGGGATAATATCGTAAACCAAGATCACAACATTTCAAAACAAAGCCCAAGTCAGCATCTTTCCCATGTTTTTTCATATAGCCTTTCGCAAGGTCATTCACACAAAGCGCGATGGATTGCTTATAATCCAGCGTATCCATGTAAATTCCGCTTACTACAGATTCGGTGCTTACATATCCAGAAGACATTATCCAGGCATCAATAGGAAATCTGCCGCAGGTGAGTTCTGTATTGTACCAACTCATCTTCTGGCAACGTTGCCTGATGAAAATATGATTAGGCGTAAGGGTGAGGTAAGCTGGTACTCCCAACTCTTCAGATAGTATTTTGTATAAATAAGGCAATGAATGGCAGTTTCCTTTGTTTGTTCGAAGCAGCTTACATACCATCATTTTCCCCCAATCCTTTGCGCCGAAATAATCTTCAAAATCATATCTACACGGAAAAGTGATGGTCACTCCATGCGTATTAATGATGGTGTCGGTCATTAGGGTAAATACAGCAGCACTCAAGTTAATCTGAGCACTGTCTTTTTCATGATAATCCAGCTTATTACTTTTCACCCATGCGCGACAAACAGTTGAAAGCTGCCCGATGTAGCCGTTGAAATTCTCATATTGTATCTGTCCGTCATACCAGGCATTCTCCACTGTAAAAACTGCTTTTTTGAATTGCTTCATCGCCGGATCAGATTGACCGAGCATGTTTTTTAACGTATCATAAGCCTCGGCATACAAGTCTCTTGTCGGATAATATTCAAAATATGCGTTGGCATAATCCTTCTGCGATTCATAAGGAATAGCTTCATGGAGATTCCCTAAAGTATCGGTGTTTACTTTCTGTACAGTAGTAGTTTCATAGTGTTTCTTGTGGCAGGCACTAATCAGAACTGCCAGAAAGAGAAATGGTATAAGCGGATGTTTTTTCATGATGTGAGAATATTCTTATTTATTTTTCTTGTTTAGTTGGGCGCTTTCCTTTGCATTTGGCTTTGTGGCTTTGTCTTCTGAGTGCTTCACCCATTTTTTATATTCTTCTTCGGGGATACGCACATAACCTTTTTGTTCTAATTCATTTCGGAATTTGAGCATAGCTTTGTATTTATTATTTAGCCCCGGATACCATTCTATTTCAGATATAGCAGGATAATGAATCGCCTCTGCTTCCTGCAAAAAAAGTGCTGTGTAATAATTAGAAAGATGCTGGAGCGCTGTGATATTAGAAGGAAAATCAGAATTTACCTTTTGTATACAATTAAGAACAAAGTCATCATAACCGAAACGGTTTTGGTAACAGGAAGCCAGATCAAGCAGGCATTGGGCAATGGTTTCTTTTGCGCTTTGCGGAGCGAGATATATTTTATTCCTTATGGCAACAGGGCTGATATATCCCGAAGCCATGATCCAATCATCGCTGACAGGAAGACCATTGGTACATTCATAGCTATATAGCTGTCCCCCCATAGGAAATTTTATATAGGAATGAGCTGGGGCCAGGGTAAGATAGGCTTCTGCTTTTAGCTCCTGCGACAAAATCAAATACAACAAGGGCAGCGAATGACATTGACCTTTTCTTGTTTTCAAAAGTTTACTTACAAATAAATTACTGCGGTTTTCATCTCCCATGAAGTCGTTGGTATCATAACTGAATGGATATATCTTTCTTACTCCTCCCGAAGCTTTTGGCAGCGTAATAACATTATGGAAAAGATGATGGATGGCGAAATGGACATCTTCATCCTCTGTGTCGGAAAGCTTATAATATTTAAGCACCTGCCTGCATGTCCAAACCTCCTGATCAATTTGCTGACAAAAATCCTTATAGGATAATGCACTGCCATACCAAGCATTTTCGCATAAAAACACAGCACGTTTTAAACTAAGAGCAGTATCGCCATTAAGCATCCTTAAAATTTCTGTTTTTGCTGATTGAAAATATTTTTCATCCCCAATAAACTCTTCTGATTGGTGATTGGCCATCCTGAAGGTTGCTCTTAAAGCTTCCCATTCTTTTATTTTTGTTGAATCTGCAGGCTTAACCCTAAAAAATTTATACTCACTTTTACACTCCTCCTCTGCGACGCGCTTGATTTCTTCATTGGCCTTTTGGATTTCTTCCTTAAGAATAATCTTTTCCGACATTTGGTTGCTATTGTATTCCTGCACTTGGCGAAGTATATCACCCGAATAGACAGGAGTCAGCATAGGCCCTTGTGAATAAAAAAGAGTTGAATTAAACAGTAGAAAAAACAATAACAGGCAGCGAATATTGAAAAAAGAACCGAATTTCATGGTGTTTAGTTAACTAATCAGGAATATGTTTTTTCCTTATCCAAAAACAATAATACAAATATAAATAAAAAATAAAAAAAACATACTATAGAATGTATCCTATAATATACACATTATAGTGAGTTGCCTATAATGGTGCTTATTTAAACATTTGGTGTCATGGAATCATTGCCAGAAAAACACGTGACACGCATAAAGGCCATTGGCGCTAAATTGAAGGAGCTTAGAAAAGAAGCTGGGTATACTTCTTCTGAAAGCTTTGCTTTTGATAATGATATCCCGCGGGTACAATATGGAAAAATGGAGCGCGCTGTAAACTTCAAAATCTCGACATTAATGAGAGTTTTGGATGCCCATAAAATAACTATGGAGGAATTCTTTAAAGGATTGAAATAACGGTTGTAAGTCACAACCTAAATCTAATTTTTTCGCAATCAGCTTATTCAAACTTAACCTTCACACTCCCTTTCCCTGTATCAACCAGCACTTCCTTACTCATCTTATCCGTTTTAACGAGTAATTTATAAGTCCCTTCTTTTGGTACTTTCAAACGCTGATTATTTGTTTTGATGGAATAAAGCACATTGCCATTTACATCCACAACAGTAATCAGCGGCAAGGTAGTTACACCCTTCACTTTTATTTTAGGCGTGGCATAAGGAGAAGAAGCATAAACGTTATCCAACACCTTGGTCGTCACCGGCCAGCCTGCATATTGCGCCACGGTATCGGCAAAGCCCCAGCAGTGCATGGTATAACTTTGTTTT
>JBJTOK010000010.1:0-168986 GCA_046074525.1 Flavobacteriales bacterium
GAAGTGCAATACAATATTCGACTTTTCGAAATCAGCAACATTCATGGCGCCGATACGACTGTCGGATACCCAGGCACTCAGCACATATTTGTTACCCGGCAAAGGTGCAAAAGAGCTTCCACAGGCATCGCAAGGCAACACAGAAATATTCAATTTCAATACCGTGGAAGGACAGCCATTACTTGTGTTGTAAGATGCCACACCAATATTTTTTCCCTGGGAAAACTGTGACAAAATCTGGTCGCTGTTGATTTCCGTCCACTGATCCACGCCGGAGACAGTCAATCCGCTGTACCACTTCACCTGATTGCCACCAGCTCCAATGCTGATGTTACTTGCAGGATTGCATTCACAGAGATATTGCGCGCCGCTGTAACTTGGCGCAGAAGGAGGTGTTGCCGGACTAATCGTTATCGCATTAGAAGTAGCCGAAACATAACCTGATGCAGCGTGATAAGCTCTTACATAATAAGTTCCCGCTGTTACTGTTGCTTCTCCGCTGCTGTTCAATTCATGCGATGCATCATAAGTAAAGGAAGCAGATGATGTTGACCAATAGTATTTCACTTTGTTGTCGTAATTATTGACGTGTATTTTATTGTAAGGGCAGGTTCCGCTGGCGCTGATGCTTGGGACATAGTCGCCTACTCCACCGATACCTCCCACACAGATATACATAATGAAGGGAGGGCAATAATGATTTCCTGTGCACCCAAACAAAGTAGTGCAATGATCATTATAATTGACGTAACCTTCTACCTTATACATCTTACCCGGCAGCAAATACAATGAACAAGAAGACTGAGTGCTACTGTTATTACCACTTGTACCTTTACTATCGGTTGTTACATAACATATCTGATTACCATCCACAGAGATTTTAAACTCACTAAGTTCAATATCTCTTTCGCTGGATCTGTTTTCAATAGCACGTCCGGTAATGGTGTATGCACTGGAAGAAAAAGGCAAACAGATATAATGAGATTGAATTAAAGAAGGAACCGATTCAGTAAGAACATCATCAAAGATGTAATTAAAATGGCTTTCCCCTGTGAGCGTATGGATCCTAAAGGCAGTATTCACTCCGCCATCACCTCCCGTAATATGAACAAAAGAGATTATTCCTTCCCACTCGTTAGTACCCGTAGAATGAATTTCATCCGTTACAGAAGCGCCATCCCCCGGAAAATCACAATACGAAGGAGCGGAAGTCGAACAATCGGTTTGGGAAAAGGCCCCAAAACTCATTGCCATCATCATTAATACTAATCCAAATTTCATGTTCATTTTCTTATGTTTTTCAAATTCATTGGCAGTGTGCTAAAACCGTATGGAATTTTTCCTTCTCTACGTCATTGCGAGGAGTGTACAGACTCCGAAGCAACCTCATCATAACGTTTTGGTTTATGTTATAAGGAGGTTGCTTCGAATTTTGAGTACAAAATCCTCGCAATGACGTAAAGGGGTTAAGAAATCCCACATTATTTCAGAACACTGTATATTCATCATTATTTGCATTGAATAATCACTTTGCTTACTGTTAGTTTTTTGCCTGGTACGATTTTGAGAGAATACCTTCCCGTATGCGATTTATCGTTGCTGATTTGCTGGTCGGAAGTACCACCAATCTGCAATCCGTTAGTCACTCCGCTGTTGCCTGTTTCGCCGCAATTATCGTAACCTGTTTCTTCAAAATTTTCCACAGCCATTTCCTTTCTGGCAGAGTTGGAAGCCACACCTACAGTTACTGTTTTTCCGTAACCGAAGAGCGAAGAAGAAGGAAGGCCCAGCGCATTTTTTTGTTCCAGCAAATTGCCGAACAAATCATATTTCACAGCTTCACTCGAAAGCACCCAGTTGGCACCTTTGCCTGTTTGCCAGTTGAAGTTGCGGTAGCCATTCAATAAACCACGCTGTGAGTATGAAGAATTGGTGTATGAGCGATCGGCATAGAAAACAAAAGATTGATAAGGCAACCAGTTGTTTTGCGCACCATTGATATATGGGTTGCTCAAATAGTCTTCGGAAGCGCCACCCGTACAGCAATTTTTCTCCCATACAGGTTTAAAAGTAATGGCTGATGCATTGAGGAAATCACTCATCTTTAAAGTATCACCGAGATTTCTCTCACATTCTTTTGATACCAGTTCACCAACAGTTGTATTGATAAGGTTGGTGTTTCCTGAACGGATCACACGCACATTGTTAACTGATACTGCTACAGGAATATATTTATCGGTATATAACTTATAGGTGTTATTCTCCTTGCTGACGTAACCAATAGCAAATTCACTGTTACCCACCTTATAAGCCACCACATCTCCATCACTGAAAGAAACACCGCTTTGGGTAATCACTCCGGCCGGTGAAACTGACAACGTTGGATATTGCTTATCAATGGTTTTGTAAGCACCCATGAAGGCCGACTGGTATTCCCAGTAAGCAGGATGCACAAATTTATAAATACTTGGATCCTTCACCGGCGAGCTGGTGTTACCCGCCTTGGTGTTGTGCCATTCGTTGTCGACTTTGGTTAAAATTGGCGCAGCAGTTTCCTGGTCGTAAGCGAGATAACCGGTGCGGATTTCCGACTGGTCTTTAAAAGTTTTTACTTCTTTTAAAACACCACGACGGTTGATCACTTTATTGAGTACGGCCTGCTTGTCTTGTTTATTAATATAGTTGTAAGGCATTGGAATTGGCATGAGATAGTTTAAAGTAGTAGATGAAAAACCCACATTTATATTGCCATAACCAATTTCATAAGAGCTCTCACTGTTTTCGTTAACATCCAGCCAGATGTCGTAATCTTCACCAACACGTACATTCTCAATTTTCAGCTTATCGGTTGAATTTTCTACTCCCGAATTGATGGTTGCTATGCCTTCATTTTTCAGGTGATCAACAGTATATGCCACCGGAAAATCGCGGAAATTATTGGTATAGGTATGTACTATTGCCGATTTAGGATCAGAGAAATACTCGTACTCCTGGCTGGAAATTACTCTGTTTGTTCGCGACAGCTGTGTAATTTTTTTGAGCTTGCCGGCCATATCGTTTTTTACCACGCAGTAGCCCTGGCTTACTGTATTATCATGTACTGTAAGCGAACCTGCTCCAGTGTATCCAACACTATAATTCAAAGGCATATATTGCGATGTGGTTTGTGTAAACTTTTTGATGGTTGGATAATCGTAAGAAGTATTAAAAAGGTACTCGGTATGCGGCGCAACTGACAACTGGATTTCATTCACCACATCTAAAGGATATTCATTGCTCACTGTTACTTTTCGGTAACCTATTGATGGAGCATCATTGTAAACATCCATCGGATTTCCTGCAATAACATGCTTGTTCCATTCCAGTGACGGAATTACCTCTTCGTAATAAAACAGTTGATGACGCGCATCCTCTTCCCTGCCCACAGCTGGTTCACTGGCCACACCACTGCTGATGGTTCTTCCATTTTCAAAGATGGTGTAATTGTACACTTGTTTGTAAGAAGAAGATTGCGCGGCGGATCCATTTGGTTTCCAGTTGTCATCCATCGTCACCGCTTTGATGCGATAGCCTCCACCCTGCTTGAATCCTTTAGGATCCTTGAGTCGGATTTTCGACCAGCCGTTGTAACGGATATGACTGGCGTACTGGTCATCAAGGAATTTTGTAGTCATGCCGCCATCCAAACTACGATAAAGCAACTCTATCGCCTCACCAATTTTATGTACCCCATTAGCATCCATACGACCAAAATAAATTTCGGGACGCTTATGCTTGATATGTTCAAAAGCTGCTGCCCTGATGGGGGAAATCTTAAAGGGATTTAGCCCTTGAGTGTGTGGTTTATCCAACTCAATAATACCGTAGTATTTCTGTCCAACTTTTTTAACCGCGTAAGGCACATCCGCAAATGAATCATCAGTATCCAGCCTCGCCATCAGGTCTACATAATCATAATCCCTTTGGTCTTTATTCCACTCATACTTTGAAATCCCGTGAAGATGTACATAAGGCTTGATATACAACTCATTTTGAATGCCACTGAGGTATTCATTGAAAAACCTTTGATCCCTTGCAGCATCATTGGCTTCATCATCAAAATCATCAGGCAGGGCAATTACTACGTGATCCTTATCGTTGGTTTTGGTGGTACCCGCAACTTGTCCTTCACTGTAAGAAGTGTTAGCTACATTCCTATCCCCTGCAGTTTCGAGATCTGCCTGAGGTTCGTCTTCACGAAGGTCATCCACACTGACGATGTCGTACATTTTTGTAGCAGGCTTATTTTCCACGTAAGCATAATCGCGGGCTTCATACTCAAAACTGAGCGTTGCACCTGTTGGCAGCTTCACTGATTTCAGGCACCATGGCGCTACTACCGAAAGATTTTCTTCGGTATAAGGAAAATCCTGGAACGGATAATTCGCCGATGTGAAAGTGTTATTCTCTGTTTTGTTTTGCTTGAAATCTCCCCAGCGATCGAGGTTGGCAGTGTTGTATTTTGGATTCACTGTTCCATAATCAAAATCATAAGAGTAGTTGCTTCCGCGGGATGATTTGTAAAAGGTGGAGTACACTTTTGTAAGGGTGAGTTTACCTCCTCCATTAATTCCATTGGACGTTTCTCCCTGAACCAAACTATAATTGTATTCAAAATATACAGTTTGCAAAAGGGTAGTTTGATACTTATTATCTACCAGGGGCAATTCATTTCTCTTTAAATACAGATTAACTTTTTCAAGCTTTTTCAGATTAGGCTCTGATGCATCTTTTCCTCCATACAATTCACTACCCACAGAACCTCCGTCATTTCGGGCTGAATAAATAAATTCGGCATAGTGCGTTTTGGTTTCAATTTTCTCAATGTATTTGATTTCTTTTTCACCGTAGCGATAGAAACCTAAATCATCACCGCCTTCCTGCTTCACGCCATCGGTAACCTGAACTCCTGAATATGGGGAGCGCCATTTGTAAGTATCTCTCGCAGGTTCGGTATCGGTGTATGTAAATTTCACCCATGCACCGAGATCATTGTTGCTCGGACCGTTGGCATCCACATCCACATAGTCGGCAGAGGTAATCATGGTCACCGGCCAGCTGGTGGCGTAGCCTGGTGTTTCAGTAACATTGAGCAATTCCATACCAGTATGTAAATCGGAAATAGTACCTGGAATATCGGTGGCTTTCCCGAAAGTTATTCTTTGGTTATCACCTGTACCTTCCACGTTTGTAGCTGGCGTAATTCTCTCAATTTCATTCACTCCAACTTTTGCTTCATCACGTGTGTTGATAGAAAACATCGCATCTACTTTTCTTCTGCTGTAAACCGGATTGGAATAGGTATAAATCATCCCATTGTTTTCAAACACATTGATTTCGGCAATGTGCTGTGCGCGGGGTGTGGCGTAGGCTGACGAGGTAGTTCTGATTGCTTTTAAATAACCAAAATCCTTGCTGCGACCGTATCGCGTAGCTTCATAAGTAGTAAGATACTGGACATAGGATTGCTGTTTCAGCTCGTCTCCGCTTTGGCGCGACAAGTGCGGCACCGAACCGGAATTTTCTTTTTTGCCATTAGTGATGCTGATGCTGCTTTTCAATGCACCATGAGCTTCGCCCTTGAAAAAATCTCCGGTACTTGTGACTTCAAAACGAGAAGCATTGTCGTTGCCCCATGCTGGAAGCGCACTGTTTTTTTCAATATGAATTTCTGACGATTTGATTAATGGAGTACGTGCTTTGCTAAAGTTGTTTGGCACGAATTGCTCTGGCTGTCCGCTTGCCGAGCTTCCTTTTCCGTAAAGAAAATTTCCCCCAACATGAAAATTCTTAGGCAAAGCCTTACTCATTCCAAACTCACCACCAATATGACGGGAATTGGTTTGCGACACTGTTTTTTGCGACGACCACGTTTCGAAACTATTGGTGCGGGCAGTAAACACACCTCCTGATCCCTGATCAGATTGAACAAACACATCAGTGCCTAACTGACTAATAGGCAAAAAGGTAGTTCCCTTGGAATAACTCAGGGGATAACGTATAAAATCCTTGATATTTTCTTCAGGAAGATTATTACCTTCTGCATTTAGGCGGTACAAATAGCCATTGGCCGCTTTGGTAAAAGATTCGGAAGTAACTTCGCTAATTACAAAATCCATCTTTGCAGATCCGAGTATTCCGTCGTTCCGGAACTTCACTACTTTTTCAACGCCGGATTTTTTAAATAATGTTTTCATGTCGGTAGCTGCAGAAGGTGCGGAAACACCGCCTGTACCTTTTGACAAAAAAGGGAGTCCGAGCTTCAATGAACCCGTACGTACACTTGTGGTCATTTCTGTTTGAACAGGAGGAATCAGAGAGGCGAATGTTATTCCATTACTAACACCGCATACACCCATTCCAAGACTTTGCAGTCCTTTCAGGGAATAAAAGGAAGCATTCGATGAAATAAAGCCGTAACTGCCACTCAGGTGAAATCCAACTCCTCTTTTTGTATCGTACTCAACCCCTGCGCCCAATGACGATTTATCTCCAATTTTTTCTGATTTACTATACCCTATCCTGAAGCCCAGACCGCTGTAATTATCAAAATAAACATGGCCGGTAAGACCTTTACCTGCACTTTTGGCTTTTGAAGAAATGGACGATTCCAAATCGAACGGCAAGCCCCAGGTTTCCACCGAACTCAAGTCACCCAATCCCAAATCCCATGATTTATATGGTTTCACGTGCGACCGATAAGAAATTGGATCGCCGTTAAAATCATCAGGCACAGCTTGCACCTGGCGCGAGATGGAACCAATATTCAAATTCCATCCGAAGCCCACCATACTGGCAGTGTTCATCATTTTAACTTCATCGGAATTGTAATTGAGCGTGACATTGTATCCAATTCCTTGTCCGGGAATACTCATCAGCGGAATAGAATAATTAAGTGCCCCAGTGTACATATTCACCATTTCACCTCCACCTCCTCCGGCAGAACTGAACTCCACCTGATTTTCATTACCGGTGTTTGCCAGCGCTGTTGCGGGAGCGAGTAATTCAAACAAAAGCGCAAGGATTAATCCGGAGCTGATGGTTTTGCTGTGTTTTCTAAACTGTTTCATAAACTATATTCTCTACAAATTTGTTTTCTGCGATTAATTACATGAGGTATTTCCACTTTGAAATCTCAAATACAACTTCTCTTTTTTGGAGTTGGTGATTTCCAGGATGTACATCCCAGTTCCCACCTTATCATGTATGCATGGGATTTTTATCTTGTTCAATCCGCGCTGAACAGGAATTTCATATTCCGCACTATCCAGTTGCTTTACGTTATTGTTATCGTAAACCGCATACTCCAGTTTGGCATCAGCAGCTACAGCATATTCCTCATCGTAGAGAAATAAAAGTTCATTGTTTTGCGTGTTGATGTATTTACCGTCCAGATCACGCTGCAGTCGCGCATAAGATTCAGTTAAATTGATGGTTTGAATTCCCTCACCAAAATCCGCCAGCGCCCTGCCTATCTTAAATCCAGCATTTTCCGAATGCAGCGCCACATACAATTTTTCACTGGCCGGCACTCCTCTGCGGAGAACAATAGTGTTATTCAACCGGTAGTAAAGTGAATCATTCACTCTTTGCAGGGAGAGTTTACTTCCGGTGCGGAAACCAGTGCCCCATGTATTAAGGTTTACCAAAGCACCGTTGTAAATGGCATAGAGATAGGTGGAATACTGGAAGAATCCATACTTCACTCCTTCAGAAGTAGTAATTTGGGATTGCGTGCTCAGTCCGAAAGTTCCGATATTTAGCACAGCAGCGTCAAATTGAACGCGACCATTCTGATTGGGATCAAGATAGTTTTTGCTTGTTGCCAGTGCATTTCCGGAAGTGATTTTCAACAGGTTATTTTCCATGGATACACCACTGGTATGTTCCCAGGCCACCACATTCATGATCTCAAAAGATTTTGTTACAGTAGCTGAACTGGCGTCGGTAGTAGTTAAAGTATAAGTTCCCTTCTTCAATCCGCTGAGATCGGCAGAACTTTGTCCGCCCTGCCATGAAGAAGTATAAGAAGCCGAATTCCCACCCATTTGTGTTACATCAATGGCACCATTGGCGGCACCTGTAATACTGCGGTGAGTGATTTCAGCTGCTGCATTCAGCTGGTGACCGTGACTCAGACGCACTTGTCCCAAGGCACCCATCTCACTGAAAATAAATTTGAAATGAAGATTTTCGTTAATGTCCACTTCGGCGCGGTAGCTTTCAAAACCATTACAGTAATAAATCATTTCGCAGTTACCAGTGCTTGTATTTATCTTTCTTTCGATGCGGTAAAGATTACCTCCTCTTGCCCGGGAATCAAGATACTGGCCTGTTACATATGAGTTATGATAAACAATGGCATAAGTCCATAAATAAGCAGCGTACCTGATATCAGACCATTGATCTTTAGTGTAAACGAAAGGATCCTTTGTAATCCCTGCATACATAAATCCCGGACTCACTGCAATGTACTCCATCCAACCTTCTTCACCTGCAGGAATACAATTTACTGAAGCACCCCAGCTATCAACATCATTGGTATTGGTAGTGCGGCGTAAAAAGCCATTTGATCCGGTATGAACATTATTGAGATTTTTCCACACTACTTTATTTGCTACCACAAATGACTTGTTAATAGTATCATTATCGGCATCAATAACGCGAACAGTATAAGTCCCCGGCAACACATTAGCGATAGAGGCCGTTGTTGCAGAGTTGCTCCACAAATAGCTGTATGGAGCCTTACCGCCGATAGCCACAGCCGTGATGGCACCACTTGGTGTTTGCAGCGGATCATTGTCGGTGACCTCATAAGCCATCTGCAATTCATGTCCGAAACTTGCACGCACCTTTCCCAATTCAACATTAGGAGTGCAAATATTAAACACCAAAAACAAATCCTGATTGAGCTGGGTTGTTACCCTTCGCACTTCTTCGCCATTGATGTAATAAGCGATTTCCGTAATATGTGTGGAAGCATTGGTTTCTCTTGCAATTTTCACCGAAGCCACCAACGCACTCGGACTATGCTGATACACCTTGAAACCTCCTTCATATATATAAGGATAGTATCCATTATTGAATACATAATCCACCATCTTAAAAGTTTCTTCCGAATAAAAATGAATAGGATGCGCCGCAAAACCGATGTAGGCACCATTCAAGGTATTGGTAGTTTCAAAAGTAAATTCACCATCCTCGCCTGCACGCAGATACGATTTGGAAGAACCCCAGCCTGAACTGTAATCATCGTGAGTATCTGTTTTTTTCACTGTACCGTTGGAAAGAACGGTAGCTCCCGTTAAATTTTTCCAGGCTACTTTATTCATCACTCTGAAAGTTTGCTGCACTGTATCATTAGCAGCATCGATAACCGTTAATGTGTAGTTTCCTGCAGGAATATTGGAGAGACTTTCTGTTGTGGCTCCATTGCTCCAGCTATAGCTGTAAGGAGCGGTACCACCCATCGTGGTGATAGCCAGAGCTCCATCGGCACTAGACACCGGATTGTTATCGGTGATGTCATAATACGACTGAATACCGCCACCGAAACTGGTGCGGAAAACACCCTGATCCGTTTGTCCGACCTGCTGGAATTTCACAAACAAATCCAGATTCGGATTGGTGGCGATGCGGCGTCTTTCTTCGCCATCAACATAGTACACAATATCCGACCCTTCCCTTGCAATACGAAAAGTAGCAGTGTTGTAAGAATATCCGCCGTTGTATCTGCTAAATCCCTTCTCTCTCACCCAAACCGCGCCATACCAAAGGAAGCAGTAACTGATATCCTGCTCGGAATAATATTGAATGTTGAAATTATTGGGAGCCGAAGAAAAGCCGAAATAAATACTTTGCGTCAGATCGGTTCCATAAAACTCCATATAGCCATCTTCACCTGCGGGTAAGTATACTTTGCTGATGCCGTTGCCTTCGAGCGCGCTTTCCGCACTTGTTTTGGTGAGACGCGCATCGCCAATGCTACTCATGTTCACGAGCTTGGTCCATACCGGCTTATTGAGTACTGTAAAAGATTTTTGTAAAGTATCACCTGCTACTGTATCGATAGCCGTTACAGTATATGTTCCCGATGTAACATTGGAAAGAGTTGCTGTTGTTGCGCCTGTATTCCATGAGTAAAGTACAGCACCTGTTTCATTGAGCGGATCAAGAGCGATGCTTCCACTGCGTGTGCCGGAGGAAGGATCGTTATCGGTCACTGCTCCATACAAATCAAAGTTGTTTTGAAAACTGGTGGTAACTTTGATATTATCGGACTGATAGTATAAAGTAGCATCCACAAACAAATCTTCGCTGTCGCTATATATATCAATGGTAGTAAGCAAAGAACTGTTGCGGTAATAATGCACCTGATTTCCTGAACGCTCCACTCTCAGCGTATCGCCGGTAACTGCTGTAATGCCTGTGTTGGTGGAATATCCTTTTTTGATCAGGTAGATTTTATAACTCACCATGAATCCGTAGCGAATGTCCTTACCATTGTCGTAGAGGTTGCGCAAGGCCAATCCGAAATATTCATAATTGGTATTTCCAACAATAAATTCGGCCCAGCCATCCTGACCCGGATTCAAGTGATTTTTGGAAAAGGCATTTCCATTGGTATAACCGTCGGCCGTAGTTTTAGTGAGAGTGGACGACGAAACGCTCAAGCCGTTCAATTGCGACCATTCCATGTGTGCATTTAACTGCAACATCGCAAGCAATAGAAGTAACAATAAATACCATCGTGAACTTTCCCGCTGACTGAAAGAACAATTGGTACTTTCATATTTGTATAACATACTCATTCTTTTCATTTCTGTAAATTATCATCAATATATTTAGTGCGGATTACTCCTGCACAATTTGAAATTTCTTGCTCTTTTCTCCGGCAGCACTTTCCACTTCCACTTCAGCCACAAAATTTGCAAGGCCCGCCCTGTTGCCTATGCAGATTCTTACCTGAGGTCCATTCTTAATAAGTGTAGTACCCGCTGGTAAATTGCTCCCATCAAGATTGATCACCTGATTATACTTGTTAAAGTTTAAACTATCGTTTCCAAGACGCAGATATAATTTAGATGCTTTCATGTCTTCCAGCTCGACGCAGAAAGTCACTTTATAAGTAATGGTGTTGAGCGCATTGTCATCCTGCCGGGCGATTTGCATTGGAGTAACATTAGCTGCACCCTGCTTTTCGGTAAGAACCCTGAAAAAAGCAACTCCCTGCTGAGCCTGAGAGACCAGCACCATAGCCATAAAAGCCAAAATCATTTTAATTTTCATATATGTAACATTAATGCAATTACAATGTTTAGTTACAAGTCCGTTTGCAACTTATCATCAACACCCCCTTGATTGACTTGTTTGAACCGGGCAATAGAAAACAGCTTCTCCGAAATGGAAAATTTGTCCTTAACTAATAACCGGTTGCCGAGATCCAAAATCCTCTGTCTGCTTATTACAGATTTTTTCGATAACGCCGCAAAGCTATATCAAAATGCTAATAAAAAGAAAAATGCGAATAACGGAAGTTGACAAAATCAAAATTTTCTACCGACGAAAATCCAGGTTTTACAGATGAACGGCGCTGATTAATCTGTGAAAATATTATTAACTTTTTATAAACAGAAAATGAAACGTTTCCTGTGTTTTATATAATTCCAAATACCAATCTCAACATAATCCGCTGTTTAACAACAAATTGAAACCTCTATTATTTTGCTTCAAGTTGTTTTATCCTTTGATTCATTTCTTCAATTAATTTCTGTTGCTGGATAATGTATAGAGTTAGCTCTTCAATCTTTTCCATTTGCAAAGCTTGTATTTCACCAACTTTAGCACCCTGTTCTTCAATCTCTTTAGCCGTTGGTATTTTCGGCAAATGTTTGTTGACTGAAATATAATTATCTAACTCTTTAAGAGGCATTAAAGAATAATTTTTATCAAAAACATAGTCAGGAAAAGGTTGTTCACGCACTGTGATTTCAGTGGCATAAACAACGCCGTTACCAGCTATTTTAAATTTTTGAATAGTTGAACCAGAGGTCCGGTCATCAAAAGTAAGAGCAATACCTCCTGATTCTTTATAAACTTTTAGAACACTTGCGATAGATGAATTAGCGCTATGATATACTTGTTCCCAAACAGGATTAAGTGCATTAAGTGAATAAAAATCAATAGTAGCATTATTCTGACCAAATAATGAAAGACCTCCGTTAATCATTAGCTTTTGGTAGGCTCTATATCCAATTGTTACATCTCCATTGCTAGAAAAATTAGTATTTCCTACAATAATATCATTAGCAGTAGTAAAGGCAATCCTACTCACTCCATTGCTTTTTTGAATTACAAACTGCTCTGATGAAGGACATTGAGCACAAAGGGTAGAATAAATTTTCCCTATATAATATGAGTTAGCGCCTCCCTCAAATTTTATTGCAGAATAATTCGTTGTATAATCCCCTGTGCTACTTAAAGTAATTTGTGCTTGTGCATCTGTAACATGCAAACTTGTTAGTGGCGTAACTGTCCCTATTCCAATTTTTCCTGAGCTATAATAGATATCGTTATTAGATTTAGTCCAAATGGAATTCTGCCACGTTGCAAATCCATTAGCATCCGAAGTCAAAACTTTGTTTGTACCCTCACCTATTCCCTGAAAACGCATCGTTCCATTGACATGAAACTTTGCAGAAGGGCTCAAAACACCCACCCCTACATTGCCTTTTTTCTTTATGATTAATATCCCGCCAGCACCTCCCTTAGTCCTAAAAACCAAGTCGGCACTATCTTGAGCATCAATACAAACATCTCCATAGTTATCATCAAAATCGGTAACATTGATTTTTAATTTACCACTAACGGCCGAAGAGCCTAATCTCTGAAAAGTTCCTATAGTAGTACTACCGCCATACGTAGTGTCATTATTAACAACAGTGAGCGGGCTTCCTGCTGAAGGATTATATGCCCCAATAACTACCGGTAAAGTGGTCACTGTTTTAGTGGGTTTGCTTACCCAGTTCTGGGCATTGATGGAAAAGTGAAATGCAAGCATTGAAATGCAAAAAAATAATTTCTTCATTTTACAAGGAATGTTTTAAAGTTTAGCGGCATTGTAAGCGGCGACAAAAGTAAACTCAAAAAATGAATTTGATTATTAAAATTTATCAATCGAAGAATATTTTCTTGCGGTTTTTGCAAGAAATATCGAGGTTCTTTTTTTAACCACAGGGATCGCAGAGAATTTTCACAGAGAAAACAGAGAAAAATACTTAGAATTGTTCACAGGCTTAATGCTTACAGAGTTCACAGAGGCGTAGCGTGCATGGGGCTCTGTGAACTCTGTAAGCGGTACGCCCCGTGTTCTTGATAATTCACCCTCTGCTTTCTCTGTGAAAATTCTCTGCGATCCCTGTGGTTAAAAAAAATACCAACAAAAAAGGCTGCTCAATGAGCAGCCTTTCAGGTATTATAGGGGTAATATACTATTTCACCATCAACAATGTTGATTTAGCTACAGCACCATCAACAGTGTAGTTTACAGTGTAAACACCTTGAGACAAATTGCTTACTGATACTTGCTCGTTAACATAAGAGTAGTTTCCGTTAGCTACTTCTTTTACCGTTCTTCCAAACATGTCGACAATAGTAATTTTCACTTCAGAAACCTGGTTCAATGTCAAATTAACGTTGGCCATATCAGAAGTTGGGTTTGGATAAACATTTGCTGATTCACCAGCAGAAAGATTATTAACACCAACCGGGCAAGCACCTACTTGTACATCATCAATAGAAACTGACAAGTTAGAAAATCCATTGTGAGTGTAGTTTGGTGCACCGCTGTTGCCACTGTTGGTCACAGTGAAGTAAACACCTTTTACTTTTGTAAAGTCAAAGCCAGTAACAAAAGTAGAATTTGAATAATCGGACTTAACTCCACCAGCGTAAGTACCACTAATAGTACCACTTGAATGCGGATCAACAGTAATTTCAATTACATATTTATAAGCATTACCAAATACGCCACCACCATCAGTCGCATAAGTCGCATAAGTATCAATTTCTTTACCGTCCTTATCCTGAATAGTCATTCTAAATTTCAATGTGGAATCGCTATTGTTGTAGCATTTAGCGCTAAAAGTTTTATCACCACTTAAATCCATGTAAAAAGGAGTTCCTGTTCCATCACCATTAGAATCACCGAAAGAAAGTCCAAAAGGAACATACCCACCTGCACCCTGAGTTACAGTAGCATCAAACTTTCCTGCAGTTCTTGAAACAGTTGCCTGGAATGCTGGGTTGGCATCACCACCTAAGGTCGTTTCCCCCCAAATATAAACTCCACTCAAATTTGCGTTAGAAGGAGCAACTGCATCGGTAAAATTATCATAAACTCCCTTGGTAGCATCGAAACCCACTTTTGAGCACTGAGCGCTCACTGCAGAATATCCAAGGACAAGCATTAATGGTAGTACAAGTTTTTTCATTTGTTTGTGTTTTAAATTAATAGTTAATAATCTTTTCAGACCTTACTTAGTCGTTAGTAACAAAGTTCTACATAAGGGGAAAAGTTTTGTTTCACAATAGTCCGGATTGATTGTAATACCATCCCTCATCTTCGCGGCACAACAAAACCAAAGCAATGATTACCAAATACTTATAATAAATCATAGGAAAAATTTATGCTTTATATGGAAAAAACAAAGGCCCGAAACAATCCAGTTTCGGGCCTATAATTTTTAAGTTTTTCCTATATCAGATCCTACTCGGTTTTAACGATTTTGTAGATTGTCACTTTGTCCGTATCAGCAACGCTGAATATATAAACCCCGTTACTGTAACCACTTAAATCAATCACTGTTTTCTCCTGAGCAATTTTTTGATTGGTAATTTCATTCCCAGAGACATCTGATACCCTGAGGATTACATTACCAAGGTTAGTCTGACTTACATTTATGGCTACCAGGCTCCGGGTTGGATTAGGGAACAGATAAGTTTCGTAATCACTTGATATACTAACCCCTAGCTCCTCTTCTTGCTCAGGAACAACCTGACTTTCTAACGGCGGACCATATTGCAGGTAATTCGCATCAGGAACCACAAAACAGGATGATTCAACCTTTGAAATATATGCATGATAACCGGCACCTGCTTCCACCTGAAAACCTTTACGCATACTGATATATTTGGAGGCAATGGCGGTATAATCCTGACCGGTGCTCACCACTACACTTACTGCGCGGGAGGAAGACCCCAGGACGATGCCCGCAGCCATAGTAGTCTCCTCATCTTTAAATGAATACCCCGAATTCGACCAGGAGGGAAGCTCCACATATTGCAGTTTATCCAATGAATCCAGATACTTTAAAATAAAATTCTTGATATCAGGACCGATATCCACATGATCGCGATTCGATCTCTGCACCATACATACATCAAAAGGAGTGACATAACCCAAAGCCAGCATTTCCGATTTTGTAATTTCCCCGTCACCATATTCGGTGAGCCAGGTTCTATGGGTATTTTCCTTTGTCATCGCTATCCCCAATGTAGAAGGAATCGGCATAAAACAACTCCCTGTCGGAGCATCCTTCATCTCTTCTTTTAAACCATTGTCGTCATTTTGATTAAACATCGACTGAAGATGGATAAAACTGCCTGGCGCGTTATTCAAGCACAATCCATCCCATCCCGAGGACATAGAATAATAATCGTCAGACCTCAGCTCGGCGTAATTCATCAGTATTCTTCCAGGAATAGCAGTAAAGGTTTGAAATTTTAATGCGTCAAACCCTGATGAAAAAGCTACCTCCCTTATACCCGCCCTATACATATCATTGTTTGGCAAGCCTTTACCATCAGAAATGGCCAGTTTTAAACATTTTTCAGGCCAGCCTCCATTACCATTCAAACTTTCAATCGCCTTGTAAAAATTAATGTGCTCACTGTGAGGTTCTGGAGTAACGTTCAGGTTGCCACCTGATCCACCAGTTATAGGTGATGATCCTATATGATATCTTACCAATTGCATTGCCGCAGTGGAGTACAATTTATCTTTCGCATTGCTAACCATAGGATCCTGCATAATTTTATTGACCCGTCCCACCAATGCCCCAATAATCAACTGCACTCCAAAATTTATATTTGCTCCTTTGTGCGGACTGTCCAGTGAAATAAACAGTCGGCATTGATGGTCAATGCGTTTTTGCTCCATTTCTGCCAGAGCATAGCGGGTGATCAAACCGCCCATACTTGGCCCCATCAACACCAAACCACTGCTGGTAGCTTTTTGCTGATTGATATATTGAATAATGTTTTGATACAAGCGCGCATTGGAGGGAATATCCCCGGCACCCTGTGTCCAATCCACAAAGATGATGTCGTAACATCTTTTCTTCATCTCCGGAATCAAATGCTGTGAGGGTTTTCCCAATGTGTCGCCATTTGAATAGGCATATATCCCACGAGGATCTTCCTTATTGAAAGGAGCATTGTAAAGGTTACGCAAATTACCGGCATCGAAACCATCAACAATAATGATAGGTTTTGTCAGCTTGGGTTGCGAAGGGTTAGCATAGTATATTGAAATGGTTGCATCATAAAAATCGCCCTCTTTTCCATAAATAGCCAAGCCCCTGGAAGAAGCCATATACTCTTCATCAGGAGGTTCGGGAACTCCAAAATATTGTATGCTTCCTATAGATTGGTAGTAAGTCTGACCACTTAAAACATATTTCACTCTGTACTCATAAAAGGCATATGGCTCCAGGTTGTACCCATCCTGATAGTTTTTGATGGAATAAGGTTTCTTTGGATCAAGAGCGGTTACAGAAAAAGATTGAATAAGCTGATTGTTTCTATACAGATATACAATGCTGTTTGCATCGCAAGTCACATCAGTAGAAATCGCGATAAATCCGCGTCCGAGAGAAAATGCACTGGTCGTAGCTCCCTGAGTTCCTGCATGAATAAAATGAATAGCAAAGAAGAATAAACAGAGGGTAAGAACTTTTTTCATGTAAGTGTTAGGTTTTGAAAATGCGGAAACGAAAATACTTTTTTAAGAAATGATTTTAATTATTGATATCTAATAAAAGAGAGGGGAAATATTGCATTTTTTGCAATAGGATAATAGATCCTGAAACAAGTTGAGGATGACATACGCTAGAAAAACAGTTTTGAAGATGATGCCGGATGCCGGAAACTACTTCTGCTGCTTATGGAAATTAATATACTCCTTTGGCGGCATTCCATACTGCTGGGTGAAGCAACGGATGAAATACGAAGGACTGCTGAAACCAACTTCGTAGCCTGTTTCACTAATGGTCAACCGACGCTCAAAGAGCAACTTGAGACTTTTCTTTAAACGCACCGACTTAATAAACTCTTGCACACCCTGGCCGGTGATGCTCTTAAACTTGGAATACAGCACTGTTCGACTGATACCCATATGCTCACAAATCATTTTAGAATCCAATCCGGTATCCGACATATTTTTTTCAATGAAGGCAATGATCTCATTCAGGAACTCTTCATCGAGCTTATTGATAATTACATCTTCAGGATAAAGGTCGTTGGTGTTCAATATCTTCTGGCGGATCTTCTCCTGGTTTTGGATGAAGTTGAGAATGACCTGGAACAGGATGTCCTGGTTCACCGGCTTCATTAAATACACCTCTGCACCTGCCTCATAACCCGAAAGCTGACTTTCTTCGTCGCTCTGTCCCGTCAACATAATCACAGGTATGTGGGATGTGGTTTTTGATTTCTTTATTTCGGCGCAGAACTCGAGTCCGTTCATCACAGGCATAATCATATCCGTAATGATTACCGTAGGCTGGCACTCTGCAGCGAGCTTCAACCCCTCCTCCCCATTCTCGGCTTCAAAAACAGTAAATACATCAGAAAGCAACAAACGCAGGAAAGAGCGCAACTCGCTGTTATCCTCCACAATCAACACACGCTTTCCTTTTATTTTCAACATTTTTTCCTCGGTGAGTTTCTTTTGCAGTGAATGCTCCACAATGGTGACACCAGCCGGATGTGGTTTGGAAATACCACTGCCTTCCAAAGGTACCGCCGAACGGAAACGCGGTACCCTTACCGTGAAGGTAGAACCCTTGCCCGGTTCACTTTCTATTTGAATAGATCCTTTGTTGGTTTCCAAAAATTCACGGATGATGATAAGTCCGAGACCAGTACCCGTCTCCCCTGCCGTACCACGCGACGACGCATTTTTGTCGATGCGGAAAGCATTGTCGATTTGCTCCTTCGTCATCCCCACTCCGGTATCCTGTATGCGAATCAATATTTCATCCCCTACCTCTTCCGATTCCACTATTATCCTTCCTCCCGGCGCAGTAAACTTAATACTGTTGCCCAACAGGTTGCGCACCACAGCATCAATCATCGGATAATCGGCATAGATATATTGTGTAGGATCAATTTTCACTTCCAGTGCCAGACTTTTATTGCGGAACTGCTGTTCCATCAAAGTACCATTCTTAGTGATGAGTTCATAAACATTCACCCCTGCAGGTGAATAAGGAATATTCTTGGATTGCGTACGGGCCCAGTCGAGAAGATTAATCAATAACTGATAAATCGAGTTCGACGACTTATCAATACTGTCCACATATTCCGACACCGATTCCTTCTCAATGACCGGTAATTTTTTCTTCAGCAAATTGGAAATGCTGGTGAGCGCATATACGTGACTCTTGAGATCGTGCGCCAAAATAGAGAAAAACTTGTTTTTGGTTTGATTGAGCTTGGTGAGCTCATTCACAGTTTCTTCCAGCTCCTGGTTTTTAACCAAAATCTCCGACTGCTGTTTAAGAATTCTTTCCGATTGCTTTGTAATTTCTTCGTTGTAAGCCTCAAGTTTCTTGTTTTGAATTTTGATTTCCTCATTTCTCTCCAGCAAGATCACATTGGTATCAGTAAGCTCACGCGTACGATTGGCCACTTCTATCCTCAATTGCTTGTTGCGCTTGCGGATGGCATTGAGCCTTGCATAGAAGAAAAGTGTTACCCCTCCAATCACAAGCACTACGAGGAACAGCTTGAACAAAGTGGTTTTCCACCATGGTGGCAATATCACGATCCGCAGTTCCTTGTCGGCATGATCATCATCGCTATCAGGTAATCCGCGCTTAATTTTTAAAACGTAAGTTCCCGGATCGAGATCGGTAAAAGATATTTTTCTGTCGCCGTGAATCGCTATCCATTCATCGTGCAATCCTTCCAGCTTGTATGCAAACTCGGTTTTGTCGGATGATGATAAGTTGAGCGATGTAAAACCAATACTGAAAAATGATTGATCATGACTCAGCGTAAGTGTTTCGGTGAAGTTGATTTCTCTTTCCAGAGGTGAATCCTTTCCTCCCGGTTTCTGAATCTCATCAAAAATATACAGATCGGTAAGGTACAGCGGTGATATGGCAGCGTTCAATCCTACTTTATCAGGATTAAATACATTGAAGCCATTGGTTCCTCCAAAATAGAGATCACCGTTACGTCCTTTCAGCACCGATTTAAGAAAGAAGAAATTGCCCTGCAAACCATCCGACACATCATAGCGGTCGATTTTTTTTGATTGCGGATTAAAAGCGATGAGGCCTTCATTAGAACTCAACCACAAAACTCCGTTATTATCGAAGACAATAGCCTTAAGCGTTTGTGGCATTTTATATTTTTCGCCAAAATGCTGGAAGCTTTGCGTTTTTTCATCAAACATTTCGAGTCCACCCGATTCTGTCACCACCCAAATATTACCTTTCAAATCTTCGGTCACCATGTTCACATCATTGCTACTGATGCTTCCCGGATCCTCCTGATGCACAAACTTGTGCATCTTCTTCCTGTCGTAAACAAAGAGTCCGTCAAAACTGCTGATCCAAATTCTTCCCTTCGAATCCTTAAACATGTGATTGATCCATGAAGGCGTCTTCATGTCGAAAGGATAAGTCTTGTTGTTTTTGTGGTGGATGAATTGCTTTGTTTTCAAATCCATCACACAAACACCTTCGCCATGCGTACCTATCCAGATGATGGAATCTTCAATAATAATCGACTTGATGTTATTGAAAATAATGGAGTTGATATTTTTAGGATCATTGGTATAGGAAATACTTTTTCTTGTCGCAGGATCAAAACAGATCAAACCACCGCTCCAAGTAGCCAGCCAGAGTTTACCATTTTTATCTTCCTTGATTTCGAGAATGGCGTTGCTGCTCAAACCATTATCGGTAGTAAAGGAAGTGAAATTTCCTGTCGAAGGTTCAAAGAGTGTTAATCCACCGCCATCGGTACCTACCCAAACATTTCCTTTTTTGTCTTCATAAAAAGCAGACGTGAAATCGTGATTGAGCCCGTCACTGGTGTTGTCTTTTTTATGATAGAAACGAAAAACGTTCTTGCTTCTACTGGTATAAAAAAGGCCATAGCCATGGGTTCCAAACCAAAGGTTGCCGTCATTGTCTTCAAACATCGACGATACCGAAAGGCAATGCAAATCGAACTTCTTGTAGGGTGAATTCTTGAAAGGCACAAACACCTTGCGTTTACTGTCGAGATAATACACCAGTTCATTGTCGGAACCTACCCAAACATTGTTATTCTTGTCTTCATAAATACTGATTACCGCATCGCGCGTAGCAGATGGATGTTCCTTATCGGAAAAATCGGAATAATGACGAATTACCGCTCCCTTATTGTTCATTAGCGTTACGCCGCTTTCAAAGGAACCTATCCAGATATTGTCGTTATGATCGGCGAGGATAGTACGGATTTTATTACTGCATATCGTTTGAGCATTGTCTTCTTCATGGAAATAATGCGTAAACTTTCTGGTACCGATAGTCATTTTGTTTACACCTCCGTTGAAAGTTCCTATCCATAGGTTGCTGTGAGAATCGATAGATAATCCAAGAATATTATTGTCGCTGATGGATGAGGAATTTTTACTATCGTGATGATACCAAACATATTTTCTTGTAGCGGGATCAAAATCGCACAGGCCATAGGAAGTTCCCAGCCAGAGGTGTTTTTTTGAATCTTCCTTCACTACATTGATACATACTGTTTCGCCGGGTTTGGCAAGCGTAATATGAACAAAGCAATCGCGCTCCCTGTCGTACAAATTGAGTCCGCTATTGGTTCCAAACCACAAGCGTTTTTCGCTGTCCTGAAGAATAGAGTAAACAATGTTGTTGGATAAAGAAGTTGAGTCCTGATCGGAATGGCGGTATTTCTTAAAGTTGCTGCCATCCAAGCGGTTGAGGCCTTCTACATTGGCCACCCAAAGGAAGCCGTAGCTATCGCGATACACACTTTCGATGTAATCGCTGATCAGTCCATCTTCCTTGGTAATGCTATATATTTTGTATTTCTCGGGCTGCCCGAAAACAAGAACATGGGCCAGCAGAAGAAATAAAACAACTTTTAATTTACGCATATGATAAAGTTCTTTCTCGCGCATATCATCCTTCGGGATGACATACGCGACCAGACTATAAATTAAACACTTTATCCCAATCTTTCCAAACCGATTCGTAGCCTTGCTGGCGGATCATTTGGGCCACCTCCTGCGGGGATCGCTGATCGTCAATCTCAAACTGCTCAAGGCTCTCCTTTTCGGGGAAGACAGCATATCCTCCCGGATTGGTTTTTGACCCGGCGCTCATCGATGTGATACCAAGTTTGAAAATATTATTGCGGAAAGAAGCACTTTCGCGGGTGGAAATCGACAATTCCACATTTTCATTGAAGAGGCGATAAGCACAAATCAGCTGCACCAGTTGCCGGTCGCTCATCACCGATTTAGGTTCCAGCAAACCCTCTGCCGGCCGCAAACGCGGGAAAGAAACAGAGTAACGCGTTTGCCAGTAATTTTTTTCGAGATAGTTCAAATGCAAGGCATTGAAAAACGAATCTGTACGCCAATCTTCCAAACCAATCAGCACACCCAATCCAATCTTGTGAACACCAGCCCTGCCAAGACGATCAGGCGTATCTACCCGATAATCATAGTTCGATTTTTTTCCTTTGGTATGGTGGGTTCTGTATTCTTCTTTATGGTAAGTTTCCTGATACACCAATACAGCATACAAACCTTCATTGATAAGAAGTTCGTACTCGCCTTGTTCCAGCGGCTGCACTTCGATAGAAATGTTGGCGAAGTAAGGGCGAACCACTTTGATGGCATTGAGCAAATAATCTACTCCCACTGTTTTATTGGCTTCGCCGGTAACCAGCAAAATATGATCAAACCCAAGCGCTTTCACTGCTTCGCATTCGCGGATGATTTGTGCATCGCTCAGCGTAGTACGCTTTATCTTGTTGTGTAAACTGAATCCACAATAAGTACAAATGTTCTGGCATTCGTTAGACAGATACAGTGGTGCAAACATCTGCACCGTATTGCCAAAACGCTTTAAAGTGAGGGCGCGACTCATCGCTGCCATCTGCTCCAGATAAGGCTCGGCAGCTGGAGAAATCAATGCTTTAAAATCTTCCAGCGTACGGTTTTCAGCTTGCAATGCGCGTTCAATATCTACAATATTTTTAGCGTAGATGCTGTCTCTTATCTCATCCCAACTGTACTTTGCTATGACGTCAACAAAACTCATTATTCTTCTAAAAATGCGGTTAAAGGACTGCTCGCGTGAGCATGATTTTGGATACTTCCTAGTTTAGCTTCATAAGCCAAACGGCCCGCTTCTACCCCTATTTTGAAAGCATAACCCATCGCTTCCGGATTTTGCGCAACGGCAATAGCAGTATTCACCAACACCGCATCAGCACCCATTTCCATGGCGCGTGCAGCATGTGATGGCGCACCAATACCGGCGTCAATCACCACAGGCACCTTGCTTTCGGCGATGATGATTTGCAGCATATCTTCTGTTTTGAGGCCTTTGTTGCTGCCTATAGGAGCACCCAACGGCATCACTGCCGCAACACCCACTTCCTCCAAACGCTTGCAAAGCACAGGATCGGCATTGACATAAGGCAATACGATGAAACCTAGCTTCACTAATTCTTCCGCAGCTTTCAATGTTTCAATAGGATCGGGCAACAAATAACGTGGATCAGGATGAATCTCCAGTTTCAGCCAGTTGGTTTCTAAAGCTTCACGCGCGAGTTGCGCAGCAAATACAGCCTCCTTAGCGGTACGTACACCCGACGTATTCGGCAATAAATTAATGCGTGGATGCTTGAGATGGCGGATGATATCATCATTTTCATTGCGGATATCCACACGCTTTAAAGCTACGGTCACCAGTTCCGATCCGCTGGCTTCAAGAGCTTTTTCCATGGTAAGATTGTCACTGAACTTTCCCGTTCCGGTGAACAATCGCGACTGAAAAATTTTGTCGCCTATTTTTAATCCCTGACTGTTATACATACGCCTCAATAGCTTTTAAAAATTGTTTGATTTTTTTTGCGGGCTGCGCATCATTGATGATGGCTCCCGACACAGCGATGCCATGCAATCCCGTGTTTAACAAGTCTTCAATATCTTCGGCCAAAACTCCACCAATACCAATCACCGGCAAATTCCCAGGCACCTTTTGCAAAATATCCCGGTAACCTTCTGTGCCTAAAACCGGACTCAGTTTCTTTTTGGTGGAGGTGAAACGGAAAGGTCCCAAACCGATGTAATTTACGTATTGCTGTTTCAGCAAAATATCTTCCAGAGTGTTGGCTGTTCCGCCAATGATTTTAGCTCCCAGTTCCTGCCGCGCTATAGAAGGACTTAAATCTTCTTTACCAATATGTACTCCTTCGGCATCAACAGCTTTGGCAACATTGACATGATCATTGATAATAAGAACAGCTTTGTGACTCTCTGTAATTTTTTTTGCTGCTTCGGCCACTTTTGCGAATTGACTTTCATCCAGTTTTTTTGCACGCAGCTGTACCCATCCTACGCCATTATCGAGCACAGTTTTTATTTGCTCCAGATAACTGAGCGAACAATCATCAGAAGTGATGAATTGCAGCTTCGCTATATTTTCAGCATTATGCAGCATGGTATCCTAACAACTCTTTTGAACTGGTTAAAAATTTTGAAATGTATTCCTTCGCTTCACGGCAAGCCTTATCGGCATTATGCCCTTGCGCCAGTAATGATGCAATAGCCGCCGACAAAACACAGCCCGATCCATGCTTTGCAGCACCCTGGATTCTTTCGGAAGAAATTTTGATTTCGTCTCCGTTTTTCAAGTATAAAATATCAGTGGAAGTAGCTCCTGTGCCGTGGCCATCTTTCAGCAACACGTTACAAAATGCACTCATTTTTTTTGCACTTTTTTGTTCGTCATCTTCTTTACCGAAGAACAATGCTTCCTGGTGGTTGGGCGTAATTAAGGTCAATTGCCCAAGCGTTTGCGCCAAAATAAAATCATCTCCCACTTCTTTAAAAAGAGAGAAGCCAGTGGATGATTTATACACCGGATCCCAAACAATTGCTGTATCGGGAGAAAGTGATTTGATTTCACTGATGACAGCAGATAAAAAATAAATATCCGGTACAATGCCTATTTTGACACACGCCACTTCAAAGCGATCGAAAAGTAAATTCAGCTGGCGCAACACTTCCTCCACTTTTACCCAAATGCAATCCTGAAAAACCTTATCGGTTTGAAAAGTAGTAGCAGTACTAATGCCCAATCCATATACCCTGAAACGCTCGAAAGTCTTGATATCGGCTAAAACACCGGCACCAGCACTTGGATCGAATCCAGCTACAGACAATACTATTTCCCTAGGTCCATGCATATTCTCTTGCTCTCGTAAAAATGGGCTACCGGATCCTTTTCAGTCCAAATTCCTCCTAACAAAGCACAACCCTTAAAGCCATACTCCTTGGTTTTTGAAATATTTTCTACTTCCACACCACCCAATGCATACACAGTGTATTTTGTCCTTTCCAAGGCCTTCTTCAACGAAAACTCATTAAAGCCACTTTGGTAATCTTTTTTAGAAATACTATCGAAGATCGGACTCAGGAAAACATAATTATAGATGTAATCAAAATTGTCGAGATTGGAAAGGCGGTGAAAGGAAGTAGACACCGTAAGTCCTTTCTTTTTTCCTTTGATAAAGGTTTTCACAAACCACATTTTCAGTTTATTCTTTCTGAAAGATGAGGTCAGGTGAATCCCTCTCAAATCATACTTCAACGCCAGTTTATGATGAGAATGAATCACTATCCTGTTGTGGTATTGTGCAGGAATTTTTTCAATATAGGTGATCATCCTTTTCTTCGAGTAATGAGGCTTACGGATGTGAAAAACCTGTAAACCCGACTCAAATAGTTCTATCACTTTTCCAACTTCATTGGAAACCGAATTCTGAGGAGAAATCAATACCATTTCCATAAGTACTAAATATAAATCTCACCAGCTTTTTTAAATTCTTCAGACTTCTCCTTCATAGCCATATTCAATTCATCGGCAGCATATTCGCGCACTTCCTGACTGATTTTCATGGAGCAGAATTTCGGTCCGCACATAGAACAAAAATGCGCTTCCTTCGCTCCTTCGGCAGGCAAGGTTTCATCGTGGAATTCACGGGCTGTATCCGGATCGAGCGACAGGTTGAACTGATCCTGCCAGCGGAATTCGAAACGTGCTTTCGACAAGCAATTGTCGCGGTAGTAAGATCCCGGATGACCCTTCGCCAAATCAGCAGCGTGAGCCGCAATTTTGTATGTGATCACTCCGTCCTTTACATCTTTTTTATTTGGTAAACCAAGGTGTTCTTTTGGTGTAACATAACACAACATAGCGCAACCGTACCAGCCGATTTGTGCAGCGCCGATGGCTGAAGTAATATGATCATAACCCGGAGCGATATCAGTAGTCAGTGGTCCAAGTGTATAAAACGGAGCTTCAAAACAATGTTGCAACTGCAAATCCATATTTTCTTTAATGAGCTGCATTGGTACGTGACCCGGACCTTCTATCATCACCTGTACATCATGTTTCCAAGCAATTTGGGTAAGCTCACCCAAAGTCTTTAATTCTGAGAATTGTGCTTCGTCATTCGCATCAGCAATGGAGCCCGGACGTAAACCATCTCCCAATGAGAAGGCAACATCATACGCTTTCATGATCTCGCAAATTTCTTCGAAATGCGTATAGAGGAAATTTTCTTTGTGATGAGACAAACACCATTTCGCCATGATAGAACCACCACGAGATACAATACCTGTAACACGTTTAGCGGTCATCGGCACATAGTGCAGCAATACGCCGGCGTGAATGGTGAAATAATCCACACCCTGCTCAGCCTGTTCAATTAAAGTATCGCGGAAAATTTCCCAGGTAAGGTCTTCCGCCTTGCCGTTTACTTTTTCCAAAGCCTGGTAAATCGGTACTGTTCCGATAGGTACAGGGGAATTGCGGATGATCCACTCTCTTGTTTCATGAATGTTTTTTCCTGTCGACAAATCCATGATGGTATCTGCTCCCCAACGGCAGGCCCACACTGCTTTTTCTACTTCTTCCTCAATGCTGGAAGTCACAGCTGAATTACCAATATTGGCATTGATTTTCACGAGGAAGTTGCGACCGATGATCATCGGTTCGGATTCGGGATGGTTAATGTTATTCGGAATAATAGCGCGACCGGCAGCAATTTCGCTACGCACAAATTCAGGAGTTATTTTGCCTACCGGAGTGTTCGCTCCAAAAGATTGTCCCGGATGCGCCATGCCTTGTTTTTTCACTTCTTCAATGCGCTGATTTTCGCGGATGGCAATGTATTCCATTTCAGGAGTTATTATGCCTTTCTTTGCGTAATACATTTGTGAAACATTGGCTCCTTTTTTGGCTCGCAATGGTTTTTCAATTTTCTCAAAACGGAGGTAATCCAGTTTTTCATCACCCAGGCGTTCGCGACCGTAATCGGAAGTCATACCATCCAGCTGCTCCACATCACCACGATCCAGAATCCACTGCTGACGAAGTTTTGGCAACCCTTTCTTAACATCAATTTCAACATCCTGATCGGTATATGGACCGCTTGTATCGTACACCGTTACCGGCGGATTGGCGATTTCTTTTCCATTGAACTTGGTAGGCGTGAGCGTGATTTCGCGCATCGCTACTGAGATATCATGCAACTCCCCTTTCACATAAATTTTTTCCGAAGCCGGAAAAGGCGTGCGGGTGATGGTTTGCTCGGTTGGTAATTTTTCTTGTCTTGTTTTCATATCTATAGATTTTTTATCCTCCTTGAGTCGCTTGTATAATTAATGTATTGTCGTTTTCTCTGAGTTGGGTTTTTTCCCATTGCACACGCGGAACAACAGTATTATTGAGCGCAACAGCAATGCCCCTGAAATTTTCCCCTTTCAGCTTCTGAACAAGATCAAGCACTGTAGAAGGACTTTTCACTTCAATAACTTCATTGTTGACTTTTATCTCCATGCCCGTTATGTTAAAGGGCGACGATATAGGAGGGATTTTTGAATAAGATCAAAATCTTACCATTACTTATTCCCTTCGCCGGCATTATCCGGATCAGGTTTTGAGGGTTTTTTCTCAGCTTAAGGTAAAGCACCCCTATAAGTCGCAAAACAAATATGCGGATTTTTTTCGAAAAAGGACAGGAAAAATTGTTAACACCTTAGCAATCGGGATTACAATGAAGTTTCACAGCCTTTACAGGTAATTTCCACAGCAGCACCCCCACCACCTTCCAGGCCGGAAGCTATCTTGCCGCTGCAATCTCGGCAATAAGGGAAGGATTTCTTTCAATGGCATTGCCAATCACGATCAGATCGGCACCTGCCGCAAAAACAGCTTTCGCCTTTTCGGCACTTTTAATGCCTCCGCCAATCACCAGGGGGATGCTAATGGATTTTTTCACAGCAGCCACCATCGTTTCATTCACCGGATTTTCGGCACCACTTCCGGCATCCATGAAAATCAGTTTCAATCCTAGCATCTCACCAGCCATAGCTGTGCACACAGCAATATCCTTCTTATTGGAAGGAATAGGTGTAGTGTTGCTCATATAGCTCACGGAAGTCGGCCGTCCACCATCTATCAATATATAACCGGTAGGCACAACTTCAAGTTTCGACTGTTTCAGCATGGGCGCCGAAACCACGTGCTTTCCAATGAGCAAATCGGGGTTTCTTCCGCTGATCAGCGACAGAAACAAAATCGCATCCGCCTTATGATTAATCTGCAAAACACTGCCGGGAAAGAGTACGACAGGAATCTTTGAATTTTTCTTTAAAGTGGAAATACACTCCTCCAGACAGTCCTGAGTGAGCAGACTTCCACCCACAAAAAAATAATCTACTGCGTGTTCGGTAGCCTGGGAACAAAGCGAAAGCAATGAGGCTTCGGTCTCCTTATCGGGATCAATCAGAATAGCGAATTGCTTTTTACCTTCCGCCGACCTGTTCACTATGTGTTGATAAATGTCCATATATGGGTGACGAAAATAATGAATTTAAAATTGTAAGAGGAAACAACATTTCGTAAGTTTGCACAAAATAAAATTTAACATGGAAAAAATGACTGAAAAAAAGCTCGCTTATAAGGTAAAAGACATGTCTTTGGCGGAATGGGGAAGAAAAGAAATTCGCTTGGCTGAAGCTGAAATGCCTGGACTGATGGCTATCCGCGAAGAATTCAAAAAAGAACAACCGCTCAAAGGCGCAAGAATCGCTGGTTGCCTCCACATGACTATCCAAACTGCCGTATTGATTGAAACTTTGAAAGAACTGGGAGCTGAAGTTTCCTGGTCTTCCTGCAATATTTTCTCTACACAAGATCACGCTGCTGCTGCAATTGCTGCTGCAGGAATTCCGGTTTATGCCTGGAAAGGTTTGAACGAAGAAGAATTCGACTGGTGTATAGAGCAAACACTTTTCGCATTTGAAGGAGGAAAACCATTGAACATGATTTTGGATGATGGTGGTGACCTCACCAATATGGTACTCGACCGTTATCCTGAGCTGGTGAAAGATATCCGTGGTATCTCTGAAGAAACCACCACTGGTGTTCACCGTTTGCACGAAAGAGTAGCCAAAGGAACTTTGCCTTTGCCTGCTATCAACATTAACGACTCTGTTACTAAATCTAAATTCGATAACAAATATGGCTGCCGTGAATCATTGGTAGATGGTATCCGTCGTGCTACCGATATCATGATGGCTGGTAAAGTAGCTGTTGTTGCCGGTTTCGGTGACGTAGGAAAAGGTTCTGCCGATTCATTGAGAGGTGCTGGTGCACGTGTGATCGTAACTGAAATCGATCCAATCTGCGCTCTGCAGGCTGCAATGGAAGGATACGAAGTGAAGCCAATGGACAAAGCTGTTCTGGAAGCTGACATCATCGTAACTACTACCGGTAACAAAGACATCGTGGTAGGTCGTCACTTTGAAAATATGAAAGACAAAGCTATCGTTTGTAACATTGGTCACTTCGACAACGAAATCGACATGGCCTGGTTGAACAAAACTTACGGAAGCACTAAAGAAAACATCAAACCACAGGTTGACAAATACACCAACAAAAAAGGAAATGACATCATCATCCTTGCTGAGGGTCGTTTGGTAAACCTCGGTTGCGCCACTGGTCACCCATCTTTCGTAATGTCGAACTCTTTCACCAACCAAACTTTAGCTCAGCTCGAGTTGTGGAAGAACTCTAAAAACTACAAAAACGAAGTATATGTATTGCCAAAAACTCTCGATGAAAAAGTAGCCCGTTTACACCTTGCTAAAATTGGTGTTGAACTGGAAGTTTTGAACGAAGAGCAAGCGAAATACATCGGTGTTAAAGTAGAAGGCCCTTACAAGTCTGACGCTTACAGATACTAGAATAAATTTCAATTGAGAAAAAGGGGCGTAATCATACGCCCCTTTTTTGTTGGCTTAAATTTCTATATTTAAAACAAAAACATGATCGCAATCCTCTCTCCGGCAAAAACACTGGATTTTGAATCCCCTTTGCCAACAAAGAAATTTTCCCTTCCGCAAAATATCGATAAAGCCCTGGCTCTCATCGCGGGACTAAAAAAAATGTCGCCGAAAAAAATCGGCGAACTGATGGACCTCAGCGACAACCTGAGCAAACTCAATCATCAGCGCTACCAGGATTTCACTGAAAAACACGACGGCAAAAATGCCCGTCCGGCTGTATTTACTTTCAGTGGCGAAGTGGCCAACGGACTCGATGCCGGAAGTTTTTCGGCAAGGGAAATAGATTACGCTCAAAAACATTTGCGCATCCTTTCAGGATTATATGGCGTACTGAAACCTCTTGATCTTATTCAACCTTATCGCCTGGAAATGGGCACTTCATGGGGTCCTGCCAAACACAAAAATCTTTACTCCTATTGGGGAAATACAATCAGTGAACAATTAAATGAAGACTTCGGAAAAAGTAAAACGCTGATTAATCTCGCTTCCACTGAGTATTCAAGAGCTGTCAATTCCAAAGCACTCAACGCAGAAATTATCACCTGTCATTTCAAAGAGAAAAAAGGAAGTGAGTACAAAGTAGTAATGGTTTTCGCCAAAAAAGCCCGAGGCATGATGGCTCAGTACCTCATCAAAAACCAGATTGAGAAAAGTGAAGACTTGAAAGCTTTCGACACGGAAGGCTACGCTTTTAATAAAAAACTATCGGAAGGAAAAGAATGGGTTTTTACAAGAGGATAATTACAGTATCCTCTTGAATATTTCCAGGTTCCCTATGTGTATTCCTTCGTGGTAGTTACTATAAACAAATGCTTCCCCAACATTGTTCAGCACCAGGCCAGAAGATGTTTTGTAAGGCTTGTATTCTTTAAATACTCCGGCTTCTAAGTCGGCTTTCAGCTTATTTACTGTAGCAATCAATGATGCGCGTACCTCTTCAATATCAGGGGTGGCAGTCCAGTCCTTAGGAGAAGTTCCTATTTTAAAATTGAGGAAATAATTTTCCGAAACATTCATGGGCAAGCCACTGAGGGTGTACAATAGTCGCTGCTGTGAAATCACGCAGTGACCGATTTGCCAAAGCATATTGTTATTGCAACCCTGCGGGATGATCAGCAATTTTTCCAATGGAGTTGTGTCGAGATAATCCAATAATTTCTTGCGGATTACATAAAGATGGTCGAGATGGTATTGGTAATTCATAGCTTCAACAATTTCAGTAAAGATAAATATTTATCATAACGCCATCCGGAGGAAGTAATTACCAAACACCAGGCTTTGCGTTACAATAAAAGTAAAAATGAGGATTTTCGGACCTTTCTGGAACTTAAAAATGAGATGCAGGATCAATATTACAAAAAGCGCAATGACAGGCAGCAATGCAGGATATTGAAGAAAACTGGCCACTAAATCTCCTTTTAGCAGGAGAATCAACGAACGCTGAAAACCACAACCGGGACAATCCATTCCGGTTAAAGCCTTCATCCAGCAGGTCAGCGTATGATTTTCAAGCCAGCTGACTATCGTTTCCATAAATTAATGGGCGTTCTTCATCAATTCTAAAAAAGAGAAAGCAACGGTCCCGACGAAGATGAAATAGAATATTATATATACTAAATAAAGCGCCGATAAGCAGGTTCCTACAATAGCACATATTTTACCTGCCTTCAGGTTATTGTATGACGACTGAGTGTACATATCAGGATTTTCGGTGTAAGCCGTTGTACCTTTTGCGGCCAGCACCAATGCAATAATACCACATGCCAAACCTACAAGTCCTAAACAAAAACAAGTAGGAATAGAAATAATTCCTAAAACTAAAACAGCAGTTGAATTAGGTACTGGATTAATTCCTGAAGGTTGATCTAACATGGCAGTAATGTTTAATTATTGTTCAGCAAAGTAAATAAAATTCTTTCATGTGCCAAGACGTCCGGAATTTGTCCGGTACTTTTTCTCCCTTTCCTTTTTTGCTTCACCTACATTTGAAAAATTAAACTACTCAACATGAAACGCATTTTTTCTCTTGTCTTCAGTCTCCTTTTTCTTAACCTCTTCTCCCAGGAAGAAAAAAAATGGACCGCCCTTCATGTGATTGATTACACTTCGGATGCTGATCTTGAGATCCTCATCCGTCAGCTGCCCGAATTATCGGCCAAAGGCATCAACATGCTCATGCTGGAAGTGGATTATAATTTCAATTTCGTTTCCCATCCCGAACTGATTGAAGGCAGCAATCCCATTACCCGGGCCGGAGCAAAAAGATTTGCCGCCGAATGCAGGAAAAACAATATACGGCTCATCCCCGAATTTCAATCTATAGGACACCAGTCATGGAAGACACACAACAATCCTCTTTTGGTAAAATACCCCGAACTTGACCTTACACCGGGTGCCTTTCCCAACAACGACAGTATTTATTGCCGCGAATGGGACATCACCAATCCGAAAGTGAACGAGATTGTCTTTCCACTCATTGATGAAATTGCAGAAGCTTTTGAAGCCGATGGCATTCATGTTGGCATGGACGAAATTTTCCTTATTGGTCATCCGCTTTCCCCTAACACAAAAGGGAAAAATCCGGCCCGACTGCTGGCTATTGCAATCAATGAGTTTCACGATCATTTTGTGAAAGAGAAAAAACTGGAAATGTTCATCTGGGGCGACAGACTGATTGATGCCAGTCAGTTCAACTACGGAATATGGGAAGCCTCCGCTGCCGGAACAGCCCCTGCTATCGATATGATTCCGAAAGACATTGTGATTTGCGACTGGCATTACAACGCACGGCCAAGCTATCCGTCGGTGGATCTTTTTATGGACAAGGGATTCAAAGTTTTGCCTTGCAGCTATAAAGATTTGGAGGCAGCACAAGATCTTATAAAATATTCTTTTGCCAAACAGAACAGCAGCATGCTGGGTCATTGCTTCACCACCTGGGGTGCAGTAAAGAAGGATGAACTGCTTGAATTTCCATCCATGACTGAAGGCCTGAACACGATCAAAAAACAAAAATACTTCGATGTTTCTGCCAGCTACCTCAACGCCGAAAAACCTGGAGAAACCCTTACGCAATTAAAAACCGCCAAAAAGGATCTCACAATTTACTATACGCTGGATGGCACTACCCCCACAAATAAATCTTTAAAGTACTCATCCCCCTTCACTATCAGCGGCACCTGCACACTGAAAGCCATGGCTTTTAACAGCACTGAACCTGCTGGTGATGAATTTACCGAAGATTTTTTCCTGCACAAAGGTGTAGGAAAAGAAATTGCTCTTGCTCATGCACCGAGCAGCAAGTATGCTCCTAAACAAGGAGCAGCTACCCTGCTGAATGGAATTGGTGGGTCATCTTTCTCTGATGGCGAATGGGCAGGCTTCGAAGGTGAAGATATGGAAGCAGTAATCAAACTGGAGCATTCATCCGATATAAGCGCTGTCACTATGACCTTCTATAATAAGGTAAGTTCCTGGATACATCATCCAGAAGATTTTGAAATATACACCTCCGAAGACGGCAAAAATTTCACGCTTGTCACCACTAAAAAAATCATCAAAACCAATAAACAATTAGTATCAGTAAAGATTGCCTTTACGCCAGTAAATACAAGATACCTAAAAGTAGTAGCTAAAACTCTGCTTATACCCGAGGGCTTTTCGGGCGAAGGGAAGGCCGCCTGGATTTTTGTGGATGAAATTATACTGGAATAGGGTATTTTTCCCCTTTTTCAGCGATTGGGTACGAAAGGCAACAATCCGTTAATCTTTTCAAAACCAAGGGCATCTTCTCCATTTAACACAATGAATATCAAATGCTTAATGAGTTATCCTAATTTTATCAAGGGACTCCCCTTCAATGGATTATTTTACTAAATTTGTTAGCTGAGATTTAAATCGGAACGATGAAATCATTTGAAAAGAAGAAGATGAAATATGAGTCTAAGGACACTACGGATCATATTTTTAAGCAAATAAGAAATAAATCAGATCAATACTTTGCTTCCCAAAAAAGCGGCAAAAATGCCAATGCTTTTTTATGGTTTAAATTCATTTCAATGATGGCTGTTGCCGCCATTGCTTACTACGGAATATTTATCTCCTCCTCCTTTATTGTTCTGGCTTTGTGTTATCTCATCACTGCTACTGCTCTTCTTATTGTGGGCATTAATATCGGGCACGATGCAGCGCACCATTGTGTAACAGGAAATAAAAAAATTGACAACTTTATCTTCGAATCGGTTTTTGGCATCAATGGCATGAGTGGTTATTTCTGGCAGCTGCGCCACAACCATTCACACCACATTTTTCCAAATGTATTTAATTACGATTCCGATCTGGAAATTACCAATCTCCTTCTTCTCCATCCCGAACAAAAAAAGTACAAAATCCACAGATATCAGCACATCTATGCATCCTTCCTTTACATGTTCTCTTCCCTGATCTGGATATTGTTTGTTGATTTTACCTTTTTCTCTAGGAAGGAACACGCCAATCTTAAATTCAAGGACGTTCCTGCCTTTGAGTTGATAAAGGTTATTCTGCTCAAGGTGGTATATTTTGCGAATTTCATATTCATCCCGCTGTACTTCACCGATTTCTCCATTTATGAAATAGTGGGTGCATTTCTCGTCATGCACATGATCGTTTCACTTGGATTAACATACACTTTCTTCATTTCGCATCACGTAACGGAAGTTGCATACGTTCATGCAGATGAGGAAGAGAAGGTGGTTCACGATACCTGGACGCATCATCAGGTGGCTACCACCATCGACTTTCATCCCGATAGTCCCACAGCCAATTTCATCTTCGGAGGCTTCAATCTTCATATTGCCCACCATCTTTTCCCTGAGGTATGCCACACACATTATCCTGCACTTACGCTCATTATTAAAGACACCTTTGAAAAAAACAATGTAAGCGACTGGTACAAATCTTTTACGTTCATGGAAGGAGTGGTATCGCACGTTAGACATTTGAAAGTTACGGCCGACGAAATTCTTGCCGAACATAACAAAGAACAATTGTCAGGCAGCGCTATCTAAGGCAATACTACTCCCTAAACCATAAAGCGTTAAGGGATGATATCAATTGTTATTTGCACACTGAACGAAGAATACTATCTTCCGAAATTACTGGATAGCATACGCATCCAGAAAGATTACCAATATGAAGTTGTGATTTCCGATACCGGTTCTGAGGACAGCACCGCGGAAGTAGCCCATCGCTACAAATCCGAATTCGGCATGCCCATCAACTTTATTGCCTGTAATAATTTGCGCAATATTTCCTTACAAAGGAATATCGGCGCCAATCACGCTATTTATGAACACCTTCTTTTTTTGGATGCCGACGTTGTACTGCCCGATGAAAATTTCCTGAAAACTGCAATGAAAGAAGTGATCAGCGAAGGCATTAAAGTAGGCGGATGTAAAATTTACGCCACCGAAAGTAATTTATACTACCGCTTCCTTTACTGGATGTACTCCAATATTTACCTCACTACTTTAAGATGGTTCAAGCCCGCTGTGCACGGCTGCTGCATTTTTTCCACTAAGGAAATATACTACAAAATCGGAGGCTTCAACAACAATATTATTTTTGAAGATTACCGCTATGACGAAGATGCCGCAATTTACTACCGTTCCAAACTATTGAAGAGTACTTTTGTAAAAACCTCGGCACGTCGTTTTTATAAAGCCACTTTCCGCAGCACCGTTGAGCTGTTGCTCGCAGGTATCTACTCATTTTTCCGTACAGGAATCAAGGGAGAATATATGAAGGGGTATTTCCGACTCACAGGAAAACACTCGAAACCTCAATACTGATGAACTTTTGGACTTCACCATGTCCGGTTTTTTTTTTAATTTAGCGCTCCCTTTTTCAAGGGAATGAACAAATGAAATTTTACCAGAAATACCTGAAGTTCGCCTCTAAAAGGCCATGGTTACTGATTCTATTAACAGCAATAGTCATCGCTTCAGGCATTCCCACCACCAAAATACACATCGCCAACAGGCCTCAAGACTGGTATCCGGAGGATTCCAGACAACTGCCCGACATCACCGAATTTGAAAGTTACTTCGGTAACGATGAAACAATGGTGCTGTACCTCACTTTTCCAAAAGGCTCTACGAATGAATATAAACTGGATGAACTCTACAAAGCCAGTGAACTGATCAGAAAAATCCACGGTTTTGATCAAACCTTTTCCCGGGTAAATCTTGATGCTGTAAGAGGGCTAAAAGGCGATGACTACGTAGATAAAATGGAAAAAGCATACTTCCAGTCGGCCAACCCCGACGGTGAAGCCATGTTTTTAAGAGTGCGCATTAACAAGGATCCCGATAAAAACCGCCCTTTCCTTCTCGATTCCCTGAAGAAAATTGTTTATCCCGGACTTCCCGCCAGCGTAAAGAAAGACATTACCGGTGCAGGAGTTATTTTTACTGAAATCAATGAGCTGAGCAACCAGGATTCAAAATGGCTTTTCGGATTGTGCTACGGACTTATCTTTCTCCTTTTATGGTGGCGACTGCGCAGGGCGAAATACCTGCTGATTTGCTCAACGCTTGTACTCCTTGCCACCTGGCCCGCCATGTCGCTCTTCGGATGGTTTGATGTGCCTGTCAATATGATTACGATGATCGTTCCGTTGCTGTTCATCATCAACTTCTTCTCCTTTGCCATGCACCTCGTGACTAAGCAAAGTGCTGATGTGGGCAAATACCTCAATAAAAAAATTCCGCCTATCCTTACTTCCGCCCTCACCAATATTATAGGTTTCGGATCACTGATGCTGAGCGACATTACTGTTATTTACCAGTTCGGCCTCCTCACTTCTTTGGGAATTATTGTAGGACTACTTGTTTTGTTTTTAATCGGAACACCATGGATCATCCGCACTATTGAAGTCAATAGGAACATTGAGAAAATCGACTGGATGAACAAGATGCTCGATGGTTTCTATAATAAACTTAATAAACGACTGGCATGGATCACCATGATTGTGATGTTGATATGGATGGGTGCCGGTGTTTTTGTTTTCCCTTATATAACTGTAGATACTGACACGGTAGGTTTCATCAAGCCTGATAACAAAACCCGCATATCGAAAGACTATATCGAAAAAAATTATGGATCGGTGAACCTCATCGATTTCATGGTAGATAAGGAAGACGGGAAACCTTTCAGTAAAGCCGACTGGAAGGTGATCGACAAAGTACGCAAGGAACTCCAAACACTTCCCTACATTAAGAGCACAGTGGACTATGCCTTATGGGAACCACTCCTAAGCGACCTGAAATACAGCAGTCCGAAAGACGCAGAAGCCATTTCTTCCAGCTTCCTGTCGGATGACAAAATGCATTCGCGCCTCACCATATTGATTCCTTCAGGATCGGTGAAGCAAATGGAAGAGAACATCAATAAAGCCGAACTTAAAATCAAAGAAGCCCTTGGTGATGCCAAAATCTCCATGCGCTCTGTGGGTTATCTCCCCGCTTACATTGAGCAAATGAATGTTATTGTTGACGAAATGCTGGAAAGCTTGTTTGTGGCCGTAATACTGATCTTACTGGTAATGTCGGTATTTGTGCGCGACCTCAAGCTTGGACTCCTCGCCACCTTTGCCACTGTATTCCCCCTTTGCGCCGTGGCCCTGATGATGAAAATACTGGACATTCCCTTCGATATCGCCACATCTGTTATTTTTTCAGTGGTGGTGGGAATGATCGCTGATGATGTGTTACACGTTATCTGGAGCTTCAAGAGCAATCTGCATCTGCGAAAGGATTACTCTATCAATATTTTATTTGCCGATTCGGTGAGGGTCATCGTGCACCCATGTACAGCAACCACCATTATGTTTGCCATTGGTTTCGCAGTGCTGCTCATCAGTAATATTGTATTCATTATTGATTTCGGACTTCTTTCCACCTCTGCAATCGTCTTTGCTTGGATAAGCGATTTCATTTTCTTCCCGGCCTTATTGAGGCTGGTGTATCTGGATAAAAAGAGGAAATAAATTTTCTCCGAAAAAAAACTCCATAATATTTGTGTGAAATAAAATATAACCTATATTTGCAACCCGTTCAACAAAAATCTTGGGAGCTTAGCTCAGCTGGTTCAGAGCATCTGCCTTACAAGCAGAGGGTCACAGGTTCGAATCCTGTAGCTCCCACAGAAAGAAAACCCTTCGAAATCGAAGGGTTTTTTGTTTGATCTAAACCCATCTATATAACCACCTCCCCAGTTAGCAAGCCATTATCTGAAGTATGGGCCGCTAACTTCGTGCGGTGGCGGGAGCGAATTTTTTCCGTCACCAACGGATAAAAAATTTCGCGGTGTGCGATGGAAGCATCTCCTGGCTCTTGATTTTTTGCTTACTCTCTTGCTTCAAGACAAAAAAGTAAGTCTTTGTTTCCTTGAAAAGAAGCTGACGCGCAGGGCGATAGGTCCCTCGTGAGTACACTCAGGATGACACACGCGAGAAATCCTTCTTCGCTAAAGCTTCGAAGGACGAACAGAATTGCTTCGAATTCTCAAAAACAAAAATTTTCCGGAATGATAAACGCGAAGATGTCCCGAAATAAACAATCCCCTCTTAACATCTTCTTTCTCTTACATCCCCTACCCTCTCATCTAAAATATATTTTAGTATCAAATAATTATTTTGAATTCGTTCACGTTAACTCATTAAAACTGAATATGCTTTCACTAACACTTCTTCAGGCTACAGGCGCCGCGGCAAACTTACCGGTTGAAAAAACTGTAGAGGGTCCTATCGATATCCTTATCAAAGGTGGATTCATCATGATCCCGATCGCCATCCTTTCCATTTTGTCGGTATTTATCTTTGTAGAGCGCTTCCTGTATGTGAAACGACAAATATCTGCCGACAATAATTTCATGAATACCATCCAGGATTTCATCCGCAATGGCAATATCGATTCGGCACTCACCTTCTGCAAAAGTTCCAACAAGCCAGTGGCCAGAATGCTTGAAAAAGGAATTTCCCGCATAGGGATGCCTATTAAGGAAATTGAAGAATCGGTGGAAATCGTTGGAAAATTTGAGGTGTACAAACTCGAGAAAAACGTAGGTATGTTGTCCATCATTGCCGGTATAGCGCCCATGCTCGGATTCCTTGGAACCATCCTCGGTGCGATCAACCTCTTCATTGATATTTCCCAGGCGGGTGGCGACATGCAGGTGTCGGTAGTTGCCAACGGATTATATACCAAACTCGTAACTTCTGCTGCCGGACTTGTGGTTGGTATCATGGCTTACATCTTCTACAACTGGATCAGTGCCATCATCACCAAAGCCGTACACCAGCTGGAACTGAACACAATGATGTTCCTCGACCTTCTTAAAGAGCCTACCAGATGATAAGCTTAAGAAAGAAAAATAAACAAGGTGCCCACGTTTTCACGGAAGCGATGAACGACATCATGTTCTTCCTGATGCTTTTCTTCATCATTGTGGCCACTATGAAAACCACAAGTTCGATCAACATGTCGGTACCTAAATCCGATATGAATAAAATCAAAACGCCGGCGAAAAATGAAGTGGTGCTTTCCATCGTGAAAGACGCGTCAGGAGATATCCAGTACTATGTGGACGATAAGGCGATCGGTGGCGAACAGCTTATTGCTGCCATCACCCAAGAAAAAACCAAAAATCCGGATAATGAAACGGTGGTGATGATACGCATGGACAAAGATCTTCCTGTACAAACCCTGGTGGATGCTATGTCGCTTACAAGTAAAGCTGGTGTGAAAACGCTGCTGGCTACACAGAAATAATTACTTTGCCGATAAAATATCTGCTACCACAAAGGTACTTCCACCGATAAAAATAAAGTCGTTGACTCCTGCTTTTGATTTTGCCGCTTCCAACGCAGCGACAGGAGTTTTATAGCTTTCTCCAGCCAATCCCAACTCAATAGCAGTTTTATGCAATTGCTCAACAGGCATAGCCCTGGCAATGGCTGGCTGACAAAAATAAAACTGCGCGTTCTTTGGCAACAGGGGCAGTATTTGCGATTGATCTTTATCGTTTACAGCTCCCCACACGATATGCAGTTTTTGGTAATCGGCTTCCGAAAGTTGTTTAGCCACCTGCTCAATTCCTTCTTTATTATGGCCGGTATCACAAACAATGGCAGGATGACTCCCCAAGATTTGCCAGCGCCCCATAAAGCCCGTGTTATCCGCCACATTCATCAATCCGCCACGAATATGCTGATCAGTTATCTCCCATCCCGCATCTTTCATTTTCTGAAGAGCTGCATAAGCCGTAGCTATATTTTTCTTTTGATAAATGCCTATTAAATCGCTTTGTAAATCCATAGGTTCGGCATAAGTCAGCGCTGTATTTTTCTCTGCTGCTGCGGTACTGAATACGGCAGAGGTTTCAACCTGCCGTTCCCCTATCACCACTGGAACGCCAGCTTTGATAATACCCGCTTTTTCAAAAGCAATTTTCTCCAGCGTGTTGCCAAGAATATTCGTATGATCCATCCCGATATTGGTAATCACCGAAAGCTCAGGAAGGATAATATTTGTAGAATCCAAGCGACCGCCCAACCCTACTTCAATAATGGCGATATCCACCTTCTCCTTCGCGAAATAATGAAAGGCCAGTGCTGTAGTATATTCAAAAAATGAAGGACGCATGGATGCCAATTCAACTTTCCATTTCCCAACAAACTCTACTACTTCCGCCTGAGGAATCATTTGTCCGTTCACCTTAATTCTTTCACGGAAATCAATGAGGTGCGGACTGCAGTAGATTCCCGTTTTGTAGCCCGCTTCCTGCAGCACAGAAGCCAGCATGTGCGTGACCGATCCTTTACCATTCGTTCCTGCAACATGTATAGACTTGAATTGTTTTTCAGGATGATTTAGCAACGCACACAGCCTGGTGATGTTTGATAAATCAGCTTTGTAAGCGGCTTGTCCGATGAGTTGATATTCCGCCAACTGACTGAAAAGAAAGTCGACGGCTTCGGGATAGGTCATTGAAGATAGAAATTGAATGGAATCGTTTCGTAACGGAATTCAGGACCCGCAGGATCCTCATTGAACACGTAGCCTCTTACCAATTTCTCTGCCCTGCCTTTTAGTTCAGGCGAAGCATTTGTTGTTCCTTTCTGATTGCCCTCTGCGGCAACCACCTTACCTTGCCTGTTAATTTTTACTTTAACATACTGATAACCTTCCTGCTGTGAATCATAGTTGGCTTGGCGAATCACGTGCTTGGTTATCAAGGTTGTCTTGCCTTTTCCTTTCCCCTTACCCTTATCTCTTCCATGGGTTTCACCACCTCCACCTTCATTTCCCGGAGTTTTTGAATCACCGTCTCCATCTGTCCCTGTACCTCCAAGCATGCCTTTCATAGCGGCTTCCAAATCACTGTCCACTTTTTTTGTGTTGGGATTTTTCGTTGTAGTCACCTTAGTAGGTGTTTTCTTCTTAGTATCGTCCGTTTTCTTTACCACTACATCATCATCAGAAGCAGAACTTGAAAGTAGTTCTTCCTCCGGAGAGCTTTCGGGTTGTGAAGCAGGCGACTCTGCCCCTGCAGGAGTAGACTCGGTATTGCCACTGCCTTCAGCATCTTCGCCAAAACTTACTTCAAGTCCTTCGCTATCACCTATGGAATCACCCAGACCACTACCACCACCTATCACCATGAAAAACAGGATAAGGAACAAAATACTGTGAAAAATAATAGTCGCCGTTGCTCCAATCAGCTTGTCCGACCTTTCTGTATTCGCACTCATGCTTTAGGTTTTTGAATTAACGCCGCCTTTTTAACAATTAGTATTCATTATAAAAATAGGGAAAGAAGAAATGCCAACCAATCCTGTTGCCTGAAGATATTGACAAGAGAGGGTTAATAGAGCCTTTGCATGCCACAGTGGTGCATTACTTATATATTCACTGCCTTTCTTTAACTTTAGCCTCAGCATGACTAAAAAAACAAGTTACCTGTTATTTTTCTGTCTGACATTGCTTCTCCTGGTGAAAAGTGATGAAAGTATTGACCCTTATCTTATTTCCAGATTTCTTGTTTTTTCTGTTTTCACGGCAGTAGCAGCATTGGTTTTTTACCAAAGAAAAAAAGAGTTTTCTTTAAGTCCCTTTCACTGGATTTTCATCTCTTTTATTGCCTATTCATGCCTGTCTGCTTTATGGGCTATCAACACGCCCGATGCACTTTTAGAAAATTTCAATTTGCTTAGTGCTTTTCTTTTCTCGGTATTGTTGCACGCTTCCTTCAGGGAAAATCAGGATGAAAACATATTACTGAAAATACTGTTATCGGCCATCGTCCTTACAGAATTATTTGCTCTGTACACACTCTATGATTTGTATCACACGCAATTCGAAACCTTTCAGGGAATCTATTCCATCACTGCGAATATGGCGCACAAAAATTTAGTGAGTTGCTTTTTAGCTGCCACGCTCCCCTTTTCTTTATGGTCGCTGTATTCCTTAAAAAACTTCTGGCGGTATGTAGCTTCTGCTGCTTTGGGCATCGCGCTTTTTTTCATTGTATTGCTGCAATCACGATCAGTGTGGCTGGGTTTAACTGGTTTTTTCCTTTTGCTGATAGCTGCATTTACCTGGCTGAAACTATGGTCGGAGGCTATTAAGAAAACAAAAGAAATCATCGCACCTGCGCTGAGCGGACTTATCCTTTTTATCGCACTAACTGCTTATGTATGGAGCACAAAACCCTTTGTTTTTAATGAAGGCGCCGATCATTTGCAGAGTGTGGTCGAGCAATCTGAAAAAGACAAGAGCAATCACACCGCAAGTATTTACGAACGCTATTTCCTGTGGGACAATACCGTTAGCATGATTAAGGAACATGGAACGCTGGGCGTTGGAGCAGGTTCATGGAAATTCTTCTTCCCGAAGTATGGTGTTCAGGGATCAAGGGCCGAAGAAGGATTTACTGTTTTCCAGCGGCCTCACAACGACTTCTTATGGATAGCTGCAGAGCTAGGCATCATTGGATTTGGCTTACTGCTGACTTTAATTGGCTTCATCTTTGTACGGACATTTAAATCGTTGCGCTCCAACATCACTTCAGGAACAAAACTGAAAATAATTTTCCTCTCGGGAACTTTAATTGTTCTTTTTACTGACTCGCTTTTTTCTTTTCCAAAAGAGAGGAGCGAATTGGTAGTGCTCGCCTTGCTAAGTATTGCATGGCTGTTGTATTATTGCAAAACTCAGGATAAAACATTTTCTCCAAAGCTGTTTTTATTATCGGCAGGCATCATGGCTCTTATTTCTGTTGGTTATTACAAACGCTGGCAGGGAGAAAAAACTTCTTATAAAATGATAGTGGATCATGCTCAGGGCAGACTGGAGAAACTGCCTCGTATGGCAAAAAGTGCTGAAAGCTTTATTTACAACACCGATCCTTTTCTTTCTCCCGTTTGCTGGTATGCCGGCATTTATTATTACAACCAGGGCGACAGCAAAGAAGCCCTCTCTGCCTTCGGTAAGGCAGTGGAGATTCATCCTTACCATTTGCATTCCCTCGATAATTTAGCAGGGGCTTATGTTCTGGCAGGCGACAACAAAATGGCAGAACACTATTACCTGGAAGCTTTAAAAATATCTCCTTACTACGATGAAGTGCTGATTAACCTAAGCTCCATTTATTACAACAACAAAGACTATCAGAAAGCATTCACCACGCTTCAAAAATGTCCTCCCGCCACCGAACACCCTAATTACAAAAGAAATGCGGTGGCCATTTACAAAAAGATTTTAGAAGCAAAAGGGAATACCGAAGACATAAAAAATCCCGACAAAGTACTTGAACTGTTCAAACAATCTGTCGGGATTCGTCCTTCGAAGCTTTAGCAAAGAAGGAGGAGGTTTATTTCACCACTACAAATGGCAGTGTTTTCATGGAAGTTTCATCCATCAGCGACAGGTAGTAAGTACCTGAAGACAATGTTGAAATATCCAAAGTCAAGGTATTTTCATTGCTGATGGATTGCTGGAAAACCAATTGTCCGAAAGCATTGTAAATCGTTACACTTCCATTTGTCAAATCGCTTTCAAAACGAACCGTCAGGTAATCATTAGCAGGATTTGGGAAAACAACAAATGAATGTTCCACTTCTTTGGGAGGCTTAACACCAACCGTTATGTATTCTAATCCGTTGCTATTGATATACAAAACGTTACCAACATACGCAGCACTGGCACTTGCCTTAAAAGGTATTTTCCCACTTACACCTGAAATACCTATGGTATAATCACCATCTGCTACATTCGAAAAATCAAAATACAAGTTTGCATCCAGCGTATCAATGGCAATAGTATCTCCACTCGTATTGAAAAGATAGATCACATCCCCGTCATTCGCATTATTGATGACAGCAGAGTAATTATTTCCTGGTGCTCCGATAGTAATTTGAGGAAGATTTACAGATAAATTCTGAACACCGGCACCACTGATATCGAGAACATACTGACCCAAATATGCATCAGTAGGAACGGTAAAATCAATCGCTAAAGTAGTGTCATTAACTACCGTAATATTGGTGCCGTTTATTGCTTGATTTATATTTAAGCCACTTGCATTGTAATTCAGATTCACTGAAGTAATTCCTGCAGTAAAATTGGTATTCTTCCCTTTTACAGTCAGCGTAAAAGAATCACCCTTATCGGCATCATTTTTTGAAATCGATTTAATGACAGGAGTATTATTTACTGCCGACACCACAAATGAAGAACTTAAATAAAGTGTTTTTCCTGAAGAAGTGAGCGACAATGCATAGGCTCCCACAGGTGCATTACCAGGAAAAGTAAAGGTTGTTTTTACTTCATTATCATTGACAACAGTAATGTTTTGTCCGGAATAAGTAGTGGCTGAACCATTGGTATAGGCCAGTAGAATATTACTAACGCCATTGGTGAAGCTGGTATTTTGCCCCACAATCGTCACAGTCAAGGCTTCTCCCTGATCCGCATATGCAGGAGAAATAGATTTCAGTAATACATCATTGGTGGGATCATTCATGATTCTGAATGCATCTTTTCTACTGAGTTCCCCGTGTTCTGTTGTATTGACAAAACAATAATAATTGCCCAACTGCATATTTGAAGGAAGGTCTAAATCAGCCAGCAATATACTATCATTCAAAACTGAGATATTGCTTCCGTAAACTGTAGTTGTTGGCGATCCCAGACTGTACTGGACTCTAACTGAACTCACTCCTTTGGTAAATTGAGTGTGGTTACCCACTACCGTTACCGTTAAAGAACTTCCCTCATAGGCGTCAAAAGGAGCAAGTGGTTCTATGCTCGGGATATCTTGATCCACATTCACGGTAAAAGCATCATATTTCAATAAAGTCCCTCCTCCTGTAGTATCTATAACATAAGCGTTATAATAACCCACAGGCGCATTGGCAGGGATAGAAAAACTGGCAGTAACACTTTGATCGTTGGTGGCCGAAATATTTTGTCCGTAAATAATAGTGGTGGTTGGTGACCCATTATTGGTGTATTTTTCCAGTCGGATTTGCTTAACTCCATTATTGAAAGTAGTATTTTGTCCTACAATAGTCACCGATAGCACATCGCCCTGATCGGCCTGATTCGGTGTAAGTGACTTAATCAATACGTCATTATTGACATCATTATCGATTCTGAATGCGTTAACCAGATTCAGATTCCCATCATTTACAGTGTTGGCTACAACCGTAAAGTATCCGTTTGAAGCATTGGCAGGAATAGCGAAATCTGCTTTAAACAGCGTGTCGTTTTGCACCACGATATTACTCGCATATATATCCGAACCCGCACTGATTTTTAATGAATTTACTCCCTGTGTAAACTTTGTATTTTGCCCCACTACCGATACTGTTAAAGAAGTACCTTCCACAGCATGAGAAGGAGTGATATACTTTAACAACACATCGCCTTGAGGATTCGCAGTTACAGAAAAGATATTGCTTACTGTAAAATGGTAACCCGGATTTCCACTTATCGGATTGAAAAAAGCCATGGAATAATTACCGATATATGCATTTAAAGGAACCGAAATATCGGCAGTAAAAAGAGAGTCACTTACCACATTAAAATTTTGTCCGACTATCGTTGTACCCGTTGGCGAGCTACCTCCATACAAAGTGAAATTAGAAATGCCATTGGTAAACTTGGTATTTTCACCAACAATGGTCACCGTTAAATTATCTCCGCAATGACCCTGGGCAGGCGAAAAGGATGCGATGCTCATTGCTGAGCTTTTGATTGTAAACGCAGAGTTTTTGCTTAAGATACCGTTGGCTGATGTATTGATCTTAAAATCAAGGTAGGGACCGTGAACAACATTGATAGGCAACGTCACCGTAACCTTAACGCTGGTATCGCTGGTCACAGTCACATTCTGACCGTTAATGTAAGTGGTTCCTGTACCTCCGGTGTAATAGGAATAAGTAATTCCGTTAACTCCCGCTGTAAAATTAGTACCGTGCCCCACCAGGGTAACAGTCAGCGTTTCGCCTTCCTTAGCCTGGTTAGGTACTACAGCACTTATAATTTGAGCGTAAGAAAATGTTGAGATAAAAAGAAATAAAGAAAAGAGTAAGATTTTTTTCATAAAAATTAGTTTGGCTCAGGGTAAAAATAGCATTATTCGGAAAGCATCCAAATAAAATGTGCTCGCGCTTATGCCTTTCGCCTGTTCTTCTCAGCCATGATCAAACGCAGCTCCCGGCCCGTTTGTCCGGCAATGGAAGTATTCTCCTTCGCACGTCGGATAAGGTAAGGAACAAGCTTTTCCACCGGACCGTAAGGCACGTACTTCACAACATTGTAACTATTGTCTGCCAGGTTAAAACTGATGTGATTACTCATTCCATACAACTGCGCGAAACACACACGTTCATTGTTGGTTTTGAGTCCTTTTTGCTTGATCATGTGTACCAGATGCAAACAGCTGGATTCGTTGTGTGTTCCGGCACAGATATTCACCGTATCAATATTTTCAACGCAAATTGTAAGCGCCTTGTTGAAGAGTCGGTCGGTTTCTTCCTTATTGGCATTAATAGGAGAAGGATAGCCCATCACCTCGGCGCGCTTTCGTTCTTTTTCCATGTAGGCACCACGCACCAGCTTAATGCCAAGGAAATATCCACCTTCACGGGCATTTTCAATCTGCTCTTTCAGAAAAGAAATCCTGTCGTTGCGGTACATCTGAATTGTATTGAAAACAATTGCCTGTTCGCGGTTGTATTTCTTAATCATTTCCTCGGCCAAACCGTCGATTACCTTTTGTATCCAGGTTTCTTCGGCGTCGAGGAAAATACGGACTTTGTTGTTATAAGCCGTTTGGCAGATCTCCTCTACCCTGGCGCGAACTTTAGCAAATTCCTCCTTTTCGGCAGCAGTGAGCTCAATGCCTGCCTGCACTTTTTCCAATAATTCAAAACGAGCGAGTCCGGTAAGTTTAAAAACAGTAAAGGGAATACGGCGATTGTCGCTGGCCAGGCTTATGGTGGCCAGCACTTCACTCTTTGAATTTTCAAAAGACGCATCGTTGTTCTGACCTTCGGCCGAATAATCGAGAATAGTACCTACCTTGTGTTTATCATATAATTCGAGGACAACATTCTGGCATTCTTCAATCGTTTCACCACCACAGAACTGCTTGTACATGGTTTTCTTGATGAGTCCCTTGATGGGGAGATGTATCCTAAAAGCCCAGCGCATAATACCTTTGCCATACTTCACCAGCCAGGGATAACCCATCATTTTAAATAAAACATAAGATTGATTCAGTTCGCGGTTGGAACGGCCCTTGAACGCAATTTCAGTATTGTGGAGATTAAGCATCCTCTTGCTTTTTTAATGCATACGTCAGTGTAAAAAAGAAGTTTTCTGAAAATTCAGGGTTTCTTCTTCCTTAAATATAGCGTTTCTCCTGCAACCGGTGTTGCACCTGCTTGAATATTATTTTTCCTGTACAGGTATTTTAGCTGAATGCCGAACTTTTGGGAGATGGTCCAGTAGTTATCATCCTTTGCCACTATATAAACATCCTGAGTTCCTTTATGGCGCTTGGGTTGCAGGTATATCACCTGATCGGAAGCCAGTGCCATGGTATCATTCAGGTCGTTGTATTTATACAACCGTTTTTTACTGATCTGGAATTCTTTGGCGATGCTATCGAGATCATCGGCACCGGCGGCTATGACATATTTCACGAAATTCTTACTGATGAACACTTCATGCGGACCATCAGCAGGCTCTGCTTTGGGGAGGGTATCATATTGCTGCAGATTATAGCGTTCTATCATGTTAGTGAGTAGCTGAGGATATTTGGGATTGGTGGCATAACCAGCAGCTTTGAGTCCGGCAGCCCAGCCTTTGTAATCGGTAATCTGCAATTGAAAAAGGGCCGCGTAGCGCGAACGCGTTTTCAGGAAAGCCGAATGATCACGATAAGATTCCAGCACAGTATTGTATTTCCTGAAACATTCGTTCTTGGCATCATCATCCATCTTGTAGGTATCACCGGTCCAGTCGGAATGGCACTTAATCCCAAAATGATTTTTGGCATTTTGCGCCAGTTTGCTGTTGCCATAATTGGATTCCAGCATGCCCTGGGCCAGTGTAATACTGGCAGGAACGCCATATTCATGCATTTCCTTTACCGCATCGTCTTTATACTCGGCAATGTATTGTTCGGGAGTAATGTTTGCACATAGCACTCCCTGCATCAAAAGCAGAAGCATCAGTAAACGCCTTTCCATGACGATAAAAATAATTATTTTGAAAGGTCAATAGCAAATCTCTCCTTAATTCCTTCGTTGCCCTGGAGCCCTCCGGTGTGCACTGCCAATACTTTGCAGCCTTTGTTAAAAAAGCCTTTATCAAGCAGATCCATCAACGCCATCATCATCTTACCGGTATAAATACCATCCAGCGGAAGTTCATATACTTCGTGCATTTTGCGGATAAAAGTGACTAATTCATTATTGATTTTCCCATATCCACCACAATGATAATCCAACGCAAGCTCCCAGTTTTTATTGGTATTCCCGGAAGAAGAGAGATGGTTTGAGATATCATCCTTAAGGAATTCGGCACCTTTCAATACCGGAATGCCTATCAATTTCTGATGGGGTAAAGAAGATAAAATGAGTCCGCTCAGGGTAGCACCAGTCCCGCAGGCACAAACAACATAATCGTACTTTTCACCAATACCATCAAGCATTTCAGAGCAACCGCGCACCCCTTCACTATTCGATCCGCCTTCAGGAATCACATAAGCACCAGAAAAGAAAAATCCTGAAATATCTTTATTGCGGTACATGTCCCTCGATACAAAATGCAGTTCCATCCCCTGCTCTTTACAAAAAGATAAAGTAGCATTCTCCACTTTATCACCACGAACAATACCGATGGTTTTGATGTTGTGCTCCATTCCGGCAGCAGCTGTTGCCGCGAGATGATTGGAATAAGCTCCTCCAAAAGTGACAATACACGAAGCCTTCAGCCTTTTCGCCTCTTCCAGATTGTACTTGAGTTTCCACCATTTATTACCCGAAACAAATGGATGACGCAGATCTTCCCGCAAAACATCGAGCTGTATACCATGGTTGAAAATTCCTAACTGCTGCAACAACATATATTTGTAAATTTACCTCAAATAATCTCCATTGAGCGAAATATTTGAAAGCAAAAACCCACTCGAACCCGATGATTTTTATTGGGAAAACGGTTATCGGGTATTTACGGCCAAATATTTGCTAAAGAGAGGACATTGCTGCAAATCAGGTTGCCGCCATTGTCCTTATGGATTTAAGAAAGAAACCAAAAACAAGAAATAACATGAAAAAATCACTTTTGCTCTTTTGCTCTGTTTTGTTGCTGGCAGCCTGTCAGCCCGATGATGGCAATACCGACACGGATATCCGCACCGATTATGTTGGGTCCTGGAAATGCGTGCAAACCAGTAAATTGATTCCTACCACGGAATTCACTGTTACTATCGTAAAAGACACTGCCAACTCCTCCCGCATCAAGCTTTATAATTTCACTAAACTAGGTAGCAACAGCAGTGTTTACGCCAACATCAGCACTGTTGCGGCGAATGAAATCGAAATCCCTACTCAATCAGTCCAATCCAATATTATTAAGGGAAGTGGCACACAGGTGAATGCCAATAAACTGAATATTGAGTACACTGTCGATGATGGTAATGAAACCGATACTTTGACCGCTGTATTTACCAAGCTTTAGTTTTTGCGGGAAAAAACTAAAGTATATCTCTATTTTACTAAATTTACCGCTCAAAATTTATAGCTATGGCTTCAATCAACAAAATTGCAATTCTCGGTGGCGGAAATATGGGCTTGGCCTTTGCGCGCGGACTCGTTAAATCCGGGAAATTCAAACCAGAACAAATTACCCTTACCCGCCGAATGCTTCGCAATGTTGAAGCTATACAAGCTGAAGGATTTCCTGCCACACGCGACAATGCTGAAGCCATTAAAGGTGCCGATGCTATTATTCTCGCCGTTCTTCCGCAACAGGTAAATAATGTGCTGGAAGACATCAAGGCTACCGTAGATGTGAGCTCACAATTCATCATCTCCCTGATTTCAGGCGTTACTTCAAGCGATATCAAGGGCTACCTTAACGCTAAAATCCCAGTGGTGATTGCTATGCCAAACACGGCTATTGCCATTCAACAATCCATGACTTGCATCGCTGCTTCCAACAGCGACAAAAAATACATCGATATCGCTACTGAATTATTCAACACAGTAGGTGAAACAGTTACTATCGATGAAGGACAAATGACTGCTGCAACAGCACTTTGCGCTTGTGGCGTAGCCTTCTTCCTGCGCTCTATCCGCGCTGCATCACAAGGCGGAACCGAAATCGGCTTCCATTCACACGATGCTTTGAAGATGGCAGTACAGGTTGCACGTGGTGCCGCCGAATTACTGCACCAGCACAACTCTCATCCGGAAGATGAAATCGATAAAGTAACTTCTCCAAAAGGCTGTACCATTGCCGGCTTGAACGAAATGGAACACCAGGGCTTCAGCTCAGCGATGATTAAAGGGATTATCCTGGCAAATGACAAAGCGGGAACGCTTTATAAGAAGTAAAAGCATTTACTACACTTAGTGAAAAAAGCGAAGAGTTTTCTTCGCTTTTTTTGTCGTATTCTTCCGAATATGGACTGCTAACTTCGAATGAGGGCCCGAGCCAGGAGTGGGGCCTGCGCTGGAGGAAGCGAAATTATCTCTTCACCGTTGGATAAAAAATTTCGCTATCAGGAGCTGACAAACGGGTTAAAAAACATGCATGACGTTAACGTTGTGATATATTCACTAAACCCTCTTCACCGTCAATCCCATCCACAAAGTCAGCGGAAAAGCAAACCACAGCACCAAAAAACTCCACCACGGCCAACCCAGCACTCCTATCATTGCAAACGACAGGATCGACCAGTACACGGGAAAAAGTAAAGTGCACAAGCCGTATTTTATAGAAGGAAAAAACTCATTTTTGCCTGTAACCTTCTCCGACAACCAGTCGATAAGAAAGAATAATGGTCGGTGCACCAGCAGCAAAGGAAAAGACAAAATATTGTAAATGCTAAAAGGAGAAGTAGAACGATCCACTGGTTTTTCGCTGCTAACATCTGCTTTGGCTAACTCAACCAATTCCTTTCCCGACTTAGGTTTCAGCGCCACCATATTGTTCTGCATTCTTTCGTTGGCTTCATGGTAACCTTCTTTTTCGAGGTGTAGCACAATAGCACGCAACTCCTGTTCCACCTGAGCTGTAAGAATATTAATGCGATCACCGGAACCGGAGTTTTCCTTCACTACTTTTTGCACCGAAATGGCCGGACCGTAATCAATCCAAACGTCCGAACGAAAAGCCATGTGATCGGAGTAATTGAGTCCGACAGGCACTATTTGCAAATCCAGTTCAGGATATTTCTCCACTGCACCCAGAGCTATGCGCGCCATTCCTTTTTTAAGCGGAAACATGTGTTTATGAGGTTCGCAGGTACCTTCTGGAAAAATAAGCACCCATTTTTTTTCTGCTAAAGTGCGGTAACACCAGCTGAATACCTCAGCATTATTTTTTACACCGGTGCCATCCTGACTCCGATAAATAGGCACGATATTCATTCCACTTAAAATCTTCGCTGCTACAGGATGCTTAAAAGCATCAGAACGCGCAAGGAAATAAGCTTGCTTCTTCAATTTGTAGGCTACGAGCACTGCATCTAAAAAAGCATTCTGGTGGTTTACAGCCAGTAAAACCGGCTTATCCAGTGGAAGATTTTCCTTGCCGGTAACGTGCACACGACGGTAGTACAGAGGCAGGGTGATTTTTACCAGGGAGTGCAGTATGTAGTAAAAGAAATTCATCTATCCTAGCTCCATATCCCTCAAAACGCTTGCTTTTGTAGGTCTCAAGACAAGAAACATCACCACTATGATGGCGGCAAGACAAAGGAAAATATAATTTGAGGTGAGCAGATAACCAACAATACAAAACAGAGAGGCAGCTTCCATCAATGCAAAGCGAATGATCAACGCGGTGGAATATTCATTTAATTTATCCACTAGATTATTGCTATCCTTAATTTGCTTCAAGCGTCTTTTAAATAAAAAAGAGCCCAAGGCAATCCCTCCCGAAACAAGAAGCACAGCCATAATCAACAACATGTTACTGAGTTGTTCCTGCGCAGGATCCATCTCTTTGCCGTTATTTGCAATCACAGTAACTCCCGCAAAAAGAAGCTGCCCAACGGTTAGAGCACCGTGAATAATCATCAGCGTACGCAAATACTCTTTAGAAATAATCTGGGTAAACATGGGGTTAAGAATTTTCGACCTTAAGATAAAAACATTTTGTGAAAATTGATTCTTACCTTTAAATCATGTTTACAGAAGGACGATTATATTTTATACTTTTCTTTGTGGTGGTCTTTGTCAGCGGACTCATCTTCGCTTACCGCAAGGACATTAAAAACAATCCCAAAATTTTTAAGGGCGCAGGAAGAATACTGATTTACGTCTTGATTTGTGTAGCGATATTCTCTGGTATCGTGAAATTGCTCCGCTTCTTTTAACCCAAACGCTTCTTTATTTCACTTAGCTTCATCAACGCTTCAACAGGAGTAAGCGTATTGATATCAATGCGTGTTAAATCATCACGCACCTCCTCCAGCACCGGATCATCCAGCTGAATAAAGCTTAGCTGCATACCTGAGGCAACATCGGGTTTAATTTTTTCACGCAGATCGTGGCTGCCGTTATCTCGCTGCTGTTCCAAACGCTTCAATACTTCGTTGGCATTGGAGATAACAAGTTTTGGCAATCCGGCCAATTTCGCCACATGAATACCAAAGCTGTGTTCACTTCCACCCTGCGCCAGCTTGCGGAGGAAGATGATTTTTCCATCAATCTCCTTCACCGACACGTTGAAATTCTTAATGCGCGGAAATAAATTAGTCATCTCATTCAGCTCATGATAATGCGTAGCGAATAGCGTTTTCGGCTTAAACAAAGGATACTGATGAAGATACTCAGCTATTGACCAGGCTATGGAAATACCGTCGTATGTACTGGTTCCGCGACCTATTTCATCGAGAAGAATCAACGAACGCTCCGATAAATTATTGAGGATATTTGCTGTTTCATTCATCTCCACCATGAAGGTAGATTCACCTGTAGAGATATTGTCAGAAGCTCCAACACGCGTAAAAATTTTGTCGACAACACCCATCTTCACGCGCTTTGCCGGAACATACGAACCAATCTGCGCCATCAACACAATCAATGCTGTTTGACGCAGCAATGCAGACTTACCCGACATGTTCGGTCCGGTCACCATTATGATTTGCTGCTGCTGATCATCGAGGTAAATATCATTGGCGACATATTTTTCGCCGACAGGAAGATTTTTTTCAATCACAGGATGTCTTCCGGCTTCAATATCAATGATGAGTGAATCATCCACTTCGGGACGAACATAATTACACTCTTGTGCTTGTTTCGCAAAGCCTGCAAGGCAATCCAGTGTTGCCACCAGTGCTGAATTTCGCTGAAAAATCACGAGATGATCCGCTGCATTCGATATCAGTTCGTTGAACAATGACAATTCAATTTCATTGATCTTGTCTTCGGCCTGTAAAATTTTAGTTTCAAAAGTTTTTAATTCCTCAGTGATGTAGCGCTCAGCATTCACCAGTGTTTGCTTGCGAATCCAGGTCTCGGGAACTTTGTCCTTGTGCGTATTGCGAACTTCTATGTAGTAACCGAAAACATTGTTGAAAGCAATTTTCAAAGAGGAAATTCCGGTAGCATCGCTTTCTCGCTGCTGTACATCGAGCAAATAATTTTTTGAATCGGTAGATAGTTTGCGATATTCATCGAGTTCATTGTGAACGCCATCAGCTATCAATCGCCCCTTACCCACCAGTGAAGGCGGATCGGGATACAGCACCTTCTCTACTTTCTGCACAAAGGCCGGCAAAGCATCCAGCTCATTCAGCAAAGTACTGAACTCGGGATTAGTGCTGTCGTTGAAAGATTTTATTTTTTCAATCGCCTGCAAAGAACATTTAAGGTTCCATATTTCACGAGGTGAAACACGTCCCATCGCTATCTTCGAGGCAATACGTTCTATATCGGAAATGTTGCTGAGAACAGTGCGCAACTCTTCCGTCACTTCTCGGTTTTGCAGCAAGTGACCAACAAGAGCATGGCGGTAATTGATCTTCTCTTTGTCTTTTAATGGCAGTACCAGCCACTTGCGGAGCATCCGCCCCCCCATTGGTGTAAGCGTTTGATCAATCACGTCCAGCAAAGTAATGGCGCCGTGATTCGCGGAATATACCAACTCGAGATTACGGATAGTAAATGGATCCAACCATACAAAATCATCGCTAACAATCTTGGAAATTTTATTGATATGTGAAAGCTTGTCTTGCTGATTGAAATGCAGGTAATGCAAAATGGAACCAGCGGCAGTTACCGATAATGGTTCCTTGTCAATGCCGTAGCCTTTCAGACTATCGGTTTCAAACTGTTTTTGAATTTGTTCCTTGGCATAATCGGTCCCGTATACCCAATCTTCTAATCCGTAAGTATAATAGCGGCCACCAAAGAGTTCGGTGAACTTCTGGATTTTATTTTTCTGAAACAGCACTTCTTTGGGCAGAAAGCTATTGAGTGTTTTGCTGATATAACCAAATTCCCCTTCGGTAACATAAAATTCACCGGTGCTGATATCAACTAATGCAAGTCCGGCGCGGTTTTTATCGATACATACGCTGGCGAGGTAATTATTGCTTTTGTGATCTAAAACTTTATCACTCATTGCAACGCCAGGAGTCACCACTTCGGTAACGCCACGTTTTACAATGGTTTTGGTCATTTTGGGATCTTCCAGCTGATCGCACACCGCAACGCGTTGACCAGCCTTCACAAGTTTTGGTAAATAGGTTTCCAGAGAATGATGTGGAAAGCCTGCCAATGCAACTTCAGAAGCTGTGCCATTGGAACGCTTGGTCAGTACGATACCCAATATCTTAGAAGTTTTTACAGCATCTTCATTGAAAGTTTCATAGAAATCGCCCACGCGGAAAAGCACCAAAGCATCAGGATACTTTTCCTTAACACCATAGTATTGCTTCATTAATGGCGTTTCATTTTTATCTTTGACGGGCGTACTCAAAACAGCAGATTTTAATCCCGGTAAATTTACTAAAGGGATGATGTCGGGAGGAAAATAGCGCAGCTATAATATTAACATTTTTCAGAATTTATGAAGAAATTGTCGATGGATGAATTGAACCGTATGACGGTGGAAGAATTCAAAAAAGCGGAGAAAACCCCTCTCATCATCTTGCTCGATAACATCAGGAGTTTGAATAACGTTGGCGCCATCTTCCGCACTGCCGATGCCTTTTTACTGGAGGGAATATATTTATGTGGCATCACTGCAACGCCACCCCACAGAGAGATTCAGAAAACAGCGTTGGGTGCGACAGAATCAGTAAACTGGAAGCATTTTGAAAACATCTTGGATGCGATTGAGGACCTCAAGGACAACGGCTATAAAATCATCTCTATAGAACAAGTGGAAAAACCTGTTTATCTGCAAGACTTTCAACCGGAAAAAGCCGCGAAATATGCCATTGTTTTAGGTAATGAGGTAGAAGGCGTGAGCCAGGAAGTCATTAATCAAAGCGACTACTGCATTGAAGTTCCACAACTGGGCACAAAACACTCCCTAAACGTCTCAGTTTGCGCGGGGATATTGATTTGGGATATGTTTGTTAAGCTGAGGAAATAAATCATTTTCAACCATATTAAAGAGATTTCCACGGAGTTTTGCGCATGGTTTTCCCTCTTGGATAAGAGGGGCGCGAAGGTTTTGTGCGTGAGCAGGGAGATAGAAACAGCGTAATGAACGATCTCCTCCTCACTACTTTCCAGCACACCCCTCTTCTCCAAGAGGCAATGCCCCAGATTAAAACAAGAAATGGATTTATTTATGAGCTGCAATGCTTGCGGCTGTGAAATGGTTAAGTATACGATTAATGATAATGGCTTGTCAACCACACTAAAGCCGAAAACATTGCGGCTCTATGTGCGCACATCCTTGTCTTAATCTGGGCCATCACCTTCCAAGAGGGAACACATGCGCAAAACTCCGCGGGAACCTCTATAATCCTTAGGATCTAAGGAAAAAATATAGGAAATCCCTAAAACAAAAACGCCCCTGGTTTCCCAGAGGCGCTTTCGCTAAATTATTCGAGTGATACTATTTTCCGATTGAAAAGTCAACCCTTCTGTCAACGATTGAGCCTTTACCCTTAGTAAGAACATCAGCGTTTCCTTTAGAGTCAGTTGACAATCTAGCTTTATCGATTCCGTAAACTTTCACCAAGTGAGCTACAACCGCATCAGCTCTTCTCTGAGCTAATTTCTTGTTGTATTCAGGAGAACCTACGTTATCTGCGTGACCAACTACTACAAGTTTCAGTTTAGGATTAGCTTTCAAAGCCTGAGCCACTGTAGTCATTGCAGGGTAGTTGTTGTATTCAACTACTGTAGAGTTAACCTGGAAGTAGATAGAAGGCAATCCAGATGGAGTGTAGCTAGCGCCAGCTTCTCCTTTAGGAGCAACAATTCCACTGCTAGCAGTTTGGATAGTAACACCTTTGAAATCCACCTGAGCACCTTTAGCTGTGTTTGGCTCCATATCTCTGCTGTCACCTACACCGTCACCATCAGAGTCAACCTCAACACCATTTTCGTTTACTTTAGCACCGTTAGCAGAGAATCTCTCTTGGTCCATATAGTCAGGCACACCGTCACCGTCAGTATCTACTGAAGTACCGTCACCATAAACTTTAGCACCTTTAGCGGTGTTGTTGTCTTTGTCATATTTATCTGCGATACCATCACCGTCTTTGTCACCAAATCCGTCGATCAGCTCACTAACTTTAGCAACTTGCTCAACAACAACCTGAGATTCCGGACGGCTGTACTTATTGCTGAAGTTATAAACAACACCTAATGAAGTATATTGATAGATGTCGTTAGAATTACCTGTTGCAAATGCATCCAATTTATCAGATTGCATATAATGACCGCTCAAATCAAAAGTAATACCCAGATTAGGAGTAACATTATACTTAACGCCAAGACCTAATGGAACAACCACTTCACTGGTTCTTTTTACTTTCATGTTTTTAAGATCGTAACCATTGTATCCTTCGTATTTAACGATAGGATCTGTGTCGTCATCCTTAACCAGTTTGTATCTTACAGATCTGAAGTTAGTGAAACCTACCCCGATATATCCGTACACACTCCATTTACGTGGTTTGGTAGAGTTGCTGAACAACAGGTTTGTAAGGTTTGTATTCACATTCAGGGTTGGCTCAAAAAGATCCCCTGAAAACCATTGCATATGTGCCAGAGCATGTTTCTTGCTGCTGGTTCCTGTGCTAAAACGGCTCACACCGTTCACAGTACCATAAATTAAACTACCTTGAATACTAAAAATTGAATTAATGGCATAAGACGCATTAATTCCGCCTCCCCACCCAAGTTCTGAGTGAAATTTGGTAGCTACGCCAAAGTCATATTGCTTAATGTCTGTATAAGCCAACATTGACCCAGCATTAACGCCCACTGAGAGCCTGTCTAAGAAAGAACTTTTCTTAGTTGTATCAACCTGAGCTGATAACGTATTTAAGCTTACCACTGCTGCTAAGCCTAAAGTTATTTGTGATTTAAATTTCATGGTTTGAATAATTTAGTATTCCTGTTAATTTGACTGCAATAATAAAGAATGTTTTATTTTTTGCAAAACATTCACGTTTTTTTTTTATATTCTGTAAACTTTCATCTCGTCCCCGCAAATTTCCTGCAATTCCAGCATGGTTTTACCCAACAAGGGATGCCGGATCTCCCCTCCTATCTCCGCTAAAGGTATTAATGCAAACAAACGTTCGTGTAACCTGGCGTGCGGTATTATTAACTCCCGAGTATTAACAACTTCGTTTCCATAAAGCAAGATATCTATATCAATCGTGCGGGAAGCATAACCTTCACTCTCCGCTTTGACGCGACCAATAACACTTTCCATCTTCTTGATTTTTTGCAAAATCAGCTCAGGAAGCAAATCCGACTCAATTTTCAGCACCTGGTTCAAAAACAGCGACTCACTGCTGAAGCCCCAGGGTTCTGTTTCGTAGATAGCCGACTCTTTTACAATTTCTCCGAGCTGCTCGACTATACAAGTGCGTGCCAGCGAAAGATATTCCTGCCGGTTACCCAGGTTACTGCCCAATAAAAGAAAGACTTCCTTTTTCATTCGGCGGCTAAGATAGTCGGGAAACCGCAAAAAAGAGATATTTTTGACGCAAAGAAAAATTATGAGTTTCAAAACGTCATTCTGGGGTGGACTGGTAGCTTACCTCGTAGGAAAACTGGTATATACCATCATTTTCATCATCTTGCTTCTGGCCATTGCCGGGGGAATTGCAGCTTCCTTCAGCGACGAAAAAGAACAGCTCAGCATCACCGAACCTGTTTTTCTTCAACTCCACCTGCAGGGCAACATCACTGAACGCAAGAGCGACAACCCGCTCTCAGCCTTAATCAACGAAGAAAAGCAGGCCACGCCTTCTTTACAGGAAATCAAGGAAGGGTTGGCTTATGCCGAACAAGATCCGCTGGTGAAGGGCGTATTGCTTGATTTTTCGGGCTTGTCGACCGGTGTGGCCAATATTGAGGAACTGCGCAACGAATTGCTCAGGTTTAAAAAATCAGGAAAGAAAGTCTACAGCTACAGCAATGGCTACGGCCAAAGCGATTATTACCTTGCATCCTGCGCCGATTCTATATGGCTCAATCCACAGGGCGGCATTGAATTCAAGGGCTTGTCGATGAAATATCTTTTCTTCAAAAATCTCCTGGCGAAACTCGGTGTAAAAGCCGAAATTTTCCGTCAGGGAAAATACAAAAGTGCTATTGAACCTTTTGAACTCGATTCGATGAGTACCGCCAGTGAAGAGCAATCCAGCGCTTTACTCCATTCCATCTGGGATGATATTCTCGCTAAAATTTCCAAAAACAGAAAAACAAATGCAACGAATCTGAATGCAATTGCTGATAGTTTGATTTTACTAAATGCCTTGCAGGCTAAGGCAAATCATTTGATTGACGGCATGTATTACCGCGATCAGGTGGAAGCACAACTTGCAAAAGCGTCCAGCAAAAAACAACCACTGGTAGCATTGACGGCTTATCTCAACACCAAACAAAATCCAATTGAAGAAATTGAAAGCGATGAAAACAAAAAAAAACAAATTGCCATTTTGTATGCCGAAGGAGAAATCATTGATGGCAAAGGCAACAAGGAACAAATTGGGGATGTGACTTTCATGAATGAACTGAAAAAAATCAGGGAAGACAGTAATATTAAAGCCCTGGTCATCCGCATTAATTCACCGGGTGGCAGTGCGCTGGCTTCCGAAAACATTTTGCGCGAAGTAGAACTCGTGAAGAAAGTAAAACCAGTGGTGATCTCTATGGGCAATGTCGCAGCATCTGGCGGCTATTACATCGCCTGCAAAGCCGATGCTATCGTGGCGCAACCCAATACTATCACTGGATCCATCGGTGTTTTCGGAATGATGTTCAACATGCGCGAACTCCTGGAAGATAAAATCGGCGTAAGCTTTGATGGCGTAAACACCAATAAACACTCAGACTTCCCAAGTATTAACCGCGAAGTAAATGCGAAGGAAAAAGAAATCATTCAAAAAGAAATTGCCTTAGTTTATGATGTATTCAAGCAAAGAGTAGCGAGCGGACGTATGCTTTCTGTAGCGATGGTCGACAGTCTGGGGCGTGGAAGGGTGTGGTCGGGAATTGATGCAAAAAAAATCGGACTCATTGATGAGCTGGGTGGACTCGAGGATGCCATCGCCATCGCGGCGAAAAAAGCAAAACTAAAAAATTACGAAACACGCTCTTATCCCCATTATGACTTCCAGCTGGCAAATGTCCTGAAGGATTTTTCATCGCTTGAAATACAACAAAAAATTCAGGAGAGTCCGGAACTGAAAAACCATTATTCCGCCATCATGAATCTGCTCCGACAAATGCAGTCGATGAAGGGAATACAAACCCGTTTACCAGGAGAAATTATCATTGAATAATAATATTACTTTTACCGCATAGGCTTGTAAATGTCGATCAGTAATTCTCTCATAACATGGGTATTGAAAAAGCGCTATCAGCAGGTAGAGTTTTTCATGAATCACCCTCATGAAGTTCAAAAAAGAATTTTGAACGACTTGATCGATGCGGCTCAACATACCGAATTCGGGAAAAAACACGCTTTCAAAGACATTTATTCTTACAACGATTTCAGCAAAAACGTACCATTATACAGCTACGAAGAACTTTTTCCCTACATCAATAAAACCCTGCAGGGACAAGAAAACGTATTATGGCCCGGCGAAACAAAATGGTTTGCCAAATCATCGGGAACCACCAACGACAAAAGTAAATTCATTCCGGTAAGCAAGGAAGCGCTCTTTGATTGCCACTACAAAAGTGGAAAAGACATGCTCGCTATTCATTGCAATGAATTTAAAAAAACAAAAGTCTTCGACGGAAAATGCCTTATTCTAGGGGGCAGCAGAGAAATCAACCACCTCAACAAAAACAGCTACATCGGCGATTTATCGGCCATCCTTGTCGACAATCTTCCTTTCCTGATCAGCAAAAGAAGAAGTCCCGACAAGAAAACGGCCCTCATGGGCAATTGGGAGGAAAAACTCGAACGTATGTCGGATATCGCCATTAAGGAAAATATACGCACCCTGGCCGGCGTTCCTTCATGGACCCTCGTTTTCCTGAAAAAAGTTTTGGAAAAAACCGGCAAGGAAAATATAGAAGAAGTGTGGCCCGAGATAGAAATGTTTATGCATGGTGGCGTAAAATTTGATCCGTACATTGAACAATACAAAAAACTTTTCCCATCCGGAAAAATGAAATACCTCGAAACATATAATGCATCGGAAGGCTATTTCGGACTCCAACTGGAAAGCAAGGTGAGAGATATGTTGCTGCTGCTCGACAATGGAATCTTTTACGAGTTCATACCCCTTAGTGAAGTCGATAAAGAATACCCAAAAGTACTTCCCTTGTATGAAGTGGAGATAAATAAAGCCTATGCCATGATCATCTCCACCAATGCCGGATTGTGGCGTTACGCACTAGGCGACACCATTAAATTCACATCCACTACTCCCTACCGTTTCATTATTCTTGGCCGTACCAAGTTTTGCATTAATGCTTTCGGCGAGGAACTAATGATCGATAATGTAGAAAAAGCCATACAAATCGTTTCAGAAAAACTGAAAGTAAAAATCAATGATTACACCGCTGCACCGGTCTTCATGGACAAAGGATCAGGCGCACACGAATGGGTAATTGAATTTGAAGAAAATCCGAAAGATTTGAATTACTTTACAGAAAGTTTGGATAATGCTTTAAAAACCCTCAATTCTGATTACGAAGCCAAACGCTACAAAAATATGGTGCTGCACAAACCTGAAGTCACCACTGTAGCGCGCGGTACTTTTTACAAATGGTTTAAAAGCAAGGACAAGCTGGGCGGACAAAACAAAATTCCCCGACTGTCGAATGACCGCATATTTGTTGAAGAAATAAAAAAATTCACTGCGCAATGATGTCGAAAATCCTCTGGAGTCTCCCTTTCTTCGCCCTGGTGCTGAGCTGCGGATTTACCGCCGGCAGCTCAAAACTTACAACAAAAAAAAGCAGCAGCGACAGTATTGTCGCTATCGACAGCTCATTGATGAACAAAATAAACCTGGAAAGAATTTTAAAAGTGGAAGGCAACAAACTTTACACTGATCCAGTGGAAAATTACTACATCAGCAACCAGGTTTCCCTTTGGAAAACAAGCTCACAAAACAATTTGAGTTTCACTTATAGTTTAAAAAGATTGGGGAATATCACCACTATTGATGCCGGAGACCCTATGAAAGTACTGGTGTTTCACAAGGATTTGTCCCTGATCACCTTCCTTGATAATTTCCTGGCAGAGGAAAGCAGTGTGCAGCTGATGGATTTCGGACTCGATCAGGCGGAAGTGGTGTGTAAGGCGCTGAATAACGGCATTTGGGTGTACGATGTAAAACAGGATAAACTGGTAAAAATCAACTCAGCATTGAAAGTAGATGTAGAGATTTTGAACATCCAGCGCATCATCGGCGAAAGTTTTTCTCCCACACAAATGCTGGAAAGAAATAACGGACTCTACCTCAACGATCCGCAAAAAGGGATTTTTGTATTTGATAATTACGGCGCTTTTGTTCGCAGGATACCCGAACTCAACATCAGTAAATTCAACGTTATTGAGAATCTTATCACTTTCCGCAGAGGCGATGAAATCTTTTCGCTGAACAAGGAAACACTCGAGTTATTTAAAATCTATTCCGACCCAGGGATGAGCGACTTCAGCATCACCGAAAAAAAACTCTACATTCTTAAGGGCGATAGCCTTCATATTTATAAATTAATACCTTAATTTAGCCTCTGGCTTAAATCAAAAAATTATGCATGTAGCTGTAGCAGGAAATATCGGATCAGGAAAAACTACACTCACCTCAATGCTTGCAAAGCATTACGGATGGGAAGCAAACTATGAGGATGCCGACGACAACCCTTATCTGAACGACTTCTACGAAGACATGCAACGCTGGTCGTTCAACCTGCAGATTTATTTCTTGAACACCCGATTCAGCAAAATCCAGGAAATCCGCCAATCAGGAAAAAATGTAATTCAGGACAGAACCATTTATGAAGATGCCTACATCTTTGCGCCCAACCTGCATTCCATGAACCTCATGATCAAGCGCGATTTTACAACTTACTCTAATTTATTCAACCTTTGCAATAGCCTTATCCAGGCTCCCGATTTGCTGATTTACCTGCGCGCAAGTGTTCCAACCCTGGTGAACCAGATTCAAAAAAGAGGAAGAGATTACGAAGCCGGTATCCGCTTGGATTACCTAACCCGCTTGAATGAGCGTTATGAAGCATGGATCTCTACTTACACAGCAGGCAAGCTTCTTATCATTGATGTGGACAGCAACAAATTCCCTGAAAACAAAGAGGACTTAGGAAAAATCATCAGTAAGATTGATGCTGAGATTAATGGATTATTCTAGCAACAATAGATTTGTACGACTTTTCTATTCCAAAGCAGAAAAAATAAAAAAGATCACCGGTGTGGTCTTTCTTATCTCCTTTTCTTCTGCAGTACTTGCACTTCCTTTTATTTTACCTCCGGAAGATTTTCAATTAAAAGGTTTTGTGATATACTTATGGATTTACGACATCATGTATCTTATTATTCCTTCTGCTCTATTGTGGCTGGTAATAAAATCAATGCAGAGAAAAGTATACTAAAAAAACTACTTCTTCAACAACTTCAACGGAAAACCAAGTCTATTCACCTTAACAAACAAATAGGGATGATTTTGCGCTCCAAAACTTTGGTAAAAGCGACCGAGATTTTCGTCATTGGATCCTTCAAAATCAAAGATGATTTTTTGTCCGGAATACTCCTGAATCACCGAATCTATCAAGAAGGGCATTGCGCCTGTATTGCGCCCTGTCTCATTATTTCCTGAGAAAAGAAAAATGACTCTCCCCTTTGTTTTCAGGAAACAGGCTGCGGCACAAATTTCACCTTCATGTAACACGTGCTTTACGTCCAGAATTCCTTTGTAATCGCAAGTATCCATCAGCTCTTCAAAACGCACATAATCCGAAGTGGTGAGGGTTTTGATGCTCTTCCCTTTTTCTTCACGGAAGAGGTTAATGACTTCTATAGCCTTGGCAACTCTCTCTATCTGCAGATTTTTTTGTTGCGCCTTCCTGATGTTCCTTCTGCAATTTTCTGAATAACCCTTCCTTATTTCTTCATAACCAGATGAGAGATCCAACTCATAATTCACGCAGCTTTTGGTGATACCATGTGCTTTAAACCCATTAAATGTATTAAGGTAATACTCCAGAAACCTGAATTTTGAATGGGCAAGCTGCAAGACTTCCTCAAGAATATTTTCAGCAACAGGTATTTTGGAATACAATCCCAGCTGTTGCACGAAAAACGGGGGAAACACATACTTAATCCCGAATTTCTTGTTCCATGGCAAAGGAAAAACCGCGTCGTAATTGCCCACCACTATAGCATCCCATTGTTTACAGACTTCATCCAGGTACCACGTAAAAGCATAAGGCAGTTGTTGGATGCTCTGCTGAATGCAGATATTCCATTGCTGCTTATCAATTTTTTTATTTTCGAGATACTTAATTTCCATCCGGTTTCGCGTATTCCACCATATCTACATACACCTTACGCCAACCTCTCCACAAGCCGCGGTCGTTCATTGAATCATTGTGCCACAAGGAAATGAAAATGCCATTCACCGCCTTCACCTGATCAATGATAGGCTTGTAATGTTCCATTGCTTTCTCGGGCGGAATTTTCTGGTAGTACTTCAAGGTTCCTTCCATGATAGCGAAAGGATAAATCTTCAGCGAAGTTTCTATTTCCAGATCCAGATCATAAAAAAAGAAAGGTGTACACAATCCGGCCCTGAAGCCATAATCCGATGCATAACCCATCGTATAGTCTTCAAGGATATCAAGTTCAATTAAATTGCGGTAAGTATCAGGCAGCGACATTTTCAAAAAGTGTTGCCGACTCTTAAAAACCTCTCGGTTGATAACGCCACTCAAACGAGATACTTCCTTCGACAGTTGTCCGGGTTTATCATTAGAGCCAAACGAAGGATGGATGCCTACCTGCGCGTAATCGGCCAGCGACTTAATAAGTGAGCGGAATTTCCTGCTCTCCACCGAAATACTTTTGTCGTTCACTCCATAATCGCCCAAAAGGAAGAAATAGAGATACTCCAGATTGTATTTTTTCTGCAGATCAAGTTGAAAATCATAAGTATCATAGGGATCTTTCTCGGCGCCGGTAAGTACCCTCAGGCGCTCTTTAAAAGTCTTCATATCCAGCATCGACAACGACTTCAAAAATCCTCCAACACTTCTGACGAAACCCTTTTCCTGGTAGGCATAAGCATTATCAATATCGATGGAAGAAATGAAGCGGTACACTTTTTCCTGAAAAACCAGCTCAGGATATTTCTGAGACAATACTTCCTTAAAGTGCTGAGCCCATTTGTTGACCACAGGTTGGTGAAGAAAATTGTAGCTGTATGCTAAACTCGCCTGCGCATCAAACCTGTCGTACACATCACGAATGTGCGGAAGATACTCTTCATATCTGCTGGCGAGAAAAAAAGCGGCGGAAAAAATATCAAAAGGCAGTGCCGATTTCGGTCCCACAGAGAAGAAAGCCTTCGTGTCTTTCCAATTGAAAACAGCAATGTCCTGATCGCTGATCCCCGTTTCAAACAAAAGGCCCTTCGACTGGATAAACAATTCATCACCGAAAGGCTGATGGCTATAGGTGAGCCTGGGCCCCTCCTGCTTCAGGAAAAAGTCTTTGTCGGCAGTCAGTTCAAACTTAACCCCATAAACATCCCTGAAAATGAGGTTGAAGGCGTATTTTGCCCTGCTCGTTATTTTTGGAGTGTAGATGAGAATCATTACGGAAAGGTAAAAGAAACATTGTTAAAAAGGAAGAATTTGCCTTTCTGCTTTTAAGATTTTAGCGTAAGTTTGTGCATCACAAAAAATTTATTCGAATGAAGTTTGGCGTAATTACTTTCCCGGGATCCAACTGCGATCAGGACATGATATATGTTTTAAAAAACATTTTGGGCCAGAAGGTGGAAACTCTCTGGCATAAAGACCGTGACCTGAAAGGCTGTGATTTCGTTGTTCTTCCTGGCGGATTCTCTTACGGTGATTACCTGCGCTCGGGCGCCATTGCACGCTTCTCTCCTATCATGGAAGAAGTAATAAAGCACGCCGGAAAAGGTGGTTATGTGCTGGGCGTTTGCAACGGTTTTCAGATTTTATGTGAAGCTGGTTTAACTCCGGGCGCGCTCCTGCTCAACAACTCTCAAAAATTCATTTGTAAAAACGTATATATTACTCCACAAAGCTCAGATGCCGCTATCTGTAGCTCACTCACCAAACACAAGGCTTACCAGATTCCGATCGCTCATGCGGAAGGACGCTTTTATGCCGACAAAGAGACTTTGTGGCAACTCAACGAAAACGATCAGGTGATCTTCCGCTACTGCGACAAGGACGGTAACATCAACGATGCTGCTAACCCTAACGGTGCTATTGATAACATCGCCGGTGTTTGCAACAAAACCAAGAATGTTTTTGGCATGATGCCGCACCCTGAAAGAGCTGCCGATGAGGAACTCAACAATATCGACGGACGATTGATTTTTGAATCGTTGATTGAAGGGGTATTAGCAAAAGTGTAAAAATTTAGCGTGAGGGTAAGTCTTTTGAGTGATCACACTCTAAACCCGCTCTCACACTGATATTATCACTCCCCCACTACTGTCCCTCTTTGCTCCCGTTACACTTGCCAAGCTATTCGGTAAATTCAAATACCGCAACACACCTAGGAAAGCAAAAATAATCGCTTCTTTAAAATCGATCACTGCTGCTTCGGGTACCACCACATCACCTTTTTTAAAATTGGCCTTGAGTCTTTCTATAAGGAAAGTATTTTTTGCACCACCGCCTGTCACCAGCAAAGAACCTGGTTTTACTGCGGCAACAATACTTTGGGCGATGTACTCAACAAAAGTGCTCAACTGATCTTCCTTACTTAAGGCAGAAGTGTTCAACAGCGGGAAATAATGTTTTTCAATGTATTCAATGCCCAAAGATTTCGGCGCAGGAAGCTGATTAAACTCCACTGCACTCAGCTGTTGTAATAAAGCTGAATCTACTTTTCCTTTTGATGCGATCTTACCCCCATCATCGTAGTTTTTTCCGAAATGCCCGACCAGCGTGTTCAGCACAATGTTGACCGGACAAATATCGAAGGCCAGGCGCTTCCCTCCTTCATGGAAAGAAACATTGGCGATACCACCCAGATTCAAACAATTGTCGTAGGCTGAAAACAACAACTCGTCACCAATCGGCACGAGCGGCGCACCCTGTCCGCCCAACGCCACATCCAGCGTACGGAAATCACCTATAGTTATTTTTTGCGTTATGGCAGCGATGTGATTAAGATCTCCGATCTGCAAAGTCAATCCTATTTCCGGCTGATGGAAAATGGTATGTCCGTGAGAAGAAATGAAATCAACTTCCATTTTATTTTCATCAATGAATTTCTTCACCTGCAGCCCCGTCCATTTTCCGTAATCCACATGTAACTTGCTTAGTTCATTGCCGGTATAAGAGCGAGCGTTTTGCAGTTGTTCTTTTAAGGTTTTGTCGTAGGACACGGTGCAGGCTGCACCTGCATGAAAACTCCATCCATCAACTTTTTGCGTGAATTCGCAATAGGCGATATCGAGTCCGTCCAGCGACGTTCCCGACATTAATCCAATAACTTTAAATATTTTCATCGCTGAAAAATACTAGAATTAATTTAAATTAGAGAAAACCCTCACACCATGAATTTAGAATTATCCGAAGAACATAAAATGATTCAGCAGGCTGCGCGTGATTTTGCACGCAACGAATTGTTACCTGGCGTTATCGAAAGAGACGAAAAACAAAAATTCCCGAAAGAGCAGATTGAAAAACTCGCTGCCCTCGGATTCATGGGCATGATGGTAGATCCTAAATACGGCGGTGCCGGTATGGACACTATCTCCTATGTGCTGGCGATGGAAGAAATTTCAAAGATTGATGCATCGGTTTCTGTATGCATGAGTGTGAATAATTCATTGGTATGTTGGGGACTTGAGCACTACGGCAACGAAGCGCAAAAACAAAAATATTTGGTACCTCTCGCCAAAGGAGAAAAAATCGGCGCTTTCTGCCTCTCCGAGCCGGAAGCCGGATCTGATGCAACTTCACAGCGCACTACAGCCATCGATAAAGGAGATCATTATTTGCTCAATGGCACTAAAAACTGGATCACCAACGGCAGCACTGCCTCAACATATTTAGTCATTGCACAAACCGATGTAGCCAAAGGCCATCGCGGCATTAACGCTTTTATCGTTGAAAAAGGCTGGGACGGATTTGTAGTCGGCAAGAAAGAAGACAAGCTCGGTATCCGTGGTTCCGACACACACTCATTAATGTTCACCGATGTAAAAGTGCCTAAAGAAAATCGCATTGGCGAAGATGGTTTCGGCTTTAAATTCGCAATGAGCACACTCTCTGGCGGACGCATTGGCATTGCTTCACAAGCGCTTGGTATCGCCAGCGGTGCTTACGAACTTGCACTTCAATATTCCAAAGAAAGAAAAGCTTTTGGTAAACCGATTTCCGAACACCAGGCCATTGCTTTCAAGCTCGCTGATATGGCCACGCAAATCAATGCTGCGCGTCTTTTGTGTTTAAAAGCCGCATGGATCAAAGATCAACATGGCGACTACACCGAAGCAGGTGCTATGGCGAAACTCTATGCTTCCAAAGTAGCAATGGATACTACTGTTGAGGCTGTACAAATTCACGGTGGCTATGGCTTCGTAAAAGAATACCATGTGGAGCGCTTGATGCGAGATGCCAAAATCACACAGATTTATGAAGGGACAAGTGAAATTCAAAAAGTGGTGATTAGTAGGGGGATCTTGAAATAAAAACAGACAATAAGAGCGATAGGTCCTTCGGAGTACCTCAGTTTATATGTTTGAAAAGTATAAACTGAGGTACTCCGAAGGACCTATCGCCCTACACTTAAATCCTCACTGCTTTTCCAGCTTTAAAACATACATCGAATCCAATTGAAGATCAAAGCTTCTTTCCTGGAAATTCATGATTTTGCCAGAAATAAAACCCAGTAATTCGCCTGTGGGTGCTTTATGATTAATAATAATAGAATCCTTTTCATTCAATATATAGTCCGTCTTATCAAATATGATTGCATTACTCTCCACTAAAGAATCCGAACGAAATTCAACAAGACGATTAATACTACCATCGTAAATAAACAGATCCTTAAACGCCTCTCCAGACAATGCACTTATTGGCGGATGTACCTTCCATTTCGGATCAAATTTGAAAACCTTCGAACCATCTGCGTGAACGACATTAACAATTTTCCATTTTCCAACTATCTTCTCATTTGGATTGCTAGTACAAGCAATCAAAAACAGTGAAAATACAACTACAGTAATTTTAAACTTCATATCAATCAATAAATAAGAGCCGCTTGTGGCGGCTCTTATTTATTATTTCTTCTCTTCTTTTTTATTAGCATCCATCATCTCCATCAACTTCAACCCAAGCAAACCATTCACCGGATTGGCTTCGCCGCCATTGCCATTGATGAGAACTTCAGGGATAACCTTAATTTTTCCTTTACCAATTTCTTCGGTGATTTTGTATTTGGTAAAGTTGTCACCGCCCATGGCTTCCACCTGTAATTGATAGGCCTCCGCTGTAGATTTACCAATAGCGAGAATCTTCTCGGCCTCAGCATTACCCGTAAGAGAAATTCTTTCGGCCTCGGCACTTGCGATGAGTTTAGTAGCCTCAGAATCGGCCTGAGCCTGCAATCTGGTCGCTTCGGCAGCGGCCTGAGCACGCATCTTTGTTGCTTCGGCTTCGGCATGTACCTGCAACTTCACGCTGGCACCATCACCTTCTGCTTTCTTAACAGTAGCGTTGGCGGTACGCTCGGCAATCTCTACCGATTGCTGAGCTTTTACAATTTCTTTCTGCATATCGGCAATGGCTGTTTCTTTCTCAACACCCTGACGCTTTTCCTGCGCTTTTTTCTGGGTTTCGAAAGTGAGCTCTTCTTCCTGCGCAATTTTTCTGTCGGTTAATGTTTTCATCAAAGAAGCCGGTGGAACAATATCTCCGATCAAGGTATCCACCGCATTTACGTTGTATTCTTCCAATACTTTGCGGATATGATCTTTCGCCGATTGCTGTCTTTCTTTACGCGTCCCCAGGAAAGAAATCACATCGCTGTCCTGCGCAGAGTTACGGAAATAGTTACCAATAGTAGGTTCCAAAACCTGTGACACTAAATTGTTCATGTTACCAAAACGTGCAATCACTTTTGGCGCTTCGGTAGACGGAATATGTATAATCTGCGCTACATCAAGGTTGAATGGAAAACCATCCTTGGAACGAACAGTGATCGTCGACAGGTTTTTATCCAAACTATGCGACTCACTGCGGGCATTGGCCCAGTTGAGAACGAGGTTGGTGGTAGGCACCAGCTCCACCTTCATAATGTATTTGTTCAACGGATATTTACCCGGGCCATAAGGCTCGTGCCATACGCCCTTGAAGCCTTTCTCCACAATGTTACCATGCTTGAATTCATCACCACTAAGGTCCTTGCCTTCGAGTCCGATGTAAGAGATCACAACTCCAACATGACCTATCGGAATTTCAGTCATTGGTATTTCTTCAATCTGAACTGCCCAAGGATTAATGTTGTATGAACCAGCAAGTATAATTTGCGGCTGCAAACCACGATTACCACCATTTTTAAGGAAGGTATCAAAATCCTGAAAATTGTTATGTCCATCAATTTGCTTACCAGCTATTTGTCCGCCTTCAATCGGAGAACCATCGAGGGTAGTCACCACACCCACCATGCTTTCATGAATCTGCACCATTTCCACCACGCTAACATCAAAGAGATGTGTATTGATTCTGTAAGAACCGGCAGTGATATAAGCTGTTTGGCGACCTTTTTGTCCTTCACTATTTAAAAATCTCTCAGCATCCTGAAAGTTGTCGCAATCTACTTTTTTACCAAGGATAGCTCCAGTAGGAATTTCTTTACCATCTTTTGCTAAAACCAAACCGATTTTACCTTGCGGAATAATGATGAAGCCCTGTAAAATAATTTCGTACTGCCACACCCATTTCCAGAAATACAATCCTGGAGCAAGTGTTTTTGCTTGATAACCAGCTTCGCCGTTGGTAGCGATAATTTTCCCATCAGCCATTTCGCGGTTGGCTCCAAGAAGAACAAACTTCTTGGTAACGAGTCCGATTTTGTCTTCGGGAATAATCACCATCCCGAACAAAACACGAAGGATAAAACGATAAAAAACGAGCATTAATACAATGACCAACACCCACCAGTAGGAGAAAATCAATTCTTTAGGATTCATAATTTTATTTAGTTAATGACTGGTTTAAATGTAAATTAATTTTTGGTCAGCCATCCAAAAAAGAAGGAATAAATTTCGTTAAAACGAGAAATTACTTGATCACTTCGCCATCCTTCATTTCAATGATTTTATCCGATCGACGAGCAAAATCATTATCGTGAGTTACGGCTATAATTGTATTTCCTCGCGATGACAACTCTTTAAAAATTTCGAAAACTATTCCTGTATTGACAGAGTCAAGATTTCCTGTAGGTTCATCAGCCATGATCACTTTTGGATCGTTGATTAATGCACGTGCCACCGCCACACGTTGTTGCTGTCCGCCCGATAATTTCCCCGAAGGTTTCATAGCAAAATCATGCATTTGCACTTGTTTTAATTTTGCCATTGCACGCACTTCAATCTCTTCTCTGCTGTAGCGACCCAGTTTAAGGGCAGGCATCATTACATTTTCCAAAGCGGTGAATTCAGGAAGTAAAAAATGAAATTGAAATATAAAACCAATGTTCTCGTTGCGGAAAGCTGCCAATTGGTTTTGTGTGAGTCCGGTTACCTTGGTGTTGTTAATATACACTTCCCCTTCGTAATCGTTGTCCATGGTTGATAGCATATACAACAATGTGGATTTTCCACAACCCGATTTACCTGTTATTGTAACGAATTCTCCAGCATTGATCACAAGATTAATATTTTTAATCACGTGGAATTTTTCTGGCTCCAGAAAATACTTATTGAGTTGTATGGTTTTTAATATCTCTGCCATTAGCCTCGCAATATTGCTACAGGATCAATCTTGGATGCCTTGAGCGATGGCATCAATCCCGCCACCAGCGTAGTGATTACACCAAACAAAACACCAAACACATAATATTTCACTTCAAAAATGACAGGAAAAGTTTTTAAGCTTACGAAGCCTTGCGAAGGAAACGGCACACAGGATAGACCATACGCGAGTAAGAATCCAAAAAGCAATCCGCTTAGCGCTCCAAGCAAACCAATAGTAATGGATTGTGCCAGGAATATCTGCACAATATCGCGTTGCGCAAAGCCCTGTGCTTTTAATATGGCGATATCACGCATTTTATTTGTGATCAACATGTTCATGATATTGTAAATGCCAAAACCGGCAACGATTAGCATTGTTGCACTAACAACAATTGTAAGCACATCACGCACTACATTCGACGCTTCAACTGAAGCATTGGTTACTTCCCAGCCTTCCACTTTATAACCATATTTCTTTTGCATAGAAATCGCTTCATCATGCGCCATATTTAAGTCTTTCAGTTTTACATTGATTCCAGTAATGTAGGTTTTATCTTTACCCAGCAATTGCTGAACAGTAGAAATATTAACGTAACTATTCACGTCGTCAATCGCAGCCATCCCCATTTGAAAAGTGCCCACAACCCGCAAGCGCAATGAAGTACCTGCGGGTGACGCCAACGCCACCATATCTCCAATATTTACATTGAGTTTCTTTGCAAGGCCCACGCCCATTACAATACCATTATCGGTGGTGAGTAAATTTTCAAGTCGACCATCTATTATCTTACTTTTCAAATCGAACAATCTAATCTCATCAAGAATATTTACCCCTTTCAAAAAGCCATTCATTTGCACAGGGCCATAATTGTAAAACACCTGTGTACTCAGCATTGGTGATACCGCTAAAACTTTTGGATTTTGCTTTAAATCTGAAATAATTTGTTCGGCACCTTTAATGTTAATGCTTACATCTTTTGGTTTTGGGTGATGTACCAATATCACTTGATTGCTGTCTTTGAAATATTCGGCAGTAACCGATGAAGAAAAATCGGTTTTAAAATCGTTATAGATTTTAATATCGGGAGTAGAAGATAACATAGTATCCTGTAAAAACTTGTTTACACCTTTCATAAAACTGATCATGAGTATAAACATCGCAATCCCGAAAGTTACGCCCAGCATGGCTACTATCGACTGCTTTTTGCGCGACAGCAAATGAGTTTTCGCTATTTGCAGGTTTACAGGAAGTACCATTTTACTTTTCTTCTGCCATTATTATTTGCGTGTTTTCATCTGCACCAGAAAGAATTTCTGCATCATCTAAGGTTAGTATTCCTGTTTTAACAAAAATCAATTTACGCTCACCTTCTTCGCTCACTAATAAACTATCATTGCTAACCAAAGCATTGCGCGGCACTATCAATGCATTACTTTTGGTTTGGATGATGATATTCGCTTCCACCGAACTGTGAATGAAAGGTAGGTTAACCTTTTCGGAAAATTCTGCATCCACCCTAAACGACTGATCCATTTCATTCATCAAAGGATAAATCCTGGTAATTTTTGCTTTGTAAATAGAAGAACCGGTAATATCGGTTTTCAACACCACGTCCTGACCCGTTTTAATTTTATCAATATCCTGTTGATCTACCGACAACTTCAAAACTCTTTCGCTTTGCGCTCCTACCAATGCAACCAACTCACTCATACGCACCGACTCTCCCTCTTCCTTGTAAGTTTTAAAAACCACACCATCCATATAACTGCGAATGATGAAATTATTTAAATCGCTCTCGGCCGATGCTACCTGACTTTGCGCATTGGCCAAGCTTACCCGTAAATCAGTTTTCGCCGAATGATACTTTTCCATGGCCGATTTAAACATGTTCTCCGAAGTAGAATACTGCAAAACTTTAGCGTCGTATTCTACTTGCGTGGTGGCATTACTAGCTAATAATTTTTTGTATTTCTCCAACATTATTGAATCCAATTTAAACTTGGCCTGCGCATTCTCCATATTCAATCGCAAATCATTTAGTATGGAAGAATTTCCTGAAGCATCCGCCGATGATTTTTCTAAAAGTTGTCGCGCTGAATTTAAACGTGCCGACTGAGATTCATTGCTAATTTCATACAATACCTGACCTTTCCGCACAGTATCACCATCTTTCACATATTTCTTGATGATGGTTCCGTTGATTAGTGCAAAGAGATTGTGCTCGTACTTTGGAATGATGTTACCCGAAGCGTAGACCGACTCTACAATATTTTTTCTTTGAGGACGAATACTTTCCACTTGATCACAAGCTACAAATGCCAACAAAATGATTACCGATAGAATGCGAAGCTGCATAAAACAAGAATTGATGTAGTAAATGTACATTATTAAGAGAATGAAAAGATGATGTTGATCAGGAAAATTCATGATATTATTAGTGTTTAGCTATCTTGGCATATAGATTGTCCAACAAAAACTCAAAAAGTTCCATGAAAAAATTATTAGTCATTGTGCTCCAGGTTTTAATCTACTCAGCAATAAATGCTCAAATTCCATGCATTAACTATTATTATAATTTTTATCCAAAAACTGTTTTTTCCATTTCAAATGAAGGAAATATCAATAGCATCCAGTTTACTCAAGGAAATTGCGTAATAGTTATGGACAGTTACGGAAATATTACTTCCCTCACTCCTACTGGCGCAGGAAATTATAGCTATTATGATAACTTCGATACAAACACAGGGAATCAGGCAAAGCTAAAATCGTATGCTGGCACTGTATTCACCTACTATCCTTTAACAGAAAACAATGGTTTAGCCGGGAGAATAAAAAGTATCGATTCTTTGCAAATTAACTACTATAATGCCTTCGACTTTAATGCTCCCTTTGGGAAAATAAAATCCATAGGTAATATTAAAGTAGATTATTTCGGCAGTAAAGAAATTACTCCATTTGATGGAAAAATTAAAAGCATTGGAGACTATTCTATTTCGTACTTCACCACCTTCGACCTGGATGCGATGAAGGGCCAAATCAAATTACTGGAAGGAAAGATGGACAACGTCCTCGTATTTCCCAACTTGTAAACTCAACTAATCCTACTCCAGTTATTTTTAGGATCGGTCAATAAATTTAAATGAAGGGCGATAAATCGATTCTCTTCTTTTTTTATTTCAGGATCGTCAGTAAGCACTTCCATCGCCTTTTGACGGGCAATTTGCATGGATTGTGAATCTTTCACCAGATCAGCGATTTTAAAATCCATCATTCCGCTTTGGCGCGTCCCTTCGATATCTCCCGGACCGCGAAGTTTCAAATCCACTTCAGCAATCTTGAATCCGTCGTTGGTTTCGCACATGGTACGCATACGTAATTTTGAATCGGCTCCAATTTTATCGGCGGTCATCAAAATGCAATACGATTGCTCAGCACCACGTCCAACCCGTCCGCGCAGCTGATGCAATTGCGAGAGCCCGAAGCGCTCAGCACTTTCAATCACCATCACTGAAGCATTGGGAACATTAACACCCACTTCAATCACAGTAGTAGCCACCATAATTTGCGTAACACCTTTTTTAAAACGATCCATTTCAAAATCCTTGGCATCAGATTTCATTCGGCCATGCAAAACAGAAATCTGGTATTTCGGCGGTTCAAAAGCGCGCTGGATACTTTCGTAACCGTCCATCAAATCTTTGTAATCCATCGCCTCCGATTCTTCAATGAGCGGATACACCACATACACTTGCCGGCCCAAAGCAATTTGCTCCTTCATAAAACCAAACACGCGCAAGCGCCCGCCATCAGTGAAGTGATGTGTGGAAATTGGTTTTCTCCCAGGAGGCAATTCGTCAATCACTGAAGTATCTAGATCGCCATATAAAGTCATGGCTAAGGTACGCGGAATAGGTGTTGCCGTCATTACCAGCACATGTGGCGGACGACTGTTTTTCTTCCACAATTTTGATCGTTGCGCCACACCAAAACGGTGTTGTTCATCAATCACAACGAGACCGATATTTTTGAATTGAACAGGATCTTCAATGAGTGCATGCGTCCCCACAATTACCTTTAATTCTCCCGATTGGAGTTTCTCAAAAACATACTGTCGTTCTTTTCCTTTCACTGATCCGGTAAGCAATTTCACTTCGATGCCCAATGGTTTCAGTAAACTTTCAAAAGATTCATAATGCTGGTTGGCCAGGATTTCCGTAGGCGCCATAATAGCGGCCTGGTAACCGTTATCCAAAGCAATTAAAATACTCATGAGCGCCACCATGGTTTTTCCGCTGCCCACATCACCTTGCAGCAAACGATTCATGTGCTGTCCAGACCCCATATCCTTGCGAATTTCCTTGATCACACGCTTTTGTGCGCCTGTCAATTCGAAAGGCAAATATTTACTGTAAAAAGTATTAAAATACTCTCCCACTTTATCGAAAACAAAACCTGCATAATTGATTTGCCGGCCTTGTTTTACCTTTAAAATACGGAGTTGCGCGAAAAACAATTCATCAAATTTCAATCGTGCAATAGCGCGGTTGGCCATCTCCAAATTGGCAGGCTGATGAATTTGCTGAAAGGCTTCATCCCGCGACATAAAACGAAGATCTTCCATGATTTCCTTATTCAGAATTTCAGGAATTTTTCCTTTCACCTGCGGCAATAAACCTGCAACAATTTTACGTAGTGCTTTGCTATCGAGTCCGCGGTTCTTCATGTTCTCCGAAGTATTGTACACCGGCTGCAAGCCTTTCAATTCATTGAAAGCACCAATGGAGTACAAAGTCATTTCGGGATGAGAAATATTCATTTTGCTTCCAAACAAAGTCGGCTTGCCATACACGATATATTCTTTGCCAAGCAACAAAGTTTTTTTGATCCATGGAATGCTGCGAAACCACACCAAATCGAGTGCTCCCGATTCATCACGAAAAACAGCACTGAGTCTTTTTGCTTTTCCGGTACCGACTTCTTCCACACTCACTATAACACCTTTCACCTGTACGTAAGATTGATCGGAGGTAATACTGCTGATCTTTTGAAATGACGACCTGTCGACGTATTTATAGGGAAAATGATTAAGGAGATCTTCAAAGGTAAAGATGTTCAAATCCAGCTTCAGCACATCGGCACGGGCAGTACCCACGCCTTTTAAAAACTCAACGGATGTACGCAAGAAATTTGACATGAGAATAAAAATAGAATATAAGTCTTGGTGATTATTATTTTTTGCAAATTATTTTTCTGATTTGCAGTACACAATTGGCACTTACAATAATTCAAAACCTATTTTCGCAGCACTACTAACAACTAAAAAAAGCAGAATGAAAAATTCAAGATTTCTCTTCATTCTATTGGTAATTATCTCCGCTTTCTCTTGTCAGAATACAAAAAGACACACCCACTTAAATATAATTAAAAACAAGAACAGTACTGTTTTCCAGAAAAAGGAAAGACCGATAAATACAGCCGCACTAGGTGATTCGATGGTTTTGACAAAAGCCCTTGAAGTAGAATTAATAAATACTCCTCAACATTGCAATGCCACTGAACGCATTTCACAACCCGAAAAAGAAAGCTCCTCTTATAAAAGCCATGCCAAACAGAAAACAACAACAGCTAAAGGAAAATCCCCGATAGAAATCGCTCCCGAGGCAGAAAAAAGACACATGATTCTTGCATTGATCTTTATTGGCATTGCATTTATATGCTACCTTCTTACCGCCTTTGCTATCACTGCACCAGCTCTACTAATTTAGTTGTTTTACGTCGCCTCCTTTTCAACAGGAATAGTGGCCGCTATACAATTTTACCATGCTTTAAAAAGCTCAAAAACATGGCTGATCGTTATTTCCTTTTTGATGTTATTGATAGGAATTATTATATCACTTCTTGGCTTAGTTGTCTTAGGAATCAGACTTGAAAGTTGAATACAATACTAGAAAGACTGCATCTGACACAATTCAAAGTAGATGCCTTTTTTCGCGATGAGATCAGCGTGTTTGCCACGTTCAACGATTTTACCTTTATCAAGCACAATAATCTCATCCACATGCTGAATAGTAGACAAACGATGCGCAATGATCACGGAAGTACGGTTAGACATCACCTTTTGCAAAGCTTCCTGAACGAGTTTTTCAGAGGCAGTGTCGAGTGCAGAAGTAGCTTCATCAAGGATCAATATCGGCGGATTCTTCAGTACCGCACGCGCGATACACAAGCGCTGGCGCTGTCCGCCCGAAAGTTTATCACCTTTATCACCAATAACAGTATTGTAGCCATTCGGCAGCTGAATGATAAACTCGTGGGCATTCGCAATTTTAGCGGCTTCCGTCACTTGTTCGAGCGTATAAGCACCACCAAAAGAAATGTTATTGAAGACTGTATCGTTGAACAAAATCGATTCCTGCGTCACTACACCAATAAGTGAGCGAACATCAGCAATTTTGCAGGAGCGCACATTTAAACCATCAATCAAAAGCTCTCCCTTCGTGACATCGTAAAAACGAGGAATCAAATCGGCCAGCGTAGATTTACCACCACCACTATGCCCTACCAATGCTACAGATTTTCCTTTTTGTATTTTCAGGTTGATCTCGGATAACACTTCCGTTTTTTCGTAGGAAAAGGCAACATTCCTGAATTCTATTTCTTTTTCAAAACCATTTAAAGGTTGTGGATTTTGAGGATCAACAATACTGTTTTCCGCCTTCATGATTTTATCAATCCTGTCGATGGCAGCTGCACCCTTCTGCACATTGCTGTATGCAGAAGCAATGCCCTTGATGGGTGAAATGACAAGGTAAAGCAATAAAATATATCCGATAAAAATGGAACCACTCATGCCGCCTTCAAAAACGAAATACATTCCTCCAAAGAGCAGTACGGCAGTAATGGTGAACATCCCAAGCACTTCACTAAGCGGCGATGCTAAATCACGTTTACGGAACAAACGAATGGATAAAATGCGGAAGCGTGTATTGTTTTCATCAAACTTTCCGCTGGTGTATTTCTCGGCTCCAAAAGCCTTGATCACTTTGAGTCCGGAAAGCATCTCTTCCATAATCGACAGTAAATCCCCCATCTTATCCTGGGCCTTGGTAGACGTGCGTTTCAATCCTTTCCCCAAAAAGGCAATTGCCAATACAGAAACAGGTGCAATAAGCAACATGAACAAGGTCAGCTTCACATCAATAAAAAACATGGAACCTATCACCAGCACAATGCTTAGCGGCTCACGGAAAATGGCTTCCAGCGAAGAGAGTATCGACCATTCTACTTCCTGTACATCGTAAGTCATACGCGACATGATATCTCCTTTTTTCTCATCGTTGAAAAAAGAAAGCGGAAGGTGCAGGGATTTATGAAACATCTGACTGCGCAAATCGCTGATAACGCCATTACGAATGGGCGACAGGAAAAACATCGCCAGGTATCTGCAAGTATTTTTCAAAATAAAAGTGAGCACAATAATACCCGAAATCAGTAGCAAAACATTGGATTTACCTACTGTGATGCTTTCGGCCTGAAGAATGGTTTCGGATGTCCATTGCTGCATAGCATACTGCGCCGAATCAATATTGAATCCTTCATAGGGATTAGGCGCCATGAATTTCTGTAACTCAGCAGCGGAGGACTGTTTGAATAAAATTTCGAGGATAGGAATGAAGAAAGCGAAAGACAATAAATTGAATATCGCATAGAGTACATTGAAAATTACCGTGAGCCACACATACTTTTTGTAGCCCCCTGCATATTTTAATACCCTGAAAAAATTCTTCATGCTTCAAATATAAGATTTCCCAGAGATTTCACAGACCGCAGAGGAGTCAGATCAATAAGAATCTATGAAATCTGTGGGAAATTATTCCTACTTTTAAGCCCATGGAGTCAAGAAGACAGAATAAAATATCAGCACTTATTCAGGAAGAACTGGGGACCATTTTCCAGAAAGAAAGCAAAAATCTTTTCGGTGGTGCTTTTATCACTGTGACACAAGCGCGCGTTGCTCCCGATTTATCGGTGGCGAAGGTGTACATCAGCATTCTCAATAAAGAACGTGATGTGGTGATGAAGATTGTGAAAGAGCAAAGCAATGAAATCAGAAAGCGACTGGGCAACAATGTTCGCCATCAGCTGAGAAAAATACCGGAGTTGATCTTCATTCTCGACGATTCACTGGATTATGCTGAAAAGATCCAAAATTTACTGAAGAAATAAGCGGTTTGAACTTTGAACTCAAAATAGCTTCCCGTTATTTTTTAGCCAAGAAATCCAAAAACATCATCAATTGGATCACATGGATTTCCATCCTTGTGGTCGCCATTGTTTCGGCAGCCATCATCATCGTGCTTTCTGCGCTGAACGGGATGAATGCAACGGTGATGGATTTGTACACCAACTTCGATCCCGACCTGAAAATCACCGCCGTTGAAGGCAAAACATTTGAGCATTCCGATGCATTAGAAAAAGGCATCCGCAAAACTGCCAACGTGAAATACTACGTGGAAAGCATTGAAGAAAATGTTTTACTCAAATACGACGATAATCAGGAAGTAGCAAAAATCAAGGGAGTAAGTCCTGAATTCGCTGCCATGACGCAGATTGAGCAAATGATGGTTAACAACCAGAACAAAGATTTTTTGTTGGGTTACCAGGGACAGCAATTCACCGTTTTGTCTTACCAGCTGGCAGTGAAACTGGGGATCAATACCGATAACCCCCACTCCTTTCTCAACTTTTATCTACCCGTATTTGAAGAAGGCTCGGGCATTCAAACCGAATATTTCAAAACCATTTCTGCATTGCCCAGAAACAGTTTTGAAATCAACGATGACTTCGGCAATTACGCCATCGTTAATAAAGATTTCGCGAATGAATTATTGAATTACGGCAATAGAATTTCGGACATAGAAATCGGACTCGTCAATCCTGCGAAAGCAGAAGAAACAAAACTTGCACTGCAAAAATTGCTGGGTGATAAATACGAAGTAAAAACGCGTTTCGAACAAAACTCCTTCCTTTTCAAAACCCTGCAAACCGAAAAATGGATTACGCTTTTTATCCTTGCGATCATCACATTCCTTGCTATTTTTAATGTGATTGGATCTTTGTATATGCTCATCATAGACAAGAAAAAAGATGTTTTTATCTTGCAGAGTATGGGCGCTGCCAACGGTCAGATCAAAAGAATTTTCTGGCTGGAAAGTTTCATTATTGGCGTGGTGGGTGTGGGTATCGGATTGGTGATCGGACTTGGACTTTGTGTGCTTCAGGACATGTACGGCTTCATTGAAATAGGCGCCAACTTTAGCATTACAGCTTATCCTGTTGATATTCAACCCATCGATATTATCATCACCTTTTTGCTGGTAACAGCCGTGAATGCGCTGACTTCCTTGATCCCTGTGTTGGCAATGAAGATTGAGAAACCATAAGTTCAGGGCGATAGGTCCATCTCTCGTATGGATGACGCAAGGTTGTGCAAGAATGGGCACATTTGTTATCCTGACGAAGGAAGGACTTATCGCCCTAATTTATTTACTCCTCAATCCCTGACTTTTAATCGCTTCTTTCAACTTCTCTTTTGCCTCTTCCTCGTTTTGAATGAAGAGATAAAAACCTTGTCCAACCTCAGCCAAACGAACAATGAATTTTTTACCCAATTTATTTTGTCCGAAAGTAAGCGCCGAAAATCGAATGTTCTTTTTTGATTTTTTACGAATCAAATTCATCATTTCATCTTCTGTTTTTCCTAAGCCGTCAAAGCCACCATCAGTAGCAATAATAATTTGATTGACTCCACCTTTTATAAAACTTTTTTGAACAGAAGCATAAGCTTGCCGGATAGCTTCATCTCCCGCAGTTGAACCTCCTGCCTTTAAACTTTCAATCACTGCAATAATTTTTTCAGGCTCAGCACCCGAAGTTGTTTCCAAGTGAACTTTTACATGGTCAGAATAAGTAAGAATGGTGATTTTGTCTTCTTTACGCATCAAACGTGTGAGTTCGATCATAGATGATTTCAGCAAAGGCAAGCGATCAAACCCATCCATGCTTTTCGAAACATCAATTAAAAAAACAATATTGTTTTCCTTATAGTTCGTCAATGAAAAAACAGCAGGATCAGCGGCAACTGTTTCAGGAAGTTTATCCGGAACGATTTCGACAACAACAACAACAACATCTTGTTTCTGTAAGGAAACTGGAACTAAAGTGATGGTAATTTTACGTTTATCGGGATTAAAATAATCCTGTACCTCTTTGCTTTTGTATCCTTCATGTTCGGCATAAAAATGAAACATGCCAATGTTGGATTTAAATTTAATTTGTCCCTTCGAATCCGTTTTATACGTTATATACAACTCCCCTTTGGCCATCTCCACGGTAGAAGCGCCCAATGCTTTTCCGCTTAAAGAATCAATAACCAGGATTTCCAAATCAAATTCGGGCCGCTTGTAATTAGGATTGGTAAACGAAGGACACGCGGCATTGGCAAAAGGATCAAAACTCAGCACTTCGCCAACATACGAAATCATAACAGGATCAGTAGCTGCAGTATGAAAAACGGGAATAGACACTTTAAATTTCCCTGTGTTTATAGGATTATAAATGATTTCAATAAATTTCTTTTCACCTGGTGCAATACCATCGGCAGGAAATTTAATTTCAAATTCACGCGGATAATGCTGCTTCAGGAAAAATACTTTTTTAGTAGTAGTATTAGTAATTTCAATGCTGTCGATTCTACTGATCCAATTCTCTACTTTATGAAAATTAAATGATGTTGTACTGAAAATTATTCCATGTTGATTGGTTTGCGCAGACAAGGATGCCGACAGAAATAAAATCAGATAAAGTACTCTCTTCATGCTAACAAATATGACGATTCCGTTTCAATTTTATTACTTTGCATCAACATTAAACACCATATTTTGAAAGTCCACCGCAATTTAGTTTTAGCAGCAATTCAAGCCCTTCAGCAAATTTTCAATGAAAATAAGCAAGCTGATCGCGTGGTGGAAAGCTTACTGAAATCCAATAATAAATGGGGAAGCAGGGATCGTCGCTTCATTGCCGATACGATTTATTCTGTGGTTAGATGGTATCGTTTGTTTTATGAAATTTATGGTAAACAAGCCCAATCGGAACAAGATTGGTGGCAAATTTTAGCCATTCACTGGACTTTGAAAAACGAGAAACTCCCGATTTTTCCTGAAATGGAAAACATAGACAAGGCCGATATCCTTCAAAAAAATGAAGCTTTTCAAAAGGTGAGAAAAATACGCGAATCCATTCCCGACTGGCTGGATGAAACAGGCGAAAAAGAATTAAAAGAAAAGTGGGACGATACTTTAAAAGCATTGAACGAAACCACCACTGTTTCCTTGCGCACAAATACCTTAAAAACCAACAGAAATACTCTTATCCAGACTTTATATAAAGAAGGTATCATTGTAAAAAAAGAATTGGAAGAAGGGTTGACCCTGGAAAAAAGAGCAAAACTTACCCATCTCAAAATATATGAAGAAGGCTGGTTTGAAGTTCAGGACATCAGCTCACAAATGGTAGCTCCTTTATTGAATGTACAACCGGGAATGACCGTTATAGACGCCTGTGCCGGGGCTGGAGGAAAAACATTACACCTTGCGGCCTTGATGCAAAACAAAGGAAAATTAATCGCTTTGGATGTTGCTGAAAACAAACTCACCGAGTTAAAAAAACGCACCAAACGTGCAGGTATAAATATCATAGAAGTTGAAACCATTAAAGATTTACAAAGCATAAAAAAACATTACAACACAGCCGACCGTTTATTGTTGGATGCTCCCTGCACAGGCTTAGGAGTATTGCGCCGGACCCCCGATTCCAAATGGAAAATAAATCCCGATTTTCTAAAGCAAATAACATCAACACAACAAGAAATTTTACAAAACTATAGTCTCATTTGTAAACCCGGCGGACAAATGATTTATGCCACATGCAGTATTCTTCCTTCCGAAAACGAACATCAAGTAAATTCGTTTCTAAACAGCGAAGCAGGAAAACAATTCTCATTAATTGAACAAAAAAGTATCCTCCCCCAAGAAAATGGATACGATGGGTTTTATATGGCCTTAATGAAAAGGAAACAATAATTCAGCAGAAAATGCTGCAAGAACAGGAGGTGCTGTTGTTGATATTCCTTATACCGCAGCAACAAAAATTTCTATGAATACGGCACTTAGCTGCGTAGGTGGAGCAGGTGCTGGAAACGACAACGGCGAAATTGGAGATTCGGTAACATTTATTGCCACAGTAGGGATGGCGACAATGTGTTATTTTTTCATTTAACTTTATTAACAATTAACAACCAACAACTTCAATTCGTTTCCTGATATTACAAACCTATCACTGCATACTTTAGCACAATCTTTTGAAAATATTATATATGGATCACTTCACTAGCGTCCTAAAGTTATAAATTGATTTTCAATTGGTTACAATTTTGTTTGTTTGAATTTTGTAATTGATACTCCTGAAACAGTTGCTGCACGGGGATTTTATCGATTAGCGAAAAGTTCAAAATCTGTATTATTTCGTAATTGCTTTGTTTGAGTTTCAATTTCTCCTTCATGATAGCAATGGCAAGGTATGTAATGATAGCGGAGTAAACTTGAACGCGCACCGCATTTTCAGAATAACCCCAAAAAGTTTTGATTTTGAGATGTTGTTTTATCCACTTGAAAAATAATTCTACCGACCATCTGTGTTTATAAAGCAGCGCTATTTTTATTGCAGGCAGTGAAAAATTGTTGGTGATAAAATCAAATTCATTTCCGGTCTCTTCATCGTAATATTTGATACGCCGAATTTTCTCAGGATAGTGTTTGTTGGAGTTGTAATTATTGAGCTTGATTGTTTGGTCGCATTGTATTCCTTTCTTCTTGTTGACTCTTGCAGAATACAATCTTCGACAATTCATATTGTCTTTTGCTCGTGTAACAAAAAATGCTCCTGCCTGATGAATGAGATACAATCTTTTAAAGTCGACATACCCTTTGTCGAGAACATAAAATGCGCCGACTTCAAAAGTTATTTTATCCAGGAAATTCACATCGTGAACCAATCCTTCCGTCATGTCTATAAATGTTGGTATTGCTGCTTTAACATCAAACTGCGTGTGAAGTTTAATGGCCGCTTTGTACTTACGAAAGTCAGCCCACCAAAACACCTCCAAACACAAATCGATAGTGGTAGAATCCACCGCATACACATTGTCCTTGATGGTGCGCAATACATCTGAATTCGAGCGACACAAAATTGTTGCTTCCGAAATTAGTTGCGTTGCAAAGTCGGCAAAAATTCGCCAATCACGATGTTCATTTGCGTGCGCTAAGTTCGATTTTGACAAACCTGTTCCCATTCCCAAATGATACCATTTACTGCGTTGTGCAGTTAAGCCAACTGCTAAATCAGTCAAGCTATCACAATTGGAAAGTTGTCCGAAAACCATACACATTAATTGATGCCAACAAGTGAAATGTTTTACTTGATTATTTCCGCGATAGCGAGCTACTGATTTATTAAAATCGTTAACGGAAATAAAAGATGTGACCTGAGCGAAAATATATTTTCCAGTGTTCATTGGGGTTTTAAACAAAGCTACCCCAATTTCATTTCAAATCGTTTAGACCGTGAAACACTTCGAATCCCTTTTGTGTCAATGATTACAAAGGATTCATTTTTTCAGGTTTAGGACGCTTGTGGGATCACTTAAGAAAAAGATCTACTACTACTTTTCTTACCATAAACGGCAATCTCAAAAAAGCCGTATCAATATTTTTATATCTATACACATTTAATTTACTGGCTAGCGGAAATGCAGATGTAACCATTCAGGGAAGTTCAGGTAATGGATCATGGTCTTATGCCGCTAACTTATACACATGGACACCCGACGCCAATAGTTCTACAGTAAACGTAGCCGATATTACCGCTTGTTTGCTAGGATCCAATACCGCACTGGGAGGCAATACCGCATTAAACTCACAAACCAATGGTGCTCATAGCGTCACTATACTAACTGCATGTAGTGGTGCTGGAAGTCAAACAGGAAATGTAGTACATAATAGTGCTCTTACTGCCGCAACCACAAGTTCAACACAATTTACTTTCACTATTACTGCCGCTGGAAGCATTACCATAAACAACATAATGAACTTTACTCCTGCATCTAATAGCGCTGCAGGATATCCAGCAACAAATATTGTTTTTACTGCCCCCTCGGGAATCACCACCAATCAAGGCATTACTTCTGTGGGAGGAACAAGTACTGGCGCTGCTGTTGCCGGAGGTGTAGGAGGAAATTTCACTTGTACAGCATCGGGAGGAGCCGTATCGATAGCTAATGCAGTAACAGTAACAGGCGGAACAGGCGGAACAGGTGGTGGTGCAGGAGTTGGGGGAGCTGGAGGAACAATTAGTATTACCGGAACAAGCGTTTCTGTAACTCAAACGGTTTATTCATACGGTGGACAAGGTAGTGACACCGGCGCAGGGGGTGTAGGAGGAACCATCACTATTACCTCTACATCCACTACAGTTTCTATAGGAAATATTATTTCAAATTCGGGCGGCACAGGCGCTACAACAGGTGTAGGAGGAGACGGCGGACCTATCACCATTACTTCAGCTACAACATTATCTGTTTCGCAACCTATGACTACTTCTGGTGGAAATTCAGGCACAGGAAACGGAGGGAATGGAGGCGCCGTTAACCTTACGACTCAAGGTGGTGCACTAACAATTTCACATGCAGTAACATCAAATGGAGGAAATCCAGGAGGCGGCTCAAATAAAAACGGAGGGAATGGAGGCGCTATTTCATTAACTTCAAGCAGCACCGTAAATATATCTCAAGCAATGTATTCTAATGGAGGAACACCAACAGGTTCGGGAACTTCGAATGGAGGAAACATTACTATTTCTGCTCCGGGCGGTATTACTTTATCAAATATTATTCAAAGTACGGGTACCACAGCCGGAGGAACTTTAACTCTTGACGATGGTAACACATCTATTACTTCAGGAGGTGTAAATGATGGACAATCAGGCGGCAGTTATTTTCAAGTTGGCGCAGTAACAAAAACAGGAAGCGGTAATTTCAAATTAGCACACCCAAGTAATTCATGGACAGGCGCAACAACTATTACAGCAGGCAAATTAACCCTAGGCGCAACAGCAGTAATTCCTGATGCTAGTCAGCTTAATTTTAATGGAGGCCGACTAGTAATGGGTGCCTACAACGAAACTGTTGGCACAATTAAAATAAGCTCGTATTCAATCTTAGATTTACCCGCAGGAAACTATACTTTAACTGCCTCTGCGAGCAATGGAATAACTTGGACTACCGGACAAAAATTAGGAATCAATTATTGGGGAGATGTAGGCAACAATTACAACGGCACAGCAGCAGGAGGATCAGACCCTAAAATATACACAGGATCTAGTGCCGAGTTGGACGCCACGCATTTGGCCGCTATTTATTTCAGAAGAACTTCTAACGGATTAACTTATACCGCAACACAATTGGCTTCAGGCGAAATAGTACCCACAGCAACTTTACCAATTGAATTGATTTCTTTTAATGCCAAGAAAAATACTAACCACGTTGATATTACTTGGGAAACTGCATCTGAAATCAACAGCGATTATTTTCAAATTTATCGCGCAAACACCAATATGCAATGGGAAAAAATTGGAGAAATAAATGCGGCAGGAACAAGCCATCATTTACTTCATTATTGCTTCGTAGATCATTTACCAAACTCAGAAATCAATTACTATCAACTGAAAGAAATTGACTTTGATGGCACTCAACAAGAGTCGAAAATTGTATTTGTAAACTTTAGCAATCCTCTTTTTTTAACAACTTACCCAAATCCCACAAATAGCTCCACCACCATTAATTTTTACTCCGAAAAAGAAGAATCCTATTATTTAAAAGGCGTAAATGCGATTGGCGAAGAAATTTTTTATAAAAAAATTTCAGGAATGTTGGGAGAAAATCGCATTTATGTTCCGTTGGAACAGCTTTCAACAGGAATATATTCCTTTTTATTGTATCAAAACAATGAGTTGCTTACCGCCACTAAGGTTTTTAAAAAACAATAATCTTCAATTGAAACCACACCTCCAAGGTTTATCTTGACTGCTATTTTGTTTCCCACTATATTTAGCGAACTAATTTGTATTTATTTCCGTAGAACCACTAAGCATTAAATAATTAAACCTATGACACAAATTAAAACTCATTTTCGTTTAATCGCTTCCTTCTGCATTTTATCTACTGGATATTTATTTGCAGGAAATGCCGATGTGGATATCAACACTGCCAGCGCTAATGGAGGGTGGACTTATGCTTCCTCAACCTATACATGGACTCCAAATGCCAATAGTTCCACAGTCAATTACACAGATATACAAGCCTGTCTTTTAGGAAGCAATACAGCTTTAGGAGGAAGCAATGCGCTAAACGCTCAAACAAACGGAGCGCATAGTGTTACCATTATTACTACCTGTGGTGGCAATCAAACAGGAAATATAACCATATCTAATAGCATTACTGCCGCAGTCACAAGTACTTCAGCCATGACTTTTACTCTTACTGCCGCAGGATCAATCACTATTAGCAACAGCATTAGCCTTACCCCTGCATCTAGTGGCGCAGCAAAATATCCCGGAGTTAATTTGGTTTTCACCGGCCCATCAGGCATTACTTTAAGCAATCCTGTTAATGTTAGCGGAGGCACATCAACCGCTTCGGCTACCGCCGGAAAAGGAGGTGATATAACTTTTAATTCATCAGGAGGCGGTGTAACTATCTCTAACGCATTAACTTCAAATGGTGGTATAGGCGGCATAGGGGGTGGACAAGGAGATGGTGGTGCTGGCGGCGCTATCTCCTTAACAGGAACTTTTGTTTCAACAGGAGCAGCTATTTCATGCACAGGGGGTGTTGGATCAGGTAGTGGTGATGGGGGGACTGGAGGGGCTGTAACACTTACTGCCACCTCCACATACATTTCTGTTGGTAATACCATTACTACAACTGGGGGGGTTGGAGCCGGAGGCAATAACTCCGCAGGCTATGGTGATGGGGGTAATGGGGGTAACATTACAATGACAGCAGTATCTTATCTTAATATTACCTACGCAATAAACGCTTCAGGGGCAACGGGAGCCGGTGGCGGTAATGGCGGTAATGGCGGTGCTATTTCGGGCACCACCACCACAAGCTATGTCAATGCAGGAAATACAATCACCTCAAATGGAGGATCTTCAGGCGTAGGTGGCTCCAACCAAAGTGGCGGTAACGGAGGCACAGTAACATTTTCAGCGGGCGACTATTTCTCAAATGGAAGTGCAATGGCAGCTTCAGGGGGAACATCAACAGGAACAGGATCCTCAACAGGAGGAACATTCACTATCACAGGAACCGGGGGAGTAGGTATCCGAAATAACATCACCAGCCAAGGCTATGTTGGAGCATCAACAAATACCTCTTATTATGGTGCATTGATTATAGATGACGCCAATACAACTATAGGAGGTAATAATACCGGTTTTACTTCAGGATCATTGAGTGTTGCTTCTTTTGAGAAAAAAGGAGCCGGGGATTTTAAATTAACTCATACAGGAGCCGCATGGACGGGATACACTAAAATAACCGCGGGTAAATTAACTACAGGCGCAGCAAATGTTATTCCTGATGCCAGTCAATTGTACTTTAACGGAGGAAGATTGGTAATGGGAAACTACAGCGAAACTGTAGGAACTATTATGATTAATAAATATTCGGTAATGGATTTACCTACCGGAAACTATACATTAACAGCATCGGCAAGTAATGGTGTTTCATGGACGGCCGGACAAAAATTAGGGATTAATTATTGGGGAGTTAGTGGAAATAATTACGATGGTACTGCAGCAGGAGGATCAGACCCAAAATTTAAAACCGGCGCAAGCGCCGAACTGGACGCAACACATTTAGCTGCCATTTATTTCAAAAGATCTTCCAACGGATCAACTTACACCGCCGTTCAATTGGCTTCAGGAGAAATAGTTCCTACTGGAACTTTACCAATAGAATTGGTATCATTTGATGCAAAGAAAAACAATGACCAAATAGATATTACTTGGAGAACCGCATCTGAAATCAACAGCGAATACTTTGAAATTCTGAGAGCCATTAGCAATATGGAATGGGAAAGTTTAGGAAAAGTAAACGCTGCAGGAAACAGCAATAAAATTATTGATTATAAATTCATTGATGCTTTCCCAGCCCCTGGATTAAACTATTATCAATTGATAGAATACGATTTTGATGGGAAAAATCAAAAATCAAAAGTCGTTTCTGTTTCTAGTAACAATACCGTTGAAACAAAACTTACAGCCTTTCCAAATCCAACTTCCGGCGCAACCACTTTTGATTTTTATTCGGAAAAAGGAGGAGTTTATTTTATGAAAGCTTTTACTCAAAGTGGCGATCAAATTTATTCAACACGAATTTTTGGAATTCCAGGAGAAAACAGATTCAACTTGTCTTTATCTGATTATTCATCTGGAACTTACACTTTTCAACTTTGCGATGGTAACGAAAAAGCTTTAGCCACAACAAAAGTGATTAAGTTAGATTAGTGTGCCTCTAACCAGTTTTTTCCTGTGCTCATCTCTACTTCTAAAGGAACACGGGTTTTCACTGCGTTTTCCATTCCTCGTTTAACAATTGGCTTTAACACATCCACTTCGTTCATCGGACAAGTAAAAACCAACTCATCATGCACTTGTAAAACCATTTTCGTCTTGAGCGTTGTTTTATCAAGCTCCCTCTGAATATCAATCATTGCTTTCTTGATAATATCGGCAGCAGAGCCCTGAATCGGCGCATTAATGGCATTTCGCTCGGCATAACCACGCACAACAGCATTCGCCGAATTGATGTCGCGCAAATAGCGTCGGCGTCCCATCAATGTGGTAACATATCCATTCTTTTTTGCATTGTCGACACTTTCATCCATGTACTGGCGGATGCGCGGATATTTAGCGAAATAATTATCAATGATTTCCTTCGATTCGGTGCGGGAAATATTAAGTCGCTGCGCGAGTCCGAAAGCAGAAATCCCATAGATGATCCCGAAGTTTACCATTTTTGCTTTGCTTCGCATGGTACGATCAACCTGATCAATAGGAACGTTGAAAACCTTGGCGGCAGTAGCAGAGTGAATATCCTGTCCGCTTTGGAAAGCAGCAATCATATCTTCATCACCACTTAATTCGGCAATCAAACGCAATTCCACCTGCGAATAATCAGCAGAAAGTAAAACGTGATTCTCTGCATTAGGAATGAAAGCGCGACGCACCTCTCTTCCGCGTTCAGTTTTGATAGGAATATTCTGCAAATTGGGATTTACTGAACTGAGACGGCCTGTAGCAGCTACAGCCTGATTGTATGTGGTATGGATCTTTCCTGTTTCCTTATTTACAATTTCAGGAAGAGTATCTACATAAGTTGATTTCAATTTGATCAATCCTCGATAATCCAGAATAAGTTGCACAATTGGATGCTTGTCGATGAGCTTTTGCAAAACCTCCTCCGACGTTGCATACTGACCCGTTTTGGTTTTTTTTGCCTTCTCGTCAATCTTCAGAATCTCGAATAAAATATCCCCCAACTGTTTCGGAGAATTGATATTGAAATTCATTCCTGCAGCAACATAAATCTGCTTTTCAATTTCAACAAGCTCATTCAATAACTCACCAGAATACTCTTTCAGCGCAGGAATATCAATTTTGATTCCTTCCATCTCCATCTTTGAGAGCACATGCACCAAAGGCATTTCCACTTCTTCAAATAATTTTTGCGCATCTTTCAGAAGTGGTTCCAGCTGACCTTTCAACTGATATGTAACATCAGCATCTTCAGCAGCATATTCGGTGAGTTTATCCAGTTCAACCGAACGCATGCCCAGTTGGTTTTTTCCTCTTTTACCGATGAGCGCTTCAATGGACACTGGTTTGTAGCCCAGATAGGTTTCGGAGAGATAATCCATGTTATGTCGCATATCAGGTTCTATCAGATAATGCGCAAGCATAGTGTCAAATAATTTCCCCTTTACTTCAATGCCATATTGCATCAGCACATTGATATCATACTTGATGTTCTGACCGATTTTAGCGATGCTTTCATTTTCAAAAAGGCCTTTGAATTTTAACACGCGACTTTTCCCCTCTTCGCCTTCAGGAAGATGTACATACCAGGCTTTATGCTCCTGGAAAGAGAATGACAAACCTATTGCTTCAGCAACATGCGAATCAATTCCTGTTGTTTCACTATCGAAACAAATTTCCTTTTGGGCGCTTAAAATCTCAAGAAGTTTGGAAATATCTTCATCGCTGTTCACGAGGATATATTCATGCGGGACGTCAGCCACAGTTTTGTAATGTACCGGAGCTTCTACTTCAACAATCTCCTCTTCAACAGAGACTGCAAACATATCCATTTGCGCACTTGCAGGTGCAGCAGTTTTTGGGGCTGTTACAGGCGCAGGTGTAGCAGCAGACTGACCGCCTAAGATGCGTTGGGCGAGCGTGCGGAATTCGAGTTCATTGAACAACTCAGTAATTTTTTCTTTATCGTGTTCCTGAAATTTCAATTCTTCGGTTGTAAAATCTATCGGCACATTTAATTCAATAGTCGCTAATTTCTTAGAAAGCAAGCCCTGCTCAGCAAACTGAATTACATTTTCTTTTTGCTTCCCCTTCAACTCATGAGAATTAGCGATAAGTCCTTCCACACTGTGGTATTTCGCTATCAGCGCTTTGGAGGTTTTTTCCCCAATGCCAGGAATCCCCGGAATATTATCGGCAGAATCTCCCCACAAACCAAGAATGTCGATCACCTGTTCAACCCGCTGAACTTCAAATTTGGCGCACACTTCCTTAATACCCCACACCTCAGCAGCATTACCGCTTTTGGCCGGACGGTACAACAAAATATTTTCTGTTACAAGTTGTGCGAAATCTTTATCGGGTGTCATCATGTAAGTAGTGTAACCTTCTTTCTCGGCGCGTTTGGCAAGCGTTCCGATGACGTCATCTGCTTCATAATTATCCACCACTACAGCGCGAATATTGAATGCCTCTGCCAGTTTATACACATAAGGAATAGCTTTCTTGATGTCTTCCGGCGTTTCATCACGATGCGCCTTGTAAGCCGGATAAATATCTTCACGGAAATTTTTCCCCTTCGGATCAAAAACAATGGCAATATGCGACGGTTTTTCTTTGTTTAAAATTTCAAGAAGAGTATTGGTAAATCCCAGCATCACGGAAGTATTCAAACCTTTTGAATTGTAACGCTGACTAGCACCAAATGCAAAATACGATCGGAAAATAATCGCAAAGGCATCTATGAGGAAGAGTTTTTTTTCTGAAGACATGGCTGACAAATTTCAGCCTTAAAAATAGACTTTTTTAAGCACTATCTCTGCACAAACATCTATTAAGAAAATGAAATATTTCTCCTTATTTTTTAAGCAAGTCGCGGATCTCCGTCAATAAAATTTCCTCCTTGCTTGGCGCAGGCGGTGGAGCAGGAGTACTTTCTTCTTTTTTCTTGGCTGCATTCATTCCCTTAATCACTAAAAACAAGACAAAGGCCACGAGAATAAAATCAATCAAAGTCGATAAAAAAACACCATACTTTACCGAACCAAAAGCCGTAAGATCCCTGATATCGTTAAGATGTGCGCTTTCTAACAACGGCTGCAACAACAATGGAGTGATGATATCACCGATAAACGACGACACTATCTTCCCAAAGGCCGCACCAATAATCACGGCAACAGCCAGTTCAACAACATTTCCCTTCATTGCAAATTGCTTGAATTCTTTCATCATACTCATAAAACTTATTTTTTATTCGGTGTATAAAACGTAAAGTAAAGTTTGTCCAACAGCCTTAAGCGTTTGCGGACTTATATTTTTCAAATTATCATCATGTCGGTGCCAGGTTCTGGCAAAACCTGCTGAGCGATCAATAATATCGATGCAGGGAATATTGGTATACTGGTACACATAAGCATGATCATCAGTAATTGCTGAAGTTTCTTCAAAAGCAAAATACTGACCGAAATTCAATCCATGTGCGGAGCGCCATACCTTATCCAGAACATTTCTCCCTGTTTGCAGGGACAAGCCTTCGTAGGTAAATTTCGCATTCGCATCTCCTACCATATCAAGGTTGATTCCATATATCGGTTTTACAGGCAAAGGGAAATTTTTAGCCCAGTACTGTGAGCCCAGACAATAAGAATCTTTATGCTCAGGCTTACCATAATCTTCGGCATCAAACAAAACAAAATCGACACCTACATTTAATTTTTTCTCTTTCGACAAAACCCTTGCTAACTCAAGAATAACAGCCACTCCGCTTCCTCCATCATTAGCGGCATCAAAAGTTTTATCAGGATTCACCTCGTCTTCATCGGCCCAGGGACGTGAATCCCAATGCGCCGATATCATAATTCGCTTTGTCTTTTCGGGTTGATAACGCGCAGTAATATTATTGAAACTCAAAACTTTTCCGTCATATGCCTTTACACTTCCCTTTTGTTGCAAAACCTCAAGGCCACAACTTTCCAGATGTTTGATCAGAAAAGCAGCAGAGGCATCATGTGCTTTTGAATTGGGGATGCGGGGACCAAAATCCACTTGTTTTTTTACATAGGCAAAAGCTGAATCTGCAGAAAATTCAGGAACAGATATTTTCACTTCAGGCTGTTCAAACGGCGGATTAACGGGTGTTTCCGGACCACAAGAGCAAAAAAACAAAACAACGAAAACCACGAATTTCAATGCTTTGAAAAGCAACAGCTTTTTCATCATATTGCCCTCGCCGCTCCTTCTTTGTTCTATTTCCGACTTCTGGAAAAAGGACATTGCCTCTTCCATCCAATCATTTTTATTAGCCTTCATAGGTCCACTCAGCTCCGTCTTTAGTGTCTTTAACTGCTATTTTCAATTCTTTCAGGGTGTCACGTATTTTATCCGACATCGCATAGTTTTTATTCAACTTGGCATCTTTTCTCAACTCAAGGATGATATCCATCAACCCTTTGGAAAGACCATTATCACTACCTTCCGCGCCTTCCAGCTGAAGTCCCAAGATAGAAAAAAGGAAATCTTCAAATAATTTTCTCAATGAGTTAAGATCATTCCGGGAAATCGTTTTTGTTCCAGCTTTCAAAAGATTGATTTCTTTCACCGCATCAAATAAAACCGCCACAACGATTGGAGTATTGAAGTCGTCGTTCATGGCCTCGTAGCAACGTTTACTGAGCGAGGCAACATCCACTTCCGATTTATCGGCAACCTTAATTTCATCCAGCTGACCGAGTGCAACCAATATTCTCTTATATCCTTTCTCTGCAGCCTGAAGTGCCTCATTGGAAAAATCCAATGTGCTGCGGTAGTGACATTGCATCATGAAAAAGCGCACTGTCATTGGCGAATAAGCCTTGTCAAGCAACTCACTTTCCCCATTGAACAATTGCGCAGGAAGGAAAAACTTACCTGTGCTTTTCGACATTTTTTCGCCATTCAGCGTAAGCATATTGGCGTGCATCCAGTACTTTACAGGTTCTTTTCCTGTAGCCGCCTTGTTTTGAGCTATTTCGCATTCATGATGCGGAAATTTCAAGTCCATCCCCCCCCCATGAATATCAAATTCTTCACCAAGATACTTAGTGCTCATCACCGAACACTCCAGATGCCATCCCGGAAAACCTTTTCCCCATGGCGAATTCCATTGCATGATATGCTCGGGAGAAGCTTGTTTCCAAAGAGCAAAGTCGAGCGGACTCTTTTTATCATCCTGTCCATCGAGATTTTCGCGGGTAGCCGACAAAAGCTCATCTATTTTCCTTCCTGAAAGCTCACCATAATTGGAACTTTCGGAGAATTTCTTCACATCAAAGTATACCGATCCATTTGCTTCGTAAGCAAATCCTCTGTTCATGATTTGCTGTGTGGTTTCAATCTGCTCCACAAGATGCGCGGTAGCAGTAGGTTCAATGCTCGGCGGAAGGTTATTGAAGGCCTTCATCACATCATGAAAACCATTGGTGTATTTCTGTACAATTTCCATTGGCTCAAGATTTTCGAGCTTGGCTTTCTTAGCAATTTTGTCTTCACCCTGATCGGCATCATTCTCCAAATGTCCTACATCAGTAATATTTCTCACATATCTTACTTTATAGCCAAGATGAGTGAGGTAGCGGTAAATAACATCAAAGGAAATAAAGGTGCGGCAATTGCCAATATGCACATCATTGTAAACGGTAGGACCGCAAACATACATGCCCACGAATGGCGGATTGATGGGTTTAAACGCTTCCTTTTTTCTGGATAAAGTATTGTAAATGATCAATTCACTCTGCATTTTTCTTGCTTTCTGGTACGAATGCGTGAAATTAAGAATAAATGAGAAGAGTTAAAAAAGGGAGTACTTACCTGCCTGCTTCCTCGTGGTTGATGATCTGCACGATTTTACCCTGTTTGTACACAGTGGTTTTGAAGAGTTTTCCATCAGAAGTATATTGAAAAACCTTTCCATCTTTAAGGAAGCCATTTTCAAATAATCCTTGACGCGCAACGCGGCCCTGGCGGTCTTTGAGTCGATACATTCCGTTACCGTCGAAAACTCCTTCTTTATATTTTTCTTCTCCTCCTTCTTCTCCCTTATCTTCGGGAGCCTTATTTTCAGGCTCCTTCTTAGCAACAGAATTACTAGGAGTTGCCATTACTTTTCTCTCGTAAACTTTGGATGTTGCGGCATCGAACTTGCCGTCCTGATAGTTCTTTTCGGATTTAAGTTCCCCGTTGTCGTAGTATTCCTTGATTACCCCTGTTTCTTTCCCATCTATCCATTCACCTTCTATCATCAACTTACCGTTTTCGTGATAATACTTCTGAACCCCGGTACGGGTTCCCTGATTGTTGTACTTCCAGTCACTGGCAATTTGTCCGTTTTCGTAGTAATATTTGTATTCCCCTATCCATCGGTTGTTTTTCCAGATCCCTTCCTCTCTTTTATTACCGTTTGGATAATAGAATATGGCATAACCGTTTGGTCGGTTGCTTACATAAGTGATGACATCTTTTACTTTATCGTTATTGAAATAATGGGTCCACTTCCCATTCTTCATATCATCCTGGTAATCGCCTTCTTCTACTTTCTGATCGTCTTTATAATCCGGGAGTTTTTTATCTCTGTTGAAGTAAACCCAATGACCTTGCTTTAGGTTGTTCGCATCAGTTACATTGTAAGTGCCATTCTGTGCAGCCAGTGGGCGGGCCATCGCTACAATGATCAATATGGCTATTACTTTTTTCATTAGCGTTTGGGGGTTCTACAGTTTTTTACTTGTTTTTAACAAATTTTGTTTCATATCAGATACTTTTTTAAGTGAAACCACGTATTGGCACCATCGGAATATACGTAGTCACATTATTTCAAATATAGGACCATTCTATTTATTTATTGTTAAGCCTAGTTCAACTAATTGTTTACTATCTATCAATGAAGGCGAGTCTATCATTACATCGCGGCCCGAGTTGTTTTTTGGGAAAGCGATAAAATCGCGGATAGAATCCTTCCCCGAAAAAATAGCGCACATCCTGTCGAAACCGAAAGCGAGTCCGGCATGTGGTGGTGCTCCATATTCAAAGGCATTCATCAGAAAGCCAAACTGATTTTGGGCTTCTTCATCGCTAAAGCCAAGAATACTGAACATTTGCTTTTGCAAACCACGGTCGTGAATACGCACTGATCCTCCTCCCAATTCCACTCCATTGATCACCATATCATAAGCATTAGCTCTTACTTTCCCGGGATCAGAAGTCATCAAGGCCACATCCTCCGGCAAAGGAGAAGTGAATGGATGGTGCATTGCAAAGAAGCGTTTTTCATCCTCACTCCATTCCAACAAAGGGAAATCAATCACCCACAGCGGCTTAAATACTTTAGGATCTCTGAGTCCGAGTTCCTGTGCGAGTTGAAGGCGCAGCTCCGACAAAGCCTTGCGGGTCTTATCGGCGGAGCCAGCCAATACCAATATTAAATCACCGGCTTTTGCCCCAAAGGCATCGGCCCATTTTTTCAGTTCTTCAGGAGAGTAAAACTTATCCACTGATGATTTATAGGTTCCATCACTATTGCACTTAACATACACGAGTCCGGTAGCACCAATCTGTGGTTTTTTCACAAAATCGGTCAACGCATCCAGCTGTTTCCTGGTGTATTCCGAGCAACCTGTAGCGTTAATACCCACTACCAATTCAGCAGCATCAAAAACCTGGAACCCTTTATTTTTCACGACATCATTCAGTTCCACAAACTTCATATCGAAACGCAGATCGGGCTTATCACAGCCATAGTATTTCATAGCATCGGCATAAGTCATACGTGGGAAAACCGGAAGTTGGATATTGAGTACTTTATTGAATAAATGTGTGATCAGACCTTCGAAAGTCTGCAAAACATCTTCTCGGGTCACGAAAGACATCTCACAGTCGATTTGTGTAAATTCAGGTTGACGATCGGCCCTCAAGTCCTCATCACGGAAGCATTTCACAATCTGGTAATATCTGTCGATACCAGCCACCATGAGCAATTGCTTAAAGGTTTGCGGCGACTGAGGCAGAGCGTAAAACTCTCCCGGATTCATGCGTGAAGGCACCACAAAATCGCGGGCGCCTTCAGGTGTGGATTTAATCAAATAAGGAGTTTCTACTTCAAGGAAATTCAGGGTATCCAGATACTTTCTTGATTCAATTGACAAGCGGTGTCTCAATTCCAAAGCGCTTCTCACAGGAGTACGACGGATATCGAGATAACGGTATTTCATCCGCAGCTCATCTCCTCCATCGGTATCATCTTCAATGGTGAAAGGAGGCGTTTTAGATTTATTCAGCAGGGTCAGTTTAGCCACCTGGATCTCAATATCTCCTGTTGGGATATTGGCATTTTTTGAAGCCCTTTCAATCACTATGCCTTCCGCGGTAACAACATCTTCACGGGAAAGAGAGCGGGCAGCAGCGAGCGCAGCAGCATCCGATTTCCCTTCTTCCAGAGTCAGTTGGGTAAGTCCGTAACGGTCGCGAAGATCAATCCACAACATCCCCCCTTTATCTCTGACCTTTTGCACCCAACCACTTAAAACAACCGATTTTCCGATATTTTCGCTTCGCAGTTCCCCGCAGGTATTTGTTCTTAACATAGTATTTTCCTTAATATCCCAATGCCTTTCTTACCCTTTGCAGGGTGACAGAAGCAACGCTCCTGGCTTTATCGGCACCTATTTTGAGTTTTTTATCTAATTCTTCCCTGTTCGACATGTAGTATTTGAAAGCTTCACGCTCTTTGGAAAAGCGTCCCACCAATTCTTCAAATAATGCCTGTTTGGCATGGCCGTAACCATAACCACCTTTGCGGTAATTTTCCTTCATGGTCTCTACTTTTTCAGGAGAGGCAATGAGTTCATATAACTTCACCACGTTACAGGTTTCCGGATCTTTGCTTTCTTCCAGTCCTTTACTATCGGTCACCACCGACATCACTACCTTACGCAATTCTTTATCCGGAAGGAATATATTGATGGAGTTGCCATACGACTTGCTCATTTTGCGACCATCAACACCCGGCACATACATTGTCTTTTCATTAAAACTTACTTCAGGAACACCAAATAAATCAGGATGCTGAAAATTCAACTTATCAGCTAAATCCCTGGTAAATTCAAGATGTTGCTTCTGGTCCTTACCCACCGGAACAATCTCCGCATTATACAGCAAAATATCTGCTGCCATAAGGACAGGGTAGACGAACAATCCGGCATTGACTTCACTTACATTTTCCGACTTATCCTTGAAGGAATGCGCCAGTTGAAGTCGGTTGAAGGACATGTAACAATTGAGGTACCATGCCAGCTCACACACTTCCGGTACATCCGACTGGCGGTAAAACACATTTTTTTCGATGTCAAAGCCACAGGCCAGCCAGGTCGCAGCTACCGCATAGGTATTCTCTCTTCGGAGATCGGCATCTTTAATTGTGGTTAAGGAATGAAGGTCTGCAATAAAACCATAAGTTTCATTAGCGCTGTCTTTCGACGATTCTACTGCAGGAATGATAGCTCCCAGAAGGTTTCCCAAATGAGGGACTCCTGTACTCTGTATACCTGTTAGTATTCTTGCCATTGGTCAAATTTGCACAAAACTAGTCAATTAACTAAATACTACAAGAGTCTATTTGCTTTGTGAAGGTGTTTCGATGGTATTGCTTTCGTGGCCAGCCCTGTCTTTAATCAGTACTTTATACTGATAAGGATAGGAAGTTTTGTAATTGTAAGGAGGTTGCAAACGGATCACCTTAAGATAAGTACCTTCAATGCCATTGTTATTGCCGGTTGGTGTGAGTTTCGGAAAATAATCCTTAAACTGCGGAACGGTGGTATCCCTTACAAAACCACCTCCCTTATTTTCATAGTAATCTATAAATACTGAAGGAGACACATCATCCCCCGAACCAATGTCGCCATCGCCATCCTGAAATGAAAAAGTGAGATAGGCTGAATCAGCAACGTTTTTGCCATTTTCAACATGAGTAAAAACCTGATAGCTCTGGAAAGTAATAGCGGGAACTATATCAAACTCCTTTCTCTTGATGCAGGCATTGAAGAGAAAAGCAATTCCAAAAAGTAGCACTATCTTTACCGGGGTATACCGCATGATGACTTATTCAAAACTTGAAAATACAACATTTAGTGTTGAATCGGAAAAGGATTTTTTGGCCTGCGCCTTTGAAGTCTTTGAATATCAATATGCGAATAACAACACTTACCGGGAATTCATTGACTTGCTTCCTTCATTTAACAAAAAGAACATCAAATCTGTAAGTGATTTTCCCTTTTTACCGATACAGTTTTTTAAATCGCGACAAATTGTAAGTACTCCCAACCCATCTCCAGTCATTTTCCAGAGCAGCGGCACCACTTCTGAAAACCCAGGAAAACACTATGTCTCCGATATTCAGCTTTACGAAAAAAGTTTCCTGAAAAGCTTCCATCATTTTTATGGAAATCCCGAAGGAAAAGCCATCATTGGGTTACTACCTTCCTATATGGAGCGACAGAATTCTTCGTTAATTTATATGGTTCAGAAGCTTGTAGAATGCTCCAAACATCCTAAAAGTGGGTTCACATTGGATCCGGATGAAGAACTCATCCATTTCCTTACCGGGAGCGATGAACCTAAAATTCTTTTCGGTGTGACTTTCGCCTTGCTGGATTTCGCCGATAGGATAAAGGCTCCATTGAAAAACACCATCATCATTGAAACCGGCGGAATGAAAGGTCGGGGCAAAGAGCTAACCCGCATGGAACTGCATCAAAAACTGAAAGAAAGTTTTCTCTGTTCCATCCATTCCGAGTATGGAATGACCGAACTTTTATCGCAGGCTTATTGCAAAGACGATCTCACTTTTACAGCGCCGTCATGGATGAAAACTCTGGTGAGGGATGCCTATGATCCATTCCAGATCAGCACTTCGGGAAAAGGTGCACTGAATGTTATTGATCTTGCCAACCTTCATTCCTGCTCGTTTATTGCTACCGATGATCTCGGGCAAGTGCATAGCAACGGACAGTTTGAAGTCAGCGGACGATTGGACAATTCCGATTTGAGAGGTTGTAATTTGCTGGTGCTATAGCTTACTCCGTTACAACGAGATGATATTTCTTCTTTCCTGCCTGAATAATGATGTATTTATCCCTAATCAGGTCGCTGGAAGTAACACTCCTGCTTTCATCAACCTTGGCTTTATTCAATGAAACTGCGTTTCCCTGTATATTCCTCCGGGCCTCCCCTTTAGAAGGATACACGCCAGTGGTTTCGGTGAGGAAATCAATAACACCAATACCTGCACTCAGCTTGTCTTTAGGGACGATGCTTTTAGGAACATCGGCAAAAATGGCCAGTAAATCTTCTTCATTCACGTTGCGCAAAGTTTCTTCGGTGGCCTTACCAAAGAGGATTTGCGAAGCTTCCAGCGCACGATTGTAATCATCTTCCGAATGCACTGTGATGGTAACTGCTTTCGCTAAGGCTTTCTGCAAAGCGCGCTGACCAGGATCAGCGTTATGTTCTGCAGCAATAGCATCAATCTCTTCCTTTGATTTCGTAGTAAAAATCTTAATGTATTTCAACGCATCTACATCTGATGAATTGAGCCAGAATTGATAGAATTGATAAGGCGATGTTTTTTTAGCATCGAGCCACACATTACCACCTTCCGATTTGCCGAACTTCGTTCCGTCAGATTTTGTAATCAGGTGACCTGTTAAGGCAAAAGCCTCCCTGTCACTCTTCCTGCGGATCAGCTCGGTACCGGTAGTTATATTCCCCCACTGATCGGATCCGCCCATCTGCAGTTTGCAATTGTATTTATCATTCAGGTAAAAGAAATCATAACCCTGTATGAGCTGGTAAGAAAATTCTGTAAAAGACAATCCGGTTTCCATCCTGTTCTTCACTGAATCCTTGGCCATCATATAACTGATGGTAATATTTTTTCCTGCGTCCCGAAGGAAATCGAGCAATGAAATATTCTTAAACCAATCGTAATTATTGACAATATCCGCTGAATTGGGAGCATCTGAAAAATCGAGGAATTTCGACAACTGTTTTTTGATGCATTCCTGATTGTGACGCAAAGTTGCTTCATCGAGAAACTTGCGTTCGGCCGACTTCCCTGAAGGATCACCCACCATTCCTGTAGCACCTCCAACAAGTGCAATAGGCTTGTGACCGCAAACCTGAAAATGCTTCAAAAGCATAATAGCTGCCAAATTACCTACGTGGAGGGAATCGGCCGTTGGATCGAAACCAACATATCCTGTAGTTATTTCCTTTTGCAGTTGCTCTTCGGTGCCGGGAATCATATCCTGCAGCATGCCGCGCCATTTCAATTCTTCAATAAAATTCATCATGCTAATTTAAAACACAAATATAGGATTTACTTCTTTGCTTCGGACAGGGATGGATTCCACATCAGTTTCAGCACGAAGGCAAAAGCATTGTTGCTTCACATTGGGAATCTGCCAACCGAGAGAAACCGGAAAAGCAAAATTCAAAAAGAAACAAGGAAAATATTCTTTAGCATCAGATTAAAAAAACGAAGCAAAACTAAAATTAATTTCAGGCAGGGTAAAAGATTTTTCTAAATCCTTTATCTTCGTCGAACATGAATTTTATTACAGGCGGCATCGGCATAGTTGGATCACGTTTAATTTACGATTTGTTGTTAAGCGGTGAAAAAGTACGCGCGTTGAAAAGAAAGGAAAGTAATCTTGATACCTTCCACAAAATCATTCGCTTTTATAGTGGTGATCAGCACATTCTCGACAATCTGGAATGGATGGAAGGCGATATCAACGACATTCTCTCTCTTGAAGAAGGAATGAAAGACTGCTCTTATGTGTACCATTGTGCAGCGGCAGTTTCCTTCTTTAAAAACGACAAAGACAGGATGTTCAAGATAAATGTTGAAGGTACGCGCAATGTGGTAAACACAGCGCTGAAATGCAACATCAAAAAACTGTGTTATGTAAGTTCCACAGCTGCTCTGGGCGGCTCAGAGGTGAACGGACTCATCACAGAAGAAGCACTGTGGCAGGACGAAAAAGGAAGATCCAACTACGCCATTAGTAAAAAACTTGCCGAACTGGAAGTTTGGAGAGGCATTGAAGAAGGATTGAATGCCGTGATAGTAAATCCGTCGGTAATACTAGGACCCGGTGATAAATCCAGCTCAACACTTTTTACGAAAGTCAATAAAGGACTTCGTTTTTACACCCATGGCGTTAATGGCTATGTGGATGTACGTGATGTTTCCAACATCATGATTAAGCTCATGCACAGTGATATTTCGGGAGAAAGATTCCTCGCTATTTCCGAAAACATTTCTTTCAGGGAGCTATTCGATAGTATAGCAGAACACCTGCATAAACAGGCACCAACGATTGAAGCCAAAAGATGGATGGCTGAAATTATATGGCGACTGGAGGCTTTGAGATCAGCTTTATTCAACACTCCTGCCTTCGTTACCAAGGAAACCAGTGCTTCGGCCTTCTCCAGCTCACGTTACTCCAATGAAAAAGCGCGAGCGCGGCTCAATCACAAGTTTATTCCTGTTTTTACCTCAATAAAGGAGATAAGTCGATTTTATAAAAATTAAAGCTTAAAGCATCGAATCTTTCATTTCTTTAATCTTCGCCTGCTTTTCACTGAGTAACTCCAATACTCGGACATACATTTGATCCAGCTTTTCGGGACGGGCAGCATAATAAGTCATTGTTGAATCCCACTGTACTTTGCTTACATTATAGTTTTTCAGAATACCGAGGTACTGACTGTATTTCTGGTTATTCTTCCTGTTATCGGGAAACATTTGAAATTTCGATCCGGCGTCCACTATGTGCATATCGGCAATAATCATTACAAAAGTGTTGGTATCAATTACCCCTGCTGGTACTATTTCATTAACCACCTCCTCATCAGGGGCGCAGGAAAACAAAAAAGGAAAAAGGAGAACACAAAAAAAATACTTCATTTTAGGGCCTTTTATTTAGAAATCTGTAAAGTTTTTACAAATTTTGCAATCTAAATTAGAAAATTACCCGTAAGAAGGTCTAGTATTTTTAATATCTTAACCGCGTCTTTAAAATTCTGACACATATGAAAAAGGTCTTTTTGATCGCTTTACTGATTACTTCAACCCTATACTCGGGTGCATTAAACGCACAGTGTTTCAAGGGAAACTGTTTCACAGGAAATGGTTCTTTCAAATTCCCTAACGGAGACCAGTATGAAGGACAATGGGTAAATGGCAAACCGCATGGTAAAGGAACATACATCTTTGTTAACGGAGATAAATATTTCGGAAGTTTCGTTGCTGGTAAGAGAGAAGGAATGGGCCAGTATATCTGGGTGAAAGGCGGAAAATACATTGGTAACTGGAAAATGGACAAGAGAGACGGTTACGGAAAATATACCTGGCTGACCAGCGCTACTTACTGTGGATATTGGAAAGACGATCAGATTATTGACATGAACGTGAATACCATCACTGATTCACAAGCTAAACCAGTAGAAGGAAACTAAGATTACCTGTTATAACGAATTTGCTGAGCGGCTCTGTTTTCAATAACAGAGCCGTTTTTGTATACTAAAGTTCCATTCACCCAGGTAGCGGAAACTTTAGCGTCAAAAGTTACTCCTTCAAAAGGACTCCATCCACATTTATAAAGGATATTGCTTTTATCGACTGTCCATGGATCATTCATATCCAACATCACCAGGTCAGCATGGTATCCCTTACGGATAAAACCTCTTCTATCTATAGAAAAACAAACCGCCGGTGCGTGACATAGCTTTTCAATGGCGTGCTCCAGGGAAATGCGTCCCTGCTTCACCATTTGCATCATCGCCGGAAGCGCATGCTGTACAAGTGGCCCACCTGACGGTGCTTTCAAATATCCTTGTTGTTTTTCTTCTATGGTATGTGGAGCGTGATCGGTAGCTAGAATATCAATGTTGTTATCAAGAAGTCCTTTCCATATTGCATCCCTGTCCTTAGCTGTTTTCACGGCGGGATTCCACTTTATCCATGCCCCCTTCTCCTTGTAATCGTCATTACTGAACCAAAGATGATGAGTACATGCTTCAGCAGTAATTCTTTTTTGAGCCAATGGTACATTATTCTCAAAAAGTGCCACTTCACTTGCCGTGGAAATATGCAGAATATGCAAACGCGTATTGTGTTTTTTCGCCAATTCTACCGCAAAGGAAGAAGATTTGTAACAGGCTTCTTCACTTCTGATGAGGTGATGTACATCGAAAGGAATATTGTCGCCGAACTTCGCTTTATATGCAGCCAGGTTATCTTTAATGGTTTGTTCATCCTCACAGTGCGTGGCGATCAACATCTTCGCCTTGCTGAAAATTTCATTAAGTACAGCGTGATTGTCTACCAGCATATTACCGGTAGAAGAACCCATGAATATTTTAATTCCGGCTGTAATTGCAGGATCGGCCGCAAGCAACTGAGAAACGTTATCATTGGTGGCTCCAATAAAAAAGGAGTAGTTGGCCAGACTGTCTTTTGCACCGATATTGAATTTTTCTTCCAGAAGTTCAACGGTAGTAGTTTGTGGATTGGTGTTTGGCATTTCCATGAAGGAAGTGATACCTCCGGCCACTGCCGCACGTGATTCGGTGTAAATATTGCCTTTATGTGTTAATCCGGGTTCACGGAAATGTACCTGGTCGTCGATCAATCCGGGAATAAGACATTTCCCGCCAGCAGAAATAATTTCGGTGTTTTCGTCTTTATAATTTGAACCATCGCCTTCAAAAACCTCGGCAATCAAACCATTTTCAACCAATATACTTCCCGAGAATATTCGTCCCTCATTGACGATGGAAGCATCTTTAATTAGGAACTTCATTCGCTTGCTTGTATTTGGTAAACCAGGATTTAACTTTCATGACAATTACACCCCACAGGGCTTCCTTGATGATACCCTTGCTCATTTTAGATGCACCGGCAGTCCTGTCCTGAAAAATAATTGATACTTCTTTTATGTTGAAGCCATGCTTCCAGGCTCTGAATTTCATTTCAATCTGGAAGCCATAACCAACCAGTTTTATTTCATCGAGAGCGATGGTTTCCAGCACTCTTCTTTTGTAGCATTTGAATCCGGCAGTAGTATCACGGATAGTCATGCCGGTAATGGTTCTTACATAAGCCGATCCATAGTAGGAAGTCAGCACTCTCGACATTGGCCAATTCACAACATTAACCCCATTCACGTAGCGGGAACCAATCGCCAGATCGGCGCCATCCTTACAAGCCTGGTACAATCTCAATAAATCATCTGGATTGTGAGAGAAATCGGCGTCAATTTCAAAGATGAAATCGTACTTATTTTCTATAGCCCATTTGAATCCGAAGATATAAGCAGTACCTAAACCCAGCTTTCCTGATCTTTCCTTAAGATGTAATCTATTGTTATATTCCTTTTGTAAATCCTTGATGATTTGTGCTGTTCCATCAGGAGAGCCGTCATCTACAATCAACATTTCAAAGCCTTCCGGATAAGACAATATCTTATGGATAATAGCTTCGATGTTTTCCTTTTCGTTGTAAGTAGGTATGATGACAAGCGCTTTCAATAGCAATAAATTAAGACGGTTAAATTAGTGGTTTTTGAGGAAACTATGAATTACCGCCGAAAATTCTTCGGGTTGTTCGGCATGCACCCAATGCCCCGCTTTTGGAATAGTGGCCAGTCGGGCCACCGGGAAAATCTGTGTGATCAGCTCAATATCTTCATCAAGAATATAGTTCGATCTTCCACCACGAATGAACAACGTGGGATTGGTAAACTCAGCATTTTCCGGCAAAGCCTCACCAATGTTTTCCACTTCTCTTGTCAATCCTTCCAAATTGAATTTCCAGGCAAAACTTTCTCCCGATTCCCTTTTCAGATTTTTCATAAGCCATTGTACAACGCCCACATCATGGAGTTGTTGCATTAAATGATTCTCTACTTCCTGGCGGGAACTCACATTAGCCAGATCCACAGAATTCAACGCATTTAAAACACTTTGATGATGTTGCGAATAATACTTCGGTCCGATGTCCACCACGATGAGTTTATCCACTCTTCCGGGATTTTGCACCGCAAAAAACATAGCGGTTTTTCCTCCCATGGAATGCCCAATAATGTATGCAGAGGAAATATTTTGTGCCAGCATGAATTCCGACAAATCATTTTCCATCAACCAGTAATTATGGTGCTTGTCGTGCTCACTTTTGCCGTGGTTACGCAAATCAATGAGATATACTTTGTAGTTAACAGACAATTCTTTCATTAGCGATTGCCAGTTATCCAACGATCCCAGGAAACCGTGCAATACAATAACGGCCTCCCCCTCTCCGGATACTTTATAATTCAGCTGCATTTCTCAGTTGTCGAAGGTATAATTGAATAGTATTTTCCAATCCAAAATACAAGGCATCGGCAATCAGAGCGTGACCGATAGACACTTCTTGTAAATACTTAATATTCTTAGCATAGTATTGCAGATTTTCCAGATTCAAATCATGTCCGGCGTTCAATCCCAATCCTACTTCAAAAGCTTTTTCTGCTGCTTTCTGATAAGGAAGAATGGCCTTTTCCTTGTTTTTAGGATAGTTAAAAGCGTAGGCTTCGGTGTACAATTCAATCCTGTCGCAACCGGTTTTTGCTGCCCACTCTATCTGTTCCTCATTGGTTTCCATAAAGACAGAAGTGCGGATTCCCTGACTTTTAAAGGTTTTCACCACATCTTGTAAAAAGGAAAAATTCTTTTTCGCATCCCATCCCGCATTGGAAGTAATCGCATGCGGCGGATCGGGAACCAAAGTCACCTGATCAGCTTTCACTTCCAACACCATCTTTATGAAATCATCAGAAGGGTAGCCTTCGATGTTAAATTCAGTTTTAACGATTTTTTTTAATTCGTAAACATCGGCGTAACGAATGTGTCGTTCATCCGGTCGGGGATGAACGGTAATGCCCTGCGCACCAAATCTTTCACAATCCTTTGCTACCTGAATAACGTCGGGAACATTGCCTCCCCTTGAGTTGCGAAGGGTAGCTATTTTATTGATATTTACACTTAATCGCGTCATGAATGGAACTTAATATGAAAGCAAAAGTAAAAAATACTGAGTATGTTTGTTCCATTAACCAAGTATCTGCGTGCAAGCAAAAGAATTAATATCCTATGACATTCCCTCCCTCAAGCCTGAGGACAGTGGCGACACTACCCTTGCAATGATGGATGAATACAGGGTTTCCCACATTGCACTGGTGAAAGACGGAGAATATCTGGGACTCATTTCCGACAACGATATTTATAATTTCTTTGAAGATACTGGTGAAGAGATCAAAATTCAGAAGCTCTCCCTCATGCGGCCTTTTGTTAAAGTACAAAACCACGTGTTGGAAGTTGTAAAAATCATGGGTGAAGCAAGAATTTCCGTGATTCCGGTACTTGATGATAAAGAAACCTACATTGGTTCCATTCTCTCGCAAGACGTAGCCTATGCCATGTCGAAACTCATTTCTGCCAACGAACCAGGCGGTGTGATTGTACTTGAAGTAAATGTAAACGATTATTCCCTGTCGCACATCGCCCAGATTGTAGAATCGGATGGCGGTAAAATATTGAGCTGCTCTACTTCTACTCCCAATGAATCCACTAAACTGGAAGTAGTATTGAAAATCAATAAAATCGATTTGTCACGCATCATTCAAACTTTCGATCGCTTTAAATACAACATCAAGGAAAGTTATCACCAAAGTACCTTCGATGAGGATTTACAAAGACGTTACGATTTGTTTATGAACTATCTCAACATGTAATAATGTTTAAAGCATTTGCAGCAACAGGACTTTTGTTTTTTTGTTGTTTTATGCTTTACGGTCAGACAGAAGAAAAACGCTATGTTATTGGCACTATCGACGTACACGGCAATAATACCACGCAACTTTATATCATTGAAAAGGAAGTAACTTTTAAAAGCGGGGATACACTAACATTGAATGATCTAAATCGCCGCATCAACCAATCGAAACAAAACCTCCTCAACACTTCCCTCTTCAATTTTGTAGAGATTACTATTGAAACCAAAGAATCAACCATCAATGTGCTCATCGACGTGAAAGAGCGATGGTACTTATGGCCGCAACCCATTGCATTGGTGGAAGACAGAAATTTTTTCGACTGGTGGCAGTACCGGACCCTGGATCGTTTGAGCTATGGCTTATACCTCAATCAATACAATTTATGGGGCCGCCGCGAATCCCTGCAACTTAAGCTCAAATTCGGTTATTCCCAGGAAATCGGCATGACTTATAAAATCCCCTATCTCATCAAAACCAAAAATCATGGACTCAACATTTCATTTCTCGCGATAAGACGACATGAGCTTTACTACAAAAGCGTCAATGACAAGATCATTTACATGAAGGATCACGACAAAATCATGCGAACCGAATTCAACGCCTATTTAGAATATGTTTTCCGCAAGAAATTATATCAACAGCATTCTCTGCGTTTAGATTTTGATGATGTAGCAGTACAGGACACGATAGTGAGTGAGGCTGAAAACCCCTATTACCTCATCGACGGAAAGAATAAAGCAGCCTATCTTTCATTGCGCTATTATTATAAAAAGGATCGCCGGGATTCGAAAAACTATCCTCTTACCGGCTACGATTATGATATAGAAATCCGCAAAACAGGATTTAACTTCAGTCCGGGTCATATCAACACCGCCTCCATCATTATTAACGCTGAAAAATTCTGGAAATTCAGGGAGAGATTTTATTATGCTGCCGGACTCCGCGGAAGAATATTCACCACTCCTTCAGCTCCATTCTATATTGCAAAAGGGCTGGGCTTTTCACCTGATTATGTGGTGCGCGGTTATGAACCTTACCTCATCAGCGGCACCGATTTCCTGATTCTTAAAACCAATCTTAAATACCAGCTTATTAAACCACACATCATCAAAATCCCTTATCTCACGCTAGAAAAATTCAACACCTTTCATTATGAGCTTTACATCAATGCCCTGTTCGACATGGGCTATATAAAAGACAATACTTACACTGCCACGAATTCACTTGGAAACACTTTATTGCTGGGCTACGGACTCGGACTCGATTTTGTCACTTATTACGACAAAGTTCTGCGGGTGGAATATTCAGTAAATAAAAAAGGACTATCGGGGATTTATGTTAGCTTTATAGCTCCTATTTAAGAATTTAACTAAAAAGTGGGTATGAAACTGGCCATCTTTGGAAAAGAATACAACGAAAAGAAAAAAGATATTTTTCTCGATTTTTTCCGTTACCTCGATGCCCATAAAAATATCGACTATTGTATTTATGAGCCCTTTCTTCAAAAGATTTCGGACAAGATTTCCTTTCTTGAAAGCGCTGCCACATTCAACTCACCGGAAGAGATCAAAGACATCGATTTCCTTTGCAGCTTGGGTGGCGACGGCACCATCCTGGAATCCTTGCTGCTGGTGCAAACCGGCACTCCCATTATTGGCATTAATACAGGTCGCCTCGGCTTCCTTTCCAGCATCACCTCCCCAGACACACTCAGCTCCATTGAAAGCATATTGAATGGTGATTATTTTATCGATGAAAGGAGCCTGGTGAAAGTAAATGCCGGTGAAGATATATTTGGTAAAACCAACTTTGCACTTAATGAAATCACCATTCATAAAAAGGATTCTTCTTCGATGATCATCGTTCATACCTATATTGATGAGGAATACCTCGCTTCTTATTGGGCCGACGGGCTGATCATCTCCACGCCTACCGGCTCAACTGGTTATTCTCTGAGCTGCAACGGCCCCATTGTAATGCCACAATCAGGTGTTTTCATCATCACCCCTATTGCCCCTCATAATCTCAATGTCAGACCGCTGATTATACCCAACACAAAAAAAATCCGACTTACAATGGAAGGAAGAGGAGGAGAATTCCTGATCTCACTGGATTCCAGGAATTATAGCATTGATGAGAAAACCGAGTTGATCATCGAGAAGGAAGAATTCAAGGCGAATATTGTCCGTATCAAGGGCCACTCCTTTGCCAATACCTTGCGAAATAAGCTCAGTTGGGGCTTGGATACCAGGAACTAATTTTTTTAACGTTATATGGCTTAATTTTTTTATATTTGCCACTAAGTGAAAAACAAATCCATGAAATATTGCTTCGCTTTTTTAAGTCTTATTATTTTGTCGACTTCGGCAAAAGCTCAAACTTATTCCCAATGGAAGAGACTTCGCTACGAAGTAACCTTTGGCCTTGGAATAGCTAATTTCCTTGGTGATTTGGGAGGTGCCAACAATATAGGAACAGATTATTTTGCCGACCTTGAAATCAACACCACCCGTCCCGCAGTAAACCTGGGGATGCGTTATAAACTTGATCCGCGACAGGCTGTTAAAGTTGACTTTACCTGGGGAATGATAGCGGGAGATGACAGGCTTACAGCCTGGCAAAACAGAAATAACCGTTTACTGCAATTCCGCTCCCACATTCTGGAATTTGGTGCCCGTTATGAGTTTATGGCGATTAAAGAACGTGTAGGTCACCGTTACAGATTAAGAGGTATCAAGGGGCAGAAACATTTGGAGCTTTATCCATACGGGTTCATCGGAATCGCTGGATTTTATTTCAATCCGCAGGGCCTCAATCAGGACGGCACATGGAGATCGCTCCGCACACTTCACACTGAAGGTCAAACTCTCATCTCCACCCGTAAAGAATACAGTCAGTTCCAGTTCGCCATCCCAATGGGTGTCGGTTTTAAATACGCTATCGATAAACAATGGCTGGTAGGTGTTGAATATGGAATGAGAAAAACTTTCACTGACTATATTGATGATGTAAGTACCACATACTTTGACAACCAAACCATTAAGGCCGTGCACGGATCAACTGCTGCTTACCTCGCTGACCCTAATTTCGGCGCTAACATTGATTACGCAGCTGGTCAGCAACGTGGCGACCCCACCGACAAGGACGTTTATATGTTCTTTTTGATTTCCATCAATTACAAGCTTAAAACCGGAAGAAATAACCTTCCGAAATTCAACTAGGCAATTTTATCCTGCTGATGTCGTTGTACGGGCATAGAATTCACGTTATGCTCTATAATTGCAAGAAGATTTTGCTCTTTTTACTGATGGCTGTTCCCATCAAGAGTTACTCTTCTTTTACCATACGGCCCTATTCGGAAGTCGGTATTTTCGGCGGAGCTTCCTATTATCTTGGTGAATTAAACCACCAGCACTTCTCCCCCAAAATAATGCAAAGCGCCGTTGGTGCTTTTTATCGCTACAATCTCAATGGACACTACGCACTGCGGTCCTTTATCAATTGTACCGAAGTAAAAGGGTATGATGCATTTTCCGACAATGTTTTTGAGCAGCGGCGAGGGCTTTCCTTTGCCTCGGTAATCATAGAGGTAGGAACCGTGCTGGAATTCAATTTTTATGAATTTGCACTTTACAAGGACGCTAAACGTAAAATCACCCCCTTCGTTTTCGGCGGACTCAATTACTTTTATTTTAATCCGCAGGCCAATTTAAACGGCGCATGGGTGGATTTACAACCCCTGGGAACGGAGGGGCAGGGAACATCCGCCTTCCCCGACCGAAAAAAATATTTCCGACATCAGGTAGCCATCCCATTCGGACTGGGAATTAAAGTAAAAATGAATCGCTTCGCACTTACTGCCGAATGGGGTATCCGTAAAACATTTACTGATTACATCGATGATGTGAGTACTACCTACGTCGATCCCACCCTACTTTCCTCTTCAGCCGCCCAGCTGGCCAACCGCAGCAATATGTCGACGCAAGATCTTAAAGACAAGCAAAGGGGCAATAGTAAAAACACCGACTGGTACGTTTTCACGGGGCTCACCCTTTCTTTCAAACTGGGTAAAGAAGCCATCTGTAGAGATAGTAACTGAGCCTTACTGAACAAAGGGTTTTTAGTTTAAAAAAATATTGAAAAAAGAACTACATTTACACCGCTAAAAAAGCACTATTGACAGATGTCATTACTGGAGAAAATAAACAAAAACACTGTCCCAAAGCATGTGGCCATCATCATGGATGGTAACGGCAGATGGGCCAAGAAGAAAGGAATGATGAGGGTCTTCGGCCACCAAAATGGCGTGAAGGCCGTTCGTGCAGCATTGGAAGCATCCGTAAAAAGTGGTGTCCAAAATCTTACCCTCTACGCCTTCTCCACCGAAAACTGGAACCGTCCGCAGGCTGAAATCAATGCTCTTATGGAACTATTGGTGGATACTATCAATGGTGAAACCAAAACACTAAATGAAAACAGCATCCGTTTACACACCATCGGAAACATTCAATCATTGCCCGAAAAATGCCAGAATAAATTGCAGGAAGCCATCAACAATACTAAGCATAACACTAAACTCAATCTTATACTGGCATTGAGTTACAGCTCCAAATGGGAGATCACCAACGCTGTTAAAAACATGTGTGCCGATGTAGCATCCGGCAAATTGAAGCAAAACGAAATTGAGGAGAAAACCATCAGTGCTTATCTCAACACAGCTCCTTTCCCTGATCCTGAACTTATGATACGTACCAGTGGTGAATACAGGATAAGCAACTTCCTGTTATGGCAGTTAGCCTATTCTGAGCTATATTTTACCGACACATTATGGCCCGATTTCAGAGAAGATGATTTCTTTAAGGCCCTGATCGATTTCCAGCAAAGAGAACGAAGATTCGGAATGACAAGCGAGCAAATCACAGCATAAAAAATGAAGTACTTACTCTCCATCACACTTTTACTGGTTTTCTCGCTCAGCGCGTTTTCACAGATCAATCAATCCACAAGCATTCAGCAAGAGTATATCATCGACAATATTGATGTTTCAGGCGAAAGCACCCTTCCTAAAGCCAGCATCGTGGCATGGTCGGGATTGTATGTAGGCGGTGTCTTTAAATGGCCGGGTGACCAGGCAGCCAGCGCCATCAAGAAATTGTGGGAAATCGGCTACTTCGAAGATGTGGAAATCCTTTACACCAATATTGATGGTAACAGAATCAACCTGCTTATCGTGGTAAAGGAAAGACCCCGCCTTGGCACTTACGTATTTTCAGGAGTAGGCAAAACAGATAAAAAAGACCTGCGTGAAAAAATCAATTTGCAAAAAGACAAACCTGTCACCGATAACCTTTTGCTGAATACCAAAAACCTCATCATTAAACATTATGCTGAAAAAGGAAGAGCCAATGCCAAGGTCGAGATCAAACAAAGCATCGATTCTGCCAAAGCCAATGTGGTTAACCTTACGATCATTGTCGACAAAGGGGAAAAAGTAAAAATCCAGGATATCAATTTCCACGGAAACCTTGCCCTCAGCGATGCCAAACTGCGCAGCACTATGAAGGAAACCAAGCGTTACAGATGGTGGAATGTATTCAAAGACGGTACTTTTTCAGAAACCGACTACCACACTGAGCTTGCTGAAATCATTAACAAATACAACACTAAAGGCTTCAGAGATGCACGCATCGTGGCCGATACCGTGAAGAAATTCAATGAAAAAAGACTTATCATCGACGTTCATATCGAAGAAGGCAAGAAATTTTATTTCCGCAACATCACCTGGACAGGGAACAGTAAATACACTACCGAAGAACTCAATCGCATATTGAGCATCAAGAAGGGCGATGTATACAACATGCAAAACCTGAATGCCAAACTTACAATGGATCCTAACGGACAAGATATCAGCTCACTCTATCTCGATGATGGTTACCTCTTCTTTAATATACAGCCAAAGGAAGTTAAAATTGAAAATGACTCTGTAGATGTTGAACTCCGTATTTACGAAGGAAAGCAGGCTCGTATCAATAAAGTAACACTAATTGGAAATACAAAAACCAGTGATTTCGTGGTGATGCGTGAGATTCGCACCAAACCAGGACAGCTCTTCCGCCGATCAGATATCATCCGTTCACAAAGAGAACTTTCACAATTGAAATACTTCAACGCTCAAAAAATGTCGGTGAATCCTAAGCCAAATCCGGCCGACGGAACAGTTGATATTGAATATATTGTAGAAGAACAACCTTCCGACCAGGTGGAGCTCTCAGCTGGTTATGGTGCTAATCGACTTATTGGTACACTAGGTTTGTCTTTCAATAATTTTTCCACCAAGAGGTTCAGTGATCCAAAATCATGGTCGCCACTGCCTTCCGGTGATGGTCAAACACTAAGTATCCGTGCGCAATCTACAGGAACTTATTACAGCGGCGTTAATCTCTCCTTCATCGAACCATGGCTGGGTGGTAAAAAACCAAATTCACTGAGTGTTTCAGGATCATGGACAAAGTATAGCAGCACCAATTCCGACAATGGTTTGCCGGGGCACATGCAGGTAGCTACTGCGGCGATTGGTTTCGGACAAAGACTGAAAAAGCCGGATGACTTCTTCACTTTGCAAACCTCTCTGACTTACCAACTCTATAACATTGATAATTTCTCTGGCTTTGGCAGTCTGGCCAACGGTTTATCGAATAGCCTTTTCATAAAATTCGTCCTCTCCAGAAACTCCGTGGATCAGCCCATTTATCCGCGAAGCGGATCAAACATCACCCTCACTGTACAAGGTACGCCACCATGGAATGCCATCATTACTAACTTTTTACCTGATATAGATCCTGCGAAATTCAACTGGATTGAATACAACAAGGTTAAAGTTCAGGCTGAATGGTACAATAAGATTGTGGACAATTTAGTGCTCTACACTAAAATGAATTTCGGTATTCTCGGCAGATATGACCAGAATCTTGATTATTCTCCATTTGAGCGTTTTTACCTAGGAGGAAGCGGACTAGCCAACTTCAACGTCGATGGTCGTGAAATCATTTCCCTTAGAGGATCAACAGGTACCTATAACCAGGAAAACATCACACCTGTCAACGGAGGTGTGGCCGCCGTAAAATATACCATGGAACTGCGCTACCCAATTTCCTTGAATCCTAGTGCCACTATTTTCGGACTCGCCTTTGCGGAAGGCGGAAGGGCATGGAGCAATGTATCCATGATGAGTCCTTTTGAAAGCCGCAAAGCTGCAGGGGTGGGTGTAAGAATTTTTATGCCGATGTTCGGCTTACTGGGACTGGATATGGGATATGGCTTTGATGCAATTAAACCGGGCTGGCAAACTACCTTCATGATTGGCGGTAACTTCAGCGGTTGGTAATTTGGACCAAGCTTTGTAGTGATGCATTGAAATGTTTACCTTCACCGCACTTTTAAATTAAATGAGAATACTGATCTTCATATCTTTCCTTTTCTTCAGCATTACATTGAATGCGCAGAAAGTAGGCTGCGTGGACACAAAGTATATTCTCGATCATATTCCTGAATACAAATCTGCACAAAGTAAACTCGAACAATTATCGGCCGAATGGCAGAAGGAAATTGAAGCCAAAAAAGCTTCAATAGAACAGATGTATAAAAACTACCAGGCCGATAAAATTCTTCTTTCTCAGGAGATGCGCCTGAAAAAAGAACAGGAAATTGAAAAGGCCGAAAAAGAACTAGAAGAACTCCAGGAAAAATATTTTGGTATCGATGGCGAACTGGTGAGGGAAAGAGAAAAATTGGTAAAACCCATACAGGATAAAGTCTTCTCAGCCATCAAACAGCTGGCTGAAGCCAAAGGTTATACACTCATTATAGATAAAGCTGGCAGCACTTCGGTTTTGTATATCAGCTCGAAAAACGAACACAGTAACGATATTTTAAAACAACTCGGATATTAATATTAATCTTAACTAAAATGAAAGCTCCTAAAATTCTCCTTACCCTAGCCATCGCTCTTTTTTGCAACATATCTTCTTTTGCTCAGCAAAAAATCGGACACGTTAATTCTACCGATATTGTAATGGCAATGCCAGAAAGGGATTCGATTAAAGTTCAACTGGAGCAACTACTTACTTTTTTCCAGACTGAACTTACCTCAAAAGAAGCTGAATACTCTTCAACTTTGAAAAAATACAAGGAAGACATCGCAAAAGGCGGGATGTCTCAAATGCTGAAAGATGCTACCGAAGCTAAATTGATGAGCTTGCAGGAAGAAATCAATAACATCCAGCAAAATGCACAAACGCAGCTGCAGGAGCAAGAACAAAAAATGCTGGAACCACTTCAGAAAAAAGTAAATGATGCTATTGCAAAAGTGGCCAAAGCCAACAAATTCGCTTATATCATCGACATCAGCTCAGGCGTAGCCCTTTACTATGATGGTGGCATTGATGTAACCGGCATGGTGAAAAAGGAAATGGGCATTGTTGTAGAAGCCCCTGCTGCAGGCACCGGAAAAACAAAATAGTATTTCCCGCAATTGCCGAAATGAATTATGGCAACATCCAATCAACCCATAGGAATTTTTGATTCAGGTATTGGAGGACTTACTGTGGCCAACGCCATCAGTAAGTTATTGCCAAACGAAAAAATCATTTATTTCGGAGATACAGCTCACGTTCCTTACGGAGATAAATCAGTGAGCAATATTCAGTTTTATTCGCAGAACATTGCTGATTTCCTTTTGGAAAAGAATTGCAAGATCATTGTGATTGCCTGTAATACAGCCTCTGCCGCAGCGCGAAAAACAACGGCGGAGCATGTCAAAAACACTCCGGTACTGAATGTAATCGATCCGGTGGTGGAACATGTAGCTTCCTATTTTTCAAAATCTACCATCGGACTCATAGGCACCAAGGGCACGATCAACTCCCGGGTTTATCCGAAAGCTATCAAAAAAGCCAACAAAAGTATTGAAACACATTCTCTCGCCACTCCCCTCCTGGCCCCGATGATAGAAGAAGGTTTCTTCAACAACAACATTAGTAAAACCATTATCTCTGCTTATCTAGATAAAAGTGCTTTAAAGGGCATCGACGCACTGATTTTAGGCTGCACCCACTATCCGCTCATCCAGAAGGAAATTGAAGCAGTGTACAAAAAGAAAAAGGAGAAAATTAAAATTCTCAACAGCGCCGATATCGTTGCTAATTCAGTAAAAGATGCACTGAAAAACCAAAAGCTTCTTTCCAAAAAAGATAATCCGAAACATGAGTTTTATGTTTCGGATTATACCGCATCCTTTGAAGAATCCACTAAGATTTTCTTTGGCGCTAAAGTGAAGCTGAAGGAAGTGAATTTGTGGAAGTAAAAATTCCTATTAATTGCAAATAGCCTGGGATTGCTTCGGATTTTGGGACAATAAATTTCTTCGCAATGACAACTGTGCCTGTATCCTATTTTCAACAAGGAAAAAGTAAACGAACTTACTTAAACCACCCCGAATATTTCACATAATTATTCGCAATGCGATTGATCTCGCCTTCCTGTAACTTCTGATCCACGTTCTTAATGAATTTAGCGGGAACACCGGCGAAGATAGAACCCGGCTCAACAATAGTTCCCTGTGTTAAAACAGCACCGGCGGCAATGATTGAATTTTCTCCTATCAAACAATTGTCCATAATGATGGCGCCCATACCAATGAGCACATTGTCTTTTACAGTACAACCATGAACAATGGCGTGATGACCTATAGATACATTGTTGCCGATATTGGTAGGACATTTCTGGTAAGTAGCATGAATACAGGCGCCATCCTGAACATTTACTTTATTTCCCATTTTGATGTAATGCACATCACCGCGCACCACAGCGTTAAACCAAAAACTACATTGGTCACCGCATACCACATCACCAACAATGGTGGCATTTTCAGCGATATAACAATCATTTCCAAACTGGGGAACTTTTCCTTCTACTGCTTTAATCAGGGCCATATTTACAATTTTACTATTCGTGTTACGATTTTCGTTGTGTCCTTCCACAACACAACAATATAGGTTGCTGCTGCGAGATGCGATAAATCCAGAAACACCGTTTGCTGCGTGAAATTACTGAAAGCTTCTATTTCCTTGCCTTGAATATCATAAATAAATACAGAAATCTGATCGGGAGACGAACCTGTATTCAAATACACACCATCTGTGAAAAGCGTTGGAGCCAGCGTATAATCAAACAATTCAGGCGGCACATCTTCCGTCGTTGAAATATCAGGAACGGTACAGGTTATCACCTGATCACCGTCTACACGCACCAGGACAGCAAAATCTTTTTGCAGGAACTTTCCTCCCTCCGTAATGCTGAAACGATGAACAAAAACATAAGGAGCCGTTCGACCATCCGCAGGCAGGGTAGTCCAGGTGATGGTATCACTTACGGAAGAAGCGGTAATCAAGGGATGATTGCTTACTGTGGCGCCGGTGTTGTTCCAGGTGGAATAGGAAATAGTATGCGTTCCTACAAGGGAAATACTGCTTCCATACTCCAGCTCATCTGAAGGGGTGATCGTTTTCTCATAGCTACCATTAGCATTCACTGTGAATTGAGGATCGATAGAAAAAGAAGGCGCAGTGGTAAACTCCGTGGACACCTCTACCAAAAAATCTATGTTGCTTACACCAATCTTTTTACTCTTACGGAATTCATTCACCGTAACTGAAAAAGCATAACTTCCCTTCACAGGATTGCTCCATTTGAAAATGCCGGTGAGCGGATCAATCGTTACTGATGACGGCACAAAATAACCTTCCACGGTGAGACCGTTCACACCTTTGCAGTCGGTAATTTCGTAGCTCAAACTGTCGCCGTCGGGATCAAAGAGCCCAAAAGCAGTAGTATACTCCACGCCCTGACAAGCATAAAACAAAGGATCCATCTGGTATTCGGCCCCATTGTTCACACATACTGAAGGATCGGAATAAACAGGCAAGACAGATGAAATGAATAATTTCTTTATAGCCGATTTTCCTTCGTTGATATTGAGAATTCCAGTATGGCGAAAGGGCTCGGAGATATACACCTGATAGTTTCCTTCTTTGGAGTAAGTATATTGCCCCTTGTAAATACTCTTCAGAATATCAGCGTTGACAAAAGTTCCTGTGCCATTACTCCGCGACAACACCACCGTTTTTCCATCGCCGCAAAAGAGCGTCAGCAAGTCCTTATCACTTTGCGGATGATCGGTCGCTGTGTAGGTAATCACAGTGTACTCGTAAGAAAATCCGCCCAGCGATTTATAGGAAATACTGGCCCCTAAATAATGATCGGCCTTTAAAGAAAGACTGCATACAAAGAGGCAAAGGGCAAGAAGATATTTCAATTTTAAGGGCATCAAGATGAAAATGTAAAACAGACTAAAATTATTGTATTTATCCTGAATAAAATACCTAAACTTGAGTATGAAAAAAATATTCCATTTAAAAACCTGTTCTACCTGCCAGAAAATCCTCAAGGAAGTAAAGCCTGGAAAGGATGTGGAGCTGCAGGATATCAAGACTGAAAAAATCACTCCCGAGCAGCTCGATGCGATGTATAAAATTGCCGGTTCCTATGAGAATCTCTTTACCAGAAAATCGATGAAATACCGCAGCATGGGTTTGGCAGATAAAAAACTCACCGAGAAAGATTACCGCAAACTCATCCTGGAAGAATATACTTTCCTGAAACGCCCGGTAAGCGTGATCGGAAATGAAATTTTCATTGGCAATACCAAAGCCGCTGTAGAAGCACTGAAAGCGAAACTGAAAAAATAGAATGACGAAAAACACCCTCGCCCATCTCACGCTTACCATGGTAAGCATTGTGTATGGCGCCAATTATGTCATCATCAAAATTGTATCACCCTCGCATATGGGACCCAGCGGACTCGTACTCATACGTACGGTAATGGCTGTAGCTTTCTTCTGGATTGCCGGACTATTTTTGAAAAACGCTAAAAAAATTGAGAAGCAAGACTGGTCGAAAATTGTGCTCTGCTCCATTTGCGGAGCGGCCTTTAACCAACTCACTTTCTTTCAGGGCGCGGTGAACACATCCCCTATCGATGCTTCGCTCATTATGACCAGTAATCCCATTATTGTACTGATTTTCGCATCTGTTTTGCTCAAGGAAAAACTCACAAAGATGAAACTCGTCGGCATAGCCCTGGGCTGTATCGGCGCGGTGTTCATCATCATGCAGAAAGAAGGTGAAAACACTTCTTCCAGCTTGTATGGTAATACCATGATTTTTGTGAACTCTATTTTGTTCGGACTCTACGTGGTACTTGTAAAACCTCTCATCACCAAATACGACACCATTACATTGATGAAATGGATTTTCCTTTTCGGACTCCTGATGCTGATTCCCTTTGGCTACAATGAAACATTGGCTGTCGACTGGGATAGTTTCGACAACACAATATGGTGGGCTTTTATTTATTCTTCGGCCATTGTGACTTTTCTGGCTTACGTCCCCAATATTCTCGCCCTGCGCTGGGTATCTTCAGCACTGGTAAGTTCCTATCTCTACGTTCAGCCGCTGATCGCAGCAGCATTGGCAATGCTGTGGCTCGATGAAAGCTTATCGTTTTCAGCCATCTTTGCCGCTATCCTTATTTTTATTGGGGTTTACCTCGTAGGCAAGGAAAGCAAGGCCTAAGTGCTTTTTCTTACTTTTGGGAATATATAAGGAATCCCTTATGTTTGTGCATGGTAAAATCAATGACAGGTTTCGGGAAAAGCGAAGTGCAGTTCGGCGGAAAAGTCGCCACTGTGGAAATCAAGTCGCTCAACAGTAAACAAACCGATATCAGCGTGCGCATGCCGCACCAGTACAAATCCAAGGAAATTGACTTGCGCAACCTTATTACCCAAGCATTGAATCGAGGTAAAATTGATTTTACACTCAACATCGAATCTTCAGAAAACAACAGCACCAAAATCAACAAGGAACTGGCATTGCAATACTTCCAGCAAATTAAGGAACTGGAACCGTCGGTTGGCGATAAAATGTCGGAAGAAGTATTGTCTATCATCCTCCGCATGCCCGATGTAATGGGCAGCACCAAAGAGGAAATCGATGAAAACGAATGGACCAACATCATCAAGGCAGTGAACGCCGCTTTAGCCAATCTCGATCAATTTCGCTGTTCGGAAGGAAAAGAACTGGAAAAAGACCTTTTCCTGCACATCAAAAACATTGAAGAACATTTGAAAAGTCTTGAGCCCCTGGATAAAATCCGTGTAGCTAAAGTGCGCGAAAAACAGGAAAAAGCCATTGCTGACCTGAAAGACGCCAACATTGATAAAAACCGTTTTGAGCAGGAGTTGATTTACTACTTTGAAAAAATCGACATCAGCGAAGAAAAAGTACGCCTCAGCACGCACCTCAACTATTTCATTCAAACCGCGAAAGAAGAAAATCCGGGAAAAAAACTTGGCTTCATTGCTCAGGAAATCGGCCGTGAAATAAATACCATAGGCTCTAAAGCCAACGATGCCGACATCCAGAAAGCAGTGGTGCAAATGAAAGACGAACTCGAAAAAATTAAAGAACAAAGCTTAAATGTCCTCTAATCTCTATAAAGGCAAACTGATTATTTTTTCGGCTCCGTCGGGCGCAGGAAAAACAACCATCGTGCGCCACCTACTCACGAAGGATTTCGGACTGGAATTCTCTATATCGGCCTGTACTCGCCAACGACGAGAAGGAGAAGTACATGGCAGGGACTATTACTACATGACCATTCCCGAATTCAAAAGCAATATTGAACTCGAGGAATTTGTAGAATGGGAAGAAGTGTATAAAGACAATTTTTACGGCACACTGAAATCGGAAATCAACCGCATCTGGAAAAAAGGACACCATGTTATTTTTGATGTGGATGTGGATGGCGGACTCAATCTCAAAAAAGCTTTTGGCGACCGCGCGCTCTCTATTTTTGTAATGCCTCCGTCTATCGAATCTCTGCGCGAACGACTCGAGCAACGCGACACCGAAACACACGAAAGCATCGCCCGCCGTATTGGCAAGGCGCCTCTTGAACTGGAAAAATCATCTCTATTTGATCTCATCATAGTAAACTCCGACCTGGAAATGGCTTGTGCAAAGGCTGAGCAGGTGGTGGAAGAATTTCTGGAAGGGAAGTAAAACCAATGAAAAAAATCGGACTCTTCTTCGGTTCCTTCAATCCTATTCATAATGGTCACATGATACTGGCCAACTACATGCTGGAATTCACCAATGCAGAAGAAATCTGGTTTGTTATTTCACCGCAAAATCCGCTTAAAGAAAAAGCTTCTCTCCTCTCCGAAAACGACCGCTATCAGCTGGTTTTGGAGGCTATTGAAAACGAACCCCGCTTCAGGGCTTCCACTATTGAATTCAAATTCGCGCAACCATCCTATACGATCAACACACTCGTCCACCTTCAGGAAAAATATCCTGCTTATGATTTTTCTCTCATCATTGGAGAAGACAATCTTGGCACTTTCCATAAATGGAAAAACCACGAACGCATTTTAGAATTGTGTGATTTGCTGGTTTACCCTCGTCCACACTGCGAAAAAACCGCTTTTCATACCTATGAAAAAGTAAAACTGGTAGACGCCCCGCAAGTAGATATTTCTTCCAGCTTCATTCGCAAAGCGATTAAAGACGGAAAAAACGTGCAGTACTTCGTTCCGGAAAGAGTGTGGAAATACATGATGGAATGGGGTTTTTATAAATAACAGATTATGATGATTGAATTCGCGCTAACGGAAAATGACTATTTGCACTATCAGCTATACACAGCATCATTGTCAAAGAGAATAATTGCAAAAAGAAAAAAAAGTAAATTTATTGTTCCACTTATATATCTGCTTCTCGGGGTTTTTCCCTTAATCAATTCAGACTTCATCTTTGCTTCTGGCTTTTTCTTTTTTGCTGTACTTTGGTTTTTTATTTACCCTCTATGGGAAAGCCGCTATTACTACAAACATTATCAAAATTTCATCAAGGAAAATTACAGTAATCAAACTGAACAAAAAGCAACTCTGGAATTCAATGGCACTACTTTGCTTTCCAAAGGCAATCTGGGTGAATCAAAAATAAACTTAACGAAAATATTGGATATCGTGGAGTTACGGGATTTGTTCATCCTTCGACTGGATACCGCCAGAGGAATTATTATTCCAAAATCAGCAACCAATACTGAACAAATGAGATCGCAACTGAAAGAAATCTCTAAGCAGCTTAATAAAAATTATAAAGACGAAACGCAGTGGGAGTGGAAATAATCATACCACACTCCGTTAAATTGAAAATATAGCTGAGAATGGGATTGCTTCAATTTTTGGGTACAAAAATTTTCGCAATGACGAACAAGAATCAGTGTGAGAGTGGGTTTTGAGAATGGGCCGGCAACTTCGTGCGAAGGCCCGAGCCAAGATGCGGGCCAGCGCTGGAGGTGAGGCAAAAAGCGCGGCCAAGGAACGAAGGCAACGCGTTTTTGCCGAGGCGCGTGGAAGCATATCTTGGCTATTGATTTTTTGTTACTTTTTCATCAAGGAAAAAGTAAAGAAATTACCCCCCATACTCCATCAAATAAGCCTTTACAAAAGGCATCAGCTCCCCATCCATCACATCGCCCACATTACTCGTCTCCTGACCTGTACGAACATCTTTCACCATTTTATAAGGATGCATCACATAAGAGCGGATTTGCGACCCCCACTCGATGCGTTTTTTATTGCCTTCAATAACCGCTTGTGATTCCATACGCTTGCGCATTTCTGCTTCATACAATTGAGAGCGCAACATCTGAAGTGCCTTTTCCTTGTTTTGCAGCTGCGAACGGGATTCCTGGTTTTTGATGATGATACCCGATGGCTTGTGATGTAAGCGCACCGCTGTTTCCACCTTGTTCACGTTTTGTCCGCCGGCACCACCCGAACGAAAAGTATCCCATTCAATATCACCTGGATTGATTTGTATCTCCACCGTATCATCAATCACCGGATAAACGTACACTGACGCAAAAGAGGTATGGCGTTTATTGGCTGCATCAAAAGGTGATAAACGCACCAGGCGGTGCACTCCATTTTCTCCTTTTAGATAGCCATAGGCATAATCACCTTCAAATTCTATACTGCATGATTTTATACCGGCTTCTTCGCCGTCCTGCAATTCAAGTACGTTTACCTTAAAACCACATTTATCGCCAAACATTTTGTACATGCGCATGAGCATACTTGCCCAATCCTGACTCTCGGTCCCTCCCGCTCCCGGATTAATTTCCAGGATGGCGCTGAGGTGATCTTCACTGCCCGACAACATATTCTTAAATTCCATCGCCTCAAGTTTATCGAGCGCTTTTTTGTACAATACTTCCACCTCTTCTTCAGAAGATTCGCCTGCAGCATGAAATTCCATGAGAACATTGAGATCGTCCACCATGACTTTCACTTCATTGTACCCTTCTACCCACGATTTTTTTTGCTTGATCTGGCGCAGCAGTGCTTCGGCAGCTTTTGGATTATCCCAAAAACCCGGCGCCTGCGTTTTTTCTTCTTCTTCCTGGATTTCTATGAGCTTCTTGTCGAGGTCAAAGATAGCCCCTTAACTCTCCGAGGCGCTTTAGGATGGCTTTATATTGTTCAGAAGTAACCATAATGTCGTACTTTTGCTGTAAAATTAATATTATCCGTGGAAAGAACAGCATTCGATAAAATAATTACCCTTCAATCTGGATTGTATTGCCACTTCTACAAGGACCTGGTGGTGATCAACGACAGAATGATGATAGAAGAAAGGGATCTTGGAATGGATCTCGAAAAAACTACCGACAATAAAAAATTGCGTTATGGCTTGAATATATTGCTCACCATGAGTATTCTCACCATGATCATCATCACAGGTTTCTATCCTTTAGCACTGTTGGTCTTCATTACGATATGGGATTTAAAAAATATTAAGCGTCAGACCTTGCCCTTATTGGTGAGCGATTGTTTTCCGGTGAAAAATATAACCAGCGCAAAATTCATCAGCGGAAAACTGGGCTTTAACCATATTGATCTTGTCATCACCAATGACAACGGGAAAAAGATGATGAAGATCTTAAAACTATACGACAGCAAGGAAGAAACAATGAAGGCCATTGGTATTTTCAAAGAAATGGGACTTTTCAAAGATAACACGCTTGACTTCGACAATACTATTCTGCAAAACCAGGAGTCTTTTAAGATCAATGATACCGAGAGTCTGTATCTTCTGGAAAAAGAAGTTGTGATGAGCAAAAAAAACATCTATCCCGAAAGAGCTGAATATGTTGGGGCCAACAATGTTGTTTTTATTTTTACGCTGATAGTTCTTGCTGGTGCTGTGGCCATCAAAAGCTACCAGATACTGGTGAAAGAAAAATTTGTTCTGGCCGACTACATTGTTTTAGCCTTGCTCCTACTCATCTTTCAATTGCCTTTCAAGTATTTCAATAAGTCCACCGCTGATATTATCGACCGTAATTTAATAGTGAAAATCTATGTCACGGAGAAAAAAGGAAAAGCTACTTTGACTATTGAATTCAAAAGCGAATGGTATTTCCCTCTGAAAAGAAAGATTGATTTTGAAGATGCAGCAGAAGCGAGGAAGGCGCTGGAAGCGCTGAAAAGCTAAAACAAAAAAGGCTGTCTTCGCAGACAGCCTTTTTTGTTTTTAATCACATTATTATTGCTTCATCATTGGTTGTTCTTCTTCCTTCTCCCACGGACCAGTGATATCTGTCCAGACGCCTTCCATGTCATCCTTGAAATCATCGCCGTATACAGCTTCAACATCATCATAAGTATTGTCTTTATAGTAGATGTATAATCGCACTGAATCAGGTGCCACTTCAAACAATTTTAGATCACCGATTTTCTTTCCATCATAATTCACAACAGCAGTGAATTTTGAGTTAACATCGGCTACAGAAGGGTCTTCACCCAAAGCTGCAATTTCAGAAACTTTCACATTAGCATCCACCTGGAAATCCTCGAAACCAAAAGTACCTTTAACCAAAGTAACATCTTCATCGGCGATGTTAGCATAATCATCATGAGCAAGATCCACCTGAGCATCTACACTGTATGCACAGGAACCGCTGTTCGACATATCGAATTCCACTTTAAAGGTAGTAGTACCCACGCGTGTTTCTTTCAACGTAATGAGGTAAGGATCGATGTAAGCATTAGCTTCAATAGCTACAGGAATATAGCTGTCGCCTGCTTTAGCATAGTCGATGTTAACAAGATTCAACTCCAAAGTTTTTGAACCATTCAAAGCCAGTGTCACTGCACCGCTCTTCGGCATCATGGTAGTATCAACACCATCAATCAGCTGAATAGTTTCAAACTTAGTAGCAGTGAATTTAGCGTCGTTAGACACCTGACTCTTGCTGGAAGGGAAATTGACAATGATCTTGTCAGTTGGCGTATTGGCATACGTCCATTGCTTGGTAGTATTGCTGTATGAGTAAGTTCCCGCCGCAGAATCAAATTCAAAACCTTCTTCTTCGCTCATCACTCCTTCCGGCAGTACATTTGGAAGACTATCGAGCATTTGCTTTACGAAAGCTGTATCGAGTGCATCACCATTGGTAAGGTTGAAGAAATCAACCATGGCCTGAACGCCTTTACCATCGTGCAAGGCTTTAACGCAGGAAATCATTGCATTTTGTGCCGCAGCGATACTCGCCTTATCCTGCGCAACCGTTGTTTCTACAACAACGTCGTCATCATCGTCATTTTCATCTTCCTTCTTACAGGAAGACAAGCAAACCAGTGCCATCGCACCAAAAGCAAAAAGCAGTTTTTTCATATTCGATTTAATTTAGTTTATAAAAAGTAAAATTAAAACGTTAAGAATTGCAAAAAGTTTCCTCTACTTTAAAAATAAATCGAGCTCCTTTATTACCGCATCCATTTCAAAGCCCTTGCCCATAAGGTATCGGCAAACTTTCACTTTTTGCTGATAGGGATTTTCACCCTTCAACTCCTTTAATTTTTTGGTCACCAGCTTTTCAATTGTTTCCTGATAAAGCTGCTCATTAATTTCATTTTTTGCCTTCGCAATGCAATAAGAAGAAATCTTACGCTGACGGAGTTCGTTCTCTATTTTAATCCAGCCCCACTCATTGTTTTTGAATTTTCCGCGGGCATAGGCACAGGCAAAACGCTCTTCATTAAGGAAATTATTGCTGATAAGATCAGCCAACACAGCTTCAATAATTTCTTCCTCTAAGCCCAAACCCGACAAATTTTCGCGCACCTCCTCCTGACAACGCTCCTGGTAAGCACAGTATTTCTGGGCTTTCTGGAGGGCCTGGGTGAAAGTGTAAATCTTCTTTTCCATAGAGATAAAATTAGTACAAAAAAGAGAAGCAAGCCTTTGGAGCTTGCTTCAAAATATTCATGGCTTGAAATTCTAATTCAAATCGATTTCCACACCTTCCTTATCGAAATACCTCAGCTCGATCAAATCGTAGGAATCCAGAGGCTGCACCTCTACTTTCCCTCCATACTTGCTGGCCAGCTTGCGGCGGATAGGCCACCAGCCCTTAGTAAGGTAAGCAGATACAAATGGGTGAACAGTAATGATCACATGTTTTTTCTTGAGGTCCTTGAAAATATATTTCACGTCAGCTTCAATCTTATCCATCAAAACAATGGAAGGTTGAACATGACCAGTGCCACGACAGGTTGGGCAATTTTCATCGGTCACTACGTCGGTAGCCGGACGAACACGCTGACGGGTAATTTCAATTACCCCAAATTTGCTTGGTGGAAGAATGCTGTGCTTCGCACGATCCTCCTTCATGTTATCTCGCAAATGCTGGAAAAGCTGTTTACGGTGGTTAGGATTTTTCATATCAATGAAATCCACCACGATAATACCGCCCATATCTCTCAGGCGCAGCTGACGCGCTACTTCTTCTGCAGCTTCAAGGTTTACCGCAAGGGCATTTTCCTCCTGACTCATCTCCGTTTTTGAACGGTGACCGCTGTTGATATCAATAACGTGCATTGCCTCAGTATGCTCGATGATCAGGTAAATACCGCTTTTCAGCGTTACCGTTTTCCCGAAGGAAGTCTTGATCTGGCGGGCAATACCAAAATGCTCAAAAATATGAAGACGTTCTTTGTATAATTTCAGAAAACCAACCGACTCTGGAGACTTGTCCATGAGGTATTCTTTTACCTCTTCAAACACATATTCATCATCTACCCAAATGCTGTTGAAAGAGCTGTTAAGCAAATCCCTCAAAATAGACGAAGTACGGCTTAGTTCACCCAACAATCTGTCGTTAGGTTTTGCGCCTCTCAAGTTTTCGTGGACTTTCTTCCAGCGATCCAAAACGTCGTTAAGATCTCTTTCGAGATCGGCAGCAGGTTTTTCTACTGCATTGGTACGTATGATCACCCCAAAATTTTTGGGCTTTAAACTCTGGATAATTTGTTTTAGTCGCTCCCTTTCTTTGGAATCACGCACCTTTTGCGATACTGAAACACGATCAGAAAACGGCACTAAAACCAGATATCTTCCGGGAATGGAAATTTCGGATCCGATACGCGGACCCTTAGTAGAGATAGGCTCTTTAGCCACCTGCACCATCACTTCCTGACCGGGTTTAACGACTTCAGAAATAGATCCTGATTTTTGAATATCAGGTTCGTTCTTGAAGTACATTAAATTGCTTGTATTCTCCTTTCCTTCACGTACTTTCGCCAAATACTTATTGAGCGATTGTACCTGAGGACCTAAGTCGAAGTAATGCAAAAAAGCGTCTTTTTCATACCCAACGTCAACAAAGGCGGCATTTAAACCAGGAACTACTTTACGTACTTTCCCGAGATAGATGTCCCCCACAGCAAACTTGGTGTCTTTCGACTCGCGATGAAGCTCGACTAACTTTTTGTCTTTTAGAATTGCGATTACTACTTCGGAAGGAGAAGAATTGATGATTAATTCATTCACAACTTCTTAATAGATTAGGGTATGGCCGGATGGGCCACACCTGGTTACACATTCAAAAACTTGAAAAAGAAAACTATTTCTTCTTCTTATGTCTGTTTTTTCTCAAACGTTTTTTGCGTTTGTGTGTAGCCATCTTGTGTCTTTTTCTTTTTTTTCCGCTTGGCATAAAAAATTATTTTAATTGTTTTAAAACTTGCTGTACCGATTCCTTTTGTTTTTGATCGGGAGCTGACTCGTACAGCTTAACAAAAATGCTCCTGGCTTTCGCCGTGTCTTTTAATGCGATATAAGCATCGCCCACTAATCGTTGTACTTCCCAGCTCGGTTTTACTTCGTTCAAACGCTCGAGGTAAACTACTGCCTTATCGTGCTGGCCGGTTTGCAGGCTCATCATCGACAGCAATTCCAGGGCCCGTACATTCTTTGGATCCTCCTGAAGCACTTCCTTCAACAGCTTTATTCCATCCATGGGCTTAACCTGCATGGCGGCCAGGGCTTCATCAATCTTTTGATCCGCCGACTTGGGTGCTGCTGTATTAGCAATTTCTGCTGGTACAACAGAAGAGCTCTTAACAGGTAAAAAATATAAAAGAACGACCGCCGCAATGGCGCTTACAACAACTATCAGCTGCTTAGAACTCATTAACTACTTTAGTGCTGGTTTTTTTGAAGTAATCTTCACTTTCTCCACAAAAACCTTAGCCGGTTTGAAAGCCGGCACATTGTGTTCTGGGATAATAATGGTTGTGTTTTTAGAGATGTTTCTTCCTGTCTTTTGTGCTCTTTTCTTCACGATAAAGGAACCAAAACCTCTCAGGTATACATTATCTCCTTTCGATAAAGAAGCCTTGATAGATTTCATCATTGCCTCAACTGTTGCCTGTACTGCAACTTTCTCGATTCCTGTCTTGTCTGCGATTTCGTTTACAATGTCTGCTTTTGTCATGTCTGCTGAATTTTATATATCTCAATAATCAATTAGTTCTTTATTAAAGGGCTGCGAATTTACATTTTTAATTCATTCTACAAAAACACTTGCTGTTTTTTTTTCTTTGTAAGTAATTCAATCTTAGTCTTTTGTAAAAAAGGAATTTCACCCATTTTTTTTGAAGCTGTGGATTACTGCTATCTTAGAGCATGTTTTCGGCCAAACTTATTTCCTGGTACCATCAGAATAAACGGGACTTGCCGTGGCGAAATACACGGGATCCCTATAAAATATGGCTGTCGGAAATCATCCTCCAGCAAACCCGAGTTGAACAAGGTTTACCCTACTACGAAAAATTTGTAACTGCTTTTCCTGATGTGGTGGCATTGGCTAATGCGAAAGAAGACGTTGTGATGAAGCAGTGGCAGGGACTTGGCTATTACAGTAGGGCCAGGAATTTGCATTCTGCGGCAAAAATGGTTGTCACCAATTTCAAAGGAACTTTCCCCTCCGATCACAAAAATATTTTAAAACTTAAAGGTGTTGGAGAATATACTGCTGCAGCCATTGCTTCCTTCTCTTTTGATTTGCCTTATCCTGTTTTGGACGGCAACGTATTCCGGGTAATTTCCAGGATTTATGGCTTTCATGAAGCTATTGATTCCAATACAGGAAAGAGGAAATTCATGGATCACCTGCATACCCTGATTCCTAAAAATGATCCCGCTGCTTTCAACCAGGCCATCATGGAATTTGGTGCTTTATACTGCACACCTAAAAATCCGGATTGCAGCAGCTGCATTTTTAAAAATGAATGTTACGCTTTCAAAAACGATAAAGTGGAAGTACTTCCCTATAAAGAAAAGAAGATTGTAAAACGCGATCGCTATTTTTATTATAAAGTCAGCATTGATGCACAAAACCGCATCCTCATTCAAAAAAGAGAAAACAAGGACATTTGGCAGGGCATGTATGAATTTCCGCATCTTGAGACAGCGGAAAAAATCGACCAGCCTTTGAAAGCACTCCACATCAATAAAAAAGATGTGCTGTTTTTCAGTGAGACAGAGAAACACCTGCTCACCCACCAGAATATTTATTTCAGCTTTTATGTTGTGAAAATCAACAGCGGCAATAAGGGCATGTGGGTCACTCATGAAGAGTTAAAAGAATTGCCCGTTCCCAAAATTATTGCCGATTTTATCCGCAAAAAGCTAAATTTGTATCTTCCTCATCAATAAAGACATGGCAGGCGTTAATAAAGTAATTTTAGTTGGAAACCTTGGGAAAGATCCCGAAGTAAGGTACCTCGAAGGAGGCGTACCTGTTGCCAATTTTACTCTTGCCACCAGTGAAACTTACAAAGACAAAAACGGTAACCGAATAGAACAAACCGAATGGCATAATATCGTGGTTTGGCGCGGACTCGCCGAAATTGCCGAGAAATATTTACGCAAGGGAAGCCAGGTATATGTAGAAGGGAAACTCCGAACCCGCTCCTGGGACGATAAAGACGGCGTAAAAAGATACAGCACCGAAATAATTGCCGACAACATGACTATGCTTGGCGGCAAACGTGAAGATACTGCATCGCAAGCTCCCATTGAAAAACCAACAAACCATAAAAGTTCTCCCGAAGATCTGGGAGACCTTCCTTTTTAAAACTTAAGAGATATAGGCACTTCCCTTCATATTTACTTATTGACTACCGGTCCGGCAGTGATTTCTATGTCACTCATGTTCATTGGTATGTTAGTATTGCTGATTGGTGCAGCAATGATTTCCTCTACAGAAGTAGCCTTCTTCTCCATGGACAAGAAAAGTCTGGAACTACTTGAACTGCGTAACCACAAAACAGGAAAAACAATCAAAAAACTGCTGGAAAATCCGGAAAAACTGCTGGCTACCATCCTCATCACCAATAGCTTTTTTCATATTTCCTTCGTTTTTGTATCTACTGCTTTTATAGGAAATCTCGACAGCATTGGCATTGCCAATGTTATTCCAACTGTAGTACAAATCATTGTTATTAGTACTCTACTCATTCTTTTCGGGGAAATTATCCCTAAGGTGCTGGCCACCAAAAAAGGCGATAAAATTGCTTTGTTCATGGCTACTCCCATGAGTTTCCTGATTACTGTGCTGAAGCCTTTTTCGGCTTTTCTACTTTTATTCAGCTCCAAGAAAAAGAAAGAACAGAAAATAAAAAACATCTCTGTAGATGAGCTTTCTGCGGTGCATGATCTTATTCAAAACGAAGAAGCATCTGAACAGGAACAAAAGATTTTATCGGGCATTTTATCTTTCGGGAATACCGACGTGAAGCAAATCATGACAGCACGCACCAATATCATTTCTTTGAACGAAAATCTTTCGCTGCCCGCTGTTGTAAAGGAAATCCAAACTTCAGAATTTTCAAGAATTCCTGTGCACAAGGACAATATTGATAAAATCACTGGCGTAATCTATGTAAAGGATTTACTGCCTTATTTGAATGAAGGAGAAAATTTCGATTGGAAGAAACTGGAGCGTCCTCCATTCTTCGTTCCGGAGAGCAAGAAAATTGATGATCTCCTGAAAGAATTCCAGGAAATGAAAATGCACATGGCTATTGTTGTCGATGAATACGGTGGCACATCAGGCATTATCACACTGGAAGATATTATTGAAGAAATTGTGGGTGACCTTAGCGACGAATACGATGATGAAGATGTTGTTTATTCCAAGCTCGACGATAAGAATTACATCTTTGATGGCAAGACTTTGCTTATTGATATGTATCGTATTCTTGAAGTTGACGAAGAGGCTTTTGAAGCCGCGAAAGGAGAAGCTGATACCATTGCAGGATTCATCCTCGAACAAACAGGGGTTTTTCCTAAAAAAGACGCAGTGATTGAATTTGCAGGCATCCGCTTCAAGATTGACAGTATGGACAAACGAAGGATAGTGAGCATCAAAGCTACAATGCCTCCCGATTCAAAATAATTATATGGGAAAATTACTATTCTTGATTGCTCTTGTAAGTATCCTTTGCGGGTGCGGCGATGATCCCATTCCAAAACCAAAAGGCTATTTTCACATTACTCTCCCCGAAAAAAAATATGTGCATTTTCAATCTCCATGTGCTTTTGAATTTGATATTGCCGCAGTTGCCAAAATATCATTAAAAGATTCAGTTCATTGCTACTACAACATTGAATATCCTCAATGGAAAGGCACACTCCACCTGACATACCTACCCGTGAAAAACGATCTGAAGGAACTCATTGATGATGAACACCGCAGAAAAGAAAAACACATCCAGATGGCTTCATCCATTGACGATTCGGTGTATGTTTTTCCCGACAGGCATGTGAGCGCAACCGTTTTTCACATCAATGGCAGCAAAACTGCAACACCTATTCAGTTTTTTATTACCGACAGTACGCATCATTTTTTCCGTGGAGCACTTTATTTCTATCATTCGCCAAACAATGATTCCATAGCTCCTGTCATCAGTTACATTAAAGATGATGTAAAAAAGATGATAGAGACTTTTAAATGGAACTAACCTATTTTGAAAATTTCAGGTATAAAGCATACCTAATTTTCATTCATGAGATATTCCGCTATACTCCTTTTCAGTCTGATTTTGATTGCCATTTCCTGTAAAAAAGAAAAAACAGGAGACGACAACAGTAACAGCAATTCCAATAACAACAATAACAACAGTGGCAACAACACCTTTTATATTGAACATACTTTTCAGCCTGGAAATACAGGTTTCGATTACAACTCTCCCATCATAAAGGACGATTTCCTTTACATTGGAACTTCAAAAAAATTGTTTTCTGATGTAAGCAGTGATAATGCATTTTACAAGTTCGACCTGCAGCTCAATGTAATCTGGAAATATGCGCTTGATTCAAGCGAAGTGCGCGGCAGCGCTGCGCTCGATAGCGACAACAACATTTACTTCACAGTACAGGAAGGCCGCAAATACGGAGATATGAGCCAGTCTAAATTATACGTGTACTCCCTCAACAACAGCGGTACCTTCCGATGGAAAAAACTTATTGCAAGCGGATCTGAGATCAAGGATGTAGGGGCATACGAACTTGCAGCCGGCACACATATTTATATCCAGGGAAATAGTTTTTACGCGATTAACAGAAGTAACGGAAACGAAGCCTGGCGGAAGGACATGACAGGAGGTGTTTCCCGTCCGATTTTAGATATCAATGGAAATATCTACCTGGTAAATTTTGGTGCCTTTGTTTCTTATGATTCCACAGGGACAAAACGATGGAGTTACATTCCTTCCGACAATTTCACTGAAAACGGCGATGCCTTTTCAAATCCTTCCTTTGCGTCAGCTGATCAATCAAAGATTGTGTTTTTTTATGACACATGGTTATACAACATCAATTCAGCAGATGGAAGCTTCAACTGGAAATACAATGCGCCATTCACAGGCTATCAGAGAGGGACGCCTGCTTTGGATCACGAAGGCAATATTTACGTGGGAAGAAAGAATCACAATAACCCCTCTGCGTTCTACAAGGTGAACAAGAATGGAAATGCAGTTGTATGGGCCGACAGCTCCTTTGGTGAAATTTACACCTGTCCGGTTCTTGCCAACGACAGCAATGTGTATTTCGCATCGGAACTGCTCAATAATGGTCCGGGAAAAACGCCAGGATGGAACCGGCTACATGTGCTAAACATTAACACTGGGAAAATAATTTGGCAAGCTGATTTAGGCAGTGACGTAGGTACATCCTCCCCCGCCATGTCCAATACAGGAAGAATTTATGCAGGTACCATTGGATACGAGGGTTCTCCCTCAAAACTGGTATGTGTAAAAACAAGTGCCGGCGGAACGCTTGCAGGGGCTATTCACGCTCAGTTTGGCGACTGACCTTAATCCCAAACAAAAGGATGCACGTATAGGCAAGCAAGACGGAAGCCAGCACCACATGCACTGGTTGAGCGAATTGTGGTACTGAAAAATACCCCATCACAACACCAGTGAGGATATTCAGAAAGATTAAGGCAACAATTGCTTTCACAGCGAAAGTCCTGATTCCAGCATCATACAGCAGATAACATGATGTGAGTGCTATGCCGCCATAGAGCCATGTAAAAGACCGGTGAATAAGAAAAACCCAGTCGGCTTTTTCCAACCAGCTAGCCCTGCTTTCATTGCCCAACCTTGAGTAATCATTCATCTCCCTTACATTAGCACCAAGATACAGTTGAACAAGCAAAGTCAGCATGGACAGGATAAGCAAACGGTAAATCCACATTGATCTGCTGGTTTTCAGTTCGATCGGCGCAAACGCTTTTGAGCGGGCAAAAACAACTGCAATGAGCACTAAAAAGGCAAAATACAAATGCACACTTATTTTAAGTGGCTTCAGGTTTGAATCCACAACCTTTGCTCCCAACCACCCTTCAAATAGAATCAGCACAAAAGCTATAATGCTGCCCCATAATATCCATGAATTAGTTTTCCTTATCCTCACGGCAAAATACAACATGAAAATCGCCATAATGCCAAGCACTGCACCGCACAACCGGTTAACATATTCAATAATGGTGTGCTCAGGTTTATATATTGCGTAATCGTGCTTTTTGTATTGTTCCCACTGACTTTCATCAAAAGAATCGGAAGGGTTGAAATCCTCTTTCGCCACCAGCAGTTTATTATCGTGAATAATAATTTGGCCATTCTCAAACATCTTTCCAGGCTGCCATTGCACCTGTTCTTCGTCCATCGGCGGCACCCAATAACCATAGCACTTCGGCCAGTCGGGGCACCCCATACCGGCACCAGTGGCCTTGACCAAGCTTCCGGCGAGGACTACCAATAAAGAGAAAATGAGGGTTAATAAGCTAAAAAGATGAAAGCGTTTTTCCTGTCGGGAGCCAATCATTGAATACTGTCTTTAGGTAATGCGGTAATTTCCTTGTATCCGGTAACCGTATATGCCTGCTCATAAAGTCCATCCACCAGTTTCTTCAGCTCCTCAGGATTGGTTTGCGCCGCATCATAGGACACATAAGCGCTCTTGGAATCGAAATTTACAATGGCTTTTACTACTCCTTCAGCCTTGCTCAGCTTTTCCTGGATTGCCGGAGCACAACTATGCGCACAGGACATGCCCTCTATGCTCATCTGCACATTTTTAACTTCTGTGACTGATGCTCCGCCACAAGCCCACAAAAGGCACGGCAAAAGCAATAGAATACTAAAGCGCTTTATAAATTCCATCTTCATTGATTGCTGTTTTTATCTTTTCAACGGTAGCGTGATCAGCTTTGAAGATCTCAACATTGCCCTGATCCAAATTCACTTTGAAAGTCCCTGCCTCCACAAACTGCCCTAGCAATTCCGAAACACGGGCCATACAGTGCCTGCAAGTCATGCCTTCTATCTTAATGGTGGTGTTCATGAAGCAAAGTTAGGGGATTTTTAAAATCTATTTGTTTGTTCAGCTTATTTTCTTAGCTTTGCCTCCCTTAATTTTTAAAACGCGAAAAAATGTACGCAATTGTAGAAATAGCAGGGCAGCAATACAAAGTTGCAAAAGATCAGCAGATCTACGTACATCACCTTGGAGCAGAAGAAGGTAAGTCACTTACTTTCGACAAAGTTCTTTTGGTTGATAATAACGGGAAGATTTCTGTTGGCGCCCCAGCTGTAAGCGGTGCTTCGGTTACTGCTAAAGTAGTTACTCCACTCGTAAAAGGAGACAAAGTTTATGTATTCAAAAAGAAGAGAAGAAAAGGGTATCAGAAACTGAACGGTCACCGTCAGCAATTCACCCAGGTTCAGATCGAAGGCATAAACTTAAAGTAATCATTAACATTAAAAACTAAAGACCATGGCACATAAAAAAGGGGCGGGTAGCACCACCAACGGTAGAGAGTCAGAGTCGAAAAGACTTGGAGTTAAAAAATTTGGCGGCGAGAAAGTAATCGCTGGAAACATCCTGGTTAGACAAAGAGGAACTGTTCACAATCCGGGCCTGAATGTAGGTATCGGTAAAGATCACACCCTTTTTGCTTTAGCTGCTGGAGTAGTTAAATTCCAGAAGAAAAAAGGCGACAGATCTTTTGTATCTGTTGTAGCTGAATAATAAAATTCTTGCAAAAGATAGAGACCTTCTGATTCGAAAGAATTGGAAGGTTTTTCTTTTTTAGATGAAAATCCTCTCTCTCATATGGAAAATATGGTTCCTGATCGTAATGATCATCACCACCCTATTTTATTTTCCTTTTGTTTACCTCACTATTTTTATTCTAAAGCGCTATGACATTACCTATAATGTCTTTTACCGCTGCTGGGCATGGAGCATTTTGATTCCTATCGGCATCTTCCCGAAAAAAATCATAAAGGGCAAGCTCCCCGAAAAACAAGGCTTTATCATGGTAGCCAATCACACGTCACAACTGGATATCGTGGTGCCTTACACTCTTTTGTCGCAACACTTCGCTTTCCTCGCCAAACGAGAGCTGGCAAAACTTCCCTTATTCAAAACCAATTTTAGGGGGATGAATATTACGGTAGACAGGAAGAGTTTGGTTTCCGGGTTGGAATCACTCACAGAATGCCGCACCAAGTTGCAACAGGAGATCAATATTCTGATTTTCCCTGAAGGCACACGATCGAAAAATGCCCCTAAGATGATGGCTTTCAAAAGTGGTGCTTTCAAACTCGCTGTACAGGAACAAGTGCCAATAGTCCCTTTGGTTTTCCTGGATAATTATAAAAGACTGGAAGGTGGTAAAGGCTTATTCCATAGCATGGGCGGGCCGGGTCGCAGTAGAATGATGGTATTAAACCCTATAGAAACAAAAGGACTCACACAAAAAGATGTGGAGTCCTTGATGGAAAAAGTCTATTCTGAAATGGATAAGATCCTGCAACAATCTCTCCTGAACAATTAGCAATACTCTTCAAAAGCAGCTACCAGGTTATCGGCAATCAATTCAGCCGGACGACCTTCAATCGCATGACGCTCGATCATATGCACCAAGCGGCCATTTTTAAAGAGGGCAATTGATGGTGATGATGGAGGGTAAGGCAGCATGTACTGACGGGCACGCGCTACTGCATCGGTATCAAAACCGGCAAATACAGTAGTGATTTTGCTTGGTTTTTTGCCTGTAGTCTGCACTGCTTGTTTCGCAGCCGGACGCGCATTTCTTGCCGCGCAGCCGCATACTGAATTGATCACAACCAAAACAGTTTCTTCTTTACCTGAATTGATTACATTATCTACGTCTTCAGCAGTGCTTAAATCGGCAAAGCCTGCACTGGTGAGATCTTGTTTTAACGGAAGTACAATTTCTGCTGGGTACATATAAGTTGTTTTAAAAATTCTGAATCAAAGTTAAGGAAGAACAGAGCAAATAAGATTTAAAAAATGATAAATAAAATCTATCGTCTCCCTTTGTACTGGGAGAGTGCGCTGCTTCTAAGGAAGGAAGAGGGATTTAGCGCTTCTTCTCAAAAAAAGATTGAAGGAGTTGCCGGCTTTCCTCTGCGAGAATTCCACGACTGACTTCAGTTTTAGGATGCAACATATCAAGGCTCACCAGGCTATAGCCTCTTTTGGGGTCGGAAGAACCAAAAACAACACGTTTCAAACGTGTCCAATAGGCTGCGCCGGCACACATACAACAAGGTTCCAATGTAACATAGAGCGTACATTCGTTAAGGAATTTCCCACCCAAAAAATTAGCGGCTGAAGTAAAGGCCAGCATTTCGGCATGGGCAGTAACATCATTCAGCTGCTCGGTTTGATTGTGAGCACGGGCAATGATTTGATTTTTACAAACGATGACAGCCCCCACAGGAACCTCATCCTCATGAAAAGCCTGCTGAGCCTCCACCATCGCCTGCTTCATAAAATATTCGTCGGAAAATACGCTTAAGTTCATGAGGCTAAAGTTAAAAGAAGATTCTTACATTTGCTCATCTTAAAAAACTCATATAATGGATAGTTTCAACATTCTCAGTAAAGCACACATGGTATTGGTGCTGCTCTTCGTCATCTCTATGCTGATTAAGGTAATCCTGATTTTCAAGAGCAGTGAAGCTTTTGATAAATACCGTGCAAAAACAAAAATGATTGAAATGGTCATCACCATGCTTTTCCTGGTGCTGGGTATCATTCTCATTGTAATGAAAGATGCAAATTTCCATACGCTCTTCTGGGTGAAACTAGGCATCGTTGCCGCTGGTATCCCACTAGGCATCATAGGCTCAAAAAAACACAGCAAAGTATTAATCACCCTTTCTTTCTTATGCTTCTTCGTCGCTTATGGCCTATCTGAAGTAGCCAAGAAAAAAGCCGTTGTCCAAGAAATTGAAGTGGCCGATGCCTCTAAACTGGGCATGGAATTGTACAATGCTAACTGTACGTCTTGTCATGGTGAGGATGGTAAAAAGGCTATGGGCGGAGCTTCCGACCTCTCGACTTCAACCCTAAGCCAGGAAGAGGCGAAAAATGTAATCACCAACGGAAGAAACGGCATGGCTCCTTACGGAGGCGTAATGAAAGCCGAAGACATTGACGCTATTGCTGCTTACCTCCAAACATTGAAAAAATAAAACGTGGCCAAAAAAGGTTTTGATACAAAGACAAAAGGCACCGAAAGAGCCGTATTGATTGGTGTTATCACTGATCAGTATTCGAAGCATCATGCTCAGGAATATATGGATGAGCTGGCTTTTTTGGCCGAAACTGCCGGTGCATACACCGTAGAAACCTTTCAGCAAAAATTGCCGCGACCGGATTCCACCACTTATGTAGGTAAAGGAAAACTGGAAGAAATCAAGCTTTTTGTGAAGGAAGAAAAAATTGAACTTGCCATCTTTGATGACGAGCTATCTCCTTCACAAATCAGGAACATTGAGAAGGTACTGGAAATAAAAATCCTCGACCGCACCAACCTCATCCTCGATATTTTTGCCAAGCGCGCACAAACCGCCAATGCCAAAGCACAGGTGGAACTGGCGCAATACAAATATTTACTGCCTCGACTCACGCGAATGTGGACCCACCTTTCCAAGCAAAAAGGGGGCATCGGTATGAAGGGACCAGGTGAAACGGAGATTGAAACCGACCGTCGTGTAGTGCGCGATAAAATCACTTTACTGAAGGAGCGTCTGGATAAAATCGATCGTCAGGCTGCCGCCCAGCGCAGCAACCGCGAAAGCATGATACGCGTGGCTTTGGTGGGCTATACCAACGTGGGGAAAAGCACCATCATGAATGCTATAAGTAAATCGGAAGTATTTGCAGAGAACAAGCTATTCGCTACGCTTGATACTACAGTGCGCAAAGTGGTGATTGATAATATTCCATTTCTCTTATCAGATACGGTAGGATTTATCCGCAAATTGCCGCACGATTTGGTGGAATCTTTCAAATCTACTTTGGACGAAGTGCGTGAAGCAGATATCCTCTTGCATGTTGTAGATGTGTCGCATCCTTCTTTTGAAGACCACATTCATGTGGTACAGGAAACCCTGAAAGATATTGAGTCTTCCGACAAACCGACCTTTTTGATCTTCAATAAAATTGATACTTACCAACCGGTGATCCACGGCAACGAACTGGAAGAGCCTGGTGAAGAAAACATCGATCCTTTAGAAAAACTCAAGAAAACCTGGATGGCCAAAACCAACGCCTCCTGTATGTTTATCTCAGCTACACAAAAAGCAAATTGGGAAGAGTTTAAATCATCACTGTATGAAAAAGTGAAGGAGCTGCACGCGAAAAAATATCCTTATAATAACTTTTTGTATTAGTACTTTTTCTCGCGCATGTCATCCTGACGAAGGAAGGACCTATCGTTCTATTAGTGACGTAAAGGCCAATAGGTCCTTCCTTCGTCAGGATGACATGCGCGAGAAAAATAAAATCAGAAAAATTACTTCACCACACTCTCAATCGCCTGCTTCAAATCAGCCACTAAATCATCAGCATCTTCAATACCAATGCTCAAGCGGATCAATGAATCGGTAACACCCACTTTTTCTCTTTCCTCTTTAGGAATAGAAGCGTGTGTCATAGACGCAGGGTGACCAATAAGGGATTCAACGCCACCAAGTGACTCGGCGCAAGCAAAGATTTTCACTTTAGATAAAACCTCGCGGGCGGTTTCCAGATGATCATTTTTCAGTGAGAAAGAAATCATTCCGCCAAAATCCTTCATTTGCCTTTTAGCAACGTCATGATTCGGATGGCCCGGCAAACCAGGGAAATATACTTTTTTTACCGCAGGATGATTCGTCAGAAACTGAGAAACAGCCTTAGCATTTTCACAATGACGATCCATGCGAACATGCAATGTTTTGATACCACGCAACGCTAAGAAGCAATCTTGCGGACCAGGAACTACGCCGGTTGCATTTTGCAGGAAAGCGAGTTTTTCATTCAGTGCATCATCATTGAGAATAATGGCGCCCATGATTACGTCGCTGTGACCGGCAATGTATTTAGTTATAGAGTGTACAACAACATCAGCACCCAGATCCAAAGGTCTTTGCAGATATGGAGAAGCAAAAGTATTGTCGACACCCAGAAGAATATTATTTTTTTTCGCGATTGCTGCCACCGCTTTGATATCAATGATGTTCATCATCGGATTGGTAGGCGTTTCAAGCCAGATCATCTTTGTGTTTTTGTTGATGTAGGAATTGATCGCTTCCGGATTTTCCATATCCACAAAATGAAACTTCAATCCGTAGTTCTGGAAAACTCTCACGAAAATGCGGTAAGAGCCACCGTACAAATCGTTGGAAGAAATGATTTCATCGCCCGGCGAAAAGGTTTTCAGCAAAACATCCATCGCTCCCAAACCACTGGCATAACACAATCCATGCTTCCCGCCTTCCAATGCTGCAAGGTTTTTTTCCAGTGCTGTACGTGTAGGGTTGTGGGTACGCGAGTACTCATATCCCTTGTGCACACCCGGACGCTCCTGTACGTAAGTGGATGTTTGGTAAATAGGTGTCATGATGGCTCCTGTTGCAGGATCCGGCTCCTGACCAGCATGGATGGCTTTGGTTGCGAATTTCATTGTACTTTATTTAAGAGTTGCAAATGTAGTAAAAATGAATGGACACACGCTCACTTCACGAAATGGGCCTCCAACTTCGGATAGCAGTAATCATAAACTCATTTTTATATTCTACTAAATAAGTAGGCGTTTACTTGTTAATACAGAAAGAGAAGGGATTGCTTTGAATTTTCGGGTACGGAAATTTCTCACAATGACGAACTGGGTAATTTTATTATTTTAGTCCAGGCGAATATTCGTCATTTCTTAAATTAATTATGAAATCCACCCAGATCGACTGGCTCAACATCGGATTAATGCTTTTATCCCTGATACTGGCATTAAAAATCCCTTTTGAACTTTTTCTTTTTTCGTATGCGGTGTTAGGTCCATTACACTACCTTACAGAGATCAACTGGCTGAAAGAGAAAAACTATTTCGCAAAGAACAACACTGTTTTTTGGGTGATGCTGGTTCTGGCTGTGCTGGTGGCCACGCAGCCTGTTCTGGATGCCCTTACCGAATGGTCGGTTACGGCTGATTACCTAAGCTCCTGGACAGATTCCGCTCTTAGCAACTTCCTCCAGGACTGGTCGCCGAACTTCATTTTTGTCGGACTTATCACTGGTATTTGTTTCGTTATTTTCGATAAGGTTTGGGTGTCATTGCTTGTTGTTACTCTTGCCAGCACTGCAGGCTTTTTCATTATGAAGGAACCTCCTTTCCGCCTATGGATGGGCGCCTTCCTCCCTACCCTGATTCACGTGTATATTTTCACCGGACTCTTCATGCTTTATGGCGCCTTGAGGAGCAAGAGCATACCAGGCATCATCAGCGTTGTAGCTCTTGGTGTTTGCGGATTTCTCATTGCCAATTACAACTTCACCAAGATTCCAACGGTTTCAAAAGACACTTTAATGATATGGGACAAAAGCACTTTTCAGGGACTCACCAATAGCTTCGTATCCATGTTCCATATTGAGTTGCCAAGAACCATCGACGGCAAACGAACTTTACTGAGGATACAGGCATTTATAGCCTTTGCCTACACCTACCATTACCTCAACTGGTTCTCGAAAACATCCATCATTAAATGGCATCAGGTAAGTAAAAAAGAATTGGCTTTGATCCTAGGTTTCTGGGGAATTTCTGTAGGATTGTATTATTATGATTATCACGTAGGATTAATCGTATTGTTCGCCCTGAGTTTCTTCCATGTATTCCTTGAATTCCCCCTGAATGTACACAGCATCAAAGGGATTTTCCAGAGCATGAAAAAATAAGAATTGTAGATTTTAGATTTACAATTGTAGAATAAGTATTTCGTAATCTAAAATCGTAAATCTAAAATCTACAATCAAATCATATTGCTTCCGAAACCACCTCTGTTACTTCAGGAACTAATTTTTTGAGGAGACCTTCAATACCTTGCTTTAAAGTCACAGTTGACGAAGGACAGCCGCTGCAGGCACCACGAAGAACCACATTCACTTTCCCTTCCCTGAAAGATTTAAAATCGATAGAACCACCATCAGATTCAACTGCCGGACGGATGTATTCATTCAAGGCATCAATTATTTTCTGATCAACTTCGGAAGTAGCAACGTTCAACGGCTCATTACTCACCGATATCTGTTCAGCAACAGTTTCTTTTTCTACAGCCTCTTTCAAAACTACACCACCATCATTGATGTAATCACGGATAAACTCACGCAATTCCATTTGTACCATATCCCATTCTATTTGGTAATTCTTGGTCACCGACACATAATTATTGGCGATGAAAACCGAATCCACAAACGGGAAACTCAACAATTTAGCAGCCAGCGGCGAGTTGGAAACGTCACTGGAAGTAGTATAATCTACCGGACTTCCGGCATTCAACACTTTATTGGCTACAAATTTCATAACCCCCGGATTAGGCGTCATTTCTGCGTATATCGTTACAGGTACTTTTGTCATAATCGAATAATTTTAAAATTGGCTGTATGCCTGGATCAAAGTTAATCCATTATTAATATATAAGGAGTTAAAATTTGTATTTTAGCCCGATAAAGAAAAAAATGAAGCACCAAAGCGACTTTCTGATATTGGGTTCCGGCATAGCCGGATTGACCTATGCGCTTAAGGTTGCGCCTTTCGGGAAAGTCACTATCCTCACCAAAGAAACCCCTGAGGAATCCAGCACAAAGTACGCCCAGGGCGGCATTGCAGCTGTATGGAATGAGCAGGACAACTACGAAAAACACATCAAGGACACATTAGAGTGTGGTGGCGGACTATGTGATGAAAATGTAGTAGAAATGGTCGTTCGAGAATCCACTGAAAGAATTCAGGAGTTGATCGACTGGGGTACCAAATTCGATAAAAACGAAGAAGGCGAATACGATCTCGCCAAAGAAGGCGGTCACTCTGAACACCGTGTGCTTCATCACAAAGACATCACCGGCTGGGAAATAGAAAGAACCCTTTTAAAGAAAGTCCACAAACACCCGAATATTACCGTTCTTGATCACCATTGCGCACTGGAAGTGATTACTCAGCACCATCTGGGCCGCACTATAACCAGAAAAAACACAGATATTGAGTGCTATGGCGCTTACGTCCTCAACACCAAAACCGGAAAAGTAGACACCTACTTATCTAAAACCACTTTGATGGCCACCGGAGGTGCGGGGCACGTTTATGGCACAACCACGAATCCATTGATTGCTACAGGCGATGGTATTGCCATGGCTTACCGCGCCAAGATTACGGTGCAGGACATGGAGTTCATTCAGTTCCACCCTACTTCCTTATACAATCCTGGTGAATATCCTTCCTTCCTTATCACCGAAGCCATTCGCGGCTTTGGCGCTAAACTGCGCAACAGGAAAGGAAAATATTTCATGAAGAAATACGATGCCCGCGAAGAGCTGGCACCGCGTGATATTGTGGCTCGCTCTATCGACAATGAATTGAAGATACATGGAGATGATTATGTGTATCTCGATTGTACACATCTCGACATGGTGAAGTTCAAAGAGCACTTTCCCAATATTCACTCCAAGTGCTTATCGTTAGGCATTGATCCGGCGAAAGACTACATCCCTGTTGTCCCTGCGGCGCATTACCTCTGCGGAGGCATTTTGGTAGACGAAAACGGTGTTACCTCAGCAAAAAATTTGTACGCTATCGGCGAATGCTCCTGCACAGGTTTGCATGGCGCTAACCGATTGGCATCAAACTCCCTTTTAGAAGCTGTGGTTTTCGCACACAGAGCGGCATTACACTCATCTGCCGAAATCAAAAACATCAAGATCAACTCTAAAGTTCCCGAATGGAACGACGAAGGAACTGAAGCTCCTGAAGAGATGATTCTTATTACACAAAGCTTGAAAGAAGTACAAACCATCATGAGCAGTTATGTTGGTATAGTACGATCGAATATCCGCCTGAACAGGGCGCTGGACCGACTGGAGATCATTTATCAGGAAACCGAAAAACTGTACAAAAAAACAACGGCTTCAAAAGAATTATGTGAGTTGAGAAATATCATCAACGTCGCCTACCTCATTATCAAATTCGCATCACTCCGCCATGAAAATGTGGGCTTGCATTACAGCCTGGACTACATCAAAAAAAGCGCTGTGAAATGAGTTCTGAAGGAGAAATCAGGAAAATATTCAATTTAAAAAAACTACTGATTCCCGTTATCATCGGGCTCATTGCCTCGGTGGCCCTTATCATTTACCAATTCCAAAAAACCACTTTTGTGGAAGTGGATGCCGGCAAAGGACAATATGTATGGGAGGATAAAAACCATGATCACACCAAACAGGAAGAAGAATACATACTGAGCAACTCTCCGCAGTCAAATTACAGGGCGCAAACTTTCTCTGAAAGTCTGGAATCCATACAATGGACCACCCACTCTTTCCTCTGGCTGGGCATAGCAGTAATCGCTGTCGCTACCCGTGATTTCGGGTACATCTGGCGCTTGCGTATTTTATCCGAAAAGAAAATTTCGTGGCGCGGGTGCTTTGATTCCATCATGATATGGGAATTCGCATCAGCTATTTCTCCATCGGCAGCGGGAGGCTCAAAAGTAGCGATGTTCATCATCCGACGTGAAGGCATTAATCTTGGAAAAAGTACCGCGTTGGTGATGGTCACTGCTTTTCTCGATGAGCTTTTCTACATCCTTATAGTTCCTGTCATGTTCCTCATCCTGGGCACCACCCAGATATTGCCCGAAAGCTTCAACGACATTTTAAAAACCAACCAGTTCATCATTTTTCTTCTGGCCTATTTTGGCTTGGTAATGCTTACTACTCTTTTGTTCATAGGGATTTTCAGGAAGCCTCATGTGTTGAAAAATGTACTGACAAAGATTGTTTTCAAATTCGGTTTCCTCAAACGCTTCCGCAGGAGCGCAGTACGTACAGGCAACGAAATGATTACTGCTTCGCAGGAATTGAAAGAACAACCTTTTGGCTATTACCTGAAAGCTTTTATAGCGACAGCTCTTTCGTGGACTGCGCGTTTCATGGTAGTAAATTGCATCATGATGGCCTTCCTTCCCGGCATCGACAATGTGTTGATTTTCTGTCGCCAGCTCATTTTATGGGTACTCATGCTTATCCCGGTTACCCCTGGCGCCAGCGGCATTTCAGAGCTGCTATTTACAGGCATCATGGGTGATATCACCCAGTCGGGCGGACTTATTCTGGTCATCACACTTTTATGGCGCTTTTTAAGTTATTATCCTTATCTTTTTATCGGATTGATTGTTCTGCCTGGCTGGATCAGAAGAACATCAAAATAGTCTGAATGGAAAACAAAGACAATTTTTCAAAACAAGCGGAGCTCTACGCCAAATACCGTCCTGAATACCCTGCCGAATTGTACGATTTCATTTTTTCGAAAGTACAGGGTTTTTCAGCAGCCTGGGATTGTGCTACCGGCAATGGGCAGGTGGTTAAAGTTTTGGCGAAACATTTCAGCAAGGTTGAAGCTACTGATATCAGTGCAAAGCAAATCGAGAATGCCTATCCTGCCGATAATATCCACTATGCGGTACAAATCGCAGAGAGGACTTCTTTTACCAATCAGTCTTTCGATCTGATTACAGTGGGACAAGCCCTGCACTGGTTTTCCTTTGATGCTTTCTTTACAGAAGTAAAACGACTGTTAAAACCAAAAGGTGTTTTTGCTGCGTGGTGTTACGGACTTAATACTGTAAATCCTGAAATAGACAGAATCACCCTTCACTTTTACAATGATATTGTTGGACCTTTCTGGGACAAAGAAAGACAGCACATTGAGAACAAATACGCAAGCATCAACTTCCCATTTCAGGATGTACTGAACCGCGATTTTTATTACAAAGCCGAATGGACTGCCGACGAATATCTTGGCTATTTAAGCACCTGGTCGAGTGTGCAGCATTACATCAAAAGCAAAAACAGTAATCCTCTATCCCTCGTTTCACAAAGCATCACGGATCAATGGGGAGGGAATAAACGAAGCGTGACATTTCCAATCCATTTGAAATTAGTATGTTTGTAAATATTAAAAATCTTACTAGAGTGAAACAAGCAATATTTGCCCTCCTTCCGGTGTTCGCTATAGCCTGTAATTCCGGCAGCGAAGAAAAGAAAGAAAGCCCCGAAACACTAAGCCCACAAACACAAAACGAACTCAAGCTTTCAACACAGCAGGTGAAAGATTTCAAGTCCGCAGCAAAGGTTTTCAATGCTCTTCCAACACCTATTGAGATGGCCGAAATCATCAAAAAAAGCAATGTTAAATACGATCCTGAATTGCTGAACGACGACAAAAAAACTGGTGATTATGTCACTACAGTGGAAAGAGCCCTCAACCTTGGCGTATATTTCGCCGATTTGAGCTTTACCAGTGTTTTTGATCATCCGCAGGAATCTGTAAACTATCTGAAAGCTGCACAAAAAATGGCTATAGAACTGAACATCCTCAATGTGTTCAATGAAAATATCACTTTACGCATGGAAAGCAACATGAACAACAGGGATTCCCTGCTGTCTATCATTAGCGAAGCTTATTTGTCTACCGACAATTACCTTTACGAAAACCAGATGCATTCTATCTCTGCTGCAGTATTGGCTGGCTCATGGATAGAAGGCTTATCAATTGCCACCCGCCTGCGTTCCAGCACAGGGGAATCTGAGCTGATCAAAGCAAAAATCAGCGAGCAGCAAAAATCTCTGAAAAACCTGATGGCTTTATTGAAAGACTGTAAGGAATCTGAACTGGTCCAAGTAAGGAACAAGCTCTCTAAAATGGAGGAACTTTATGCTGAAATCAAAATAACAGCAGCTGCTGATTCAACACAAACCTACCAGATGTCGGATGACACTTACAAGAAAATTGTAGTGAACATCCATAATATCAGGACTTCTATAGTGGAGTAATCACAAACAATATTGATATCAAAAAGGGAGAAGCAAAACTTCTGCCTTTTTTATTGACCCTTAAATAAGGGCGATAGGCCCTCCCTTCGTCAGAATGACATACGCGAGAATGCAACAGTATGGACTACATTTTGACTGGAATTAATTACAATTACAACTCACATCCATCAAAACTTTCGTATTCGGGAGAAGCTTGGTAATCTGATATTGCTGATCGTCGTTCATGGATACCGAACGAAGATCCAAAACCCTTAAAGTCTGCTCCAAATCACCGATTTCCTCAGGAAATTCAGCTACGTTATTGTCCCACATATCAAGAATCATCAATTGTTTCAACTGATTGATTTTAGAGGATACATAAAAGATATTGTTCTTTCCTACCCTCAGCACCTGCAGGTTTTTCAACTGATAAATTTCTTCTGGCAAGGCTTCCAGTTTATTGTTTTCGAGTATCAACACTTTTAAATTCTTCAGCTGGCCGATTTCCTTTGGAATAATATCCAGTTTATTTCCTGAAAGATCGAGATACTCCAGCGTTGTCAGCTTGAAAATCTCCGCGGGAATCTTCCCCAGTTTCTTCCCCCTGAGCACCAGCTTTACCACATTGGCCGAATCATCAGGCGCGATATTGTAAGTAGTATAAGTAGATACTCTTTTATAGGAAACCGTAATGGAATCCTGCTCCTGTCCATAAGCGGCAAAGCCAATAAACACTAAAAAGTAAAGTATGTATTTCCTAAAGATCATTGCAATATTTCCAAACTTTTGACTTTATCGTTGTTCAATTGTTCCTTCAGTTTATCCAGGCTCGCAAACTTCTGCTCGTCCCTTATTTTCTTTAGTGGCAAAACTTCCAGTTCCCTGCCATATAAATCGCCACTGAAATCGAAAACGTGCACTTCTATACTTACATTTCCTTCTTCCTGAATCGTCGGCCGGTAACCAATATTCATCATGCCTCCGTGTTCTTTACCGTCGATAGTCAGCTTCACAGCATACACCCCGATACCGGGAATCATTTTATGTTGATTGCCCACTTCAATATTTGCCGTCGGGAAACCAATGGTACGCCCCTTCTTATTCCCTTCAATCACCTTGCCATTCAAAGAAAAAGGATGGCCGAGGTACTTATTTGCCAAAGCCACATTCCCTACTTCCAGCGCCTCGCGGATCTTGGTGGAACTGATGTCTACACTATCAATCTCCTTTGCAGGTATTTCCTCCACCTCAAAGCCGTAAACCGGACCGTATTCCATTAGGTGTTCAAAGGAACCTTCACGGTTGCGGCCAAAAAGGTGATTGTAGCCAATAACGAGGCGCGAAGTACCGATAGTGCCCACGAGTATATTTCTGATGAAATCAATAGATGAAATGCGTGAAAACTCTTTGGTAAAGGGTATAACAATCAGGTGATCGATGCCTTCTTTTTCCAGCAGAGCAATTTTTTCGGGAAGGGTGGTGATCAGCCGGATGTTGGTATCGTTGTATATGACAATACGCGGATGTGGATCAAAGGTAAGCACAACCGTCTCCGCCTTTTCCCTCGCCGCGATCTCCTTCAAACGCTTTAAAATAGTTTGATGCCCAAGATGTACTCCATCAAAGGTACCCGTTGTCACTACTGCCCTTTCTAACTTCTTGAAATCCTGTAATCGACAATAAACTTTCACCCTCTTGCCACTTTTAAAATTGCTACTCTTCAAACCTACACGATTCTTTTATCAAAGCCAAAAAAAGAGGAATTTTTCACCTATGAATAGCGGGTGAAAAAATGTTGAAATAAAAATGCAATTTTAATTGTTGAATTGTATCAAAAAGGCTTAGCTTTGCACCCGAAATCAAAAATTATTAACTAATTACTATATAATGTCACAACAGGTAGGTAAAATCGTTCAAATCATCGGACCGGTAATCGACGTTAGCTTTGACCTAGAAGACGCTACATTGCCAAACATCTACGATGCTCTTGAAATCACAGGACCAAACGGTCAGACAATCATTTTGGAATGCCAACAACACGTGGGTGAAGACACCGTGAGAGCTCTTGCGATGGACTCTACCGACGGTTTGAAGCGTGGTATGGAAGTTCGCCAAACAGGCGCTGCCATCACAATGCCGGTTGGTGAGCAAATCAAAGGACGTCTCTTCAACGTTGTAGGTGATGCTATCGACGGTATCGGTAAAGTGAGCAACGCTGGCGGATACGGTATCCACAGAATGCCTCCTAAATTTGAAGAATTATCTACTTCTACTGAAGTTTTATTCACTGGTATTAAAGTAATCGACCTGGTTGAGCCTTATCCAAAAGGAGGTAAAATCGGTTTGTTCGGTGGTGCCGGTGTAGGTAAAACAGTATTGATCATGGAATTGATCAACAACATCGCTAAAGGTCACTCTGGTTTGTCAGTATTTGCCGGTGTGGGTGAAAGAACCCGTGAAGGAAATGACTTGCTCCGTGAGATGATTGAATCTGGCGTTATCAAATATGGCGAAGCTTTCAAACACTCAATGGAAGAAGGCGGTTGGGATTTGTCTAAAGTGGACAAAAAAGAATTGGCTCAATCACAAGCTACATTGGTGTTCGGACAGATGAACGAGCCACCAGGAGCACGTGCACGTGTGGCCCTTTCAGGATTGACATTGGCGGAGTACTTCCGTGATGGCGACAAAGACGGACAAGGACGTGACGTTCTTTTCTTCATCGATAATATCTTCCGATTTACACAAGCTGGTTCTGAGGTTTCTGCGTTGTTAGGCCGTATGCCTTCAGCGGTAGGTTACCAACCAACCCTCGCTACTGAAATGGGATTGATGCAGGAGCGTATTACTTCAACCAAGAGAGGATCTATTACATCTGTACAAGCGGTTTACGTGCCTGCGGATGACTTGACTGACCCTGCTCCGGCGACCACCTTCGCCCACTTGGATGCTACTACAGTATTGAGCCGTAAGATTGCCGAGTTGGGTATCTACCCTGCGGTGGATCCACTGGACTCTACTTCACGAATCCTTTCTCCTACTGTTTTGGGTGAAGGTCATTACAACTGCGCACAAAGAGTAAAAGCTATTTTGCAACGTTATAAAGAATTACAGGATATCATCGCTATCCTTGGTATGGACGAATTATCTGAAGAAGACAAACTCGTTGTAAGCCGTGCAAGAAGGGTTCAGAGATTCTTGTCTCAACCTTTCCACGTAGCTGAACAGTTTACCGGTTTGAAGGGTGTATTCGTAAGTATTGAAGATACCATCAAAGGATTCAACATGATCATGGATGGTGAAATGGATGAATACCCTGAAGCTGCCTTCAACCTTGTAGGAACTATTGAAGATGCAGTGAACAAAGGCAAGAAAATGATGGGTTCTACCAAATAATAATTGATCATGAACTTAGACATCTTAACCCCCGATAAAAAACTGTTTGAAGGCACAGCTGATTCCATCACTGTTCCGGGAACGGACGGCACACTGCAGGTTTTGAACAACCACGCAGCTTTGATCTCCAGTCTGGCCAAAGGCACCATCAAGGTGGTTTCTGCCGAAGGTGAACAAAACTTCCCTATCCTGGGGGGGGTGATTGAAGTATCAAAAAACAAAGTAATCGTACTGGCGGAGTAGACGGCCGATACAATAAAAAGAAAAACCTGTTCGTACTACGGACAGGTTTTTTTATTACCATTGCCACGGGAAACGTTTAACTAAATCAAAAATGTAAATCTTGCCTTCTTTCAAAAAGAAAACTAGCTTTGCTCAACAATACAAAAAATGAGAACCGCACTCATCGTCTTACTATTATTTCTGGCTGTTCCATCCTTCGCGCAAGTGACAGGACTGGATACTAATCTTACGGTAGCCGGTTACAAAGTATACGACAAAGCCATCACAGGTGATTTTATTAAAGTCGACAGTCTCGTTAAGCACATGCCAAAAAGTGCCATGCGAACTTCTGACGCGATGGTAAAGTATTTCAAAACCTTTTGCACCAATGACTATGAAATGGTGCGCGCCTTCTACACCTTCATAGGCGAATACATCACTTACGATTACGCAAAGTTCAAAGACAGGAAAAACATCAAACGCCAGCTCTCCGCCAAGGAACTGCTGAGCTCCAAACAAGGCGTGTGCGGCGATGTGGCAATTCTTTTCCGTGATCTGTGCCGAAAAGCCGATATCCCTTGCGTTTATGTAATTGGCTATACCAAACAGCCATTGAAATTCTGGACACCTAAAAGAAAGGATGTCGACCACGCCTGGAATGCCGTCCGCATCGATACCACCTGGTACCTCGTGGATGCCACCTGGGGCATGAAACTCAACACCAAAAAGAAATTGTGCACCGAAAAGGTAAACTACCTTTTCTTTATCTCCCACCCTATTGTCTTTATCCAGAATCACCTTCCCGCCGATCCTTCTTTACAGTTGCTGGAGAATCCTATTTCTTATAAATACTTCAAGTGGCACGGACTCATCAAGGACGAAAACAGAGCCTACTGCTACGATTACAATTTCACCGATACCCTCAACAGGCGTGATTCACTGCCCGAAGACAGAGCCATTCTCCTGAGCGCGCTTTCTGCTTACGAGTTCAATCCTAAAAACAAGTATATCATCGGCGCTATCATGTTCTGGCATGCAGAAGAGCTGCTGGATGAAAAGAAACAAGGCAAAAGGAAATTCACCTTAGCTGAATACAAGCATGCCCGAAGTGTTTATGAAGAAGCTCAGCGACAATTTGAGTTGCTCAACACCAAAAAAGGAAAAGGTGCTGAAAGATACATCGAGAAAAAAATCATGGAACTCGATAAGAAGATTGCGCAACAGCAGAAAAAGCTGATGAAAGAAGCGCAGAAAAAGAAATCGTAATGGGATAAATCATCTAACTATTTCTATAAAGTAACGGAAAAAGAAATTCCGTGCTTCTCCCTCTGGAAGCACGGAACAGGAAAGCAGCAGAATCCCAAAATCAGAGAAAAGAGGTTGGGGCACCCGGGACTTCTCTGAAGCTTACTATAACCAGGATTTTTTCAGTGTACACTCTTGAACCTGAACTTGCATTTACCAGATAGGAACCTTTATCGAGCTCTACATTCAAGGCTATTGATGATTTGGTAATGCCGAGGTGGGAATATATTTCGCGACCTACCATGTCACACACCCATATCTTAGTCATGCACCCCTTGAAATACGCCATATCCAGAACCGGAATTTGTCCGACAAGTCTCACAGAAATCCTTTGCATAAAAGTTAATTAGTGCAACGAAATTAATAAGGTTAGCAATACTTTCGGAGAGAGATGAGGTGAAACGGACAAATTGCAAAGCGAAGCGGACAGAAGTTATTCTCCCGACATCCACTTCAAAAATGCGCTTGCCTTTTCTTTGCTCACAGTGATCTTTTCCCTGAAATCGAGAACAGGAAGGAGCGTGAGTGTACGGTTGAGATTTTTAAGAATTTCCTTCCCTGATTTACGCTGCAGCAGAAACTGACGGTTAACCCGGTAAAAATCTTTTCCGGCTTCCTGTTCTATTTGTTCCAGTGTTTGACTCAACGCGTAGCTCCTGCCTGTACAATCAGCAACGTAAGTGACTTCATTCTGAATATAAAAGAGCGCTATTTCCTCCCAGGCCAAAGGAATCATCTTGCCATTATAATGCACTACAATTTTTTTTTGCCGACGAAAAATAGAAGAAAGCACTTCTATATTTTTTTGTTGCTGTAAAATATGAAAACTCAATTTTTCAAATTTCACGATAGCACGTTCTATTCTTTCTGCGTTAAATGGCTTCAAAATAAAATCGATGCCATTGGCTTCAAAAGCATCTAAAGAATACTGTTCATAAGCGGCACAGAAGATCACTGGCGCAGTAATTTCCACTTCATCAAAAATATCGAAACAGGTACCGTCACCTAAGTTCACATCGGAAAAAACAAGATCATAAGATGAATTGTTTTTGAAATAAGAAACGGCCTCTGCCACCGAAGAAAGAATAGTGTGTACTTTATAATCTGCACAACTCCGCTCAATAGCATCAGCCAGATTAAGCGCCACATATTTTTCATCTTCTATAATAATGACATTCATGGCTCGAGTAATTTTAATTTCACAACAAAGCGAATCTCAGTTTCCTCTATCGTAATGCCGCTTCCACAAAGCAATTTGCAGCGTTCATTCAAATTATGCAAGCCTATCCTGGTAGAATTCTCCACTTGCTTTTTCTTTTGCAGGTTATTACTGATTTCTATGTGACCAGCTGTAAAAACAATTTTGATACACAAAGGATTTTCCTGCGTAAGTACGTTGTGCTTAATGGCATTTTCCACTAGTGTTACCAGAGAAAAATAAGGCAACCTGAAATTTTTAAACGCAGAATAATCAGCAATATCATTGCGCAAAGCCTGACTGAAACGAACTTCCTGCAAGTATAAATAATTATTAAGCACTTGCATTTCCTCTTCCATCGTCACTATTCCTTTATCGTTTTTAAGACTTGTTCTCATGAATTCCGAAAGGTGATTGATAAATATTTCAGCCTTGTCAGGGTCATGTCTACTCAGATACTTCATTGTTTCAAAAGTGTTGAAAATGAAATGCGGATTCACCTGATTTTTCAATAGTTTGTATTCGGCTTCGAGATTAAAAAACTCCAGCTGTTCGTTTTCCTTCTTCAGGAAGCGCAATCGCTGCGCCAATCCGAAAGAGAAGAACATATACTCTATCACCATACCGAAATAAAGAATATACACCAGGAAAATTTCCAGCAAAGGTTTATCAGACGAATATTCGTACAATCCCAACTCCCTGAAAATGGAGATCACAATAGTGAGCAGAAAAATACTGTAACCAGTAAGAAAAGTGTAAGCGGGCTTGAACTTTCTTATGGCAGCACGCAGTGCAGCGATGTAGATAAGCGCAAAGGGAACTATATAAAAAAAGCTATACACAGCATCAGAAAAAACATATTCCTTGACAATAAATATGGGTAAAAAAGTAAGCAATGAAAACACTATGAATTTCTTCATGCGACGGTCGTACCTGTCCATTTCAAAAAAATGGAAAGTGTAAAAACTGAATGCCACCACGGTAAGTATCCGCGAAAGATTGTCGACATACACTCCTACAAAGCTATGTGAAGGCCAAAGGAACTGCAGGGCAATTCCATCCTGGAGGGCGCAGGTAAACAAGCCACTGAGCACAAAGAGCACGTAATGGAGATATAGTTTTTCCCTCGTGTTGATGAAAATCATCAGATTGTACAAAAGCACAAAAATCAGGATACCGTAAAAGAGTCCGAGACCCAAATATTCCCTGGTAGCATATGAAGTAAAATATCTTGTGGAACGAATATTCGACAAAAGATTCAGCTCCCATTCATCCTGCACTTTAATATAAAAACATTAGAACTATCGGCAAACACCGCCACATTGCGCGGAAGCATGTGAAAATTCTCACTGATACTTGATATATCAATGACTTCCTGAGTAAAGGCACAGTGAGTAAGGAAGAAGAAAATAAGTAGTAGTAGTTTCCTCATGGGATAAAAATATAAAAGACTACCATTCAGCGGTAGTCTTTTACTAAAAAACTCATTTACTGAGTATGCTAAAACTTATGCGATAAGCCGATGCCCAATACTTCCTTGAATTGTGTTCGCGGACCGAACTGATCGAAGTTACCATCAATGTCTTTATGTGTTCCCACCTTCACATCATCATCATAAATGAGCGATGCGGTGATAGTAGCCGAAATATACTTATTCACTTTGAAGGTAAGAATGCTTTCCCACGTTATATCAATATTTTCAGGATTCCTGAGATAGTTGGAAAAGAAATCAGCCTTCGTCTTGAAATTGACATTTTTCATGATGTCTTTCTGGAAGGACAACTTAAGATAAGCTCCAGCCTCAGAACGCATCCTCTTTCCCGGATCAACACCGAAAGCCCCTGCATCCGACAAGGTTTTGTCCATCACAAAAGTAGCTTTGATACTCACTGGGGCGAAGAACAGCGAATACATACTTCCGAACTTTTTATCAATTCCTATTGCGCCAATAAAATAGGCGGGAGCCATGAAACGGGAAATAACATCAGTACCGCCAGCAGTGGCAAAACCATCGGCAAACTGCGTTTTGAAGTTGATTAACGCTGAGTAGTACCAGCCTTTTCCCGCAAGTTGGCCAAATTTTGAATCGATATCGAATTTATCATCTGTCTTTATAAAGCCCATATCATCGCGCACCAAAAAACCATAGCCACTGGTAAGGTTGTTTTCCCAGGTAAAATCATTTTTCTTATAACTTAAGCGCAGAGATACCAATCCATTAAGGGCATACGAATTATTTCCACCGGCTGCCCAGTTGAAAAAAGCCGACTGCGCTAAATTAAGATTTGTATTGCCGCTGAATTTCCAGCCATCCATGGTATCGGCATTGATTTCTTTTAATCTTTTTTCCTGGTCGGCGTCCAGTTGTGCATTCATCACCGATGTAGACAAAAAGGCAAATAAGAGGGTAATTTTAAATTTCATGGCGGATGTTTTTTTGCGCGCAAAGAAATAAAAATCCCGGCATTCAGAAAAACCTCCGGCAGTTTTATCTTATTAATTTTATTCTTTTGATAAATCTTTCTCCATCGCAACTAAAAGCCCTTTGTACTGATTATCCCTTTGAGATGCCTTAAAAGATGAGGCGATTGAATCAAAGAACTTATCTATTAATTCAACAAATATTCTTCAAACTCTCAGCGATCCGCGAAATCCTCTAGCAGCATAATAAGATTCCGCACCATTGTGATATAGAAAAACAGTATTGTAACGACGATCGCAAAAAAGCGCACCACCCAGCTTCCTGATTTTCGCCGGTGTTTGTACCCAGCTTGATGTTTTCATGTCAAACTCACCCAATTCCTGCAAAGTGCGATACTCTTCTTCCGTTAACATCTCAATGTCCATTGCTTCAGCCATAGCCATTGCACTGCTTTTTGGCTTATTCTCCTTTCTAGATAACAGGGCTGCTGCATCGTAACACAAACTTCTGCGCTCTTTCGGACTTTCAGCGGAGCAATCGAAGAAAACATATTCATTTGTCGCATTATCGTATGCTACAACATCAGGCTCACCACCTGTGCTTTCCATTTCGTTGAGCGACCATAATTTTTCGGGACTGGCTTGCAGCTTTGCCTGCACCTTTAACCACTCCAATCCTTTATGGCGATTGGCATTTTTCTCAAAACGGGTTTTCAATATCTTGAGCAAGTCTTCGCGTTCGGTAGCCGATAAATTCTTTTTCATGTTATTAGGTTTTAATCATCCAGGCCTTTCCCCTTGAGGATTTGCGGAATGTATTTTTCAATTCTTGTTTCACGTGTTTTCGCTTGCTTAGCCGAAGAAAAATGAAGTAAATACGCTCTTTGTCGGCCAGGTGTTAATGCTTCAAAAGCGTTCTTCAAAGCGCGATTTTTATCCAGCACTTTTTGAAATTCTTCGGGAACAGCAAATTCCTTTGTCTTTTTCAGGGGCACTTTTAATCCCGCCCTTTCCACTTCAATAGCCTGATAAATATAAGCTTTCAGGACAGCTTCCAGATTTATTATTTCCTTCAGAGAAGTAAAACGAATCTGTCGAGCGGCTTGCACATTTTCTGTTTGCTGAATTAAAATGTTGTCGGTATCCTTCAGTAAAGCGCCTTTGAAAAACAGAAAAGCACAATACTCTTTGAACACGTGAATTAAAACGATGTTACCTTTCTGAAATATGTAAGCCGGGCATCCCCATTTCAATTCTTCAACCAATCCGCAATCCAAAGCAACTGTCCTCAGATGAGCAATTTCCTTCTTCCACTTTTCTTCTTTATTGAAATACCAATCTACTTTAGGGTTCATAGTGATTAATTTACTTTTCTGCCTGCAGGTCTGAAATACCAAGATACGACAGTAAGAACGAGTAGCAATACCGGCCCGAAATATTCCATGGCTTCATCTCCCACCGCTGCATGCGAAAAAATCGCGCCAGACGCCACGAAAAAGAAACCTGCATAAGCCCATTCCTTTGCCACGGGAAATTTAGGCAGCAATATTGTCAGCACTCCCAGCATTTTCCAGCTACCGATTATGGTGAGAAAATACAGCGGATAGCCTAAACGTGTCATCATGACGACTTCCTCCGGCAATTTGATTAATTGTACAATCCCGCTGGACACCATTCCTAAGCAAAGCCAGATGGTAGCTACCCAATAAATAATTTTATTTCTCTTGTCCATATTATTTTAGTTTGATTAATATTTCCTGAATGCGGTTGTGCGCCATGTTGATACCTTGCGCAAAAGGCAGCTTCAATAATTGATCGCGGAGCGCCACGGATTTATATATCACTTGCATTGTAAGTTTGCTTGTGTCATTGGTAAGTTTTTCAAATTCCAGAAACTCGAGCTGAGCACCAAAAGGAGCGTTCACCATTTCAAAAGTCCGCGTGATTTTATGGTTCGGGACAAAATCGTGGATAGTTCCGTGAAAGCCGTGTTTATTGCCCTTTGGATCGGTAGTTTCAAACTGGTAAGATCCGTGTTTTTTACTTTCGAGCTTGAGCACTTTAGTACCCATCCATTGTTCTACTATTTCAGCCTCTTCATAAGCTTTAAACAACAGCTCCAAAGGCAAATCAAATTCTCTTGTAATCACTATTTCCTGTTTGCCGTCTTCAGCGTGGATTTTTGTTTTCTGTTCCATATTACTTGCGTTTGTATTTATTCATGACTGCCTCTAGTTTATTGAAGCGTGCTTCCCACATCTGGCGGAAAGGCTCTAGGAAATCGGCGATTTCTCTCATCTTTTCAGGATTGAGATGATAGTATATTTCTCTTCCGCTTTGCTCTTGACTAAGCAATTCACATTCGGTGAGAATTTGCAGATGCTTGGAAATAGTCGGACGCGCACTATCGAAATTAGCTGCAATGGCACCGGCGGTCATCGATTGCGAAGCCACCAACAATAAAATTGCCCTTCTTGAAGGATCGGCTATGGCCTGAAACACATCTCGTCTTAAATTCATTTGTAGCTATTTGACTACCAATATATATGTAGTTATTTAGCTACGCAATTTTTTGAGATTTTTATTTTTGACTGGAATCGTATGCTAAAAAGAAATATCAAAGAATTCTTTCTTCAATATGCCTTCATACTTAGCTTTTTTAATGCCTTCCACGATTTGCTTCGAAGCATTTTTTTCTCCGTAAGGATTGATGACTTTTTTCACCTTCTTTTTGAAATCAGGAGAGAATGCCTGATTAATTGCCTGCACAATGGATTTATATTCAGGATCGCAATCAATAACACTTTTGGCTTTAATCCTTCCTTTTTGCCTGTCGCCGATATTCACAGTTGGAATTTTGAAAGAAGGAGCTTCAATAAGTCCGCTGGAAGAATTCCCTATCACCACATCAACATATTTCAATGCCGATAAATAATTCAGTTGTCCCATGCTGACAAAAGCTACTGATGTTTTAGGATGTTGCTTGACAAACTCATCGATTAAACTAATGACAATTCTCCCGTCAGTATCGGCATTGGGTTTAGTAAACACAATGTTCATGTCACGGTATTCTTCCAAAGCCTTCAATAAATTTTTGAATTGGTATTCTACCGATTTCTTTTCCAGTGTCACCGGATGGAAGGTCACTAACACATTTCTTGCCGCTAACTTCAACCCTAAAACCTTTTCGAAAGCCGGCTTCTCCAGCAATTTCAACCGATTAATATTTTCAATGCCCAATGCTCCTACATTGAAAACGCTCTTGGGATTTTCCCCCAATTGAATTACTCTTTTCCTGTATTCCTCCGTGGAGGTAAAATGAAGATGCGACATTTTTGTAATGGAATGTCGTATCGATTCATCCATCACTCCTATCGTGGACTCACCGCCATGGCAATGAGCCACCGGAATTCTGGAAATCATAGCAGCACTAACCGCAGAAAAAATCTCAAAGCGATCTCCCAAAACAAGAATCAGATCAGGAGCCAGATCTTCATAGGCTTCGGCAAAGGATATCTGCGCTAAACCCATAGACTTTGAAATGGCCACGGGTGTATCCGAAGAAAGCAGGATTTCTATTTTTTTGCTGATGGTAAACCCATCTTTCTCTATGAGTTTATATGTTAAGCCAAACTCTGGTGATAAATGCATGCCCGTAGCAATAATCTGCAGTTCTAAAGACCTGTCCTGCTGAATAGTTTTCATCACCCAATACAACAAACCATATTCAGCTCGGGTTCCGGTTACAACACAAATTTTCATAGGCATATCAATTACTTACTGAATTATTCGCTGAGATCATCCCAGCTTAATTTATGGTTTTCTTTCAGGTCAAGTTTCAATTTCCTCCCAAGCACTTTAGGCAGATCCATAGGAGAAATTCCATCGCCAGGGCGCAACATTTGCAAATCCGCTTCTGTCAGCATGGAATGCTTAGCCACAGCCTTGCTCAGGTGAATACTCTTGCGGGCGATACTGATGTTTTTTATTTCCGAAGGAGAAGGTACTTTATCGGCGCGCCCCAATGCTTTTTCAATATTACGGATGCTTTTCACCATTTGAATGAGTTCAGCTGGCTCCAGAGAAGCTTTATGATCGGGCCCCTCCATGGTTTTATCCAGAGTGAAATGCTTTTCAATCATACAGGCGCCCAGCGCCACTGCAGCAATAGGAACTTCTATTCCCGCAGTATGATCAGAATAGCCAACCTTCACGCCAAAATGATTTCCTATAAACTGCATTGCTTTTAAATTAACGTCTTCAAAAGGCGTAGGATACTCGGTATTGCAATGAAGAACTGTGATACTATCAAGAGAAGTTCCATTTTCTACCACCACTGCCAAGGCTCGCTCAATATCTTCCATAGTGCTCATTCCTGTGGAAATAATCATCTTTTTCCTGAAACCGGCAAGCTTCTTCAAAAATGGCAGATTGGTAATTTCTCCTGAAGGAACCTTGAAATATTCTACACCCAAACTGTAAAGTAAATCTGCACTATCCAGATCAAAGGCAGTAGATAAGAAATTCACCTTCTTTTGCCTGCAATGCTGTATCAATATATCATGATCCTCCAGACTAAGCTCAAGTTTCTTAAGCATATCAAACTGAGCTCCCAGCTGCTGATTCATGTTGGCCATCTGATAATCCGCCATAGCAGCTGTTCTGGTCACTAATTTTTCTGATTTAAAACTCTGGAATTTCACATAATCCACACCTGCTTCCGCAGCAACATCGATTAACTTTTTCGCCAGATCAATATTTCCGTTGTGGTTTACTCCTGCTTCAGCGATAATTATTGTTTTCAATTCACTCCATTTTATGCAACTAAAATAGCATTTTTTATAGAATTCAGTGTGAATAAAAAGGGAGGACAAGAATCTATTTGGTGGGGCTCTGTAGTCATTTATTTTTATACATTTGAACGCAGCCAATTAATCTACCAAATGCCAAAAAAATGAATCGCAAAAAAATCCTTTCGTCGCTTTTTATCTTTAGCAGTATTGTTGTAAACGCGCAATGGTCAACATCCCCTACACAAAACAACCCTGTATCACTGGCCAGCCAGGGGCAGGAATTCCCAAAAGCAGCGAGCGATGGATCAGGCGGTGCTATTATTTGCTGGAGAGATTTCAGAAGCCAAACCTCTCTCGATATTTATGCACAGCACCTTAGTTCCTCAGGAAATGCCACTTGGACTCCCAATGGAATTCCGGTTTGTGTAGTCACAGGCGACCAGTACGACCCAAACATCATCAGTGATGGCAACGGCGGAGCGATCATCGCATGGACTGATGCCAGGGGTGGAAACAATTACTCTGGTTTGTATGTGCAAAAAATTGATGCGAGTGGAAATCTGCTATGGCCTACCAACGGTGTGGAAATCACTATGGATTCAGTGGTATCGGAAGCACCAAATATGATTTCAGATGGAGCCGGAGGTGTATTCATTACCTGGGAAGACATCCGAAAAGAAGGTGGCGTTACCGGTGACATTTATGCGCAACACATTGATGCTTCAGGCAATATTAAATGGGCTGCAAGAGGTGTTGTTATCTGCAACGCAAGCAGCGACCAGCAATCACCGGGCATTGTGAGCGATAATGCCGGAGGAGCTATCATTATTTGGGAAGATGGAAGACAACCTATGGACATCAATGTTTATGCACAAAGGATCAACTCAGCAGGAGTTATTCAATGGACTGGCAATGGTATCCCGGTTTCTTCCAGCGCTGATCACGACAGGAGTCCAAAAGCCATCAGTGATGGCAACGGAGGCGCTATCATTTCCTGGCTCGATGGCTCAAACAGTTTCATTGCTGCCCAAAAAATCAACTCTGCAGGCGAGATACAATGGAACAGCGCTGGATTGAGCATCACTGGAAATTATTACAATTATAAATTACAATTATGTACTGATGGTAGCGGAGGTGCTATAATTGCCTGGGAATCGTTATCAACGCCTGTATCGGCACAACGCGTCAACAGCACAGGCACCATTGAGTGGCCGAATCCTGTTACGGTTAGTGATTCTGTTTTTACTCAGGAAAAACCACAATTGGTGAGCGACAACGATGGCGGCGCTATTATCGTGTGGCAGGATCAACGCAACGGATTCTTCAATATGCAAATCATGGCACAACATCTCAATGCTTCCGGACAAAGAATGTGGGACATTGATGGAATCGATGTTTCTGCAACAACTTACGATGTCAATGATTATGATTACCGACAAGAACCTCAGATTTTAGCAACTGGCAGTGGAGAAGCCATTGTATTCTGGAGCGACTACCGAAATGGCGGCGGACAGAAAGATATATATGCTCAATTGCTCGGCGCGGGAGCGATAGCTCCTGCTATTGTAACTTCGTTAAACGAGATATCAATGACTCAACTGAACGCTTATCCTAATCCGGCCAGCAATCAAAACACTATTACACTTGTGCTCGGGTCATCCTCAACGGTTAATATCACATTAGTGAATGCTTTGGGACAAACAGAAAGTGTTTTATTGCAGGAGAATCTCGCGGCTGGGAATTACAACGTTAACTGGGATGCTTCAAAACTTGCCAGCGGATTGTATTTCCTGCAATTGCAAAGCAACGAAGCCATAACAGTAAAATCCATTTTGATTCAGCATTAAAATAACTTTTCCATGCGGAATTCAAGAAAGTGTGGGAAAACAAAAAATAACGACGATTGCACTTTCATGGAAAGGCTTTGTCTTTATTAAATCATCCTCAATTTTTCAATACAGGGACAGCTTGGGAGCTCCTATCGTCCTTTACTTACAACAAGTACAAACCTCCTTTTGCAGAAGCATCACCTGGCGAATACAGCAATGCCCTACTAAACATTTGTTGTACTACTTTCTTTTTTCCTAATTTTCAAGGGGGCAATCCAACTTTTCATTTCTTATCAATAATTTTTTTTCGATGCAAAAGACCCCAAAGCCGGATTTCATTGATCGTTTTTTCCAAGGTCTTTCCATGAGCAGTCAACTCGTATTCCACTGTAATCGGCTTGGTATTGAGCACTGTTCTTTTGACCAGCAGATTGATTTCAAGATCATGCAATTCTTTCGACAACATTTTTGCTCCAATTCCATCAACAAGACGCAATAGATCCATAAACCGAACCGGCCCTTTACTATATGTTAGTGTTCCAATAATGTGGATTTTCCATTTTCCACTTAATATATCCATTGCATCTTTTATTGCTAAGAATTGCTTTGAACATTCGCTGTGTACCTGAGGTTCTTTTTTTTTCATGCCAAATGCAATATATGCTTCAAATATACAGCAAACAATATCACTTTCCTTAAGGAAACTACTTTCCAAAAGGAAACACATATCATAATTATACTTCCAATGAAATAATTTTGGCAACAATAAACACATCAATTAAAAACGTTAAAAAATGAAATCAAAAACAACACGAATTATTTCCCATGTACTAATGGGCATTCCTTCTTTAATGCTCATAATGAGTGCCGTCATGAAGCTAGTTGGTGCACAGCAGGTAGTGGGTGGCCTCAGCAAAATAGGCCTAGGCAATTATATTGTTTTACTTGGACTGGTTGAATTGCTCTCAGTTATACTTTTATGGATACCCAAAACAAGCAATATAGGTTTCTTCCTTGTATGCTCCTACCTTGGCGGAGCTTTATCCATAGAACTGGCAGGCAACCAACCTCCATCTGCGGCAATATTGTTGACGGTGATATGGATCGCTGCCTTTTTACGAGACCGTTCACTTTTCCTAAAAACAGACAATGAAAAAAGTACTAGCTGATAAAATCCGATCGAGTCTAAAAACTTATCATTCAAATTAGGATACCAGAAACAAAGCCGGTCTTGTCAATCCACTCGACAAGATCGGCTTTCCTTTATCTCCATTCTCTGGCGGGGTGATAACAACTTCCCGAGTTTTGTTTAATAGCCTGAATAAAAGTCTTGCCTCCTGTATAACGACTGCTCTGTAACCAGCATGCAATTCATGTTACAGCTTTTCATCCAAACACTGAGATTTTGGATTTTCAGCAGTGAGTACGCCTTTCGTTACTTCTTCGAAGATTCACTGGTGTTCAACTCTTTTATTCGTACCTGACTCGTCGCCCGAATATTTTCCCGGTCTGCTAGCGCAGAATACTCAATACCAATCTATTACTAAATCAGCACCGAGAGGAGGTTTGTTCCCTCTGTTCAGTTTTTAACCTGAAAAAAAAACTTGCACTCAGCGAGAACGGTAGGCCTACTACCATCTTTTAAACAACATTCATTCTATAAAGAACGATTCACGGCACAACTCGGCGAGGCAGGGGCAATTGTTTTTAATTCAATCGCGCTTAATTATTTTCCATTCATTTACCATATAGTAATTCCAAAGTCCTTTTGAAACTTTTAGTTCAAGTATATAATTCTCTGAATGCTCATAATCTAATTTTTCAATAACGCTTCTTGAACTTCTGAAAGATTCAGCATTATCTTGAAATCGAAATTGCACTGATGCTGATTGAAGATCTATGCCATCCCTATGTTTTAAAACAAACTTTTCTACTTTACATTTAAAGTATTCCGGTACTGATACTTGGGATTTTCTCTGATTCAAATAATCAAAAGAAAATTGAAAAATGAAATACATTGAAAAAAGGGAAGCTAAAAATCCTTGAATAATATACCATATGCTAAGAAAAAACTTTCCTTTAATTGTTTTTTTAGCTCCAATTTTTACTCGAAGAAATTCCTTTCTAATAAACAACAAAAGAAACATCCCAATTAGAACAGGAAGTATAAAAATAAAAATACTATATCTCCAATCGTGACCAATAATTTCAGGTTTAAACCCATAACCATATAAAACAAAAGCAATCCCAAGAACAATAAAAATGTAATACATGATTGTATCACGTTTCTTTTCCTTCAATATAAAATCTTTCTTTTCGGGATTTGACAACTTCTTCATTTGCTATTTATGTTCATGTTATTTTCAAATATAAAAACAAAAATCCCCACTGATTTCACCATGGGGACTTCAATTATTTAATATCAAAAGTGGACTAAGCCTCTTCCAACCCCACCACTCTCTCAAAAGCTTACTGAGGTATACCCAAATCCCTAATAGAATGGGAAGTTCTGTTTTCAATTTCCGATAAAAGTTCCTTGAACCCCACCATCAAAACGTGCACTCTAATTTTCTTTTTTTTAGACTCAATTTTTAATTCCTGACTCATCTTTCCATATGATAATTTACTAATTTCCTCCCAATTTAATTCTTTTGTCTTTCCCCAAAAGCTAGTGTGTATTATCTTTTCAGGAGTAATGACCGTCTGAGTATTTTTTCTGCCAATAATTAACACCATTCCAAGTATGAAGAAAAGCATAAAAAAAGGTATTGATATAAAAACATCTTCTTCATTAGAAAAAACTAAAAGAGAAAGTACCAAACCAAATACAATTGATATTACACCCAACACATAAAAAAACACTGGTAATCTTAATATCTTATTACCCATTTCATCTTCAATGGGTTTTTTTCTTGATGCTGCATACAAAAATGCCATAACCAATGAAACAACTACGGGTATAAGAAAACTTTCCATCTTACTTAATCATTAAAAGTAAATTCAACAAGATTATTCCAACCCCACTAAAATAAAAAATCCCCACGATTTCTCGCAGGGATATCTTTACATTCTATTTCAATTCCTAAGCCTCTTCCAACCTCCGCCTCGCTTAGCGTGCATTTTCTTTT
>JBJTOK010000011.1:0-2552 GCA_046074525.1 Flavobacteriales bacterium
GGTTTATGCCATTTCGGGGAAATATAGGCCACTGATTTCGGCGACATCTATGCCATTTCGGTGAGGACTATGCCAAAAATATAGAGAGTTATCAAAAAAATAATGCCATCTCTGCGCGAACTAAAACCAGAGACATATGGCATCAAAACTTGATAACATGGACATACGACAAATTTATTTACTCAAGCAACAAGGGTACAGCAATCGGAAGATCTCGCGTACGCTTCCGCTGAACCGCAATACGATTAACCATTATGTCACCATGTTTGAGTGCAGTGGCTTATCGTGGAAAGAGGTGTTGGCACTGAGTGACACAGAACTCAGGGAGCTTTTTCCTGAACAAAGCAAAACAGATATAGATCGGTTTGAAGTATTGAGTACCTACTTTGAGGACATAAAGAAACGCAGCACGGCCGTTGGTTTCACCTATCTTGCTTATTGGAAAAGCTATCGTTTAAAGCATCCTGAGGGCTATGGCTATACTCAGTTCATGGAGCATTACAACAAGTGGAAGGAGCGTTTGGATGTATCGATGAAGCTGGATCATAAAGCAGGAGAAAAACTCTATATTGATTTTACAGGGGACAAATTATCGGTAGTGGATAAGTCCACCGGAGAGATACAGGAGGTAGAAGTTTTTGTTGCCGTACTGCCATGCAGTCAATACACTTTTGTAAAGGCTTGCCGCTCTCAGCAGAAGGAGGAATTGATAGCATGTATCAACGATGCCTTGAATTATTATGGAGGAGTACCGCAGGCGATTGTGAGTGATAATTTAAAATCGGCGGTAAACAAGGCGCATAAATACGAGCCGGTGATCAATCGCTCGTTTAAGGATTGTGCCTTGCATTATGGCTGTGTGGTGGATCCCGCCAGGCCTTACAGTCCGCAAGACAAAGCCTTGGTGGAAAGAGCGGTAAGCCTTACTTACCAGCGCATATTTTATCCACTTACAGGAATGCTCTTTTTTTCTTTGGAGGATTTAAACAAAGAGATCTCCCGTTTACTCATGGTATATAACGATGTAAAATTCCAGCGGATGAATTGCAGCCGGAGAGAATTGTTTTTAAGCACAGAGAAACACACCCTGAGGCCACTTCCATCAGGCCGCTATGAGATCAGGGAGTTCCGCAGCGCGAAGGTGCAGCGCATGGGACACATTTATCTGTCGGCCGACAAGCATTATTACAGCGTTCCTTACCGCTATACCAGTGAACAGGTGGAGGTTCAGTACAATCATTCTCATGTAGAAATCTTTCATAACCGAGAGCGCATTGCGGTACATGAGAGGAAGAATCATCCGGGTTATACCAGTAATCCGGATCATCTTTCCAGCACGCATAAGAAATACAAGGACTGGAGTCCTGATTTTTTTCTTCGCCGGGCCAAAGACAGTGGGCAGCATGTATATCAATATGTGGAAACCCTGTTCAGCAGGGATGCTTATCCCGAACATATTTACAAGCGGGCACGCGGCATACTCGATTTAGGAAGGCAATACGGTAATGAACGCCTGAACGAAGCCTGTCGCAGGGCAACTCATCTTGGCAAGTATTCTTACAGCATCATCAAAAACATTTTAGATAAAGGCCTGGATAAGGACATCGATATTTTTCATCCCGACTACCAAAACAAAATTCATATCTCTTCTCACGAAAACATACGCGGAGCTGGGAATTACCAATAAACCTAAAATCGTAATCTTTAAATCAATTCAATATGAACAACAATGCAACAATCACAAGGCTCAACCAAATGCGCCTGTGGGGAATGGCTCAGGTACACTCCCAGCACCTTAAAGACAATCTGTATGCTTCGCATACTTTGGATCAGTATGCAGCTCTGCTCACCGACCAGGAATGGGAAGGCCGGCAGAACAAGAAAATCGAACGGCTCATGAAAATGGCCGGCTTCAGGATCAGCGCTTCGCTTACAGATGTTGATTATGCTTCGGCCAGAAATCTTGACCGCAATATTTTTGATCGCCTTGCATCGCTCGGTTTTATCAGGCAGAAAGAAAACCTGATCATCACCGGGCCAACAGGAGTGGGCAAAAGTTATCTTGCACAGGCCATCGGAAATCAGGCTTGCCTGCTCGAACACAAAGTAATGTACGCTCTTACTTCCAGATTGTTCAGCAAGCTGAAAGTGGCCAAGCTCGAAGGAAGCTACCTCAAGGAAATCGAAAAGATCCAAAAAACAGAATTACTCATACTCGATGATTTTGGGTTGCAGCCTTTTGATAACCATCACCGCGAAGCTCTTTTAGATATCATGGAAGATCGATACAATAAAAGTTCTGTCATTATCGCGACTCAAATACCTGTGGCCAAATGGCATGAACTCATCGGCGAGGGAACTATCGCCGATGCTATCTTAGATCGTTTGGTTAACTCTTCTCACCGATTGGAACTTAAAGGGCAATCGCTCAGAAAAAAAATATCCGACAAAAAATAAATGGAAAATTTATCTTTAACTTAATTATTACGATGCTCTTTATTTTTTGGCATAGTCAAGCCGAAATCTCTGGCATAGTCACTCCGAAATACACA
>JBJTOK010000012.1:0-89983 GCA_046074525.1 Flavobacteriales bacterium
CAATGGAGTCGGAACGCCCAACGAAACCTACACCAAGGCGGGGGGCGGCTCATACCGGCTGGTGGGGATTCCCGACGGACTCGGGGATGTGGTGACTCAAATATATCATGCCGAGGTTGATAGGAAACTATCAACCTCTCTTTTTAACCGGACAACAATGGACTGAATCCCTTCAGTTGACGGTAGAAAATTCACTTCCTTCCCTTCGCATTCTTTTGGTGGAAGATAATCCAACCAACCAACTTTTGGGGAGAGATGTGTTGGAGGATAAGCAGCATATTGTAACTATTGCAAATAATGGAAAAGAGGCATTGGACATTTACGCGGAACATGATTTTGATATTATCCTGATGGATATGCAAATGCCAATTCTTGATGGGTATGAAGCCATGAGATCCATCAGGAAAATGACTTCCCATAAGAGAAATATTCCGATTTTGGCATTGACAGCGCACGTTATAGAAGGGGGAGTAGAGAAGTGCAAAAAAGCAGGAGCCACAGCCTATTTGTCGAAACCCTATGAGCCTAAGCACCTGATTGCTACAATTGCCTCCTTATGGAAAAATAAAGAAAGCGATCATGTGCTGGAACACAGCGCCCCTGCTGTTGAGTCGGCAGTGGTCCATACTGGTTCTGTTTTTAATGCTTCCCGTATGCTGAATTTGTTGGGTGGCAGCACTAAGCTGGCCGCAAAAATTAAAAACATCATGATCAGTCAGTTCCCGCAGGATATTGAAAAGATGGAAGAGGCACTAAAAGCCAGGGAGTGGGAAGTTTTGGGGTCTTATGCGCATCGTATTAAACCAAATATTCAAATGAGCACCAGCGATGAATGGTATCATTTTGTGTTGTCTCTTGAAAAGGATGGCAAGGCAGCAGTGAATACCGAGTCTTTCCCCAAAAGGGTAGAGACCTTAAAGGAGAATATTTCCTTGCTGGTAAAAGAAATGCAATCTGACCGGAGTTATTGATCGTGTATTTTGCTCGGGATTTATGGATTAGAGCCGCAATGTTTGCTGCAGTGATATGGATTGGAAGTTAGCTTTCCATTCAATAGCAGCAAGCATTGCGGCTCATACCTACAAAAACACAATAGCCATCTGTTTCCGCTGAGTTTATTTCGCTCAACAAACTATCACCACAGAAATAAATCAGTCATTTTCACTATTCTTTTTCTGAATTAGGTTATTCAACTTATGGGCCGCTGTCTTGCTATCCCTTACTTTGAAACAATGTTTTTCCCCTTACACTATAACCGGATAGATTAAAATCCATGGAAATAGAAATCGATATACAGGACATCCGGAAGCTAGTCAATACTGTGAAAACAAAATATGGTTTTGATTTTGGTGAATATGCGCTTTCCTCTTTTAAGCGAAGATTGGTGAGGATTCTGGATCTGTATAAGTTCATGAACATGACAGAGCTGATCAATAAAGTGAATTTTGATAAGACCTTCTACGAATTGTTCTTGAAAGAAATCACGGTCAATACCACTGAGATGTTCCGTGATCCATCCATGTGGAAAAAGTTTCGTGAAACGGTAGTTCCTGAATTGGCGAAATTACCCAGTATCCGCATATGGCATTCGGCCTGTTCGTCAGGAGAAGAAGTGTATTCTATGGCGATATTGTTGAAGGAAGCCGGATTGCTTGATAAAACTAAATTCCTGGCCAGTGATATCAATGAAGATGTAATTGCCACTGCGCGTTCGGGGAAATATCCTTTAAGGAATATGCCCCTCCATTCGGATAATTATGACAAAGCAGGGGGAATGAAAAAGTTAACCGATTATTACAAAACCAATGGTGATTACGCATATATGGATTTGAGTTTAATTCATGGCGTAGTTTTCAAAAAGTTTGATTTGGTATTGGGTAAACAAGAGCAAAAGTTTGATGTGATTTTGTGCAGGAATGTACTGATTTACTTTAATCTTCCGCTTCAGGATAAAATTATTGAAATGTTCTCCGGAACGGTGGATCCGGGAGCATTCCTGGTAGTGGGTTCAAAGGAAAGTATTGCCTGGTGTAAATCGGCAACAAAGTATTCCACCTTTTCATTTGAAGAAAAAATTTACAGAAAAATATAGTAGAGAGTGGTTGAGAGATAATAAAGCAAACAAAAGCCGCAAGCATTGCGGCTCATACGATAGAAAAAAATATGAGTAATTATAAAGCAATAGTAATAGGAGGATCGGCAGGAAGTTTTCCCTTGATTACAAAGATTTTGTCTTCGTTGCCAGCGAATTATCCGTTGCCTGTTTTTCTTGCTTTGCACAGGTTAAAACATGTGCGTACCGGTTTCGTGGAGGCCTTAAGCATTAAGTCGGGAGTGCCAGTTATTGAACCTAATGATAAGCAGCCTATTAAAGCCGGCGTTGCTTACCTGGCACCCTCCAATTACCATATGTATATTGAACCAGGTAATTTTTTCGCCTTATCTACCGAAGAAATGGTGAAGTTTTCGCGACCGGCGATCGATCTTACTTTTGAAACTGCATCCAATGTTTATCGCGATAAGTTAGTGGGAGTGATTGTTTCGGGAGCCAATACTGATGGAGCTAACGGAATAGCTTTTGTAAAGAAACGCGGAGGATTAACCATTGCGCAGGATCCTGCGGAGGCTACCATCTCTACCATGCCCGACGGGGCCATTAAGGCAACACAAATTGATCATGTTTTAAAAATTGACGACATAGTTAAAAAAATATTGGAAGTAGCGAAGTAAAATGAATGCAGAGGGATTGTCATATTATTCTGTTCAGGAGCTTGCCTTGAGAAATGGGCGGCAGATGAAGGAAGTATGGATTGCCTACAAAGGCAAAATCTACGATGTAAGTTGTTCAGAATTGTTTGAAAAAGGACGTCACTATGAGCACGATGCAGGCGTAGATTTAACAGCTGAAATGATAGATGCGCCGCATTGGGATGATGTTTTGAATGATTTCCCGATAGTTGGAATTTTAAATGATTAACGATGAGTACTGAATTAAGAAATACAGCAAGTGAAAGAGCGGAAAAAGTTTTTTCAAAGTTGCAGCAAAAAACTGCACTGAAAGATTTTGCCCAGGAGTTTTTGTGGGCTGTCTCCAAGGAGTTGGAAGTATCGCAAGGGGCATTTTTCATTGCCGCTCAGAGAAATGGAATACGTTACTTAAGATTTGTTGCCGGCTATGCCTATCATTTGCCGGAGAGTGAAACCATTGAGTATGAATTTGGTGAAGGATTGAGCGGACAAGTGGCTAAGGAAGGGAAAGCCATCAATTTAAGCACGGTGCCCGATGGATACATCTCCATTCTTTCGGGACTGGGGAAATCGAGCCCGAATTCAATGATAATTTTTCCATTGAAGCACAACAATGAAGTGATTGCAGTTTTTGAGCTGGCGTCATTTCATGCATTTGGAAAGGATGAAGAGGGGTTTTTATCACAGGTATCAGAAAAGGCAGAAAAGGTATTTAATGAAGTGATTGAAAAATCAAAGTAGGAATTTATGGAAGAAAGTGTAATAAATAGCAATAAAGGAAAGGTACTGATAAAGTACTTTACTAAAACCTTTCTGGTGGGATTGCTTGTTTTGGTAGTGTTTTGGGGAGTGCTGATAAAAGTGTACGACTTTGATTTTTCATGGTCGGGATTGACAGATATGCATCGTGCAAACAATTTACTTTATGCGATGGATTTATTTCCATTGCTGTTAGCAGGAGTAGCTACCTACCTGGGAAGAAATGCTTATTTAAAAATTTCCTCTCTCGATAAAACCTTAAAGGGGCAGTCGGAAAATGTAAGTAAAGTAGCAGCGTTTGCTGAAAAGATAGGTAAGGGTGAATTTCAATATGAATTTACTCCTTTCGGGGAAGAAGATGTACTTGGCAAAGCTTTGATAGAAATGCGCAACAGCCTTGTGCAGTCAAGTAAAAATGAAGAGGAAAGAAGCTGGATCATTACTTCAATGGCCGAAGTAAGTGAAATTTTAAGAAGCAACAATGAACTGAAAAAGTTGAGCGAAGAGGCCATCGCTTTCCTCACCAAAAAAATCAACGCGGTTCAAGGTGCTTTTTACATTGTTAATGATGAGAATCCTGATGATGTTTTCATTGAAATGGTGGGAAGTTATGCCTATAATAAGAAGAAATATTTGCAGGGTAAATTTAAGTTCGGACAAGGTCTGGTGGGGCAGGCCTGCATCGAGCGCGATATTGTTTTCCGTACCGAAATTCCCGATGATTATGTTACTGTGACTTCGGGTTTGCTTGGCGACAGAAAACCAAAAAGCATCTTGATTGTTCCTGTGATCACCAATGAAAAGGTTTTTGGTGCTGTTGAATTTGCAGGTTTTGAAAAGTTCACCTCTTTGCACATCAAGTTAATTCAGGAGCTGGGTGACATCATTGCGCGTACCATCTTCAATGTTAAGGTAAACGAAAATACGAATCGCCTTTTCCAGGAAATCAAGAAGAGTCAGGAAAGAACGCAGGTTTTATTGGAGAATGCATCAGAGATCATTAATATTTACGATAAGGATGGAAATATCAAATACGTTTCCCCTTCGGTGAAAAATATTCTGGGTACTGAACCCGAGCAATTGGTGGGTAAATCGGAGTTTGACAGGGTGCATCCCAAAGGGCGCGAATCGGTTCAGCGTATTTTTGAGCAACTCAATGCCAATCCGAAATTACCTGTTACTTCGCAATATACCTACATGAAGCCTGATGGCAGCAGGATATGGGTGGAAACCACAGGGCGAAATTTACTGGATAATCCGGCTATTGGGGGCATATTGTTTAATACCATTGATATTACTGAAAGAAGGAAGGCAGAGAAGGAGCAGCGCGAAAGAGCCAAGATGCAGGCCCTTTCAGAAAACTCTCCCGACATTATTCTTCGTTTCGATCTGCAGAAAAAGATTTCTTACATCAACCCAACGGTTGAGAAATACACGGGATTTGAAGCTGGAAAATTTTTGTTGCAGTATATCGATGATGTGCCTTTGGATAAAATAGTTACTGAAAAATGGCATGAATTCATTGACAGGATAGTTGCTGAAAATACCGCATTGGCTGATGAAATGGAGTTTGTGAATGTGGATGGGCAGAAATTGTTTATGGAAGTGAATGCAATGCCGGAAGCAGGGCAAGATGGTAATCTGGAATCGATCCTGATGGTATTGCACAACATTACAGAAGCAAAATTAGCCGAACTGAAAATTAAGGAGGCCAACCAGAAAGTGCAGGATTCCATTAATTATGCGAAGAGAATACAGAACTCTATCCTTCCAAAGGAAATTGTTTTGCAGGATGCATTCAAGGAGTCGTTCATGCTCTTTATGCCTAAAGATGTGGTGAGTGGAGACTTTCCCTTTATTGTGCAGAAAGGTGACTACGTTTATTTCGCAGCGGTGGATTGCACCGGTCATGGTGTTCCGGGAGCTTTGTTATCGGTGATTGGTTCATTGATCCTGAATGAAATTATACGATATGAAACACCAACTCCATCAGTGATGCTGGACCATTTACATTCCTCCGTGGTAAAAACTTTGAGACAGGGGGAAGTAGGTGGTGAAAATGAACGCGATGGTATGGACGTGGGCATGTGTCGTGTGAATATAAAAACAGGAGAATTCATGTTCTCTGGTGCGCATCGTCCGCTTTACATTGTGCGTCACGACCAAAAGCCTGATGAAGAATTAGAGGAAGTGAAAGGCGATAAATATCCAATTGGAGGTGTGCAGTATCGTGGCCGTGAAAAGTTCACCAATTTTGAAACAAAGCTCACCAAAGGTGACAGGGTTTATGTATGTTCCGACGGGTATCCCGATCAGTTTGGCGGTCCGGATCCGAAGGAGTTGAAAAAGATTGGTCCGAAAAAAATCAGGAAAATACTGGTAGACAATAAAGACAAGTCGATACAAGAGGTGCATGCTGCCCTGTTAAACAATTTTGAAGAATGGAAAGGGTATCACAAGCAGATGGATGATGTTTTGTTTATTGGAATAGATTATTCAGGAAATATATAACAGAATAGGTGGAATCACCTAAGCGGCAGCTTATGGGGGCGAAACCAAAAGTGTTACAGCGACTATAAATCATAAAGCAGAGCAAGAAAAATAACAACTTAAAAATACAATTATGGAGGGTATATCAGATTCAGGATTGGCAAGTAAGTCGGAGTACATGAAGTTTGTAGTTCAGTTTCACCGCATGATGGTGGATAAAAAACTCACGTTGGCTTACGAGGGGGAGGTAACCCAGGAGATTACCAAAGCCTTTACTTCAATGACAGAGAAAAATTTGGAAAAAGTAGAGGAAGATGGTAAGATCAAGAAGAAGGTGTACCATGTAATGGTGGAGTGTTTGCAGAATATTGCAAAACATGCCGATGATGATTCTCAAACTGCCTCAGATAAGCTGGAAGATGGATTGTCAAAAACAGGTATTTTCATTATAGGTAGTGATGATAAGGAGTATTTTATCACTTCGGGTAATGGCATTGTTAACGATAATATTCCGGCCCTCAAGGAAATGATTGACAACATCAACTCTCTCGATCAGGACGGGTTAAAAGAACTTCACAAGTTCAAAATGCGCGAAAATGCAATTTCCAGTAAGGGAGGAGCTGGTTTAGGATTCATAGATATTGCCAGAAAAACAGGCAATCCGCTGGAATATCATTTTGAGCCCATTGATGCCAAGACATCCTTTTTCCTTTTAAAATCAAGAATCAGCAGAGTAACTGAAGCGCAGTAACAAGAAGTTTAAACATTAAAAATTACTATTATGGAACCATTAATCATAGCTAAAAAAGACGATACCCCTGAGATCCACCTGGATGCAGCTGCTGGTAAATTTGAATTTTCAGGAAAATCATTGCCTGAAGACGTGAGCACTTTTTACGCTCCTGTTTTTGAGTGGATTAAAAACTTTTCGGCAACAGCTTCAGGCTCACCGGTATTTGTGTTCAAGATGACTTATTTTAACACAGCTTCATCTAAGATTATTCTTGATATCCTGATGCGTTTGGAAGAGATGAAAAATGCAGGAAAGGATGTGTCGGTGGAATGGCATTATGGAGAAGATGACGAAGACATGAAGGAGGCAGGAGAGGAGTACTCTGAAATTGTAGAGGTTCCCTTCAAGTTTGTAGAGGGTTAATAGAGCGTTTAACTTAATTCACTTTATAAAGAAGCTAACCACCCGGTTAGCTTCTTTGTTTAAATAATATAGGTTTATCGCTTATGTTATTAAGGTATTTGTCCATATTGTTGATTGCAATATTTGGCTTTTTTTATGAAGCCACCGGACAATGTACACCTGTAATAGCCACTAATCCAGCCATTACGCAAGGTTGCGACGTCTTTACCGTTAAGTTTAATGATAATTCAGCCTGCATAATCCAGCAACGTTTGTGGGTGTTTGGTGACGGTACAACTTCCTCAGTACAAAACCCTTCACATAGTTTTAGTGCCGGTTTATCGGGGGATACCACCTATAATGTTGAATTAAAATTGCAGGATGTTTTGGGGGTTTGGCACAGTGCATCAAAGTTGGTGACTGTTTTTGCCAAGCCTAAGGTAAGTCTCAATACTTCAAAAACCACGGTTTGCGCCATTGTGGATTCAATTTTGTTCACCAATACTTCCTCTATGCCGGCAGGATACAGTGCTTCATGGGACTTTGGTGACGGATCGGCATTGTCGGCGCTGAATTCGGTATACCACAAATACAATACTCCGGGAATTTATGTTGCTAAACTTACGGTTACCAATACCAATGGCTGCAGCAAAACCACGCAGACCAACATCACAGTAAATGAAATTCCAAATCCCGACTTTAAGTTAAGTTCGGTAGTGGGCTGTAATCCAATGTCGGTTACTTTTACCAATACCACCATAACAGGGACTTTTCCCATTTCGAGCTGGAGCTGGGATTTTGGTGGTATATCCACTTCAACTGTTCAGCAGCCAGCCGCTCCGGTAATATTTAATAATGCGGGCACTTTCCCTGTTAGTTTAACCGCCACCAATACTGCTGGTTGTGTGAATAAAACCATCAACAACGTTTTTGTGAACCCTACACCTACAGCCACATTTACACAGGGGGCAAAGGTGTGTAACCTCGATACTACGGAAGTTGTTTACACGGGTACAGGGAACTTAAGCGCCACGTACACCTGGGATTTTGATCACGCCCAATCTGCTTCAGGCGCAGGTCAGGGACCTTATCAGGTAAGCTGGAATACCAGCGGGAATAAAGTTGTGAAGCTGGATGTGGATCAGGCAGGATGCAAATCTTCTTATTCACGGCCAATTTATGTTGCTCCCCTCCCTGTTGTTGAGTTATCCACAAATGATGTGAACGATTCTATTTGCGAGGAGCAACGGATTACTTTTACTGCTTTGCCCGATTCATTTGTGAGTTACCAGTTTTACAATCTGGGTAATTTGATGCAGGATTCCTATTCCAATTCCTTTTCCATCAGTACGCTCAATACTCCCAATCTGATAATTGTAACAGCAACCGATACGAACGGTTGCGCTTCTGTAGCAAGCAATTCCAAAAACGTTACCATTTTGCCTAGGCCATTGACAACATTAGTTTCCAGTCAAGATTCCATTTGTGCAGGTTCTCCGGTAACGTTTACCGCAACTCCGGGTTATGATGCCTACTTGTTTATGGATGAATTCGTGGAACTAACCGACCAGTCTGCAAACGTCTTTAATACTTCCCTGCTTACTGAAAATGCATCAATCAGTGTTTCTGCCATCAATAACGGATGTGTGGGGCCACCAAGTAATATAGTAGATATAGCTGTTAAGGAACCGCTTAACACCCCGGAACTGAACTGTGGCTTATCAACCAATTCCAAAGTGACCTTTATCTGGGATACGGATCCTAAAATGCTCTCTTATGAGATCAGCGTTAACTCGGCGCCTTTCGTGGCTACTTTTTTTGATAGTCAGTTTGAAGTGGGCGGACTCAATCCCGGGGATACAGTGAGGGCAAAAATTTATGGTATAGGTCCGCAACCCTGCGGCAATACTTTGGTTTCTGATGAGATTTTCTGTATTGCTAAACCTTGCGATAGTATTGATTTCACCAAGGATTTTAAAACATTTTATTGTCAGGGTGCGCCTGTTGATCTATCAATTAAAAATATTCACTCCCCATCCAGCCATTATGGTATTTCATGGGACAATGGATTGTATGATAATAAAGCAACCTATTCTTTTTTCGCCAGTGTGGATCGTTCAGTGTTAGTTAGAGTTATTGATTCAACCCAATTGGCTTGTCCGGCAGTAGCTAAAACTATTTCAATCAAGATCCGATCCAATCCATCAATAGATCTGCAGCCTGAAAAGTTTAATGTTTGTCAGTTTGATCCTATGATTGTTAGTTCAGGAATTCCTGGCTATGATAGTTATAAGTTCTATGTAAATGATACATTAAAGCAGGATTCTTCATATCATAAATTATCCACCACCAATGTTTATCCAGGTTTAAATGTGGTGCGTGTGAAAGTGAGTAATCGGGGTTGTGAGGCATCGGATACAGTGGATGTGAATGTTGTAAAAAAGATAACTCCTGTTTTTACTCCCTTAAGCGATAGTGTTTGTAAGGGATCAGTGATGACCTACAATGTAGGAGGGGGATTTGATTATTACAAATTCAACAGAACCGGATTTTCACGTGTGCTCCGGGATTCAACATTAAATTATTATTCATCGGCAATTGAGAATAGAGTGACAGTTGTGGCGACAGATGCATTTGGTTGTAAATCATATCCGGCGTCGGCACAGGTAGTACAGAAAGCTTTGCCGGTGGTGAGCTTTAAATCTTTGCCTGCTGCCGATTCACTTTGCTCGGGCGACACCATTTCCCTTGTGTTTGCTCCTTCAAATTATGTGAGGTATGAATTTTGGGACAATTATTATCTCGAGCAAAATTCAAGTTCAAATATTTATCAGGTATCGGATATAGAAAATAATCATGCTTACTATGGAAGAGCTTTCAACAATGGTTGCTACAGCCGATATACTGATTCCCTTTATTTTAAGGTGCGTGAAAAACTTCCCCAGCCGGTAGCCAACTGCGGGTTAACAGGTAGTGGGCAAATGCAGTTCACCTGGGATGCCATCGCAAGTTCAAAGGGATATACAGTAAGCGTAAATGGTACAGCATTCAAAACACCGTCAACAGGGAATTTCGGTTTGTCGCACATTGTTAGTGGATTGAATCCTCTCGATACGGTTTGTTTAAAAGTAATAGCAAAGGGGAATGAACCCTGCGGTAATAGCATAGCCTCCCTGTCGGCATGCTGCGTGATGCCTTGTGCGCCGGTAACCTTTAGCCAGAGCATGACTGAGAAATATTTTTGTAAAGGAGAGGCAGTGTCGCTGTCGATAGCAAATATTTCCAGTCCGTCAGGCAGGTATTTAATTTCCTGGAATGGAGGTGTGGGAGGTAATATTAAAAGACAGGATTTTGTTGCGCTGAAGGATACCGTTGTTACTGTTGCTGTGTGGGATACTACTCAGGTGGAGTGTACACCTACAATTAAGTATTTCACTATTCATGTAACGCCTCCACCTACAGTGACTTTGCAGGGGCAAAACGATTTTTGCTCTAATGAATCCATAGTACTTAAAGCTGTTCCGGAGTATTACGACAATTATCAATTCTACGACCGCTTTCTTCCGATTGCAAGCGGAATGAGTCCAACTCAAATTGATCAGAATATTCAGGATGGCCATTTCTATACGGTGGTGAGTACTTATAAAGGATGCAAGGATACAAGTGATCGCCACTATATACATGTGCATCAGCAACCAGAAATCCCTGATGTGTTTTGCGGCACGACTACAACTTCATCGATAGAGTTCCGATGGGATTCGGTACCAATGGCCGCAGGTTATGAAATCAGTGTAAACGGTTTTCCTTTTCAAACAGCAAGTTCAGGGATCACGGGATTGCTGCATTTTAAAAACGGCTTGTCTGATGGTGATTCCCTGAATGCGGTAGTGAGAGCTATAGGAAATACGCCCTGTCAATACAGTGAACTTTCTAAAAGGGTGACCTGCTACGCGAAGAACTGCGGGTTGATCGGTTATAAAAAAACAGCTGATCAAAAAATTTGTGGTGGCGATCAGGTTAATCTGTCCGTCAGCGGATTAAATACACCAAGTGCGAAGTATGCCATATCGTGGAATGGGGGACTGACTTATGCGAAGATTCCTACCTATTCCAACAAGATTTATAGCGATTCAACGATCAGTATAGTGGTAATCGACTCCACGCAGCTATCTTGTCCGGCAAATAAAAAGGATATCGTGATTAACGTGCAGCCAATTCCTTCGCTTAATCTTGTAAGTAATGTGGGTAGTGATTCAGTATGCCAGGGTGAGCCCTTGCAATTGCAATCCGACGTAATTGGTTATGATGGTTATAAATTTTTTATCGATGATGTGCTGGTTCAGGATTCTTTGTTTTATGCCTATTCTACTTCAACGCTAAGTGTAGGGAATCATGAAATTAAGGTGAATAGCTCCTATAATACCTGTTATTTCTTATCCGATAGCACGATATTCAATGTAGTGTCATTCCCTCAGCTGTCGATGTCGAGTTCTGATGCCAATGACTCCATATGTGCGGGTAGCCAGGTTACTTTTAAAGGATCGAAAGGCTTTGAGAATTATCGGTTTTTTGTGAATGGTGTATTGCAGCAAAATAGTGCCGATTCTTTGTATTTCCCTTCATCCCTGCAAGATGGCGATGAGGTTTATTGCGTGGCTACAAACCGTAATTTGTGTTCACGTTATTCGGATACTATACTCAATACGGTAGTGCCAGTGCCTTCATTTACCTTACAAAGTACCGACAATACGATTTGCAATCATGATACTTTGGCGTTCAGCGTTTCTCCATCTTCCGATTGGCTTGTTATATATAATCATGGCGACAGTCTTGCTAAAGTAAGTGGATCTTTTTTCAGTATTGATACTTTGGAAAGCAGCGACCTGATTTTGGTATTGGGTAGTTTGAAAGGCTGTGTTGATACTTCCAATGCAGTGCAAACTGCTGTGGAGTACACTCCAACAGCATCAGTAAATAAAGATTCACTTTCGGTTTGTATCGGAGATAAAGTAAAACTTTCGGTGACAGGTGGTGTATCGTATTTGTGGAGCAATGGTTCAACAGATTCTTCTGCCGTATATTTTCCTGTTAGTACTTCCTTTATTTGGGCCAGCGCTGCAACAGGCAATTGTACAAGCAGGAAAGATTCGGTTTACATTTTTGTTGATGAAGTTGTACCTGTTGCCGATGCAGGAAGTGATGTGCAGATTTGTCGCTACGACAGCATTCAGTTGTTTGCACAGGGAGGAACAAATTATCGCTGGTTAACTGCCGATAGCATAAGTAATGCATTGATTGCCGATCCTTTTGTTCATCCGACAACACCAACAAAATACTTTGTTGAGGTAAGCAACAGTGTATGTCGTGATACTGCTGAAGTGTTTGTAAACGTTGATAAATGCCTGGTCGATCTGGACGATAAAATCATTGAAATTTTTACGCCAAACGAAGATGGTAAAAATGATTTTTTTGTGATTGATGATATCGATTATTTCACCAAGAATACTTTAACAGTATATAACCGCTGGTCGAATGTGGTGTACACTTCCTCCCCTTACAATAATGAATGGGAGGGCACTAACAATGAGGGGGCTAATTTACCAGATGGGACATATTTTATTGTATTAGATTTGGGTAATGGCCGACCAGCTTATACCGGATTTGTGATGATTCAAAGATAATGAGCAGAAGAATAATACATATTGTTTTCTTTTTAGCGCTTGCCTTCAGCAGCTACGCTCAGCAATTGCCATTGTATAGTCAGTACACTTTTAATCGCTTTTCATTTAATCCGGCTTATGCCGGCAATAAAAACCGCTTGGAAGCCGTCCTCAACCATCGTAATCACTTATTGAATTTTCCAGGTGCGCCCACCACTCAGTTATTTACTGTTACTGCGCCATGGCAGGCGAAATACATGGGATTTGGTTTGAGGGTTATGAACGATAATATTGGTGTTACCAATCACCTGTCGGTAAATGCTGCTGCGAATTATTTTATTGGTTTTGGAGAAGGTCGCCTTGCTATGGGACTTGAACTTGGTATTGACCAATATTCAGTGAAATGGAATGAGCTCGAAGGTCATGATGTTTCCGATCAGGCTATGCCACCAGGCCCAAATTCAATTATTGTTCCTAATGGTGCTTTTGGATTGTTTTATACTTCTGAAAATTTTTATGCCGGATATTCTATTCAGAATATGGTGGCTTCTCGTTTGGATTTTACTGATTATGGCAACTCCTCTGTTGCCAAGCAGTACATGCATCATTATGTCAATATCGGAGGGGTAAAGTCGCTGGGTGATAAACTACAGTTGGAACCATACATCCTGGTAAAAGCAGTTTACGCCGCTCCATGGCAAATGGACCTGGGATCATACCTGGTGTATAAAAATGCTTATGGTGCAGGAGTTACTTACCGAACAGGTGATGCTCTGGTATTCAGTGCAAAAATTGAATTGTTTGACCAGGTATACCTAGGCTATGCTTACGAAGCAAGGATAAATGCCTTAAGTCAGTATAGCAGCTCATCACATGAGTTTATGCTGGGTTACTACTATAAGTTGCTCGAACCTGCAAGAAAGAAAATCATTCATCCCCGCTATTATTTCTGATGAAAAGGAAAGTAAACATAGTGCTTCTTCTGCTTGTGGCTTTGCTGGCACCACAATTTCTTTTGGCACAACGAAATCTTGAGAAAGGGAAACAATACTTTGATTTGAATCAATACCAAAAAGCAATCCCTTATTTTATTAAGGAATCAAATAGCGATGATATGGGGGTTCGGAAAGAAGCGACATTGAAGCTCGCTGACTGTTATCGTTTGCTGGGAGATTTTGAAAATGCCGAAAAAATTTACAAAAAATATATCGCGAAAGGGGGAGGTAAAGATGCCATATTACAATATGGTTTGGCACTGAAGGCGGCGGCAAAATACAAAGAAGCCAAACAGGAGTTTTTGCGTTATTCAAAACTTGCCCCTGAAGATCCGCGCGGATTAATGTATGCCAGGTCCTGTGATTTCGCGCAGCGAATGCTTGATGCTGAGCCCGAATATGAAGTGCGTGAAATGAAAGCACTCAATACAAAAAATGCAGATATTTCCCCCATCTATTACAAAAACGGAATTCTTTTTTCTTCTCAGCGTGAAGGAGGAAAAAAGCCATTCCTGAATTTTGAAGGTGGTTCCGGTGAAGTGATGCTGGATTTGTACTTCATGGAATTTGATGGAAAGGAACAATCATTGGGCAATAAGATTTACTTTTTCCCCAGTCTTAACACCAACGAACATGAAGGACCGGCCTGCTTCACCGCTGATGGCACTGAAATTTATTTTACCCGAACCGTGGATGGCGACCGTTTGAATAAAAGTGATAAAGTGGTGACCAATACCTTACAGGTTTTTCACTCGCAATTGCAAAAAGATTCAACCTGGTCGGTCCCGGAGAGTGCTTTTCCTTTTAACAGCATTGAGTATTCTGTTTTGCATCCATGGATCAGTGAGGATAAAAAGCGGATTTTCTTCGCCTCAAATATGCCTGGTGGAATCGGTGGAACAGATATCTATACTTGCTACCTCCTGAAAAATGGACAATGGAGTAAACCCTATAATTTGGGCCCCGAAGTGAATTCCACTGAGAATGAATTGTATCCTTTTTACGACAATGATGGTCACCTTTATTTCTCCTCCAACGGTCATCCCGGAATGGGGAAGCTGGATATTTTCCGCTCAACCTATGATTCGTTGTATGGTTGGTCATTCGTAGAAAATATGAAGGTTCCTGTTAATTCCATTGGTGATGATATTTGTTATGTGGAAAGCCGGGAGTCGGGAAGAGGAATGCTGGTGTCCGACCGGATCAATGGAACAGGGGGTGATGATTTGTACACTTTCACAAAAAAAATGCCCATTGCTGTGGAGCTGGTGAATGACATGCTGCGCATTAAAAACACCAATGCTTACGATGCTTTGAACTATACCGTAAAAGTAGAGGGCGAAAAAAGTTCTCAGCCTCTGGAGGAGCAGGACGGCTATTTTGTTTTCCAACCCGAATCAGGAAAAAGCTATGTGATTACAGCAAGAAAAGAAGGTTTTATGTACAACTCTTTCACTTTTTCTATGGAGCGCAATGCTGATGGAAGCAGGGAAGTACACATGCAGCCAAAAATGTTTGATGTTGAGCTTACGGGATTTGTTGGTGTGCTTCCTGATAATGAGTCCATCGACACCACGCTTGCAGAGGAAGCCAGAGGGGCTTCGTTTTTTGCCAAAGTCAAAAATAAAATTCTTCCATTGCCGGTAGTATATACTGAATACCCTCTGAAGAAATTGTTTGAAGAAAAGTCGACTGCTGATTCCAGAAAGAAAGGTTATGCAGGTATTAAAGCGAACCACTTTATTGATGATGAATTTGCCGAACAATTAAAAACTGATCGCAACGGACAATTTTATTTTGATGTTGTTGCAGGACAAAAAAATTCAATTCAGATTGATGCAGTACCCGACGGTTATAAACCGGTTGGAAAAGACGAGTTGGCGGAACCTGAGAAGAAGGAAAATATTATTGATAGCATGCAAAATGAAGGAAGTAACAAAGAGCTTGCAAAGGAGGAGCTGCCTGAGAAAATTGATGCCAGCGAAAAGTTGTCATCAGTAGATAGTGCCGGTACTAATTCAAAGAAAGAAAGTCTGACTGATAAATCCCAGGAGAAAAGCGTATCTAAAGATGTCATTCAGGACATTGCATCAAAATCAAATATTGAACTTGGCTGGAAAAAAGATGGTGATGTAATTGAATCCTCCTTCGTTGCTGTGGCAAACGGACAAGTACTGAAAAATACTTCATTCATACTTAAAGATGAAGACAAGGTAATTGGCGAAGTACGTTCTGATAGCAATGGAATTGTAACCCTGAAGAATTTATCTCCTGATCAGGTTTATAGTTTACAGCCTACCAACAGTCCTCAATCAAAACCGTTGAGCTTTAGTCCGATGCAGGAGCTGCAAAAACAGGACAAGCAGTTGTCGATGAATGTTCCTGCGGGTACTGAAAAAGATCAGGTAGCGGCGTCTAATAATACTGCCGGTACTTCAAATCAAGTTAATGGTCAAGAGAAAGTAGAGCCAACAAAAGCAGATGTTTCTGCGGTTGCGGGCTCAAAATCAACTGCCGGGTTGGGCTGGAGGAAAGATGGTAATGTAATCCAATCTTCCTTTGTTGCGATGGCAAACGGACAAGTACTGAAAAATACTTCATTCATACTTAAAGATGAAGACAAGGTAATTGGCGAAGTACGTTCTGATAGCAATGGAATCGTAACCCTGAAGAATTTATCTCCTGATCAGGTTTATAGTTTACAGCCTACCAACAGTCCTCAATCAAAACCGTTGAGCTTTAGTCCGATGCAGGAGCTGCAAAAACAGGACAAGCAGTTAGCGATGAATGTTCCTGCTGGGAAGGTAATTATTAGCGGTAAAGACCTCGTATATGATAAAGTTGAAGTAAAAGAGATTGAAGTAAAAATACCAGAAGAAAATTCTGCTCAAGTTGTGCAAGGCGGGACTGACGGTGCCAGTAAGCAAGAGGTGGTGCAGGAATATGTAGAGGGTACAATCAACATCCGTAAAGGAGCACAATTGGCGGTGAATACAAAGATTCGTTTTGTTGCTTCGGACGGGCAGGTAATTGAGTACACAACCGACGGAGTTGGAGATGTGGACGTGAGACTGCGTAAGAATGAAAAATACACTGTGGAATTCCCGGGGGATCAGGCATTCAATAAAATTGCTTTTGCTGCGGGAGATGCTGCGGCGATGAATGCACCATTGGTTTTCTCTAAAAAAGACAATCAAGTAGCAACAGGGAATACTTCCCCAGATCAGGGGAATCAGATAAGCAGGGATGCTAACAATAATAATGCGTCATTAATTAATGGAGGTAATACGCAATTAGAAACAATTGCCGATCCGTCGGTTAAAAAACAATCAGGACTTACTGTTTCCGGACAAGTGTTGAGTGGTGTTTTGGAAATCATGAAAGGCAATCAACTGGCCGCGAATACTAAGGTTACCTTTATTCCAGCCCAGGGTCAGCCTGTCACATACACCACAGATGCCCAAGGGAAAATTTCGGTGAACCTGGATAAGCGCCAGAAATATACTGTCCGTTTTCCAGGAGATTCGTCGTATGTGCAAAACAATTTTATTCCTTCTGAACTGATTGGGGAAAATATTCCTGTCATTCTTTCTCCTGTTTCAGGCGCTTCAGGAAAGTTGCATTATTCACTCGTGAATGATTCAAGAGAAGTGATGGGGGGTAAACATTTCCTGATTTTTGATAAAGGAACAGTTACTTCGCTTTTGAAAACCGACGCCAAAGGAAAATTGCCTCGTGGCATCTCTTTCAGTTCTAAAGCAAAATTGGCTTTGCAGGTGGACGGATTGATATATGTGCAGCTGGTTTCAAGCATGCTTGTCAATGACAGTATTTTGGTTTTCCGTACGGATAAAAATTTGAAGGATGAAGTTCTTCCGGATAAGGAAAAACAGCTCTTGCTTAATGAGTATATGGAAGATCTTGCTTTGCAAACCAAGGTTGACCCAACGCAAACCAAGGTGGTGGTTCGTATAGTGAATCAGGAAATAATTGCCTCAAAGCTTACTTTGAAAGAAGGCACTGTTGTAATTAAGCAATTGCCGATTGTGAACAATATGATTGGCTTTGGTGTGATTAAAGACAAGAAGTATGGTATTGCTATTAATGCCGAAAATTATGAGCCTTATTCTTACTCATTCGAACCAAATTCGGAACTGAAAGGCGGAGTAATTGTGATTAAAGCGGCCTTGAAACCGTTGGTAAAGGAGCAGGTGAAAGCGAAAAAAATAATGCCTGTTGACAGCGCTGTTGTTGTACAAAACCAAATAGCTAATCAAAAATCGGAAGAGAAGAAAGAGCTTACAGGCCTTGAAAGTGCGAAAAGTCAGCTGAGCAATGAAGTAAAATCCAATACCGATACAACAGCGAAAACCCAATCAAGTGGAGAGTCGAAAATGGATGTGAAGACTGCAGCTGTAAATGAAATCTCACAAGAGCAAAAAGTAGCAGCTAGCGAAGTGCAAGCTGGTCGGGGGAATGTTGTTGGGTCAGACATGAATCAGCAAACAAAGGAGAATGCAGTCAACGGTGCGGTTTCTTCTGAAATAAAGGAAGAAGGTAATGCCACCGCAGGGATTTCAACAATAAGAAAAGGTCTTGTTACAAATGGTGAAAAGATTTCGGGCACAGTGCAGCTCAGAAATGCGAACGGACCTTTGGCCAATACCAAAGTGGTATTTACGCCTGTGGGAGGTGGTAAGGCCGTTGAGTTGATAAGTGATGCAAATGGTAATGTACAGGTTGATCTGAAAAATGGAGAAATGTATACCATGAGTTTTCCGCAAAATACGCAATTGGCAGCGAGCACTTTTGTTCCTAGTTTATATAAAGCCAATAATCCAACCTGCACAATTAACAGCAAGCTGAGTGGTGTTTCGCAAAGCTCAAAGATGCGCTACAATCTCATTTACTCCAATAAAACGCCTGTGGCAAACAAACGGTATATTATTGTGGATAACGGTCAGTTTGGGGAACTCCAGAAAAGTGATGCTAAAGGAAAAATGCCAAAAGATTTTTCTTTTGGTCCGAAAGCGAAAATTATTTTACAGGACAAGGGTGTTCTTTACGTAAAAGTACTTTCATCGATTTTGAGTTCTGATAGTATCCTCACTTTGAACCTGGGGGAGAACTCAAAGGCAGGACAGGAAGTGCCTGAAGAATTGTCGGCCTTATTACTCAATGATTACGCTGAAGAAGTGGTTGGGGAAACCAAGCTGACTCCCGGACAAACAAAAGTATTGGTGCGCATAATGAATCAGGAGATTATTCCTTCAAAACTCATTCTTAAAGAAGCCGGACTAATTAAGAAGGAGTTGCCTGTGGTGAATAACATGGTTGGTTTTGGCGCGATGAAAGACATTCAATATGAAGTAATCATTAAAGCTGAAAACTATAAGGAATATCACTATGCCTTTGAACCTAAAGCTGAGTTGAAAGGAGCCACTATCGTGATTAAAGCTAACCTTCAACCTGTGATTAAAGAGGTTGCGAAAGTAAAGAAAACAATGCCGGTTGACTCTTCTGCTAAAAATATTAATACCCAGGATGCAGCAGGGGAAAAAATGGTTGTTGATGGTGTGGTTCAGGAAGCCAAATCGGATGCGCCTCGTACCATTATTAATGCTGAAAGAAAAGCTGATGCTTTGGGTTGGAAAGAGATTGCCGGTCAGAAAATTTCGGCACGAGTTATTGTTGCAGGTGTTGCTTCTGATAATAAAGTGCAGTCCTTTATCCTCACCGATGAGCAAGGAAAAACAACTAATGTTCAGTCGGATTCCAATGGTATGATTTCGCTCAATGGACTGGATCCTCAAGCTATTTATACACTGTCGTCGCAAGACAATAAGAACGTTGAGCCTCTTGCTTTTAATGCGGATCAGGAGATGAAGAAGAATTCATCACAATTACTTTTTACAAAGAAAGGTGTAGCGTTGGCAAAAGTAAATTTGCTTGATCCAATTGAGTACGACAAAGTTAAGGTGGAAGAGCTTTTTCTGGTAATTCCAGAAGGGGAGCCAGGAAGCAAAAAAGTAATTGTACAGGTTTATTTCAATGGAAAGCCTTGCTCTGAAACGAATGTGGAAATATTTTCCAACGGTAAATTACAGTCATTGGTGCAAACCGATAAGGACGGTTTATTTGTTGCCTACATGAAAAAGGAAAGTAAAAATGCGCTGGAGGTAGCTTACAATGATTTTAGCTATACTGTTCCGCTTACGGCAAAGGATTTTGTGGAAAGGAAAGAATATCTTGAAGTGAATGTTAACATTGATAATCTCAGTCCGCAAAACAATAAATCTCCTTTGTCAGTGTCTCAGGACCGAATTTCAGGACCGCTGCAAATAATGAAGAACAATAAACCTGCAGCCAATACCAAGGTGCGATTTGTTTCAGCACAAGGTGTAGCAGTAGAGTATGTTACTGATGCGGATGGAAATGCAAGTGTTAACCTTGATAAAAGTGCTGTTTATAGCGTGGAGTTTCCTGAAGATCTTTCTTACCAGAAAGGGACTTTTGCACCAATGGCGCACATCTCAGCTGATGTTCCGTTGGTAATGAAGCCTTACAATGACCTTGTCAGCAAGGAAGGGCAAAATTATTTTTTACTTGATCCCCTGGGTAAACCGATAAGCAATAAGGATTTCATTGTTATGGATCACGACGGAACAAGTGCTGTGCTTAAAACAGATGACCGTGGTCGCCTGCCGCTTGGGATGAGGTTTTCCCAAAACGCACGAATTGTACTTCAGGAGAATGGTGTGGTGTTTTCAAAACCGCTCTCATCACTCTTGTCTTCTGATTCAACAATGGTGTTTAATTCAGAAGCCCCTGCGGGCAAGGCGGAAATCTCTGCAGATGTCGCCGAGAAGATTCTTGATGAATATGCACGAGAAATCCAAAATGAAATTAAAGTAGAAGCCAATCAAACCAAAATACTTGTGCGTGTGCTCAACCAGGAAATTATTCCTGCAAAACTATTGGTGAATGAAGGTGCTGTTGTGGTAAAAGAATTGAGACTTGAAAACAATATGAAAGGATTTGGTTTGCAAAATGATAAGAAGTATAGCATAGCTATCAATGCTGAAAATTATAAGCCATACAATTATACTTTTGAGCCGAAGAGCATTGCCAGCAACGGACAAATTGTAATCAAGGTGCGTTTGTATACATTGAATAGCAATCAGGAAATGGAACTTTCGGGTGTGATAACTTCGTCAAATGTTCCGCTGACCGACGTGAAGGTTCGCTTGTTTGAAGAGGGAGAAACTTATGGTCGCATGAGAACTGCTGAAGATGGTAAGTATTCATTTAAGCTGGGCGGCCAAAATATTTACACTATCCTGGTGGCAAAAGAAGGTTACGAAACCAAACAGTTTTCTTTTACTCCCGAGCAATTGATTAAAGCCAAAGGCAGTCTGAGCGTGAACCTTGATCTTGAAAAGCGCGAGATGTTAACCGTTATCGGGCAGGTGCTGGATAGCAATAAACCGGTAAGCAATGCCAACGTTCAGGTGTATGATGCGGATTCTGTAGTGGCAAGAACCAGTACCGATACAACGGGATTTTATGAGGTAAGTCTGAGGGAACAAAACAATTATATGATTTCAGTAACCAAGGAAGGTTATTTCCAGAATAATTTTAATCTTAATACTCCGGCAAAAGCTGAACAGCCTGAGCTTCGTTTGAAAAATGCGGCAAAAATGGCTAAAATTGAAAATAATAGGTTAATTCAAATACCAAACATATACTTTGCTTATAAATCTACTAAACTCAGTGAACGATCTATCGTTGAACTAGACAGGTTAGTAATGTTTTTAGAGATGAACCCGCAGATCAAGATACTGGAGATCCACGCTCATAGCGACGAAATTGGTAGCAATGAGTACAATCTCCGCTTGTCAAAGCAAAGGGCCCAGGCTGTGGTGGCGTATTTGATTAATGAGGGAATATCCAGCAAGAAATTGGTGGCTAAAGGTTTTGGTGAAGAGATGCCATTGATCAAAAATGCCAAAACCGATGCCGAGCATGAGAAGAACAGAAGAACAGAATTTAAAGTGATTTTACAATAGGAGAATATGAGTGAAGAAATATTAAAAGCCTTGATGCAGCTGTTCGCCATCATCACCAAGCAGGATGGTGTGGTTTCGGCGCTGCAGCGCTCCAGGGTGGAGGCTTTCCTGAAGCAACAGATTAGTCCGAACCAGGTGCCGGATTACCTGGCGCTTTTTGATAAGCATTCGGGATACGACGAGCAAGCTAAAGAAGGGGAAGAAGGAGCGGCCCGAAAACAAACTTCGGTGAACGACTCAGTAAAGACGCTGGGTATTTGTAAAAAGATCAATAAAACCCTGGAGCAAAAACAAAAAATCGTCGTTTTTGCCCGTATTCTTGAAATGGTGTGGTCGGATAAGAACGTGAGTCCGCTGGCGATGGAAATCATCGATACCGTGGCCAATGTTTTTAAAATTGAAAAGGAGGAATACGACGATATTAAAAAGTTCATTTTTGAAGAAGATGTAAAAGTAAACCAGTCGCCCAATATCCTGGTGGTGGATGGCATTGCTCCCAAAGGAAAAGGGAAGGCTGGAAAAGAGAAAAAGGACGATAATCTAAAACATATCTACTATGAAAACTTCACCGGATCGGTGCAGTTTCTTAAGGTAAATACGGTTGAGCTGTACTTCGTGAAAGCCTATCATGTGCACAACTTGTACATGAATGGATTGCCTATCGCTGAGGGACAGATTTATATTTTTCCTAACGGTAGCACCATTAAATTGCCTACCGGAAAACCAATTTATTACAGTGAAATTTCGGCACGTTTCCTCAAGGATAAGCTTGAAACCAATATTACTTTCAATGCCCTTGACATTGAGTATAAGTTCCCGAATGGTGCCATAGGTTTGCAAAACATCAACATCTCTGAAGAAACCGGTAAACTGGTGGGGGTGATGGGTGCGTCGGGTGCGGGTAAATCAACATTGCTGAATATTCTCAATGGTAACGAAGCTCCTACAAAAGGGCGGGTTTTAATCAATGGCATTGATATCCACAAAGACAAAGATAAGGTGGAGGGGGTAATTGGATACGTGCCGCAGGACGATTTGCTGATTGATGAACTTACTGTTTACGAAAACCTTTTCTTTAATGGGAAATTGTGTTTGAGTAATCTTACCGATGAACAGCTGGACGAACGCATTGTTCATTTGCTAAAGAGTTTAGACCTCCTGATGACCAAGGATTTGAAAGTGGGTAATCCTTTGGAAAAAACAATTTCTGGTGGTCAGCGAAAACGTTTGAACATCGGATTGGAATTGTTGCGTGAACCCTCGGTGATGTTTGTGGATGAGCCCACTTCTGGTTTGTCTTCAAGGGATTCGGAAAACATTATGGACCTCCTCAAGGAATTGACCCTGAAAGGGAAAATCATCTTTGTGGTGATCCACCAACCTTCATCAGACATCTACAAGATGTTTGATAAAATGTTTATCCTCGATACAGGAGGTTATACCGTGTATTACGGTAATCCTGTGGAGGCTTTGCTGTATTTCAAGAAAAAATCCAATCAGGTTGATCAGGCATCAGGTGAATGCGTGTCGTGCGGAAATGTTAATCCTGAATTGATCTTTAATATTATTGGTGCTAAGCTGGTTGACGATTACGGTCGCCATCTTGATAAAAGAAAGGTTTCTGCTAAGCAGTGGAATCAATACTACGAAGATGAGATGCGCGTAGAGGTGGTGGAAGATGCCAAAGATCAACCGCCAAACTCATTATTTATTCCATCGCGAATTAAGCAATGGTGGATTTTTGTGAAGCGTGATGTTCTTTCTAAGTTGAAGAACAATCAGTACATGCTGATTAACTCTTTGGAAGCACCTGCCCTGGCACTGGTGCTCGCCATGATCGTTAAAAATGCTACCGATTCGGCAGAGTATAATTTTTTCAAGAACGATAATATTCCGGCTTATATCTTCATGAGTATTGTGGTGGCACTCTTTATGGGCCTTACCATCTCTGCCGAAGAAATCATTAAAGATCGCCGCATTTTAAAGCGTGAAAAATTCCTTAACCTGAGTAAGATATCCTACCTCTTTTCAAAGGTGGCGATTTTATTCAGTATTTCTGCGATCCAAACCTTGTTGTTTGTGCTGCTGGGGAACTATATTCTCGACATCGAAGGTATGGTATGGGAGTATTGGATTATCATGTTCTCAACTTCTTGTTTTGCGAATATTTTGGGCTTAAATATTTCAGCCAGCTTCAATTCGGCTGTCACCATTTACATCCTGATTCCGCTCATTTTAATTCCACAAATGATTTTGTCGGGAGCGATGTTCAGTTTTGATAAAATCAACAAGATCTTAGGTGGTGAAGGAAAAGTGCCTTACGTAGCTGAGGCCATGGCTTCACGCTGGGCTTTTGAGGCATTGGCAGTAGAGCAGTTCAAGAACAATGAATTTGAAAAGGATATGTTTATCTGGCATAAGCTGGAGAGCGATTTAAATTACAAACTGGCTTATTACATTCCCGAAATCAAATCGAGGTTGAACCAGTGCAGCAATTTGAAAGACAATAAGAGTGATTCAGCAACACTTATTTTTGATGAAAACCTTTCAGCGATTCGTCATTCAATTGAGAGGGAAAACAAGAAGTTGCCTAAAGACAAACAATTCTTAGAAACCAGTTTGATTACTCCAAAGAATTACGATGACGCTGCAGCTTCAAAACTGAAGGCATACATGGATACCTTGAATGTTTTCTATTCAGAGTATTTCACCAGGGTGAGTTCACTCCTTGAAAAGAAGATAGATACTCTTTCAACGCTTAAAGGGGAGGAGAACTATAAATACAAACGTGAACATTACAGCAACGAAAGTCTGGAAAACCTTGTAAAGAACATCACTGCGAGCAAAAAAATCAAAATTATCAACGGCAGGTTGGAGCAGGTGATTGACCCAGTATACCGCACACCTTATGCCAATAAATATGGTTTCCGATCGCATTTTTATGCGCACATCAAACCGGTGTTTGGGTATTATATTCCTACTTTCTGGTTCAATATATCCGTGATATGGATCATGAGTATTTTTGCCTTCTTTGCTTTGTACAACGACTGGTTGTTGAAAATCATCAATACCCTTTCGAAAGTCAAACTACCCAAGGTTAAAATCCCTGTAGTACCTACAATATGGAAGGGCTTTGTTTGGCTTTTTTCTAAATTGAAATTCAAAAAGAAAAATAAAGAGGCAATAGTTGCAGAAGTGAAAAATAGCGATGAGAAAGCAGCTCCGGCAGCGGAAGTGCCGGCACCGCCAAAACAATGAGTTATGAAGAAATTATTATTTACCCTGGTTTTTCTGTTTCCGGTATGCTTTCTGTCGGCCCAGAAAAAGAAAGAAATTCCTAAACCTGTGGTGCGGGAAACAATTGATGAGGTAACAGACTCGCTGATTGACATTATTGATGCAAGCTATGAATTGCAGGTCAATTACTACGACGACGGAACAAAGATGTCGGAAGGCAATTATGCGCGTATCGGATTTTGGAAGTTCTATCATCCTAACGGAAACCTCCAGATGGAAGGTAAGTATGTGAATAATAAGAAGGACAGTGTTTGGGTAAGCTATGATATTGATGGTTACAAAATGACCAGCGGAACTTTTGTAAATGGCGTTAAAAATGGTTTGTGGACTATGTATTATCCCAACGGTAAGAAACGTTACGAACTCACATTTGTGGATGGGAAAATTGATGGAAAAGTTATTGGGTGGTACGACACCGGAACTCAGTACAAAGAAGAGTTTTACGCTAGTGGAGTGAAAACGGGTTTCTGGAAATCATGGTACAATACCGGTCAGAAGAAGCAGGAGGGAGCATATGAGAATAACCAGAAAACCGGTATGTGGTTTACCTGGCACTGGAATGGAAAAATTGAAACGGAAGGTGAGTATGAAAGGGATCAGAAAGTTGGTCGCTGGACAAAGTATGATGAAGAGGGAGAGATTCTCGAGAGAAAAACTTTGGGGAAAGCAAAGTGAGTTCCATTAGGTTAAACATGGCTTCTTCTATTCATTGCTTCTGTGCTTTTTCAGGTTTGAGGAATAATGAAAGTATAAAGTGTTGATAAATGTGAGGATGATTCCAATGCCAATAATGATGTAAAAAATGGTGAAGATCTTTCCTAAATCGGTTTTCGGATAGAAATCACCATAGCCAACGGTAGATAAAGTTGCAACAGAGAAGTAAATTGCGTCAATCCATCGCCATCCTTCTATATAGTGGTAAGTGGTAGTTCCAATTCCCAAAACAATAGCTGTGGTTATCAGTAAATCCCGATATCCCTTGTCGAGTAGAAATGATAAAATAGTCCGGAAGAAGATCAGTTTCATATTCAAGTATTTTTCATTTGTTCCGTGAGCACTCTACAATGCTTTTTCAATATTAAGAGAAGAATACGAAGCAGGACATGATATAAAACAGGAAAATTTCTTGCCATAACTGTTTGTTGTCAGTTATCATTAGCTTTTTAGTAAGATCAGGGGTATAAAAAGGAATTGAATCTGATAAAACAGGTGGTCAATTCCTTTTTCTTCTTTCAATCATCAGTTACTGAACAAGGGCAGGGTGATGATTTCCTCACGAATCTCTTTACTGGTCAGCAAAGCTTCGTTGCTGGTAATATATCTGGTGAAGATCTGATGCATAATCGGACTCTTCTTTCCTCCGCGATAGGCGAGGGCATAAGAAGCCTGGGCTTCAAGGTATTCGCGGAACTGGAAAGTTCCCAATATGTTAGATGTTTCTTGTGCTTTCATAATTCATGTATTTTGTATGGTATGGATAAAAAGAAAAACCGCCTGCTACAGGGTAACAGGCGGTTTTGAATTTTTCTGAATGATAGTATCAACAGACAAACATGACCTTTCTGCTACCCGGATGGGGGCAACATGGGACGAAGTGATGTTTGAGCATTGAATTATTCATGGCACAAATATAAAAAGCTAAATAAGGGATAGTCAAGAAAAAAACTGAATAAAAGTTAAATGAGGGAGAGTGAGTGTGAGAGTGGGTTTTGAGAAAAATCAGAGTGGTCGTTTCGTCGCTCTCGCTCCTCACTCTCACTCTGATTTTTAGTACGCGAAGGAAGCAATTTATCGGACATAATTCAAGATTTTGAGGAAATACAGGTTTTCATGGAGGGCTTCAAAGGAAAAATATATGGGGAGGTTTATTATGAAAACCAGCCGGAAATTGACCGGATTTTAATGAATTGCGAAGATACGCCCTGAACTTTTGTCGTTTTACAACTTTCTTAAAAATCCTGTTCCGCATTTATTTTGGTTTCACCATAGTGCTTTTCGACTTGAATATCTTTCCATCCATATCAGATAAGTATAAGTAGTCACTATTGTCGAAAGCCGCAGCTGTAACATTTTTATTTCCGCTTTCGAAATTGTATTCATAAATCTTGTTTTCGCCTAAGCTTGAAAAAAGCAAATAAGCTGTATTGCCGTCCTCCGCAACGAAATTGTTTGCGCTATTGAAACAGAGGGGATAATAATCAAGGTTAACCGAAGTCCATGTTGCAGCGCCATCGGTACTTTTGTGTTCGTAAATATTTCCAAATGGGTCAGTGGAAGTGCCAAACAAATTGCCGTTGGCATTTTCTACCATGTTTTCCATGAGTCCGCTTTGATTGCCCACAAACTCCCATTTGTGTGCAGACGCGTTATAAGTAATGGCATAGGCGATAGTATATTTTCCATTGGATAGGCCTTCTCTTAATTGGGCCAGAATTTGTCCGTTTTTTCTTGCAAAACCATCATCGGCAATTGCATCGTAACCTGTTTTCAAAGCGGATAAACCTTGGTTGTCGTATGTAAAATTTTGCCCGCCATCTTCGGAATAGTAGCCATCGGAATTACTTAAAAAATAATATACGTTGTTGCCTGCATGAGTGTAGGCCATACAAAAGCTTTGTGGCACAACGTACCATGCTCCGCCAACGTATTTGTACAAGCGGTTTTTTTGGAAAATGCCTTGTTTTGCTTTTGCATAAAGTACATTATTTACGAAGTACAGTTGGTTTGGAACAAGTCTTTCTGAGCCCAAACTTTTCCAGTTTTTTCCATTGTCTTGCGACAGGTATAATCCGTCTTTTCCACCAATTACCATATTGGGGCCTAAGGTGTAGTAAAGCTGACAATCGAGTCCACCAGTATGTTTAAATGTTCCGTTTACTGAGCTGGCATAAGCTGTTGCGGCATACTGGGAAATAGCGTGTACGGAACCATCATTGCCAAAGAAATAAGAAGATTTTACACCATTAAAACCATCGGGAAGAGCAAGTGTTGTAAAACTTCCGCCGCCGTTGGTGGAAATATAAGTTGAGCCATCGCTCATCGACATATAAAGGTCGCCATTGGGACTCACCGAAAGATTTCCTGTATAGCTTGAATTATTGGGGTACTTGCACACCAGGCTGAAATTGGCGCCATTGTCGCTGCTTTTGTAAATACTTTTGTCGCTGGCCGAATTGAAATAAATATCATTGCCACTGCATACCAGCTGGCAGCCTGAAATCACATTTAGTGATCCTGTGATATCTGTCCAGGCCAGTAAATCATCATCTTTTGAAATCAGCAGCTGACTGGCAGTGTAAAATACTGTTCTGCCATTGCTTAATCTGTATATGGTATTCGGTTGCAATGGTGCTGCATTAAAATAAATGCTTTGTTTGGTGAGTGTGGTTGGGTTAAGCACATTCATTCCGTTGGCAGATACAGCTAAAATATTGCCATTGCCCAATTCCGACAAGCAATTGGCATAGGATACATCCATTTTTTGCACATTTTTAAAGCTGGCATCGGTGATGTAAACGGCGTTGGTAGTTGAAAATACAACCTGGTTTTTTGAAGTGTACAATACCTGGTAAATCTGTTCCGAGGTGTAGATGGAGGGAAGTTCTTCCAGAGAGATCTTCCTGTTGTCCTCGTCCCCGTCTTTTTTACAGGAGTTAAAAAGTGCTGAGACAGCAAGTAGCAGGAGTAATTTAGCAATGACCTTGTTCATTTTTTATGGGATTAGGCGTAATACATCTTTTGTTGCTGAATTTTGGGAATTTAAACCTCCCACAAAGAAAAATTCGTTGTTGAGATTGAAGTAGCCGTTCAGACGCATATCGTTGATGTATTTAGGGCATTGGCGGCTGGAAGAAAATTCGTGACTGGATGAACTTTCATTTACAGGATCTATCCATACATTTTCTTTAGCACCAATGGCTAAAACTTTATTGTTCAATAGGAACAATCCGCGCGGTGCTCCCTGAATAGAAAATTTAAACGAACCGGCTTCTGTTGCTGTTTGTGTATTGGGATTGAGCACTAATATATCATCGGAATTTGTGTTTCTTGATAACACAGAAATTACTTTCCCGCCTGCTACAATATTGTATCCTCTTGGTGCGGTATTTTTCCTGTAAATTTCGGGTAGCTTATAGCTTTGTACCCAGGTATTGTTTCCAGGTGTATATTCGTGAAGATACTGGTCGGGCAATGGATCTGAATTGGTGTTGTGTTTTAATCCACAGTAAAACTTATTGTTGTAAGCAAAGTGAACAATGTACTCTCCCGAGGCAGGAACCTGTGAAACGGTGGTCATGGTTCCGGCACTGGGATCGTACTTTTTAAGATTGTCCATGATATCAATAAAATAAAACGAGCCTCCGATTTCCTGTGGTTCGGTTTGAATGCTGTGCCATTGATCGGAGAAAGAATTTTTAAGTGTCCATTTGTCGCTGCTGATAGCATAAGTGTACACTTCTATTTTATCATTGCGGTTGTGCATAAGGTGGGGTACGCCGCCAACTAAAAAGCAATAAGGGTTCTCGAGTCCGTTGAAATCATCGTAAACCGGATATTGTTCGCTGAACGATCCCGATTCTTTATCGATATGAATATCAATGGTTACCGTGTTTCCCTCGCCTGCATCACTGATCATTTTCACCTTTACCTTACCGCTGTTTTTCCCTAGCCGCACACGAATGCCCGAAGTAGAAGTGCTGTAAATACTTGCATCGGCAGGAATTTCCCATTTTAATTCACAGGATGCACAATCAGATGGTTTTGGAGTAAGCAAATGATAATCTACATAAGAGTAGGCGGTAGAACAACTTGGTCCCTGCAGGTCGCTTTGTTTTATGGTTGCCGGAGCAGGATCTTTTACACAAGCTGCAAGCATTAGAGTTATTAGAAGAACAGAAGATGTAATTTTTAGCATAGCCGCCTAAGTATTAAAAAAATAAAAAAGAAGGCAAATTTAACGTTATTTTGTTAAATGTCAGCATATTATATGTATTTTTTTGTCATGAGAATCAAGGATTTCAAGTGAAATAGGGACAATCTAAAAGAGAAGGCAGGATTCGGAAAAATATTTTGCAAATCCTTTTCAAAGTTTGGCCCAAAGGTGATGGACAGCCTTTGTTTTTGCATAGCTTCGATATGCTGAATAACCTCAGAAGGATATTTTGGGACTTCTGTCATTTAATTATAGATTAAATTACTGTTTAATTTTATTGAAATGCACAATTGAATTCGCTATTGCTTAAAAAAAAACAGCCCTAGATAAAAAATACCGCACCCCAAAACCGCACCCCACTGATTTTTTTTGATTGTTTTTTAGGAGAAAAGAGGCTGAAAACGGCGCTCTTGAAAACAAATAAAGCCCTGGAAATCAGAGCTTTATTCTTGCTGTACCTCGGGCGGGACTTGAACCCGCACAGTATTGCTACTACAGGATTTTAAGTCCTGCGTGTCTACCATTCCACCACCAAGGCAAACCATCAAAATAAAAAACCCTGCTAACAGGGTTTCGTATTTGATTTTGGAGCGAAAGACGGGACTCGAACCCGCGACCCCGACCTTGGCAAGGTCGTGCTCTACCAACTGAGCTACTTTCGCGTTATTTAAAGAACATCTCCGAAGAGAGGGTGCAAATATAAGGCATCTATCTTAATTTGCAAATACTTGCATAAAATCCTTTTATTTTCCCGCAGATTTCACTGCGCAGCACGGATCTGTATAATCTGTGGGAATTTCTGCATCTCATTGATTTTCACTTTAATTAAAACCTCTTTCCGCTTGTGGCGTATCAATCAATGATTTTTATATGCGCTATAGTCTGAAATACCTGCTTTTTTTCCTGTTGCTGGGGGGGAATCTTCCTGCCCAGCAGTATTATTTCGAGCGTATTTCGGTGGAGGAAGGCCTTTCGCAAGCCTCTATTTATGCGGTTCTGGAGGATAGTAGGGGTAATATGTGGTTCGCGACCGAGAGCGGTGGAGTGAACATGTACGACGGGCAGGAAATCAAGTATTATTTCAAGAACCAGGGTCTTCCCGACGACAATATCCGGACGATGTATGAAGACAGCAAGGGCCGTATCTGGTTCGGCACTGCCAATGGCGGAGCGGCTTATTACGAAAACGATACTTTTCACACGCTCAACATTGATAATGGTTTGCCCGAAAACTATGTGAAAGCCATCACCGAAGATGGTCAGGGACGAATATGGATAGGCACTCTTAACAACGGGATAGCCATATACGACAAAGGGAAATTCGATTATTACCCCCGAAAAAGAGGCTTGCTGAGCGATGGGATCAGGGCGTTGATCAAGGATCATCTCGGACAGGTTTGGGTGGGTACTGATCACGGGCTATCGGTGTTCAAGAACAAGCGTTTTCATCATTACACCATGTTGCATGGCATGCCGAACAACAGCGTCATCAGTTTGTTTGAAGACAAAGACCACAACATTTGGGTGGGCACCGAAAGTGGCGTCTGCTATTTTAATGGAAAAGAATTCACAAGTATTACTGAAAACGATGGTTTGAGTGATAGCAGGGTTTCCACGATTTTCCAGGATAAGGAAGGAAATATGTGGTTCGGCAGCAAAAGGGGGGTGGATAAATGGAATTACAGCGATTTTAAATCAGGAATAAAAAGCTTCGTCAGTTTTAACGAAAGCAACGGACTTTCCAACAATCGCGTGCTGTGTATCACCCAGGATTGTTCGGGCTCGGTATGGATAGGCACCAAGTTCGGAGGGGTGAACAAATACATCGGTGAAAAATTTGTGAATTATAGTGTTTTCAATGGTTTGAGCGATCAGGTGATTACTTCGCTCTGCACAATGAAAAACGGAACCATTGCCTTTGGTACTTTTTCCAATGGTATCACTTTGCGCAATGGCCGCTCCTACGATTATATCAATGAAATGCAGGGGCTCTTTGGCGTGGAAGTTACTGCTTTGGCTGAGGATCAGTCGGGAGCACTATGGATAGGTACCGACGGCAGCGGTATTTATAACTATTACAAAGGCCAGCTCAGCTCCTTTTCTCCCGATTTTGGCGACGAGGTGAATTGTTTGTTTACCGATTCGCGCGGACTCCTTTGGATGGGTGCTAATCGTGGTTTGCGTTGTATATCGGCGCAAAAAGGCGCAGCAAAATATTCGGTGGATGCTTTCCAGATGACCTCTTATCCGACTTATGAGAAGAACAAAATTTACAGCATTTGTGAAGATCATGCCGGTCGCATCTGGGCTACCAGCGATTCAGGGGTGATTATGATTCCACATCCCGAAGAGTACAACAATCCTAAAATTGAAATGCGCTTTTTGAAGGATCTGCCGGTGGAAGATAATGCAAGTATTATTTCGTGTGTGGTGGATAAAAGCGGACAAAAGATCTGGTTCGGGACGCAGGGAAGCGGGATTTTCTTTTGTTATAAAGACAAATTTTATCCTCTGCAGGGTAGCAATGATCTCGATAATCTCATCATCAATTCGATTTCCCTTGGCAAAAACCAGCTGTGGCTGGGGACAAACAAAGATGTGCGCATGATATCGCTCAATGATTATGCGATGCAAACCTACAGTTTCAAGGATGGATTCAATGGCATTCAGTGCAACAGAAATGCTTCCTGCGTGGATGTCCAAGGCAATTTGTGGATAGGAACGATCAACGGAACCTGTAAAATTGATATCAACAGGGCTTCGCAAATTCCTGTCGGATTTACACCGCCGTTGCAGCTCACGCAAATTAAATTCAATTATTCCACTTTCGACTGGCGACCTTATTGCGATTCGCTGACAGGTTTTTACAATATTCCCAATAAACTCGATTTGCCTTATGATATTAATACCTTGAGTTTCGATTTTAAGGCTAAGGGCCTCATTAATCCGTCGGATGTGGAATATCGTTTTTATTTAAAAGGACAGGAAGATTCTTTGGCGCCACCTACGCACAAAAATGAAGTGACGTATTCCAATCTCGATCCGGGAGAATATGATTTTATTGTGTATGCCCGATTGAAAAACGGCAAATGGAGCGACAAACCTATTCAGTTTCATATCACCATCAACGCGCCTTTCTGGGCCACTACCTGGTTTCGCGTTTCGGCGGTGGTTTTGATTTTTATATTGTTGTTCGCCGGCTTCCGCTGGAGAACACGCCGCCTCATCCACGAAAAGAAAAAGCTGGAGGAGGTGGTGAAGGCGCGCACCATCGACCTGGAGCAGGAGAAGCACAAATCGGAAAGTTTGCTGCTCAATATCCTTCCCGAAGAAATTGCCGATGAATTGAAATTGCACGGCGTAGCGAGTACTAAGTTGTATCCTTTGGCAACGGTGATGTTTACCGATTTTGCAGGCTTTACAAGCTTATCGGGAAAACTAACCCCGAATGAACTGGTGGGTGAACTCAGCACTATTTTCACGCAGTTTGATGAGATCACCGACAGGCACAATATGGAAAAAATAAAAACCATTGGTGATGCCTATATGTGCGCCGGTGGTATTCCGGTGAGCAATGAAACACACCCTGTGGATGCAGTGCTGGCGGCTTTCGATTTTATCGCCTACATTGATCGCTTCAATAAAGAACTGAATAACGGTCACACCTGGGGCATCCGTGCGGGCTTGCACACGGGGCCTATCATTGCCGGTGTGGTAGGGAAAAAGAAATTCGCTTACGACATCTGGGGCGATAGCGTGAACATCGCCAGTCGCATGGAGTCCAACAGCGAAGAAGGAAAAGTGAACATCTCGGAATCTACTTACGAACTCATTAAAGATTATTTTGTGTGTACACCGCGTGGTGAGAAACATGTGAAAAATAAAGGCGAAATGTTAATGTATTTTGTGGAGCGATTGCTGCCTGAATATTCAAAAGACGATGAGGGTTGGGTGCCTAATGAAAAGTTGTATCAGCAAATCTCTAGCAAACGCGAACTGTCTTAATTACTCTTCCAGATCAACTGCAGTTTCACTTCACTTTTGTGATTCCCATCAATCTCATCTTTATCTGAACCAATAGTGTTTTTGTTATTGTATAGCGATATGGAGGCACGCAAACTCAGCGCAATATTTTTATTTGCCGGATAGCTGATCATGCCATACAGTCTATTTCCGCTGCCATCAAAAAATGGCGTGGAGCTGCAGTACAGCATATCGTTTTCATAGGTGTAAATGCGCGATTCATAATTGGAAATATTGAATAAACTATAACGAAGGTGGATTTTGAAAGGCATGTTTTCCGGCTGGTGCGCGATGTTTAAATAAGAAAGCCAGGAAGATTTCCCATCGGAAAAATGCATTTCACTGCGTAAGCTGAGCGTTGATCGGAATGCGTAATTCCAGTTGAGGTGGGCGCGAACTTTCTGGTAATTTTGATCAGCAGTTTTATTTTGGTAACGCATATAGAAATTAAGCTGATCATTGACTTTCGATTGGTACAACAACGAAAATTCTTTTCCCTGTGTAGGTTCCTTAATACCATAACGCAACCATGGATGCGAGAAAATATCATACGACAAGCTGAGTTGTTTTTCCGGCGAGATATTCCATAAAATAGTAAAGTCGGCACCCATTTCGTTTTTTATCCCTGCACTCTGCGAATAGCTTTCTGCATAAGGGTTAACGAAGGAAGGATCGTAATAACGGAATCGCAAAGAGGTGGAGAGTTCTTCGTTCAAACTAAACACCACTCCACTGATTGTTGCTATTTTAAATTGTTTGGATACTCCAATTTCACCAAAGAAATTCATGTTTTTGAAATCGATGGAATAGTCGATGCTGTTTACAAATTGCCAGCCGCTTTGGGTGAAATTTGGTTTGTAATAAGTGCTGTCGGGAATGTAAGGTAAATTGTATTTGTAGAGTAAAGCGTTGAAAGCAATACTGCTGTTTTTTCTTGTGTAAAGTAAAGAAGAACCAAAAGTGATTTCTGTGGCATTGTCTTTTTTACCGAGTTCGGACAGCGTGCGGTGATAGCCTGTATTCAGCAGTGTGGTAATTTGTCCGTTATTGAGGGAGGCATCAATTTTCTTGTAAGAAAGAAAAGGCTGGACAACGAAATTTTTAATTTTTTTCCTGTAGCAGAGGCCTCGGAAAAAGGAGTTTTCATCGCTGGAAGTGTAGGCACGACTTTGGTTTTGAAAGAGATTGGCATACAGTGGTGAAGTGATGAAACTGTTGCGGTATCCATTGCTGAGCACAAGTCCCTGTCCGGAGTTCACTGTAAAATCACCAGCGATCAACTGTGTTTTTTTGTTTTTGTATTGCAGGAAAGCACTATAAAAATCGAAGCCATGAGGTTGATGCGGATCATAAAAAGATTCTCCGGCATCTTTTTCAGTAGTAAATCCGAAACTGATTTTTTCGCTGTTGCAGCGAAAGCGTGTATATACTTTTGCTGAACTTCCGGTATAATGATTTTCGCTGTATCCTTTCTGTGCTTCCAAAATGTTTTGTGCCCGGATAAGGAAAAGCACGTCGGATTTGGGTTGCGGAGGTGCGTCGACTTTCAGAAAATGTTCGAGCAATTTGATGAGTTCAAGGTTGAATTGCAAATGTTTCAATTCATAAATGTTCTGGAAATTTCCGTTTTGCCGTCGGTATTCCACTATTTTTTTCGCCTGATCGTAAGTGATGAGCGGCAGTCGTGAAAGTGAATCGGCGTCAACGCTGTTGATGTTAGCGGGCTTGTGGAGAAAGAGACGGAGTTGTTCTGCGACATCTTCTGTGTTGACCATTCCATCTTGTTTCCCACTGAGAAGATAATCGATGCTTTGCTGAATTACCTCGCTTTGTGCAAAAGTAGAATGAGAGAGGAAAAGGAAAAATAGTAGCTGTTTCATAATGTGATGCTACTCGCCGGAGTGGTCCCCAGCAATTGATGATAAGCAAAAGCGATTTTGATTTCAGCGCTTTTCATTTTGTAGCCTACACCAATGTTGAAAGGCTGATTCGTGCTGGAAATATTAAAGCCGAGATAAATTTTTTCTGTTGGAAAATAATCTACTCCAACAGCGATAAATGGATAAGTTCTTCTTTCAAAAATTGTTTGCGCATGCAGTCGTACTTTCTCATCAAAAACGTAGGTGAGACCGATGCGGAAAATTTGTTTTTCCTGAGTTTTTTGCGCCGGATGGATATTCTCGGTGAAATTTTTAAGTGCTGCTCCCATACTGATTTTTGTGTTGATTCTATAGCTCATTCCAAGTTCGGGAAAAGCATAATACAAGGCTGGCTGTTCGGATTGATGGATATATTGTAAATGAATTTGTGCTCCTAGTTTTATCTTGTTGCTTAGGTTCATCGCACTTGCGAAGGAAAGCTGATTCCTGGAGAAGAGCTCGTTGCCAAAGCGGAAAACACTAACAGCTGAACTTATTGTTTTATTAAGAGGAAAAGCGCAAACCAAATATTGCGATGAAAGATCCTTCATCATGAAATGATTGCTGTAAAACAAGCCGGCGGCAATTTTCTTCATCTCAATAATCCCGGAGGGATTGCAACTTACGCTCCATACATTATTCGAGTTCAGACTGTAATTGCTGGTCGCCGCCGAATGCGAAATAATCGTTGCCTCCTGCGAATAACACAATGCAGGCAATATCGTGAGGAATATAGGTGCCAGGTATTTCATTTCTTCTTTTTCTTAAGAGGTTGTGTAAGTTTGCTCTCCTCTTTTTTCAGTTTTCGTTCTATCTTTTTTACATCTTCTGCTTCGGGTAGTTTTTCTTTTTGTATACCTCGATCCAACAGCAATTTTCTTACAGCAGAACTGTTTACGGAGTGCTCCTATACAATAGAATTTTGCCCTCTCATATCCTTGCTTTGTACATTCACACTGGTTATTTTAGCGGTAAGGTTCTTGGCTTTTGTGCTTATGGTAGGAATAAAATCGGCGATTGGCTTGTTAGCGGGAATACCGAGTTTTTTCTTCAATTGAGGAGTGGATAATTTAAAAACAGCCTTATCGCTTTTTGATCGGATGATTGAAAATCCGTGATGGTCAATAACACGCTCGTATAAAATTCCGGAAAGATATTTTTCGGGTTGGCTTAGTTTTTCAAGGGCCTTTACTCTTACATATTCGAGTAGGTGTTGCTCAGCATTTATACTCTCTCCTGCTTTGTCACAGGATTCTTTGGCTTTTTGGATTACTTTTTCAAAGTTTTTCCATTTGGTGTATCCCGGTAAGACTTGCAATTCCCAGGCACTCCAATATTCAATATCTCCTACTTCCGAAGCTACGGATTCATATTGAATGAATAATTGTTTGATTTCTTCGGCTTTCATGAATTTAGTTTAGTTACAGTACAGGCGGTGCCAAAGTTATTCAGCGATGTAAATTCTGCTTCAAATAGATTTCAATAGATTTTAACAAAAATCAGATTTAACTGTTGTTTTGAAGGATGGAATGCTAATTTTGAAGAGATGAAAAAGTATAAACCTTGGTTGGTTGTTGCAGTGTTGATCCTACTCCTGAAAGGATTGGAGCTAGTGCTGGACTACGCTTTCGGGAATCATGATGGTGAGCTGGTGGCGCTGCGTTATCTGCAGTTTTTTGTGTTGGGATTTTTTGTTTTTTTCTTGTCATCAAAAATCAAATCGAAGTTTTTTTCCAATCTTGTTTTAGCATTGTCTTCGGTATTTTTGCTACTCGGGTTTCTGGAGTTTGTTTTTTATTTCCTCGTTAATTTCACGTTGCCTGCCAATGCCTATTCATATAAGGAAAAATCGGATAGTGATCAACTCCCTTTTACAAGGTACGACAAGGATTTTGGCTATCGCGCAGCAGCTTCGCATGCTTTTGAAAAGACCATGTTTTTCAACGGGAAGGAAGCCATGCGTTGCCAATATTCTGTGGATAGTTTGAGTAGGAGGGTGACGCCTGCATTCTATAAAAATCCTGCTGATAAGAAGTATGCTTTTTTCTTTGGATGCTCTTTCACATACGGATTTATGCTGAACGATGATCAGTCGATTCCTGCTGCATTGGCAAAGGCCGACACGAATTTCCATAGTTACAATTACGCCTTGAATGGCTATGGTACGCAGCAACTTTTATCGACGCTGAAAATGAAAAATATCCGTAGGGAAATTCCGGAAAAAGAAGGTGTTTTTATTTATCCCTTCATTGATCATCATGTGCGAAGGGTGATAGGTGATCAGTATGTTATGGCCAATTTCGATTGGGCCAAGGAGCGACCGTACTACGTTTTGGAAAATGATACTTTGCTTTTGAAAGGCGATTTTTCGGCTAGACCGTTGACCAATTTTATATACCGCCTGCTGCATAAAAGTTATATGCTGGAATATTTTGGTATCTCTTTCCCTTTATCGGCAGAGGAAGAGGGAATCGCTCTTACAGCAAAAATCATTGATGAGGCTTACAAAGAATACAAATCGAAATTCGGTAACGATAATTTTTATGTGTTGATTTTTCCCGGACAGAAAATTGCAATCGGTGCTTACCTGAAAGAGAAAAACATCAAAGTGCTGGATTATTCGAAGCTGTACGACATAGAAAATCCTTTGTATCACATTCCGGGCGATCATCATCCTTCGTCGAAAGCCTGTGAAATCATAGCAAAGAAGCTGGCTCACGATATTGATTAAAATCTCAGGTGCTTCACGCTTAAGCCATAATTCATAATTTCTTTCACTGCATCGATTCCAATTTTAATGTGGTCTTCCACGTAGTTTTCTGTTACCTTTTGATCGCTTTTAGCCGTTTTAATTCCTGTGGAAATCATCGGCTGGTCGGAAACCAGAAGCAATGCCCCCGATGGGATTTTGTTGGCGAACCCTACCGTGAAAATAGTGGCGGTTTCCATATCTATGGCCATGCATCGCATAGCGCGTAATCTGTCCTTAAAATTTTCATCATGCTCCCAAACCCTGCGGTTGGTGGTGTAAACAGTACCGGTCCAGTAATCTTTTCCCGCCGATCGGATCACGGAGGAAACTGCGCGTTGCAGACTAAAAGCGGGCAGAGCAGGCACTTCTTTTGGGATATAATCATCGGAGGTTCCTTCGCCGCGAATAGCAGCAATAGGCAAAATCAAATCACCCAGATTATTTTTCTTTTTGAGTCCGCCACACTTGCCTAAAAACAAACAGGCATTAGGATGAATGGCTGTGAGCAAATCCATGATGAGGGCTGCATTGGCGCTTCCTATCCCGAAGTTGATCATCGTAATTCCTTCGTGAGTGGCATTGGGCATGGCCTTATCAGCGCCCTTGATTTCGGCACCGGTCATTTGCGAAAAAACTTTGAGATAACCACCGAAATTGGTGAGTAGTATATGTTTTCCAAATTCTTCGAGGGGAGTTCCTGTATAGCGCGGCAACCAGTTTTCTACAATATCTTTTTTTGTATCCATATTCTTCTTGTTGTATTTTTAACGAACCAATACGTAAAGTTCGTGATAAGGTTAAATCTTCCTGAATATCAGTTTAAGGTACAACGCGGCGACGGAGATAAATTGTACATCTTTGACGAGATACGGAAGAAAAATGTGTTGCTGACACCCGAGGAATGGGTGCGACAGAATTTTATCCGCCATATGCACGTGGAGCATAAAGTGCCATTGTCTCTTATGATTCTGGAAAAGGAAGTGGTGCTGAACGGACAGAAAAAGCGCATCGATATTTTGGTTTACGATAAAGAGGGAAAACCCAGTATCCTTGTGGAGTGCAAGGCTACACACATAAAAATTTCACAGGATACTTTTGACCAGGCTGCGCGCTACAATATGGTGATTAATGTTCCATATCTTGTGATTACCAACGGACTGGAACATTTTTATAGTTATATCGACCACCAGGAAAAGACGTTTGCCTTTTTGAAGGAATTCCCGCGGCCATGAAAATAATGGTAACCCGACAAGAAAAAACGTCGTAATGTTTCTTTATTTAGTATAACCCTGATCTATGAAAAGAATTTGTACTCTGCTATTCATTTTTGCCTCAATCGTAGCATTTTCACAGGAAGCACAGTATCTGGAGCGCACATTAATTGTTAAGGTGAAACAGGATTTCCGATCTTATTGCTCGAAAACAGGAGTACAGTATCCGGGCTTATCTCAGTTTCTCGACAAGATCAAAACTCAGGAGTTTGTCAAAATATATCCGCAGCATGTTGAAATGCATAAGAATTACACCCGCAATGGCGTTGCCTTCACAGATTTATCCCTTATTTACCGATTGAAATACAATGAAAATGTGCCGTTGGAAAAGGTCATTGCCGGCCTCCTCAATATTGGCATTTTTGAATATGCAGAACCAAGCTACATCTTTACTCCACTGGGAGTTCCTAATGATCCGGGAATAAGTAATCAATGGCATTTGGGTAAAATTAAAGCCTACGAAGCCTGGGATATTACCCAGGGCGATACCAACGTAGTGGTGGGTATTGTTGATTCGGGGATAGAATATACGCATCCCGATCTTGCGCAAAACATCAAGCTGAATTACGCCGATCCTGTGGATGGCTTGGATAACGACGGTGATGGATACAAAGATAATTTCAGGGGTTGGGATTTATATGGCAATGATAATGACGTTGCGCACGAAGCAACAGGTACGCGTCGCGAGCACGGTACCTGGGTGAGCAGTGAGGTTGCTGAGGTGGTTAATAATGGCAATCAGGGAGCAGGCATAGGCTATAAAACTAAAATCCTCCCGGTTAAGGCGTCTGATGTGAACGGCAGTATTGTTGCCGGCTATGAAGGTATTGTGTATGCTGCTGATCATGGCTGTAGCATCATCAATGCCTCCTGGGGATCGGTGAAGTCATGGTCGCAGTATGGACAGGATGTCATCAAATATGCAGTGATTAATAAAAATGCCTTAGTGACTGCTGCTGCAGGAAATAATAATGATCAAGGATTGTTCTATCCGGCTTCTTTTGATTATGTGATAAGCGTTGGTGGCGTAGATACCGTAGATAAAAAATGGGATTTTGGTGTAGGTAATGGTTCCAACTATAATGAATTTGTGGATATTCTTTGTCCGAGCATGAGGATTTATGGTACTCACATCGGTTCAAATTTTACCAATTTAGGTGCTGCAACTTCCTTTGCTGCCCCAATGGTTGCGGCGGCGGGAGCCTTGTTAAAATCGGTGCATCCCGAATATTCGGCCATCCAGATTGGTGAGGCTCTTAAAAACACTGCTGATCGTATTGATACCATTCCTTTCAACACAACCTTTGCTGGTAAAATAGGATCGGGCCGACTCAATGTGTACAGGGCTGTAACGGTGACCGGGATTCCGGCTTTCATGTCGACAAGTTACCAGATTACTGATAATGATGATAATATTTATCATGTAGGTGATACCATCTGCCTCAAAGGAACAATCACTAATTTCCTTGCGGCCAGCTCAAACGCACAAGTTACAGCTTCTTCGGCTTCACCGTACCTCAGTTTTATTAATAGTAGTATGAACTTGGGTGTAGTAGCCAATATGGGTGAGGTAAATTTCAACAGTAATCCATTTACATTTAAGGTGATGCCAGGTGTTCCTAATAATACCGAAGTGATTGTGACGCTTATCTTCACCGACGGAACTTATAAGGAAATTCAGGCTTTCAGGATCCTTCTGAATCCTAGCTATCACAATATGGATATCAATAAAATCACAATGAGTGTGGGTGCCGATGGTCGATTGGGCTTCATGGCAGCCAATAAAACCACAGGCAGCGGATTTGCATACAATGGCGGCGGAAATTATATCTATGAGATGGGCTTTATGGTATCCGATGCTTCTGCCAATGTAATGTTTACCAATGATGGTGATTTTACGGCGCTCAATGCTTTGTCAGTGAAGCAGCCCGGACTCGAATCGGACAAGGATTTCAACGGTTTGGTGAATGATAATGGTGCTGGTGGAAATAAGATCGGGATCGAAGTGAAACACAAAACCCTGGGATGGAATGATCCTGGATTGGTGGATTTCGTTATAGAAGAGTATAGAATCAAGAATACCAGCGGTGCTACATTGAACAGCGTTCGTGTGGGCTTGTATGTGGATTGGGATATGGTGAATTATACCACCGATGCTGCTACTTATGATACTGCCAGCAAAATTGCGTACGCCTTTGAATACAACAGCAATAGTGCTTATGCCGGTACAAAGGCGCTCACCCATAAGTACATGGTGAACAACTATTCGGTGGATTGTGATGGATTTGGTGGTAGTGTGAATCTCTATGACGTAGATGTATTCTCCGATGCGGAAAAGAAAACGGCCATGAGTACCTCCAGGAGCATGGCAGGGGTGGGAGATATCGCAATCTTGCTGAGTCAGGGACCATTCACCATCGCGGCAGGCGATTCCATTACTGTGGCTTTCGCCCTTATCGGCGGATCCAGTTTAAATGATCTTATTACATATGGAAATAAAGCCGATTCCATTTATACCTCCATCAGAAGCATTACGGCTTCTAAAGTGACGGCCGATGTGAAATGCAAAGGTTCCTGTGATGGAACAGCATCATTGTCGACTATTTACGGTGTTCCGCCTTTTACTTATCAATGGAATGATGGTGCTAACCAAACGTCGGCTAATGCCAGCGGTCTCTGTGCCGGAAATTATATCTGTACTGTTAAGGATGCCGTGAACAACAGCACTCAGATCAGTGTAGATATTTTTGAAGCCAGTGCTTTGCTGCAGCTGACTGTTGTGGATACCACTGCTGAAGATGGTTCTTGTAATGGCGATGCAGCGGTGTTGGCTACTGGCGGACAAGCTCCTTTCTCTTATTTGTGGGATGATGGTTCGGCGCAGACAACAGCTATGGCTACCGCTCTTTGTAATGGCACATATCAAGCCATAGTAACGGATTTATTTGGTTGTAAGGATACGGTGAGTATTACTATTGATGATGTTACAGGCATAGAAAGTATCGGTAAACCGGATCTGAAGGTTTTCCCGAATCCGGCTGTGGGTGCGGTGCAGGTAAAAGGTGATTTCAAGGGTGCGGTGCAAATGGATCTTTATGATATCAGCGGACGAATCATCCGGTCGCAGAGTTCTTCGGGCAATGGAGCGGCCTCCTTCGGTTTTGATTTAAGTGCTGTGCCGGCCGGTGTTTATCTGCTTAGAATTAGTAATGACGGTACTTATCATGACACCCGAATCACGGTGACCAGGTAATATTTATAACCTATTGGATACAACTACGTACAAGATCGTATTGTAAACACAGGTGTTCATGCGCAGACTCATACTTTCAGTATTTTTTATTGGAGTTTTTATCGCATCGGCGTATTCCCAAATCCCAGGATTGAAAGGGCGTTCCGGCTATTTTACAATGCCTGCCACCATCAAGGAAGGTGATTACATTTCCAATAAAGTGATCTTTAAGCTGAAGAAGGAATATTCCTCTCTGGCAAACAATACTTCTATTAGTCATAGTGATTTTCAGGCTCTGTTGGTAGCCATTAACGGCAGCTTAAATAAAAAACACCTCAGCAGCTTCAAAAGTGTACATGGTGTTGTTGGAAGATTCAATGAAGATGCTCCCCTGGCAAGGATTTATGAATTGGATTACAAGGATGCCTATCCGGTAGAATTGGTGATTAACCAGTTGTATTCCTTTAACCTGGTTGAATATGCCGAGCCGATTTATATTCCCAAACTGTTGTACACACCTAACGATCCGCAGGCAACCAATCAGTATTATTTAACGCTGATCAGTGCTTATCCGGCCTGGGACGTGCAAAAGGGCGATACCAATATTGTGATAGGAATTGTGGATACTGGCGTGGAACTAACGCATCCTGATCTGATCAATAACATCAAGCACAATTATAACGATCCCATAGATGGTCTCGACAATGATGGCGATGGCTACATTGATAATTATTCGGGATGGGATCTGGGTGAGGGTGATAATGATCCTACACCTAGTGCCGGAGGACAACATGGTACCTGGGTGTCGGGTTGTGCGGTAGCTGTGCCGGATAACGGAGGAGGAGGAGTCGGAGTTGGATTCAATACGAAGATAATGCCTATCAAAATCACCAATTCAAGTGGCTATCTTACTGCGGCTTATGATGGTATAGTGTATGCCGCCGAGCACGGTTGCAAAGTGATCAATAATTCCTGGGGTACCGAAGGTGGCTACTCTCAGTATTGTCAGGAAATTGTGAATTATGCTGTGGCCAAGGGTTGCGTGGTAGTAGCAGCAGCAGGAAATAACAACAATGAAGGATTGTTTTATCCGGCTTCCTATGAAAATGTGGTTAGTGTTGCCGGTACCGATCAAACCGACCAGAAATGGATCTTCAATACTCCGAACGGTTCTAACTATAATGGTTTTGTAGATTTATGTGCCCCGGCAAAGGCAATTTATACTACTTACCAGGGGGGGGGCTTTATTAATATCGGAGGAGGTACTTCCTTTGCCTCTCCCCAGGTAGCAGCAGCGGCAGCTTTGGTAATGGCTCAATTTCCTTCCTACACCAATAAGCAGGTGGTGGGTCAACTTAAAGTAACAACGAGTAATATCTATAGCCTGCCTTTTAATACCACTTATGCCGGTAAATTAGGAACCGGGCGTCTTAATGTATTCAAAGCCCTTACGGAAACATCATACTCCTATGTGGAACCTGCTGCAGTGCGAACAGTATATGGTCGCTTAGGTGCTGGGGAGACTGTTGATATATGGATTGATCTGATTAATCAGCTTGCAGCTACCAGTGGTGTCACTGCAACGATTTCTACTTCTAATCCGAATGTTACGATTGTCAGCAATTCTTCTTCTTATGGAAGTATTGGTACCAAAGAAAAAAAGGCTGGTTCTGCGCCTTTTGAGATTACGGTAGGTACCGGTGCTTCTATTAATGAGCTGGTGGTTTTTGAGGTGTTGGCTACAAATGGAGCCTATGAATGGAAGGAAAATATTTCCATCAGGGTCAACCGCGATTATGTTGATGTAAGTGCTAACGACTTATATACTTCTGTTACCAATTACGGAGCAGTAGGCTATGATTTTGCTATGTTCGGACAAGGGGTGAAATACAAAAATACTACTTCGTTGATGTATGAAATGGGGCTGATGATAGGAACCGATTCCAGTCATGTTTCGGCAAGCAGGGATTTTGAGTTTTACACTGATCCACTGATGACGATTGCAGCTCCGGGAGAATCGGATTTTGATGTGAGTGGTACTTTCAACGATATTTCAGCAGGGGGTAATAGTCTCAGTACTGAGGTAACCCAAAAAACCATGGCCTGGAGCAGTGCTGGCCACAACAAATATGTGATTGTGGAATACTGCATCAAGAACAAAGGAACAACTGATATCACCAATGGCTATGTGGGGTTATATGCCGATTTTGATATTATCGACGGCAAGAAAAATAAAGCCGGATATGTGGCAGGAAAGAGGCTGGGGTATGGTTATAAAGAAGGGGGGGTGTATGCGGGAATCCAGCTACTGACTAATGATCAGGCAAATTTCTATGCTTTTAATAACGATGGAAGCAATGGAAGTATTAATCTATCTGATGGTTTTAGTTCCAGTGAACAATTCATGGCGCTGTCGGCGGCTACCAGTCACACTTCTGCAACAGAGGGCGATATTGCTGGAATGCTAAGTGCCGGTCCGCTCAATATTCCACAGGGAGATTCTACCTGGGTGACTTTTGCCATCATTGGAGGCGATAACCTAAACGATTTGATTGCTTCGGCAAATAACGCAGCATCAAAGTACAAAGATATGAGAGCTGTAAAGATGACTCTGGCTGATTTCGCCGATGTTTCCTGCAAAGGTGCCACCAATGGAAAGATTGCTGTTGATCTTAGTTCCGGAAAACAACCTTATGCTATTTCATGGACCAATGCGCCAGGTGTTACCACTGCTACCGCCGATAACCTCTCCGCAGGGACATATACCGTAAAAGTAAAAGACAAGATGAAGTTTGAAGCGACGCAAACTTTCACTATAAGTGAGCCAACGGCTTTGAAAATAAGTATGGGAGCAGTAAAAGATGTAGATTGCAATGGCGACTATTCCGGCAGTGTTCAGGTGAATGTTTCAGGCGGCACACCCACTTATTATTACAATTGGCATAATTCATCCATTTCCAGTGTAGCCAACCCTGCCCTTCCGGCCGGCAAGCATATTGTTACTGTTTCCGATGCAAGGGGCTGTTCGTTGAGCGATTCGATTAAGGTTAGCGAACCAGTAAAGTTGATTGCTGCTGTTGCCAGTCATACCGATGATACTACAAATACCAGTCAGGGAAGCGCTACTATTACTGTTTCTGGTGGAACAGGATCTTACACTTATGCCTGGGATGATGCATTGTCCCAGCATACTTCTACAGCTACTGGTCTAAGTGCAAAAAACTATACTGTTACCATTAGTGATAGTCACAACTGTCAGGTCACACAGGAAGTCACTATTGCCGGCGGTAGCAATAAGAATGCTATTGAAGAGAATGATCCTTCCCGTTATAGCATGACGGTATTCCCAAATCCGGCCAATAATTATTTCTTCGTGGAATTTGAACTGCCGGAGCATGAGAGTCTGGATTTATCTATTTACGATGAAAATGGTAAAAAAGTAAAGGAGGTCATCAGTGGCGTTTATACCAAAGGAGCTTATAAAGTACTGGTTTCTAGTGAGGATTTGAACTCCGGACTCTATTTCTACCAGTTAAAGACTTCCTCGGCCTCGGCAACAGGTAAAGTGACCGTGCTGAAGTAATCGTTTTCCCAGCTGAATTTATTTTTATAACTTTCCGCAAAATTTAAAGCTGATATGGATATTACAGGAATTTTTGCGATTAGTGGAAAACCAGGGTTGTTTAAAAGTATTGCACAAAGTAAACACGGAGTTATTGTTGAATCGTTGATTGATAAAAAGCGTTTCAACGCTTATACAAGCTATAAGGTAAGTGCTCTGGAAGACATTACAGTATTTGCTACTGATGAGGATATGACTCTCCTGGCGGTACTTACCAAAATTGCTGAAAAAGAAGATTACAAAGCACTTGATTTCCTCGATAAATCCTCTCCTGAAGACCTGAGGAAGTATTTCGCTTCTGTTATCACGAACTACGATGCAGAAAGAGTATATGACTCTGATATCAAGAAAATCCTGAAATGGTACAATTTGTTGCACCAGAACAACAGAGTTGCTAAAGCTGTTGAAGAAAAGGCTGAGGCTGCACCTGCAAAAGAAGAAGCAGCGCCGGTAAAAGAGAAAGCTGCCGCTAAGCCAAAAGCTGCCAAAGCACCTAAGGCGGCTAAAGAAAAAGAAGCGGAAGAACCTGCTGCTGAACCTAAGAAGAAAAAAGCTCCGGCTAAAACCGCTAAGAAAAAAGCGGAGTAAGCTGCTGAAAGTGATATTAAAAAGCCCGGAAAATTTTTCCGGGCTTTTTTGTTTCTTTCCTTCTGCGCCCTATGTTCCCCTCTATGTCATTGCGAGGAGTGTATTCCCGACGAAGCAATGACGCAGAGGGGAAAGTAGGGAATGATAGAGGGATTATATCATATTTACTTCCCTCTCCAGCACAATCCCAAAGGTTTCCTGAATAGAAGCAATGATTTCAGAAGATAAATCGTAAATCTGTTTTCCTGTTGCGCCTCCATAATTAACGAGCACCAGTGCCTGATTTTTGTGCACGCCGTAATTGCCGAAGGTTTTCCCTTTCCAGCCTGCTTTTTCAATCAGCCAGCCCGCAGCTACCTTGGTGTTATTTGCTGCAGGATAAGCACTGATGTCAGGAAATTGAATTTTTAAAGCATTGAACTGCTCATTGGAAATAACAGGATTCTTAAAGAAACTTCCGGCATTTCCTATTTGTGCGGGATCAGGTAATTTCGACCGGCGAATGCTGCATACCGCATCACTGATGGCTTTTACCGAAAGTTCCTTCACCTGCATTTTCTCCAGTTCGGCTTGTATCTGGCCGTAATCGGTTCGGAACTTCGGTTTTTTAGTGAGTTTGAAAGTCACGGAAGTAATAAGGTACTGACCTTTCAGATCATGCTTGAAAACACTTTCCCTGTAACCGAAATTGCATTCGGAAAGGGAAAAGGTTTTGCTGTGTCCATCATATAAATGAAGCGCTTCCAGTTCGTGAAAAGTATCTTTTATTTCGGCACCATAAGCACCGATATTTTGTATGGGACTCGCACCAACACTGCCGGGAATGAGCGAGAGGTTTTCCAGTCCGCCATAATTTTTCGCGATGCAATACAGCACAAATTCATGCCATATTTCCCCCGATTGGGCTTTTACAAAAACATGATCTTCTGTTTCCTTTACTAACTCTATTCCACGCAAATTGTTTTTCACCACCAAGCCATCAAAATCTTTTGTCAATAAAACGTTGCTTCCTCCGCCCAGCACAAGGGTATTGTACTTTTCAGGCAGTTTTTCCTTCACCATTTCCTTTGCATCTTCAAGACTGTTGACAGCTGTAAAGAGTTTTGCATCAGCAGAAATGTGGAAAGTATTGTAGGGAAGGAGGGAAATGTTTTTTTCAAGCAGCATAGGAATCAATTGTAAGTTAAAGGTAATAATCATGTTGTAAATCACTGATGAAAAAATTAGGTTTGTGTAAACATTCTCTATTTGAAAAAGGTTATTGTTTCCGTTACTAACGATCTCTCTACCGATCAGCGTGTACACAGGCATTGTGAGGCGCTTGTGGATATGGGATTTGAAGTGCTTCTTGTAGGAAGGAAACTGAATAATAGCATACCTTTAACCAAGAGACGCTATGCCTGCAAAAGAATGGTTTTGCTGTTCAGTAAGGGACCTTTGTTTTACATGGAATACAATGTGCGCTTGTCTTTGCTTCTTCTTTTCCAACGCTTTGATCTTTTGCTGAGTAATGATCTGGATACCTTACTACCGAATTATTTATTGTCGAAATTAAAATCAAAAGCACTCATTTACGATTCGCATGAATTTTTTACTGGTGTGCCTGAACTGCAGGGAAGACCTTCAGTGCAGAAGATCTGGCTCCGCATCGAAAGATATGTTTTTCCGAAACTGCAGCATGTTGTTACAGTCAATGAATCCATCGCCAGTTTATATAAAGAGCTGTATGGTAAATCCCTTTCGGTGGTGCGCAACCTGCCTTTCAGAAAAGAACTTCCTGTGGTAACAAGGAAGGAAATGAATCTGCCGGAAAACAAGAAAATTATTTTGCTGCAGGGAGCAGGAATCAACGTCGACAGGGGCGCTGAAGAAATTGTTGAAGCTTTGAGAATCATGGATTCCGACACAGTTGTATTTTTAATTGTAGGTAGTGGCGATGTTATTTCTACGTTAAATGAATTGGTGGCGAAGTATAAAATGGAAAACAAAGTTATTTTTGCCGGCAAGGTGGGCATGGATCAACTGATGCGGTACACGGTGCTGGCAGATGTCGGACTTACTCTCGACAAGGACACTAACATCAATTACCGCTTTAGTTTGCCGAATAAGTTGTTTGATTATATACAATGTGGTGTTCCTGTGCTGGCGTCAAATTTAGTGGAAGTGCGCAACATTGTTGAACAATATCAGGTAGGAGAAATCGTTTCTAGTCTCGATCCGGAATCTCTTTCAATGAGAATTGCAGATTTTTTGAATAATGAAAGTAAATTAGCCGAGTACAAGAAAAACGCTTTGAAAGCAGCGGAAGTATTATGCTGGGAAAAAGAAAAAATAAAGTTTGAGCAAGTTATTTCCAATGTCTTCGAAGTCTAGATTACACGTTGTTTCCTTTGCGGTTCCCTTTCCTCCGGATTATGGCGGTGTGATCGATGTCTTTTACAAGATAAAACAACTGAATGCAGCCGGAGTTTCCATTGTTTTACATGTATTTCAATACGATGGTCGCCAATCGGCAGAGCTGGAAAAGTATTGTGAGAAGATTTATTATTATCCTCGCCATCGTAGTTTTTTCGATCAATTGTCGTCCTTGCCTTTTATCGTTAAATCGCGTACTGATGAAAAATTATTGCTGAATTTGCAGAAAGATGAGGCGCCTATTTTATTTGAGGGTTTGCATACTACCTGTTACATCAATCATCCGTCGCTATTGAAGAGAAAACGCTATATCCGCATGCACAACATTGAAAGTGATTATTATTATCATTTGTATAAAGCGGAAAGAAGCTGGACTAAAAAACTCTTCTTTTACCTGGAATCCCTGAAGTTGGCACGTTATGAGAAGAATATTCTTGGTTCGGCCAGTGGCATTTTTACGGTGTCTGAAAAAGACAAACAGCAGTTGCAATCCTATGGGAATGTCCATTTTGTAGGAGCTTTTCATTCTTTTGATGAGGTAAGTGTGCAGAAGGGGAAAAGTAATTACGCACTCTATCACGGGAAACTGGATGTGGCCGAAAACAATGAAGCTGCGCTTTTCCTGGTGAATGAAGTGTTCAGCAAAAGTGATTATCCATTGGTGATTGCAGGTTCTAATCCCTCAAGGGACTTGCTGGCATCTGTCGCTAAAAGAAAGAATATTGAAGTCCGTACGGGCTTGCCTACCAAGGAAATTCACCGTTTGCTGGCGGAGGCTCATATCAATGCATTGCCAACTTTTCAGGCGACAGGAGTGAAACTGAAATTATTATCGGCGTTATACTCGGGTAGATTTTGCCTGGTGAACGATGCTATGGTGCAAGGCACCGGTCTGGCTGATTACTGCGTCATTGCTGAAAAAGCAGAGCAGTGGCTGGAAGAAATCAATCGCTTGAAAAACCTTGAATTTGATGATGCGCAAATCGCTCGTCGCCAAAGTTTACTGTCGGGATCTTATTCCAACAGCATTAATGCAGCAAAACTCTATGCGTTGATTTTTCCTTCTTCGTGAATTTTCTGATTGTCGAAACGTATCGTCCTTGTTGGGAAATTCTTGATGAGGTTATGGTCGTGTGTTGCCATCACCACTGTTGTTCCCTCTTTGTTGATATTGAAGAGTAATTTCAAAATTCCTTCCGCGGTTTCAGGGTCAAGGTTTCCTGTAGGCTCATCAGCAAGAATGATTTTCGGACGGTTCAGCAAGGCTCTGGCAATGGAAACGCGCTGCTGCTCACCGCCCGACAATTGGTGCGGATATTTATTGTCTTTGTCGATAAGGTTCACTTCCCACAATACTTCCTTGATGCGTGTTTCAATTTCTTTTTTGTCGTTCCAGCCCGTGGCTGTCAATACAAACAATAAATTATCATGGATGGTTCTGTCATTCAACAACTGAAAATCCTGAAACACAATACCCAGCTGTCGGCGCAGCAAAGGCACGTTTTTATGTTTTATTTTTTTCAGACTGAAATTGAGGATGGTGGCTTCGCCTTCTTTTAGTTCCAGTTCGGCGTAAAGCATTTTTAAAATGCTACTTTTTCCGCTTCCGGTTTTCCCGATGAAGTAAACAAATTCTCCTTCATTGATGGAAAGAGAGATGTTTTCCAGCACCTTCTGATCGCGTTGAAAAACATCAACATTATTAATGGATATGAGGTCAGCCAATTTTTTATTGTTTGTTTGAGTTCCAAATATATAAAAGATAATAAAGCAAATTTATTTAGTCGGATTTTCCTTTGCTTCCTTGCTTTTTAATTCCGTTGGGATAACTTTGCGTTTTCTTGCTATTTTTATCCTACAATGAAAGAATTTTCTCAGCTCAGGAAGAATTTAAAAAAGGATTTTTCACAACTGAAAGCCATTAAACTGGCTGTTCTGGGAGATTCTGCTACTCAGTTTCTTATACAGGCATTGCGGGGGACGGGCTATGAGCATGGCTTCGACCTGCAGATATGGGAGGCTGATTTCAATCAGATAGAGCGCCAGGTCTATGATTTGCAATCGGAGCTGTATGAATTTCAGCCCGATGTGGTGCTGGTTTTTCAGTCTTCGCACAAATTGCTGGGCAAGTTTAATAAACTGCCTATGGAAGCCCGAACATCCCTGGCTTCTTCAGCAATGGACTCCATTTCCGGAATCTATGAGACTCTGGCCAGGAATCTGAATTCTAAAGTAATTTTCTACAATTATACAGAGATAGATGATGCGGTTTTTGGTAATTATGCTAACAAATCGGCATCTTCCTTTTTATTCCAGCTGCGAAAACTCAATTATCAGCTGATGGAATTTGCGGCCCAGCATCCGGGCTTTTATGTGTGTGATATCTCGGCTATCCAGAACCAGGTTGGGAAATCAGCACTTTTTCACACGTCGGTGTACATCAATACAGAAATGGTGCTGAGCCTTGATGTGCTTCCCGCGGTCGCTTCGCGTACGCTTGATCTGATCAGCGCCCTCAACGGAAAGTTCAAAAAGTGTGTTATCCTCGATCTTGATAATACTACATGGGGAGGAATTATTGGGGATGATGGCATCGAAAATATTCAGGTGGGCAGCTTGGGCATTGGCAAGGCCTTCTCTGAATTTCAATATTGGATAAAGAAGTTGAAGGATAGGGGAGTGATTATTGCTGTTTGCAGTAAAAATACCGACTCTGTCGCCAGGGAGCCTTTTGAGAAACATCCCGAAATGGTTTTGCGCATGGACGATATCGCAGTTTTTATTGCCAACTGGGAGAACAAGGCCGACAACATCCGTCAGATCCAGCAGATTCTTAATATCGGTTTTGATTCCATGGTGTTTCTGGATGATAATCCTTTTGAAAGAAATCTGGTGAGAGAAAATATTCCAGGCATCTGTGTGCCTGAACTGCCGGAGGATCCTGCCGATTACCTTGAGTTTTTATATAGCCAGAACCTTTTTGAAACCGTTTCTTTTTCAGGTGAAGATGCCGAACGGACGAAGTTGTACCAGATAGAAGCGCAGAGGAGCAGTTTGCAGCAAAAGTTCACGAATGAGGATGATTTCCTGAAGAGTCTCAGTATGTGCTCTCTCATAGAGCCTTTCAATAAATTCAATTCTCCAAGGGTAGCGCAGCTTTCCCAGCGTTCTAATCAGTTTAACCTCCGTACGGTGCGTTATACCGATGCCAATATTGAAAAACTGGCTGCGTCGCCAGAGCATTTTACCTTTTCTTTCACCCTGGAAGACAAGTTCGGTGATAACGGTCTGATTTGCGTAATGATCCTCCAAAAGAAAAGCAATGAGGAATTGTTCATCGATACCTGGTTCATGAGTTGCCGGGTACTGAAAAGGGGAATGGAAAATTTTGTGCTCAACACGATAGTCGATTTTGCTAATGAGAACGGTTTTTCAAAACTCACAGGGGAATATATTCCTACTGCCAAAAATGAAATGGTAAAAGATCATTATCTAAATTTGGGCTTTGAGAAAAACGGAGCATTCTGGGAATTAGCTGTGAATGCTTACGAAAAAAGAAAAAGTCATATAACCAGTAAAGAAAAATAATATGGAGAGGCAGGAAATGCTGAAACAGGTGAATGCTATTTTTGTTGATACTTTGGACAATGAAGATATAGTGATCAATGAAGAAACCACGGCCAACGATGTGGAGGAGTGGGATTCACTGACGCACATACAGCTGGTGGTGGCCATCGAAAAACATTTTAAGCTGCGCTTCACTTCAAAAGAAATCCAAAGCTGGCGGAACGTAGGTGAAATGCTTACCTGTCTGCAGGAAAAAGGAAAGTAATTTTTCAAAACAATACATCTTGAGGGTGTAGGTTTTTTTATCCCGCTATTTTTTGAGATTTTAGCCGCTAAATACGCAGTAAATGCTTTTCAATTCCTTAGAGTTTGCATTGTTCTTCCCTCTGGTGACGATACTGTATTTCGTATTGCCACACCGCTTCAGATGGATGCACTTGCTGATTGCAAGCTGCGCGTTTTACATGTTTTTCATTCCGGTTTACATCCTCATCCTCTTTTTCACGATTATCATCGATTATTATGCGGGGATCTTTATAGAAGAATCGCTTGATGAGGTGAACAGGAAGCGATGGCTCGTGGTGAGTATAATCGCCAATGTGGGAGTTTTGTGCATTTTCAAGTATTACAATTTCTTTATCGATAACGTCAATGAACTCTTTGGTTACGATGTAGCTCAGCGAGCAGGTATTCCTTATCTCAATATGATACTGCCTATCGGTTTGTCTTTCCACACTTTTCAGGCAATGAGCTATACCATAGAGGTGTATCGCGGGAACCAGAAAGCAGAGCGGCACTTTGGGATATATGCCTTGTATGTGATGTTTTATCCGCAATTGGTGGCCGGACCGATAGAGCGTCCGCAAAACGTGCTGCACCAGTTTTACGAAAAACATGAATTTAAATACGATAATGCAGTGAGTGGTTTAAGACTCATGTTGTGGGGTTTATTTAAAAAAGTAGTGATTGCCGACCGGCTCTCGTTTTTCGCCAATCAGATTTTTGATCATCCAGCCGACTATCAGGGAATCCCTGTAATTATTGGGGTTGTGTTTTTCGCGATCCAGATATACTGCGATTTTTCAGGCTATTCGGATATTGCTATAGGGAGTGCCAGGGTGATGGGCTTTGATCTGACCCGCAATTTCAATAAACCTTACTGGGCTAAATCCATCGCTGAGTTCTGGAGAAAGTGGCACATGTCGCTGAATACCTGGTTCGTGGATTATGTCTACACTCCAGTTGTCACCAACAGGAGAGACTGGGGGAAATTTGCTGTGGTTTTTGCGATTGTACTTACCTTTAGCTTGAGTGGCTTGTGGCATGGTGCGAAATGGACTTTCGTTTTCTGGGGATTTTTACATGGATTGGCGCTGACCTATGATTTCCTGTCGAAGAAAAGAAGAAAAGCCTGGAGCAAAAAAATCCCTGCTTTTATTTACAATCCCCTCAGCATGTTCATCACTTTTTCCTTTGTGTGCTTTACCTATATTTTTTTCCGTTCCGAGAGTTTTCACAATGCAATACAGCTGGTTAAAAATTCCCTGTTCATCAACAAAAGTCAGGTAGGATGGTACCTTTTCGGACCAGATACCAATCAGCTGGAATTGGGGCTTTCCCTGTTTTTTATTTCTATTCTCATTGCTGTGGAAAGCATGCACAATCACTTTAAGGTGGAGGGCAGTTTATTACAGAAATCTCCTTTCGTGCTCAGGTGGACTATATACCTCAGCGCTGTTTTGGTGATTTTGTTTTTCGGCATTTTTAACCGTCAGGAATTTATCTATTTTCAGTTTTGAAATTCTTTCTTAAAATATCATTCATCATCTGCTTTGCACTGTCTGCAATGGTTTTCGTGCTTAATGATTATCTCAGTGGTTATGTTGATGTGCATTACAATCAATTTCTTGCAGAGAGTAATTCCCTGGTGATAGGTTCTTCAAGAGCGCATTTTGCTGTTGATCCCTCTCATTTCAAGGAACATAGTGAAATGCTGAATTTCGCTATGACCGGCGACAGGTCGCCTTATGGTCCCTTGTATAACAAAGCGATAAAAAAGAAAATTGAGGCGAAGGATGGAGAAAAGGGCTTGTTTATCCTGGAGATGAATCCTTTTACTTTGTCGCGTGAGAAAGTCAATGAAGATGACGATCCTGCCAGATTTGTTGAAAATAAATACTGTCTGGGCTCGCAAGTGATCATGAACATGAATCCCAATTACGAGTACATTTTGAGGAATCTTACCCCTTTGTATGAAGTCCCTACCGGAAGAGTACCCGGAAATGGAAATATTCTTGTGCATAAAAATGGCTGGGTGGAGTTCTCATTGGATATGAGTCCAAAGGCTAATGAGGGAAGGACCAAGTTTAAAATGGATGAATACAGAAAATTGGTGTTGAAACAATGTCCTTCCGAACTCAGGATAAAATGCTTTAAAGAATTAATCACCTATCTCAAACAGTATGGGGATGTGTACCTGGTGAGACTGCCTGTGGGGAATGAGATGTACGAGCTTGAAAATAAATACTGGCCGGGATTTGAAGAATGGATAAAAGCTATTGCCGATTCTTCACAGGTTACTTATTTCAACCTGCAGAACGATTTCCCGAATCCGATAACTATTGATGGTAATCACCTTATCCCTTCGGAAGCACAAGTTGTTTCAGCTTTGTTGCACAGTAAGATCATCGCTAAATAATTGGGCGAGTTTTTTCCTGTCCACTTTCCCGTTTTCATTCAAAGGAAGGTTTTCCATGAAAAATATTTTTTCCGGAATCATGTAAGAAGGAAGATGTTGTTTGAGTGAATCAAGTCCTTCCTTTTCTTGTCCCTGAATAACAAGTCCAATAGTGTTGTTCTTCAAAATAAAAGCAGCCAAAGAAGAGGCAATGTATTTTTTGGCGTGAAATTCTATTTCTTCCAGTTCAATGCGGTAGCCATTGATTTTTACCTGCTGGTCACTCCTCCCGCAATACATGAGATTGTCCTGCTCATTCGCTTTGCAGAGATCTCCGGTACGGTAGTTGGGAATTCCGTTTATCACAACAAAAGACTTTATGCTTCTTTCCTCGTCTTTCCAGTACTGCGAGGCGCATTGATCGCCGGAAATATACAATTCTCCATCGATGATGGAAGTTTGCATCTCTTCAACGGCTTTGCCTATGGATACAATGCCGTTGTGACTTTCAATAGCATTGATGTCGACGAAATATTCTGTCATGAAAACCGTGGCTTCGGTCGGACCATAAGTATTGATGATCTTTCCCTGCGGTGTGGATTTAGCCCATTTTAGTGCCGCATTTTCATAAAGCGCTTCTCCGCAAAAGAGCGTCCACTGGAGATTGGGCAAGGCAATCTCATGGAGGTAAGGTTCGAGGTAATTGATCACCGATGGCACCAGATAAGCTTTGGTGATTTTATGTTGTTGTAATGTTTTCAGTACTTCCATAAAGAGAATTCCTTTTTGCGGAACAACATAAACAGAAGCTCCAATGCAGAAGGGAAAAAGCGTTGGCAATACAGAAAAATCGAAGGTCAGTTCAAACATTTGCAAAAATTTGTCCTCTTCATTGATAGCATATTTCGGATTAAAAAGATGAGCCTTGGCGAGGGCCATCAGATTTTTATGTGTGATGGGAACACCTTTCGGTTTTCCGCTGCTGCCCGAGGTAAAGAGCAAGTACACGTAATCACTGTCGCTCACCTCATTGAAGGAATAATCCGGAGGAACTTTCCTGTTGGTAGTGCATATGAATTCCACCTTTCCATCCAGCGCTTTTTTCAGTAGTTCTAAACTCCCGCTCTCTTCCGCATAAAGGATGGTATTGAGGCCGGCACTTTCAATGATTTCCACTGAGCGTTCTACAGGATGTTTTTTGTTGATGGGTACGTATGCCTCACCCAGCGATAAAATGCTCCAGATGGAAGCGTAAGTATTCACGTGTTCATCGGTAAATACGCCAATGAATTGTCTCCCCTTTTTATCAGGGATTTGTGTTTTTATGGAGGAGATCAGACTTGAAAATTCGCTATAGCTATGATGCTTTCCGTTGATGTGTATGGCAATCCGACTGGCATGTTTTCTGCAAGTATCAATGAAAAAAGCATAAATGTTTCCGGAGGAAATCATGGTGACCAAGATACGAAAGATTGATTGTGTTTTTTATTCCCGAACATACGAAGGACGAGCCTTTACCCGTTTGAACAAAGGGGAGTTAATAATTATTGATTCTCTTAACATATTCGGGCTCCCGCTTTGCATACATTTATCCTGACTAAAAGTAATTCAGATGAAGATTCGCTTGTTATTGTCTTTCCTGTTGTTGTGTAGCATTGTGTTTGCGCAAAAAACCACTGTTTACACCTCTGTTGATGCTGGCTACAGGAAGGCTGTAGATTTATATGAAAAAGGAAAATACAGCAACGCCCAGCGTGAATTTCAGAAGGTGGTGGCTGCGATAAAGGAGCCCAATTCCGATTTGAAAATGAATGCCGAGTTTTATTCGGCTATGTGTGCCTTTAAGCTATACAACAAGGATGCTGAAGATCTTTTTCTCACCTTTATCGAACACAATAAGCAGAGTCCGAAAGTAAAACAAGCCCGCTACTATCTTGGTATTTACAACTACCGCCAGCAAAACTGGCCTAAGACTATTCAGTGGTTTGAGCTGGTGAATGTGCACGATCTTACGGCTGCCGAACTTCCAGAGTATAATTTCAAACTTGGTTATGCTTATCTGCAGAAAAGTGATTCGGCCAAAGCACAAACACAGTTTTTCATGGTGAAGGATCAGGATTCGGATTACAAGATTCCTGCTTTGTTTTACTACTCTCATCTCGAATACAAGAACGGAAACTACGAAACGGCATTGAAAGGTTTTCAGCAGTTGAAAGGCGATAAAGACTTCGGTCCGGTGGTGCCTTATTACATTTCGCAGATTTATTTTCTCCAGAAGAAATATGAAGAACTCGTTGCATATGCAACGCCTCTTCTGGATAGCGCAAAACCTACCCGTGCTCTGGAAATCGCCCGGTTGATTGGTGAAGGGTACTACGGATTGAATCAATACGAACAGGCACTTCCTTATCTCAAAAGGTATGTGGAGGAAACCAATAGTACATTGGTGAGCGATATTTACCAGTTGGCATTTACCAACTACAAAACAAAAAATTACCAGGCTGCTATTCTTGGTTTCCAGAAGGCCGTGGATCGTGAAACAGCCCTGGGCCAGATGGCGTTGTATTATATTGGTGATTCCTACATGCAGATTGGTAATAAGGAATCGGCTAGAAGTGCTTTTCGCTTTGCATCCAAGGGAGATTTCGATCCGGTGATCAGTGAGAATTCTACTTTCAATTACGCAAAGTTGTCTTATGAATTGTCGCTGGATCCTTACCACGAAGCAATTTTCGCGCTGGAAGATTTTATCAAGCGTTTCCCTAAATCGGAAAGAATAGACGATGCGAGGAAATATCTCCTCGAGGTTTATCTCACCACAAAGGATTACAAGCAGGCGCTGGCTGCGATCGAGAAGATTCAGAAAAAGGGTCCGGAATTGCAGTATGCTTACCAGAGAATTGCCTATTTCCAGGCTATTGAGCGTTTTAATGATGAGAAAATCATGTTGCAGGGCGAGAAATCGAAAAGCAATTTCGTGGAAGCGATTTATTATTTCAATCAATCGATGACTTACAGTATCGATCCCTCAATTACTGCCGAATGCCACTACTGGAAAGGTGAGGCTTATTACAAACTCGATAGTCTGAACAAGGCTTTGCAGTGCTACCAGAAATTCCTGTCGTCTCCGGCAGCAGATCAATTGCCTGAGGCCAGAGGTGTGTACTACAACATAGGTTCCTGTTATTTTGCGTTGGCTGATAAATATGATCCGCAGACTGAATCGGCAAAAAACAATTACCAGAGAGCTGCAGATGCCTTCCGCAAATTTATTTCCGAAAATGAGAAGAACCGTGATAAAAAGCTGAACGATGCATATATTAAAACTGCTGATTGCTACATGATCAATCAGGGTTATTTCACGGCTGTGGAATTTTACAACAAGGCGATTGCACTTGGTTTAATTAAGACAGATTATGCTTTGTATTATGCTGCTGTGGCTTACGGTTTGCTGAAAAGACCAACCGACAGGGCGGATATGCTGGCGACATTGATTTACAAATATCCACAGTCGGTATATGCCAATGATGCCGAGTTCCTGCTGGGCGATACTTATTTCAGGGAAAATCAGTTTGATAAGGCCATTGAATATTTCCAGAAGGCGATCGACAATCATCCGGGTAATGCTGAGTTGGTGCAGAAATCTTACGAGCGTATCGGTTTGGTTTACCGCAGTCAGAATAAAGATAATGAAGCTCTCGAAAGTTTTGAAAAAGCCATTAGGGTTAACCCTACTTCTTCAGAGGTGAAAACAGCTCTGGAGCTGCATAAGGTGACTTCCGCTGAGTTGGGGAATGCTACACGTCATGAGGAATTCAGAGCGTCAATAGGTGTTGCGCCACTTTCTACTTATGAGGCCGATAGTCTCTTTTTTGAATCGGCAATGGTATATTATGAGAAGAAGGATTGTGAGAATGCCATCAAGAATTTTGAAAGCTATTTATCTAAATTTTCTCCTGGCTTCTTCGCGCTGGATGCCAATTATTACAAAGCGGAATGTTTGTATGAGAAAGGACTTTTCGATGCGGCACTACCGTCTTATGAATTTGTGCTGAGCAAGCCGAAAAGTGAATTTACCGAAGAGGCTTTGTACAAAGCATCGGTGATTTATCAGAAACAGAAAAACAGTTTCGAGGCCATCAAGCATTTTACGGCATTGGAAGAAATTTCGGAAGATCCGCTCAATATTTATGATGCGCAACTGGCGCTGATGCGCGAATTTGCAGCAGCTGAAAATCACAACAAAGCCATCGAATATGCTGGAAAAGTTTTGAAGAATGAAAATTCTACAGTGAACATCAAGCAGGAGGCAAACATCATCCTGGCGAGAAATTATTTATCGATTTTCGACTGGGAGAAAGCGCGTTCTTACTATCAGGTCGTTAGCGAAGGAACTGAAAACGAAAGGGCTGTGGAAGCCCGATATGCACTGGCCTACATTAAATATGTTCAGCAGGATTATGATGGTTCTATCAAAGATATTTATGCCTTTGCCAAGAAATTTTCGAGTTATAAAAAATGGGTGACCAAAGGGATGCTTCTCCTTGCGGATAACTTTATTGCCAAAGGAGATTCCTTCCAGGCGAAGTATGTGCTCAATACCATTGTTGATAACTATAAAGGCGAAGATTTGAAACAAGAGGCTATAGAGAAATTACGCTCTCTTGAAAAAGGTGAAATGCCTGCGGAAGCTGGTAAAGTAGAGCAGGACATCATCATTGATTTTGGCAACGATGCCAGTAAAGGAGTGGAAAGAAATGACGCACAACCTAAAGATTTGAAGAATGAATAAGATGATAAATAGATCTCTGTTTTTAAGCGTGCTACTGGGGCTTGCCGCGACAGGTGTGGCTCAAACCGGTACCAATGTGGAGGGGACTGTGAAATTCAAGCCTGAGCAGTCGGAAAAAATATCGGAAAACCCGACTTTTGAAGACACGGTAAAAGTTAAATCCGACCTGAAATACGGAATGATTGAGCGTAAGGCGGTTTCTGCCTTTGTGCCGAAAACCATCAATGCTCCAAAGCTGGGCGGCGATAAAACTTCTGTTCCTAAATTGTACAACGGGCTGCTGAAATTAGGACTCATTGATTTTTCCACCCTTCCCTTGATGGAGCTCACTTATGGCTCAAAGTATTCAAAGGATTATGTGTACACGGTTCATGTGAATCATTTTGCTTCCGACTTAAAAACCAGCGCGCCGAGTGATGCACGCATTACGGAAACAGGGTTGGATCTCTCGGGAAAAAAATTCCTGAAGACTTACACGCTCTTCGGCGATCTGCAATACAATTTTAATACGCGCCGCTATTATGGTTCCGATTATGGTTTGGATACCCTCAATCCTGATTTGCTGAAACAGTTTTTTGGCATCGGCCATATTCAGGGCGGAGCGAAAAGCTCATACAGGAAAGAATCGGATCTGCACCATAAGATAGTTCTTGATTATTACAATATTTTTGATGCCTATAACATGCAGGAAAACCGCGTGGCGCTGAGCGGTTATGCGTCGCCAACCATTGCGGGGTACAAAGGAAATATAGACGCTTCCTTCGATTGGTTTACGGTTTCCAATAATGCCGGAACCAGTTCTTCTTTATTGGTGCAGCTGAGTCCGGGAGCGATTTTCAAGGGTGAGCGTTATTCTGCTAAAGTGGGTTTTAATACCTATTTCCTTTCTACCGATAGTTCAAAGGCTTATATCTATCCTTTTGGGGAAGGGGAGTATACCTTAATAAAGGATGTTTTTATGGCTTATGCGAAATACCGTGGTTATTTTGAGCGCTATGATTATCTGCGTCATATTGAAGCCAACCCATTCTTCGGTACTTCTTCACCGCTGACGAATACGAAACACATCAACAATATCTTTTTGGGTATGAAGGGGAATATCAGTTCAAGGCTGACTTTCAATACCGGGATTGAGTTCGATAAGATGAAGAATCTGCCTTTGTATATTAATGACAATGCTTCTTTTGGTAACCGATTGTTTACCGTTGTGACAGATGATGTGACTTTATTCAGATATTTCGGTCAGCTTACCCTGGGGCTGCAAAAAATACAGCTTTCTGCGAAGGGGGAATACAAAAATTACACGGCTTTCAAGGAAACTAAAGCCTGGCATTTGCCTGCGGTAGAAGCTGGTTTGTCTGGGAGGTATAATTTCCAGGACATGCTCTTCATTCGTGCTGATGTGTATTACCTGGGTGAGCAATATGCGCGTGGTTTATATATTAATGGTGCCTATGCCGCAGAAAAACTGCCGGGGATAGTGGATGCTAACCTTGGAATAGAATACAAATACAACAAGCGTTTATCCGCTTTTTTCAATGTTAACAACATGCTGAACAAGCAATATCGCAGATGGAATCAGTATCCTTCCTATGGAATCAATTTTCTGGGTGGATTTACCTATGCTTTTTAGTGTAGAAAGAGCATAATTTCATTATGTTAATTCTTTGTTGAAAAATCCTTGGAATATCCAGTAATTTCACGTGATTTAGAAAGTCAAATGTGGTATCTTCGCATGACTAAAATAAATCATATAAAATGAGCTCAGTAGAAAATTCATATTCGGCGGATAGTATCCAGGTGCTGGAAGGTTTGGAAGCGGTTAGAAAAAGACCAGCGATGTACATTGGTGACATCGGCGTTAAAGGTTTGCACCACCTGGTATATGAAGTAGTAGATAATTCCATCGATGAAGCCCTTGCGGGACATTGTAATACTATTCATGTAGCGATCAATCCTGATAATTCCATTACGGTATTGGATAACGGTAGGGGTATTCCTACTGAGATCAACTCAAAAATGGGTAAATCGGCCCTTGAGGTGGTGATGACGGTGCTTCATGCCGGTGGTAAATTCGATAAAGACTCCTATAAAGTTTCGGGTGGTTTGCATGGTGTGGGTGTTTCCTGTGTGAATGCCCTTTCCATCGATTTGAAAGTGAGGGTTTTCCGCGAAGGGAAAATCTGGCAGCAGGAATACAGCTGCGGTAAACCAAAGTATGATGTTAAAACCGTAGGAGAAAGCGATCACAGGGGTACGGAGGTGACTTTCCTTCCTGATGCGACGATTTTTACCGATACTATATATTCTTATGACATCCTCGCCAAAAGAATGCGAGAACTCGCCTTTTTGAACAAGGGGATTAAAATTACCCTGGTCGACAAGCGTGACGATGCTAAAGATGAGCAAGGCAATGCCAAAGAAGAGGTTTTCTATTCTGAAAGAGGCTTGCCTGAGTTTATTGAATATCTGGATGCTGCAAGAGAGAAATTGATTCCGGATGTGATTTATTTTGAAGGTGAAAGAAACGGCATCCCTGTGGAGGTTGCGATGCAATACAATACTTCATACACTGAGAATATCCATTCTTACGTGAACAATATCAATACGCACGAAGGCGGAACCCACCTAGGTGGTTTCAGAAGAGGTTTGACCCGTACGCTGAAAACTTATGCCGACAAATCAGGATTATTGTCGAAACTCAAATTTGAAATCAGTGGTGACGACTTCCGTGAAGGTTTGATTGCCGTTATTTCAGTAAAAGTTCAGGAGCCTCAGTTTGAAGGACAAACCAAAACCAAATTGGGTAACAAGGAAGTAATGGGACCTGTGGACCAGGCGGTAAGTGAAATGCTGGCCAACTATCTGGAGGAACACCCTAATGAAGCTTCTATCATCGTTGGTAAAGTGATTTTGGCTGCCCAGGCCCGTGTTGCTGCTAACAAAGCCCGTGAAATGGTGCAGCGCAAAAGCGTTCTCTCCGGAGGAGGCTTGCCTGGTAAATTGTCCGACTGCTCTGAAAAAGATCCTTCAAAATGCGAAATTTACCTCGTCGAGGGAGATTCTGCAGGTGGTACAGCTAAATCAGGCCGTGACCGTCGCTTCCAGGCTATTTTGCCATTGAGAGGTAAAATCCTCAACGTGGAAAAAGCCATGCAGCACAAGATCTTTGAAAATGAAGAGATCAAGAATGTATATACCGCTCTCGGTGTAACCGTAGGAACCGAGGAAGACAGCAAAGCACTAAACATCAGTAAGCTGAGATATCACAAGGTGGTGATCATGTGTGATGCCGACGTGGATGGTTCGCACATCGCAACCCTGATTCTGACCTTCTTCTTCCGCTACATGAAGGAGATGATTGAGAATGGATATATATATATAGCTACTCCTCCTTTGTACCTCGTCAAAAAAGGAAAGACCGAGAAATACTGCTGGACAGAAGCACAGCGTGAAGAGATCGTTAAAGAACTCACTGGTGGTGGAAAAGAAAGCGGTGTGGGTATCCAGCGTTACAAAGGTTTAGGTGAGATGAATGCTGAACAATTGTGGGAAACTACAATGAAGCCTGAAAACAGGACTTTGCGTCAGATCACCATCGAAAATGCTCTCGAGGCTGATCGTACTTTCGCGATGTTGATGGGCGATGAAGTTCCTCCTCGAAGAGAGTTTATCGAGGCCAATGCAAAATATGCGAATATTGACGCGTAGGATATTTTAAGGCTCCTCTCGTTTCATTTTAATGGTATGATATTGTGCTTTTCCGAATCATTTCTAGTGTTGTCTGGAGTAAAAAGATAACATTTTGATGGTCAGAGCAGGAGAATGTGGACAGGTGTCCTTTTTCTAAACTCTTCCGGCATAGATTGTTGAGTTTTTGGGCGATGTGTAATTTATGTTTGCTTCGGGATTGCAAAACGTATTCATCTTCTGTTGATTTATCTGAAAGATGAAGTGAGGTCTTGTTGAGTGAATCTTTATGACAGAATAAAAAAAGCCTTCCATGTCGGAAGGCTTTTTCATGGGGAAATTTCTTTTTATTTCAGGTATTGTACAGAAGTAGCATTGCCTGAAGCATCTAAAGTAACCATACAAACCGGGAATTTTTTGTCTTTACTCACCCAGATGTATGATTTGCTGTTGATTAATGGCAATTCAGGAGTTTTGAATCCAGGTAATGCTTTGATCATTACGGTGAAATCCATCCACGTACCATTGGCGCGGGCCTCGTATTTTTCGGTGAGCGCACCAGGCGTCACCTTGTATTTCAAACAGTCGTAAGTGCCGGTTGGTGTAGTTACTTTTCCGCAGCCATCAACGGTAAAGGTGTTGCTTCCTTTAAGAGTTGCTCTAACAGAGTCGATAGTAATGCTGAGCAGGGCAATCACGGTGTCGTATGGCATCGTAGCGCTGGCACTGTATGTGTCGCTGTAAGTGGCGTTTTTCTCCAGAGGATAAGGAATGAAAGTCGCCGGGTCGGTGAATGAAGGAGTTGCAGAAATATTGTTGATAATAGGAGGCAGCTGACAGGCATTGATAGTAATTCCTGAAACAGATTGTACTGCGATAAGGTCCAGTCCCTGTGTGGAAATAATCATGGAACCTGCAATAGTGCTAGCCAGAGGATCAGTACTGCCTGATTTGAATTTAAAAGTATCTTCCGCAGTGCTGCTTAAGCTGGCGAGGTCCCAGGTTTGGTCTTCACCGGTTTTTTTGAATAGGTTGGTATCGTTAAAGGATTTGTCGACGCCAAAAGTGAAAAGATCTCCGATTTTAGGACCCATAGCGCTGGTAATCACCATGTCACAAGCTTTAGGAGTGTTATCTGTATTGTTGTCTTTATCGTCATCGGTTGTTTTCTTTTTACAGGAAACAACGACAATTCCGAGGGAAAGCAAAAGTAAAAGTGATTTTTTCATATGTAGTGTTTTAAGAGATACCTTTCGTAAGACGTCAAAGTATTAAATAGTTGCTTTGACTGCTATCTTTTTACATGGAATATGTCGCTTTTCTTAGAAAAATCCGTAGGTTTGCAATCCTTGTAATTCTAATAAAAATTAAAAATTAATCATATGAAAATTACCGTAATTGGTGCAGGAAACGTAGGTGCAACTTGCGCTAACGTTATCGCGCACAAAGAATTAGCGAATGAAGTAGTTCTTCTTGATATCAAGGAAGGAACTGCCGAAGGAAAATCATTGGATATGTGGCAGACTGCCCCTATCAATATGTATGATTCCCGTATTGTAGGTTCTACCAACGATTATTCGAAAACAGCTGGTTCTGAAGTGGTAGTGATTACTTCTGGTTTGCCAAGAAAACCGGGGATGTCCCGTGATGATCTTATCGCTACCAATGCCGGTATCGTGAAATCAGTAACTGAAAACGTTATCAAATATTCTCCTAACGCTATTATCATTGTGGTTTCCAATCCTTTGGACGTAATGACATACTGCGCTTACCTTACAGCTAAAGCACCTAAGGCGAAAGTGATGGGTATGGCTGGTATCCTGGATACAGCCCGCTACAGAGCTTTCCTGGCTTCTGAACTCAATGTATCTCCGAAAGACATCCAGGCTTTGTTGTTGGGGGGCCATGGTGATACGATGGTTCCGCTGCCTAGATACACCACTGTTGGTGGTATCCCTGTAACTGAACTTGTTGCTAAAGATAAACTCGATGCTATCGTGGAAAGAACCAAGAAAGGTGGCGGAGAACTCGTTAACCTCATGGGGACTTCTGCCTGGTATGCTCCGGGTGCTGCTGCTGCTCAAATGGTAGAAGCTATTGTTAGAGACCAGAAGAGAGTATATCCTGTATGTGCTTGGTTAGAAGGTGAGTACGGATTGAAAGATATTTTCCTCGGTGTGCCTGTAATCCTTGGAAAAGGCGGAATTGAGAAGATTATCGAATTGCAGTTGACTGCCGACGAGAAGAAACTCCTTGCTGATTCGGCTGTAGCAGTGAAAGAAGTGATGGATGTTCTCGATAAAATGGAGAAAGTTGCTTAATGAAATAATTGGTTGATGAAAAGACTGCTCTCCGGGGCAGTCTTTTTTTTTTATAGGGTATGCATTTTGTACTTTTAGCGTTATAACATAAAACAACTGTATGGAAGAAAAAACACCAAGAGACAGGATATATACCCTCATTGAGGAAAAAGCTTTCCTGAAGCAGAGCGTATACAGAAATACCGTGCAGTCATTTAACATCCTCAATGAAGGTGTTAAGGAGTTGTATCATGATTTACATAAGAAATTCCATCAGCCGGATAAGGGTGTTTTTCTGGAATACAGAAAACATGGTGAGTTTGAGGTGCGTTTTAAAATCGCCGGCGATACCATCGTTTTCATGATGCATACCAATATTTTCGATTTCGAAAAAAGTCACAGTCTGTACAAAACTTCCTACATTTCCGATGATCCTCAGCGCGCTTATTGCGGGATCATTAATGTATATAACTTTCTCTCCGATTCATTTAAATACAACAGAGTGAATGATGTTGGCTATCTGATTGCCCGTATTTTCATTAATAAAGACAATCATTTCTTTGTAGAAGGAAAGCGACAGCTGAGCTACCTGTACAACGATTTTGCGAATATGGAATTCAATAAGGAAACTGCCATAGCGGTATTGGAATCTGTTATTTTGTACTGCGTAGGCTTTGATCTTCTTACGCCTCCGTTCAAGGACATGACAGAGGTGAGGGTTAATGAAATGGAGGAGGCAAGCCAGAACATGAAGGTTTCTACGGGTAAGCGACTTGGCTTCAAATTCAGCAGTGAAGATGATATCACCTGAAAAAAAATCATTTTTCAATGGAAAAAATAGGGGCGATATTTTGTTATTTTAAAAAATGTCTTACCTTTGCTCTCCCTTTTTAAAAAGAGGGAAATTTTTTGGCCCGTTCGTCTAGGGGTTAGGACGTCAGATTTTCATTCTGTAAACAGGGGTTCGATTCCCCTACGGGCTACATAAAGAGATTAAAAATTTTGATTTAGGAATTATGGCAAATCATGCATCGTCAAAGAAAAGAATCAGATCTACTGAGGCTAAACGTGAGCGTAACAAGTACTATCACAAAACCACACGTAACGCTCTGAAAAAAGTGAGAGAGACTGAGGACAAAAAAGAAATTGGTGAATCTACACCGAAAGTGATCAGCATGATCGACAAGCTGGCTAAGAAAAACATCATTTCTAAAAACAAGGCTGCCAACTTGAAGTCGCAGTTGATGAAAAGAGCTGCTGCTCTTTAATCAATAGAATAAAATTGTAAATTTAGGCCCTCTCGATTTTTCGGGAGGGCCTAATTATTTTACAAATGTTGGAAAAGCACACCATTAAAGAGTGGTCGGAGCAAGACCGTCCACGCGAAAAATTAATCACCAAAGGAAGAAAAAGTCTGAGCGATGCCGAGTTGGTCGCTATCGTATTAGGGTCGGGTAGCACTGATGAAAGTGCGTTGGATTTAGCCCGGCGAATAATGGCTTCCGTGCATCATGATCTTTCCCGACTCACCAAAATCAGTTATACCGATCTGTTGAAATTCAAAGGTGTAGGACCGGCCAAGGCGGTCAATGTCCTGTCTGTTTTAGAACTGGCGTCGCGCATGAATCATGCTTCTCCGCAAGAGATAGAAAAAGTGCAATGTAGTGAAGATGTATTCAATCTGCTCAGGAACGATTTCGCGCAATTGCAGGTAGAGGAATTCTGGATAGTATTGCTTAATAGTGCTAATCGCGTGTTACTCAAACAACGCATCGGAATAGGAGGGGTTTCGGGGGTAGTGGCGGATGTTAAAGTGATTATGAAGCTGGCTTTGGATCACATGGCAACTTCTATTGTGATTGCTCATAATCATCCATCTCAGAATAAAAAAGCGAGTCGGCAGGATATTGATTTAACGAATAAAGTGAAAGAAGCAGCGAGGATTATGGATATCGGTTTACTGGATCATTTGATCTTTTGTGGAGACGGGTATTATAGCTTTGCGGATGAGGGGATGCTCTAACTTATTATATTGCGTTAAGGAGTTAATCCAAATTCGCGGCAATAGCATCAGCCAATGTGCTGAATTCTTCTTTAGTAAACTGAGCTCTTGGTTTAGTGAAATCCAAATCGGCAATAGTATCCATCGGCACCAAATGGATATGCGTATGTGGCACTTCCAGTCCAATCACGGCTGTGCCTATCCTTTTACAAGGAATGGTTTTCTTCAGCGCTTTCGCTACTTTCTTGGAGAAAATATGAAGATCAGCCAGTAGCTGATCTTCCATATCAAAAATGTAATCTATTTCTAATTTGGGAACCACTAAAACGTGGCCTTTTTTGAGCGGACTAACATCCAGAAAAGCTATGAAATCCTTGTTTTCAGCTACCTTGTAGCAAGGAATTTCTCCCTGGATGATGCGGGTGAAAATAGTGGCCATGAACTATCGGCTGATCTTTACAACTTCAAATTCCATTTCGCCGGTAGGGACCTTAATTTTGGTTTTGTCACCTACTTTTTTGCCCAGCAAACCTTTGCCAATCGGAGAACTTACGGAAATCTTGCCTGATTTGAGGTCAGCCTCATTTTCCGCTACAATAGTGTATTTCATTTCCGCTTTGGTTTTGGTGTTGCGGATTTTAACAGTTGATAAAATGAATACTTTTGAAGTATCTATTTTTGATTCGTCGATCAATCTGGCATTGGTTAAATCATTCTCTAACTTATTGATTTTAACCTCGAGTAAGCCCTGCGCTTCCTTAGCGGCATCGTATTCTGCATTTTCCGACAAATCTCCTTTATCCCTTGCTTCTGCAATTTGTTGCGACAGTTTTTTGCGTTCTGATGTTTTCAGGAAATGCAACTCCTCTTTCAGTTTTTTTAAACCTTCCTCTGTAAAATAAATTGTATCAGACATAACACTCGTTTTAAACTATATAAAATAAAAAGAATCCCACATTGCTAAGGGATCCTCTCTCTATTGACACAAAAATATAAAAAATATTTTGAAAGGCCAAAGTGAGGTGGAAACGAAAAATTGACTGCTAAAACGCAATTCTGGCGCCAAAACTATGCGTTCCTTGGAACGGACTAGTGTCACGATAAGAATAATCGAAAGCGAAAAGCATCTTTTCCTTGTAAGGCAGTTCTAATGAAAAACCGGCGGTGGGACCGGTTAGGGCTGTTGTTCGCGTAGCTGCCTTAAATATTCCCTGCTCATACACGAAACCTGTGCGCACCATGAAGTATTTTTTGAAGCGGTATTCGAGTCCGAGACAATATTGATCCTTCATAAAAGCATTGGATACGAAAGTTGCCTGAGCGAATAATTGATGATGTGCACCAATATCAAAGCGGTAGTGTGCACCAATGTTCATCAGCAAAGGTAATTCAAAAGGCTGGGAACGGGATTCCAGTGATACCTCCTGGCGATCGGCACTGAACATAGCCTTAACCGACAATCCATCTCCGGTGTAGCGCATTTTTGGGCCTGCATTTTTCAAGGCAATGCCAAAACCAATGTGTTTTTTCTTCCCCGTGAGATATTGGATACCTGCATCCAATCCCACTCCTAATCCCTGAATATTGGCCACCGATTCGGAGATTACGCGCAGGGTAAAGCCTCCGGAAATACTGCTGGTGAATTGTCGCGCGTAGGATGCGCCGACATTGATGAATTGAGGACTGTATGTGCCTATTCCGCCATCCGGCAGATCAACAGTCGTAATTGGAATGTCGCCAAGGTTTAAGGACATGATGCCAAAGGCAATGAAATTTCTTTCGCCTAGTTTCTGACTGAAACCAAAGCTATTGATATTGATATCGGTTCCTTTCAACCAGCTCGTCCTGCAGAAGATCAGCTCGGTACCTTTTGTTTTGGTGATGCCTGCGATATTGATGAACTGCGATTCCAATCCTTCGATGGAAGAAGAGTTGGCATTGCCCGACGCCGATGAACGTGCGTAAGGATTGATGAGCAATTGCGTGGCTCCGGCCTCACCTGCACGGTCGCCATTGCCAGCAAATGCCGGTGCGCTCAGCAATAACAAAAGCAATATTTTATAAGCTCTCTCCATTAAAAAGTACTCAAATCAGTTTGTCGCATTACACCGAACCACTTCAATATTTTTTCCCCAACGCCATCCACTTCAACGTGGATAATATAGAGTCCGGAAGCAATAGGAACACCTGCTTCATTGTCGAGGTTCCATTCCACGTTGGTGGTTGTTTTGTCATCCTTATTGATGGTTTTCACTAGCGTTCCGTTCAGCGTGAAAATCCTGATTTTACACTTGTCGGGAAGATTCACGATTTTCACTATTCTTTCCAATTGTTTCTCTTCGTAAGCCGAATAGCCATAGTAAGGATTTGGAACAATATTGATTTTGTCCAATGCGAACTTTGCCGAATTATTATCGCCCGTCATTGCCTTGATATCAGAAGTGTTAAAACTGAATTCAGGCAGCGGCGCGCCATTACTTGTTTGTGCGTAAGGCTTGGCCACACGTATTTTTATATAGGCGTCGGAAGGAATATAACCGAAAACCTCATTTGCCAGTGGATAAGCAAAAACCCACTGGATATCCTTAACGACTTTCGTTTTTTCGTTGATGTTGTTGGCCGCCAGTTTTGTTCTTACGTATTCGCCATAGTCGTAGCTCGGAACATCCTTGGCATCCTGGAAAACGAAGATGGAATGCATGCCGCCAAACACTGCATCCAGCATTTTAAAGGTATCGATATCTGCCCTGAAATCCCTGTTGGTCGGATTCCATTTCATGTCTCTACCGTGATCGTTTTGCTGGCAGGAACTTTCACCAAAAGCCATGTTGAGTCGATGGCCAGTTTCAACACTAATGGCATAGCCAGGGAACCAGCCCATGCCCGTGGTTCCTGAATTGTCGGGATTTCCCTTTTTATCCACTGAAGGCGATTTCCGCAGATCTAGTTTGCCTGCATTTCCTTCAGTAAGTGCCGAACTGTCGCACATTTCCAGCACAGGACAGCGCGTCCATTTGGATGTGTCAGCGGTGATGACAAGATCAACTGACATTAAACTACTTATTTTATTTTGCGTGAGTGATATCGACCAGTTCCAGGCCGGACCATTCCTATCGTGTGACGACAAGCGGTAAGGGGCAATGATACCCTCCACAATTTTTTCGTAATCCTGGTTCACATCCAGTTTATTGGCCTTGTTCGTTCCCGGTGTTTCATCTTTGTCGCCTGCTCCAGAATGAATCCAATCCTGGTAGACCGGCGAGCCGTCAAGATCTTTAACGCCATTCAGCCATGCGATACCTGTACCATCTTTCCCAAAGGTCATAGTTGAGCCTACATAGCCGTTATTGGAAGCTTTAACGTCGCCAGGACCGTAATCCTGAACCATCGTTACCGACAATCCCCACTTCTTAATGATTTGTTCATTGGCAGCAGCAATGGTTTTTTCTGCATATACCGTGTCATTCTTTTCTTTGTAAATCATCATCCAATAGGCATCCTTCAGGTCGTTGGGCGTAATGGTATCCAGCATGCGGAAGATGAAATTGCCGTCCGGCACCAGAAGTGGGTCAATCACTTTAATGTTTACCGGTGCGCCATTGTTGGCATAAGTGAGGGTAGAAGCGCTATTTGAAGTAAGGATTTCCGCAATGGTTTCATCCGACAAATTGATGAATTCCTTACCGTGTCCTTTTCCTTCCACTCTTGTAAGTTTGGGTTGGAGTCCGTAAGAAGCATTCACCTGCGTACCACCCAGCTCAGGCATAGGATTGTGTGGCGTAGCGTCGTAAACTTTCACATTTCGGCGTCCGGCTTTAAAAGGTTTTTTCTGACCGTCGAATGAAGTTGGATCGCTGAAGGAAAATTTCTTGTATTCGTTATACCCGTAGGCGATGGCCATGTAATAATATTGTTTGTGGTTCACCAGGCGGTCATCACCTGAAGCAAACATGTCTTTTTCAATTTTGAAACTATGCACTATGCCCTTGTCTTCGCCTTTAGCCATTTCAACTGGCACTAACGCACCGAGTGATTCATCCTGGTTGTAATTGATGATTTGAGATACATTATCATCTAAATCACATTGCGCCACTAACCGGGCCTTAGCCGGATCAGTGAGTTCCGATGCAGAAACAGTAGCGTCTTTCAATTGGAAAATCTGATAGCCCTGGAAGCGGTACAATGAATCGTAATTTTGAGTGCCTGATGCATCAATCAAGGGATCGAACTCAGTATATTTTTCCAGATAATTATTGGAAGTCGGTTTGTTTTCCAGAGAAAGCAAAAGAGAATTTTCCATTTCCTGGATGTTCAGATCCGGGGCATCCGGACCGTTCAGCACCTTGAAGCAATTATCGAAAAGAGCTTGCGCTTTGTCATCGGCCTCCTTCACTTTTTGCACCGATGCCCATGCTGAGGCACCCTGCTGAGCTCGCGCCCAAACTGCACCAATAGTGATTTTATTTACTTGTCCGGATTGCAGTGTAAATGGTCCCGCAGAGTGGATAAAACGCAAATCCGCCGGAATATCATTTTCAGTGATTTGCGACCATGAGCCATAAGCGCCAAACTTGGAATTATCGCTGTCGTCAGGGAAGGCAAAATTAGTATTCACACCATTGGTTCCACCACCGGAAGGCCAGCCATTGCCTTTGTACTGCAAGTGTGTTCCATCTTTCCAGATGTTTTTCAAATAATTGTAGAAATGGGTGGCATTTTGCGGATTCCCCATATCGGTCATGTCGTTGCGGTAATACATGTAATTCGACATGATAATGAGTTCGCCATTCTCGTCTGTTTGTCCATCTCTGTCGTTATCAATTCCATCATTGGCATCGGCTTTCGGTCCCTGGAAAAAATCCACACCGATAGCAGGTGGCGTTTGTCCGTAACCGGTACTGCCCTGATCGGCACCGTCATTGTCATCCGCGTTATAGCAATAGCCCAATCCACGAGAAACGTCACACCCTATATAATCGTCGCGAGGACCGCCGAGATCCGGATCGATCCATTGTCCGAAATACGTATTTTTCATTGCAAAACTCGACTTGTTTTCAATCTCGTAATTGTAAAAAGTCATGTTGTTGATTTCGTCATTGGTACTGAAAGCAAAGGCTTGGGCTTTTATCTGGAGACCAATGGCTTGTCCGCCTGTTTCGGTATGAATATTTCCTACGTCATTGAAAATCCACCAGATGGTTTCATCGCCATAGAGATAACTGCCATCACAGCCGGCATTGCCCGATAAATCGTAATTAGGATAATCGCCTTTGGTAGGATTGTAAATATTATCGCCGTCTTCGTCGTGGAAAGGAGCAAGGAAATAATCCTGCCCCATAGCACTGCTGCCGTGTGCCGGCCAATTCAGCATAGATTCAGGAACGCTCGGATTTTGTCCGGCCTCATAGGCTGCCACATAATCCTCCACCTCTTTTCTTTTTACACGGTAGTGCTTGTCGTACTGCAAACAGGTAGTCCTTTCCGTACTCACGGTAGTATTGCTGATAGGTCCCGGCCAGAAATCATTTCCCGTTTGGCGATAGGTCATCGCTGCTACCTTTAGATTTCCGTTTTGATCGGTACCACCAATCCACAACGCACCTGCGAACAAAGAACTTACGCCACTGTTTTTCGGGATTTCGTATTGAGGTGTTTTGTTCAAATCCCACCACATGTCGCCACCACCAAGAATACGCGCCCTTACGTTATTTAAACTCAAATCGATTTCACTTGTTGCAGGATCGCAATCTGCTGCATAATAATCGCCTTTTTGCTGAGGTGGAAGTTGTACAATACCCACATTTTCCCTTGAATGGAGGGTGATTGTTACGGTGAATAGCAAAGTGGAAATGGTATATTTTAATTTTTCGTACTTCATATCAGAAGTTATATATCGCACCTAATTTGATCAATCGTGGTAAACTGTAGTTGTTCGGACTGTTAATAGCAATAGAGTACAAATCTATGAAGGATTGTCGACTTATCTTGGCGTCAATTTCCTGTTGTGAAACAGCAGCAGTGAGGAAACCGTCATCGTTAGGATTTCCGGTGTAGCGGTACACATTGATGATGTTTCGGGTATCCAGCAAGTTGTTCACTGATACGTAAACATTGAGCACGGTTACTTTTTGTTTTTCATTCTCTTTACCGAATTTGAAGATGAAGTTTTTGTCGGCGCGCACATCTATCCTGAAGCTCCATGGCAGGCGCGAACCATTGATTTGTCCGCTCAATGTGCGGCTCTGGCTTTTTGATAAAGCGATATCTTCAGTGATGTTGGATTGACGCGAATAAGGTGTTCCTGATCCTGTTCTTAGCAAAAAATTTACGCCAAAATCGGCCAGTATCTTTCTTCCCCACGACGGACCATCATAATTCTTTTCTCTTCCATAACGGTAATCCACTTCAAGGTTGATGTTGTGCCGGCGATCGAAATCCAAAGGGATGATAGTTCTTAAATTAGGCGCTCCTGAGTTAAGGATATTCAAACTGCTCACAGCGTTACTTCCTGTTCCTTCTGCGAATTGTAAAGTATAATTCACCGATAGTCGTGCATTTTTAATTCGGCGCAGATCATAGTTGGCCGAAAGTCCTTTCACTGTTCCGAAATCGATGTTGTCAAAAGTGATATAGTTCACCGGATAAGCGTAGCGTATTGGTGTAGCCTGGATCATGTCTTTTATTTCGCGGTAGAAGGCTGAGATAGTGAGTGCCGATGATTTCGATAATCTCTGCGCGAAGCCCAATTCGTAATCGGTGGTTTTTTGCGGCTTCAGATTCGGATTGTTGATGGTTCCGCCAATGAGGTTTTCCATAAAGAGATAATCCAGTGGATTCATCCTTGAAATCGATTCCGTCGGGCGTTGAGCCAGCAGATCATAGTGCGCAAAGAACATCGCCTCATCCGAAATAGGGAAGGAGAAGGAAAGGCGTGGCATCACAACAAACTGCGCTTCGTATTTTTTGAAAGAAGAAGCAAAATCGAAATTGGATGATTTTACATTGGCATCAGGATCTTTAAGATAAGGTGTGATGGTTCCGCTGGAGCTTGCTGAGGCAATTACTGCCGGATCGCTGACCAATGTTCCTTCAGCATTGTACCATTTATTGTTTTCGTCGCGGAAACCGGTCACTGTTTTTGTGGTGGCATCCTGATCATTGATGTATACTTTGTAATCATCACCGATGCCTGAAGGAATAGTCATGCCGAGGGCTCTGGCCTCAGCAGCAGTTTTTATAGGGTAGAGGGAATAGAGGTCGCGCGGCACCATCTGGTTGGCATCGTAGCGATCGACACGCACGCCTACATTGAAAATAATGTCGTTGAAAGTGAATTTATCCTGGATGTATCCCGACATATATATTGGCTGGAAAGCAGGAACACTGCGGAGCAAAGCGTTGTTATTATCTGTGGCGTTGAAGAAATCTCCAAAAGCAGCAGAGTTGCTCATTGAGTTACCTAGATAATCGTAGCCATAAGCGCTGTACAAAGCGTTGTTACCGGTTTGCAGCAGTTCTCCGGCATTGAACATGCTCAGGGATAAATCTTGAGGCGTTAAGTTGTCGGTATCAACAAAGTCGGTAGTGGCATCAACGGTTTTGGAGCGCACATTCTCAAAAAATCCTTTGATGATTTTTCCGTTGCCATCCAGCGTAGGAACATAGAGCCGGTTGTAATCAATCGTGTCGCCATGCACAATAGGATTGCTCTTGTCGAGTTCGGTGTTTTTGGCATTTCCGAGCTGTCGGGCCAATGTCCATAGGCCCATCGGACTGATAGAATACGAGCGTTGCACTCGTCTTTCAAACTCAAATCCTGCATTTACTTCATGATTTTTTATATCAGCAAAAATACTTCCAATCAATCTGAACTGACTGCTTTCCGATTTTGAATAACCATTGGATTGGCGGCCGGTATTGTACCAGATGTCGTAAACGTGCTGTGGTCGGTCGCCATTCAGCAAAGCTCCACCTTTCTGTACTTGAGCATAGTTTTCATAATTGCCGGTAATGAAGCCGCTGTACAGTTCATAATACGATTGAGTATATCTTGAAGCTGTTGTGTTGTTTCCGGCACTTACCATACCATAGCGGGTGTCCTGCCAGCCTTGCATGTAATATCCTGCGCCATTCGCGCCTGTAGAATCATAGGCGTAGGTTTTCTTTTTGTCGGTTTCAAAGGAACCGATGTGTCCGTAGTCAAATAAGCTTCTGCCGTGACTATCATCCATGGATGAGCTTTTCAGTTTATCGTAATCCACCTGCAGGGTGTAGTACATGTTTTTCACCAGTGGCTTTTTGTCGCCTTCCTTAAGGTCTTCATCCTGCACACCGATTTTCTGAGTCAGTCGCGCATAAGCGCGCCAGTCGAAGGAAGTATACATCGGATTGTTTTCCGGGTTCAGCAGCGCGTACTGCTGAATGAAGCTGTGGCCAGTACTATAGGTGCTGTATCCCCCCAAAACAAGGGACGTTTTCTTGTTGGGTTTTATTTCAATTTTTGAGGAAAGATTAAATCCTTTGGAAGCTGAGTTCTGTTTTGCTTTCTGCCATTCCAGGTCTTTGCTCGTCAGCAATTCCGAACGTCGGATAGTCCCCTGTCCGGAAGGATTTGGTGCCAGCGGATTTTGCTGGAGATCGGCCAGTACATCATCTTTCACCTTCCAATTACCTACTGCAGAAGGATTTCCATCCTTGCTGTAATTGGCTTGTCCGAGCAATGAATAACCGATGTACAAAGGTTTTTCCTTGGAGCGGTAGAGCGGTCCGAGGAAGAAAAATTCCATGTAGTGCGTATTGTATCCATCTACCGAGCCCTCATAGCTGATGCCGTGTTCGTGTTTGCGGCTCGGACTTTTTGATGTTACCAAAACGAGTCCGCCTGTAGCATCTCCGTAACGTGCAGGCATACCACCGGTGATTACCGTAATTTGTTCAATACCTAGTTTTGGCATGCTGAAGGAGCTATGTACCTTAACACCATCCATAAAAATCAATGTACCGTCCTGACGGGCTCCCCTGATGTTCAGCTCATTGCTGCCATTGTCTTCAGAATAAACACCGGCAGTGGTTGAAGCAATAGCGCCGATGTTGTTCAATGGTGATTTGATGATGTCTTCAGCGGTTTTGGTACCTCCCGATTTGAAGTCGGGGTCAATCAATGGTACTTTGTATTTTTTAGTGACAACAATTTCTTTAGTAGATTTTTTCATGACAAAATCAAGGAAGGTGATTTTTTCAATGATGATCTGAACACCCTCAGTCCTTTCTGTCTGAAACCCTAGTGAAGTAGCCATTACATCAAAAACTCCGGGGTTGAGGGGTTTGATGGTATATTCTCCCCGCTGATTGGTTTGTCCCATGGAAACGGTTTCACCGTTCTTCTGAACACTTATAGTAACAAAGGGGAGAGCATTTCCGAGGTCATCTTTCACTGTTCCCTTGAGTGTGCCTGTTTGCGCCTGCACAGCAACTGGCAGCAAAAACAGCACAATGCGGAACAGTTTTTTAATCATGCAGGGCGTCTTTTCTTTTTTTGAGACGACCAAATATAATAAAATGGCCGTGCCTTAAAAAAAAACAATTATTCGTCGCCCAATACCGTAATGAATCCTGTTTTACTGTAGTCGTGAATAGAGAGGACGTAATAGTAAGTTCCGGGTTTTACCGCCTGCATGTTTTGATGATTTCTTCCATCCCAGCATTTGCCATAGGCATAGCTGTCGTCGCTGTACATCAGGAGTCCCCAGCGATCATAAATCTTCAATGAAACACAGCCCTGGAATTCATCTTTTACATCAACGCTGAAGCATTCGTTAATGCCGTCATTGTTCAGTGTCATCACATTTCCATTGGTGATGCTTACTGCATCAAAGATACTTTTGATATTGAGTGGTAAACTCATCGTATCACTGCACAAGCCATTGTTGGTGACGATTAATTGGGTCACTACATTTTTCCCGAAAGGATAAGTGTGTTGAGGCACTTTTTCGGTAGAGGTACTGCCATCACCATAAATCCACAACTGGGAATCGGCATTGATGGAGGTATTGGTGAATTCGGTGCGGTATCCTTCACAGCCCGGTGTTTGATTCACTACCGAGAAAATGGCTGTAGGGACAATATTCAGTGTGATATCGAAAGAAGCTGTGTCGGTACAATTATATGAATCCGTGACTTCAACATAGTAAGTGGTTGGCGATGTTGGTGTTGCAGTAGGATTAGCAATAGCACTATCATTGAGGCTTTTTGTTGGCCACCAGTGGTACTTCACTCCGCCTTTTGCCCAAAGATTGATACTACTGCCTTCGCAAATCAGTGTGTTGTTCAATGTAGAAATCACAGGTAAAGGATGCACACTCACGTGAACAGTATCTTTCTTCTTGCAGCCTTTAATGTCAGTCACCTGCAGTACATAATCCCTTGTTTGCAAAGGGAAAGCCAAAGGATTCTTAATGGTAGAATCGCTCAATCCTATAGATGGTTTCCATAAATAAGAAACACCTCCGGATGCCTGGAGCTGAATAGTATCGTTGATGCATAAACCTGTGTCTAATCCGGCATTGGCAATAGGCAGAAGATTGACTTTTATTACAATACTATCGGTGTTTTCACACGAAAAAATATCAGTTCCCAAGACTTTGTAAACAGTATTTTGTTTGGGAAACACCAAAGGATTGGCAATGTTTGTTGATGTGATGTTGGTAGCTGGTGTCCAAAGATAATTCGCAGCGCCTGTGGCCGTCAACTGTAAACTATCTCCAAAGCAGATTTCAGTATTTAATCCTGCATCAACATTAGGCAATTGATGCACGGTCACTACTACCGAATCGATACCGCCACAGGTGTCGTTTTGGGTGAGTAGATAATATGTTGTAGTAATCGCCGGACTCGCCATTGGGTTCGCGCTATGGGCATCGCTCAGTCCTGTAGCGGGAATCCAGGTATAAGTTGTTCCCGGAGGGGCGCTTGGAGTACCACCTATCTGCACGCTGTCCATGCGGCAAATACTGGTGTCGGGACCGGCGCTGGTAGGTACTGTTCCGGTAGAATTTACAAAAACACTATCGAGGTTTTTACAGCCGTTCGCATCAGTAACATCCAGGTAATAGTATCTTGGGAAAAGTGGCCAAACTACAGGATTGTAAATGTTGATGGCGGAAATCTGCAGGTTGGGCGACCACTTGTAAGACGCACCATTGCTCACAGCGAAGAGTTGTATGGAGTCGCCCGGGCAAACATACACATTGCTGTCGCCAGCATTAGGTAAAGGATATACCATAATTTGGATGGAGTCTTTATTGATACATCCATTGGTTCCTGTGGCTGTGATATGATATTTGTAGAAATCGGTTGTAGAGTTATTGTTTTCCAAAGTCAGCAATGGATTGGAAATTGCAATAGAACTCAAACCTTTGGCAGGTGTCCAGAGATAAGTTGCTACCGCAGGATTGGTTGCTCCACCTATCTGTATGGTATCACTCGAGCAGAAAGCCTTGTTGTTGCCGGCATCCACTACAGGGAGCGGGCGCACTGTTACATGTATTGTGTCACGCGAAATACAGCCCTTTAGCGATACAGTAAGAAAGTAAGAGCTTACTGTATTGGACAGTGTATTGTTGGTCAGAGTAACAACAGGGTTGGCGACGGTGGCACTGGATAAACCGGTGGCCGGCGACCAGGAATAACTGTAGTTGGCTGCTCCTGCCGATCCTATTGTTGAAGGAATCCCTGAACAGATGCTGATGTCGGGCCCGGCATTGGCATCAGGATTAGCTAGCACTGTAATGCCTTTTGTGATAGAGGTAGTATGGCAGCCATCAATATTAATGAATACCGAAACTGTATAGTTTCCTGGTGCGGAGAATTTATGTGCAGGATTAATCTGTGATGAGAAATTGGAAAAACCTGAGGCCGGATCACCAAAATCCCACGATGCCGAAACAACGGATTGGGCGCTAAGGATATTGAAGGTATAGCTGTCTTCGGGACAAAGTCCTGGAGTAGCTGTGATACTTATGCTTCCGGGTACTACGGCACTGCTCACCAGCACGTCGTTGGGCAATTCCCAGCCAGCTTTTTTGCTTCCTATGTACACAGCATTGTGATTGTAATTGGTGCCCGTTCCCAATACATCCGGATTTTTGATTGCGCCGAGGTAACTGCTTTCATCGTCGGTGCAATAAATCACACCATTGGTATGTCTGCGCATAGAGCCCCATGCTCGTGACGATCCGCTGATTTTTTGTGAGGTGCTCCATATGAGTGAAGGTGTGGCCATCGACATATTCAATTGAGAAATACCTGCATTAGTACAATTACTTCCGAAGAAGCAGGCCGAACTCACATAAGCAAAATTGCCACTGGCTGAAAATTCACAGCCGTGGGGCTGAGGAAATTTGTTGGAAGAGTAAGTGTTGCTCACCACGCCGGTGGCATTGTTGAAGTCGGACAGAGTGATGAGATCCATGAACTCTACAGCAGTAAGTATTTTATCTCCTTTAGGGGAGATTTTAATGTCGCCATGACCCGAGGTATGTGAGGGCCCGGAATAACTGATTACTGCTGAGCTAGAAACGCCTGAAGCAGTGACTAAAAATGCGTTGAAGCGGTCGTTATTGTTTTCATGACTGATTACCCAGGCATCTTGTCCGTTGGCATGGCGCGTCACTGTGATTTTCTGTGTGCCACCACTGGTTAATAAAATGTTCTTGGAGGATACGTCGCCCAGTCCGCCGTTTGCCGCCATATTCACAGTGGAGTAATTTAAACCCTCTTCATCGGAAGCTGTGAAAATATAATAGATCGTACTGCTGTTAGGGCGTTTGACGATGAGTGCCGACTGAGTGGAAAAGTCGTCGCCCTTCAATCCAAAACCATTGCTCATCTGTTGGTTGTTTTTGTTCCACACAGAGCTGCCGTTAGTATAAAAAAGCAGGTTGCCGTTACAATCGGCAATCGAGGCGGAGCCTTCTGTACTGAACATGGCACTTCCCGATTTTGATAACGGATTGCCGCTGTTGAAGTCGAGAGCAGCACCATTTCCAAAGTACCATTGATTGTACTCTCCCTGCGCATAAAGAGAGGCGCTACAAATTGTTAGTATCAACAGAAGGAGATATGGTATTATTTTTTTCAATTCATTCGGGTAGGTTAGTACACTTTACTTTATTCAAGACGTATGATCTGCAAAAATGATGCTTTGTTACAGGAAAAATGAAATAAACGAAAAAAAATGTGGCATGGTATTCGTAATATGAAAAACACTTCCCTTTTACAACCCTTGTTAAGTTTTATGTGCCTCAAAAAAGTCCCGCTCCCAGCGGGACTTTTTCAGTTTTGACCGCATGCCGCTCTAGTTGAGCGGCGGCGCAGAGTGAGTTTTTGAGTCTAGAGGGTCTTTCCTGGATATTGCTGCAGAGCGAGTTCTAAACAGGTCATGGCTTTAGTCAAAGCATCCTGATTAAGAACATAGGCCATCCTTACTTCCTGTTCGCCCATGCCTGGGGTGGAATAAAATCCATTGCCTGGTGCTAGCATTACGGTTTCTTTATTGTGCTGGAAATCGGTGAGTAGCCATTTACAGAATTTATCGGCGCTGTCCACCGGTAGTTTAGCCATGATATAGAAAGCTCCCGACGGTTTGGAAAAAACCACGCCTTTCATTTTCGATAAGGCGTTACACAATATCTCTCTTCTTTTGATGTATTCACTCTTCACACTGTCGAAATATTCCTGGTCGGTATCCAAAGCAGCTTCGCCTGCGATTTGCCCGTAAGTAGGCGGACTCAATCGTGCCTGAGCGAATTTCAACGCGGTTTCGATCACCGATTTATTGCGCGATATCAGCGTTCCTATTCTTGCGCCGCACATGCTGTAGCGCTTGGAGATAGAATCAATCAATATCACGTTGTCTTCCACTCCTTCCAGCTGCATTACCGAGAAAGGAGTAGCCTGTTCGTAGCAGAATTCGCGATACACTTCATCAGCAAAGAGGAACATATCGTGTTTTTTTACGAGTTCCTTCAATTGCTCCAGCTCTTCGCGTGAATATATTTTTCCTGTCGGATTTCCCGGATTGCAAAGCATGATGGCCTTGGTCTTCGGTGAAATGTAATTTTCAAAAGTTGAGATCGGAGGCAGTGCAAAATTGTCTTCAATCTTTGTTGGAATGGTTTTAATAGAAGCGCTTGCTGCTTTTGCAAAGCTGATGTAATTGGCATAAAAAGGCTCAGGCACCAGTACTTCGTCGCCCGGGTTCAGGCACACAAGGAAGCCAATCAAAATCGCTTCCGATCCGCCGGAGGTAATGATGATGTCTTCTGTGGATAAACCGATGCTGAACTTGCTGTAATATTCCACGAGCTTGGTGCGGAAACTAAGATTCCCTGCAGAGTGGCTATACTCCAGAACTTTGAGATCTGCATTTTGAACAGCCTTTAAGGCAATTTCAGGAGTAGGGATGTCGGGCTGACCGATATTCAAAAAATGTACATGTACTCCCTTGCGCTGCGCGGCTTCGGCGAGCGGAGCCAGCTTACGTATCGGAGACAGTGTAATTTCTTTTCCTCTTTCTGAAATCTTTATCATAAATGCGTTTTATTCAAGGGAGCCAAATTTCTTATTTTTTTTCGTCATTCCGAATTAATACAAATAAAAAACCCTCCGATTTTCGGAGGGCTTTTCTGTAAGTAAGATATAATCTGTGAAAAATTGAACTTTGCGAACGTTCTTATTGGGCTGTTGGACCTGATTTTTTTTCTGGTAAGCCGGTTTCTGCGGGCTCTACTGTACCGTGAATTTTCAATACTATTGTTCCGTTGCCTGCATTCGACATAACAGTCACTGTTTTTGTGAAGGTCCCCAAACGGTTGGTGTCGTATCTTACCTGCATTTCACCTTTTTCTCCTGGCATGATTGGCTCAGTCGGACAAGTTGGAACTGTACATCCGCAAGATCCCTGGCAAGTGGTGATGATCAATGGTGTTTTTCCAGTATTGGTGAATTTTACTGTTCTGAAAGGATCTGAACCTTGCTTGATGGTTCCGAAGTCGATGTCTAAAGTCTGGAATTCAATTTTCGGTGCTTTAGGATCTGGTGCAGGTTGTGTGCCGTCAGTTTGTGCGAATCCGCTGATGGCAGCGCTCATTAGAAGTACAAAGGATAAGATTAACTTTTTCATTTTTTTATTGTTTTGATTTCTTTTGTTATTTCAATGATTGTACCAAGATAGAGACGATTATTTCTTTTTCGTGTTAATGACTTGTTAACGTTTTTTATTCAATAATAACACCTCTGATTTTCAGATAGATATTTCCGGAGGAGTTGTTTGAAATAATGGTGATCATACGATTGAATTTCCCTGGCCTTCCCGTACTTTTTCGAACGGTGATCTCTCCCGTTTTCCCCGGAGCAATTGCTTCTGAGGAATAGGAGGAAATCATTATATCGGAACCCGAGGAATTGCACATTACTATAACTAAGGGTGATTTTCCGGTGTTGGTAAAGCGAATTGATCTATACTCATCAGAGCCAACTTTGATGGTTCCGTAATCTACCACCGTGCTGTCAAAATGCATTACAGCAGCCATTGAATCGCTTTCGTTTTGCGCAAAAGCCGAGACCCCAGGTAGTAATAACAGTATGGAAAATAAGAGCTTCATCAGGGAGTGACTGTTCCTACCACATGCAGATATATATTGCCTCCCGCATTGTTGGATTTAATAGTGATCGTTTTATGGAATCTGCCGACAAGGTCGGTGTTGTAAACTACAGTGATTTCACTTGACTGGCCTGGTTGGATAGGGTCATGCGGACAAGAACCGACAGTGCAGGAACAAGAACCATCACAGTGCACTATAATTAATGGTGATTTGCCCGCATTGGTAAATTTTACCTTTCTAGTTTTATCGGATCCCCTGGCAATGGTTCCATAATTCACAGTATCACTTTCCAGCTTTAAAACAGGGGCATCAGTATCTTGCGCAAAAATGCTGGTACCAGTCACCAGCAAAAAGAAGAAGAGTATTTTTTTCATGCTTTGCGGATTTGCTTTTTACGAAGCTATGCACCAACTCCACTTTTAGCTGTTAATGAGCTGTTAAACTTTCATTCACATTGTGTATTTTTGTCGCTCAAAATTTTTTTCACATGGCGATCGACACAAAATTTGATCCTTCGGGAGTTGAAGGAAAATGGTACCAATACTGGTTAGACAAAGGTTTCTTTAAATCGGTGCCTGACCACCGCGAATCATTTACTATTGTAATGCCGCCGCCAAATGTTACCGGACAATTGCACCTTGGACATACTTTAAATAATACCATTCAGGATATTTTGACGCGCCGCGCCCGACTGCAAGGCAAAAATGCCTGCTGGGTACCAGGAACCGACCATGCTTCTATCGCTACAGAAAATAAGGTGATTGAACTGCTCGAAAAGCAAGGCATTAAAAAGAAAGATCTTTCCCGAGAAGAGTTTTTGAAACACGCCTGGGATTGGACCGACAAGTACGGCGGAATTATTTTGAGCCAGCTTAAAAGATTGGGTGCTTCCTGCGATTGGGACCGTACTGCTTTTACTATGGATAAGAATCTCTATGATTCGGTAATCCGTGTTTTCGTTGATCTATATAATAAAGGGTATATCTACCGTGGCGTGCGTATGGTGAACTGGGATCCTATGCGCCAAACGGCTTTGTCGGATGAGGAAGTGAATTATAAGGAAGTTCAGTCGAAACTTTACTTTGTGAAATATCCAATCGAAGGTTCGTCTGAGTTTATCACCATTGCTACCACACGTCCTGAAACCATTTTGGGCGATACTGCTATTTGCGTTAATCCAACCGATGAGCGCTATGCACACCTGAAAGGTAAAAAGGCGATTGTGCCTTTGGTCAATCGCGCTATACCTATCATTTTCGATGAATATGTAGATAAGGAATTTGGTACAGGTGCCTTGAAAGTAACGCCTGCTCACGATGAAAATGACTACAAGCTTGGCATCAAGCACAACCTGGAAACCATTGATATCCTCAATCCCGACGGAACTTTGAGCGAGAAAGCTCAGTTCTTTGTTGGTCAGGATCGCTTTCATGCCCGCAAGGCCATCGCCAAACAAATGGAGGAAGAAGGTCAGCTGGTGAAGATTGAGGAAATAAAAAATAAGGTTTCTGTTTCTGAACGTTCGGGAGCTGTAATTGAACCAAAATTGTCGCTGCAATGGTTCTGCAAAATGAAGGAACTGGCTGCTCCTGCGCTCGATGTAGTACTGAAAGAGCAATTGCAGTTTTTTCCTAAGAATGCTGTTAACACTTACAAGCACTGGATGGAAAACATCAACGACTGGTGTATTTCCCGTCAGTTGTATTGGGGACAACAGATTCCTGCGTTTTACTATGGCAACGGCGTAAATGATTTCGTTGTAGCTGAAAGTGCTGAACAGGCTTTGGAAGCAGCGAAAAAGCAAACAGGAAAAGCTCTTTCTTTATCTGATTTGAGACAAGACGAAGACACTGTTGATACCTGGTTTTCTTCCTGGCTGTGGCCTACATCGGTGTTCAACGGCATTATGGAGCCGGGCAACAAAGACATTCAATATTATTATCCAACCAACGTACTCGTAACCGGTCAGGATATTATTTTCTTCTGGGTGGCGCGTATGATCATGTCGGGACTGGAATATGAAAAAGATATTCCTTTCAAAGACGTATATTTTACGGGAATGGTAAGAGATAAGCAGGGAAGAAAAATGTCAAAGCAACTCGGGAATTCTCCTGATCTCTTTGAGATTTTTGATAAATATAGCGTGGATGGTGTTCGTGTGGGAGTGTTGTTTTCTTCACCCGCCGGAGGTGATTTGATGTTTGATGAAAAGCAATGTGAACAGGGAAGAAACTTTGCCAATAAAATTTGGAATGCGTTGCGTTTGGTGAAAGGCTGGGAAGTTGAAGATGTTTCGAGAGCAGAGAGTGAGAGTGTGTTTTCCTGGTTTGAAAGCAAGATGGCTGAGCATCTTGAAAAAATCAATGATGCCTTCGATAAATACCGTATTTCTGATGCTTTGCTGGAAACTTACCGTTTGATCTGGGATGAATTCTGTGCCTGGTACCTCGAAATGGTAAAGCCTGAATTCGGTCAGCCCGTCGCAAAAAATATCTACGAAAAAACCTTACAGTATTTCGAGCAGTTGATGGTGATCCTGCACCCCTTTATGCCGTTCATCACCGAAGAATTGTGGCAGAATCTGCGCGACAGAAAAGATGGTGAAAGTATTATGATTGCTGAGTGGCCGAAGTTTGCCTCTGCCGATAAATCTGCTTTGTTGAAAGGTGATCTCGCGAAGGAAGTGATTTCTGGTGTGCGCAACGTTCGCAACCAGAATAATATCTCTCCGAAAGAAAAACTGGATGTGAAAATTGTGACCTCTGATAAAGCAAATTATACTGCTTTTGAAACTGTAGTAGGCAAAATGGCTAATCTCAGTTCATTGGAGTATGTGAAAGAGAAAATCACTGGTGCGAAGTCTTTTATCGTTCAGCGTGATGAGGTGTTTATTCCAATTGCAGTGGACGCTGCTGAAGAACTCGAGCGCATGAAAAAGGAGCTGGACTATAATAAAGGCTTCCTCATTTCAGTAGAGAAAAAACTCGCAAATGAGCGTTTTGTTCAAAATGCAAAACCGGAAGTGATTGATGCTGAGCGCAAGAAAAAAGCGGATGCTGAAGCAAAAATTAAAATGTTGGAAGAAGGTTTGGCTGCCATGAAGTAATTATATGTAGCCCGCGATTTTATAAGTCCAATAGCCAACGGTCTCATGCATGAAAATTTCCCACACGCCAATGGCCCAGATGTTAGGAATGACCATATTCCTGAAAGTGAATTTGCGCGGACCCGAAATACGACTTGTACTGTAGTCAGTGGCTTTTATACCTGCTTCAGAAAAGCAGGCCAGTGACCGCTCCATGTGTGTTGCGGAAGTAATAAGTAAATATTTTTTCTGTTCGGGATGATCAAATTTGGCTTTGATCACATCGTAGCTGTAAGCTGCATTTTCCCTGGTGTTTCGCGACTTCGTTTCAATCCAGATGTCTTTTTCATCGAAGCCCAGATCTATAACAAATTTCAGCAGCAGTTTCGATTCAACTATGTCGGGATAAGTCAAATCTCCTGATCCTCCTGATATGAGGATTTTATCAATTTGTCCTCTTTTGTAAAGTATGAGTGCCTGCAAGAGTCTGTCTACATTATTGTTGAACACCAGCTTGTTGTGTTCTCCATCATAATTAATCATTCCGCCTAGCACAATGCCCAAATCGTAGTGGTCTTTTTCGCTTAGTTGCCTGTCGGGAGTCTCACAGGTGCGAATGACTTCTTCTGCCAGGAATTCATTGGAGAAAATAAGGAAGATCACCACTGAAATGATCAGCGCTTTCCTTCTGCGTTCGGGAATTTTAGTGATAATGGCGTACACAACTCCTATCGCTATCCAGGAGAAGGGCGAAATTAAAAAAGCCAGTATTTTAGATAGGATGAAGAACATTTCCTTTTTACATTTGAGCTTATGCCAAAAACTGTTTCCAAAAATAAGATAAGAATTGTAACTGCCGCATCTTTATTTGATGGTCATGATGCCGCGATCAATATTTTTCGCCGGATTATTCAGGCTTCCGGCCTGGAGGTGATCCATCTTGGTCACGACCGGTCGGTGAAGGAAATCGTGGATTGCGCCATCCAGGAAGATGCCGATGCCATTGCGATTACTTCTTATCAGGGCGGACACATAGAATTTTTCAAGTACATGTTTGATTTGCTGAAGGAGAATAAAGCCGGCCATATCAAAATTTTTGGCGGTGGAGGCGGAACCATTTTGCCCTCTGAAATCAAGGAACTGGAGAAGTATGGCATTGAGCGCATTTATCATCCTGATCACGGAAGGGCAATGGGTTTGCAGGGAATGATCGATGATATGATTTCGCGGATTCCAGTCAGGAAGTTCAATCCGAAAGTTTTGCCGCAACTGATTTCCCTGTGTGAGAATTTTCCTGCAGAAGCAAAGAAAGAACTGAAGAAATTAAAAGCAAAGAATATTCCTGTGCTGGGGATTACAGGTACGGGCGGAGCAGGGAAATCGACCATCACCGATGAATTGCTGCGAAGGTTTTTAGCACAAAATCCCGATAAGAAATTTGCAGTTATTTCCATAGATCCCTCCAAACGCAAAACAGGCGGGGCTTTGTTGGGGGATCGTATTCGCATGAATGCAGTGTCGGATGAGCGTGTTTATATGCGTTCACTCGCTACGCGCCAGGCGAATTTATCGGTGTCGCCTTTTGTGAAGGATGTGTTACAGGTATTGAAGGCTCAGGATTTTGACTTAATCTTATTGATCCAAAGCCATGCCAGGATTGAAACACGCAACCACCAGACTTACCGCTGGTTTTGAATTTGTGGGTGAACCCATGAACCTCCGGCAGGGCAGGGAACTGCTGATGGTGTGAGGTGAATTATTTTCTTTTTGGAAGCAAGGTGTGGATGGCCATGAAACCACCAACCGATTCGGAAATGCGTGAGATACTGGCGTTTGTGCAGGCAGGTGGCTTGCCGGAAATTGCTGCCAGTGCGGCCGGGGTGGAGGAAAGAAGGTTTCATTTCTGGAAGGTGCAATGGAAAAAGTCCGGCTGCCCGAAACGCATTCGCCAGTTGTTTCAAAAGCTTCAGCAGGCACATGGCCAGGCGGTGCTTCGAGCCCAGATCACAGCATTCAATGAAAAGCCATTGGATTGGCTGAAGAACACCGGCAAGCAAAAAGGGGAGCCCACCCCTGCGGAGGATACTCCCCTGAATACCATGCTGCCTGTTATCCTAAAAACCCTGGAACCCTTCCCCGAAGCCCGTCAAGCCCTGGCGAAGGTGTTAAGTCGTAAAGTATAAGTAATTGTAAAATAATAACTTAAAGCAAATTATAAACAAAACGACAACCTGATATTGTTTCAAAAGTGATATTATCCGGGGATAGTATTGAGTTGTGAAATTTTAATGTTTGTAGCG
>JBJTOK010000013.1:0-5973 GCA_046074525.1 Flavobacteriales bacterium
CAAGACAAGAATTTACGTACGTAGCCGCAATGCTTGCGGATGTTAAATGGTTAAGAATACGCTTCATAAGAATGCAGGTCATGTACACCACAGCCGCAAGCATTGCGGCTCATACGATGGCTTAACCAGCGCGGGGCATTCATAATAAGAAAAGGGATTTGCCTTAATCTGGGTCATCACCTTTAGCAACGGGAGAGTGCTGGCAAGAGGGATTTATTTTTTTGCCTTCTTAATAAACATCCACCTCTTTTTCAATCACAGGTATACTGTCTTCCAGCGATACACTTACCGAATCAATAGCCACGGCAGTAGTATCGGGCCTATGCACATAAACCCTGCAGTTATGGGGCTTGTCAATAGGGAAGGGTTCCTTTGGAAAGAGCGTAGGACGGAGTCCTGATTTTTTGTCGGCATAGGCCTTTTGCAGGAAGAGTCCGAACACCGGCAGGGCCGTCCTCATTCCTTCTCCGGTAGAGGATGTTTTAAAGTGGATACATCTGTCTTCAGCGCCCACCCACGTGCCGCCTATCAAATCGGAACTCACGCCAATATACCATCCGTCGGAGTAGTTGTTGGAGGTTCCTGTTTTTCCACCCAATTGGTTGTTACCGAAAATAGAATATTGAAAAAGGGCTTGTGATGTGCCTCCGAATTCTTCTACTGTTCCCCGCAGCATATACGACATGAGCCAAGCCGTTTCTTCGCTAAGGGCGCGTTCCTTAGGCTGGGTGAAATTGGCAATTTCCTCACCTTTCTGGTTAACGATATGTGTTACCAGCACTGGTTTTACCCTGTAGCCTCCATTGATAAAAGGAGCATAGGAGGAAGTGAGTTCAAGTAAAGAAACATCGTTGGATCCCAGGCCGATAGAGGGTACCGTAGCCAGTTCGCTGCTGATACCGCATTTGTGAGCTGTTTGCGCAACGTTCTCAGGTCCGCATTCAAGCGTCAGCTGAACCGCAATACTGTTGATGGAAGTGGCCATCCCCTGACGAAGGGTTAAGGTATCATAACTAAAAACGCGGTTGGCGTTATGAGGAGTCCATATATGGTGAACGCCATTTTCGTCGTATTCGTGACGGATGTATTTATCTACGCGCTTGTCGCACGGACCATTTCCCTGCTCAAATGCAGTAGCATAAACAAAAGGCTTGAAGGTAGAGCCTGGCTGACGTTTACTTTGAACGATATGATCGTACTTGGTGATTTTGTAGTTCCATCCGCCCACCCATGTTTTGATATAGCCGGTGGCAGGATCGAGAGTAAAGAAGCCGCAGCGCAGCATTTTTTTGTAGTGGGCAAGGGAGTCGAGGGCACTGACCATTTCCTTTTTGTATCCCTCATGAGTGTACAGCATACATTGTCGTGGCTGACGAAGGAAATGCATGATGGTGTCTTCATTGTCGCCCCATACTTTCTTGAGATTGCGGTAGGAGTCGGTTTGCTTGATAGCGTTTTCGAGGAAACCAGGGATTTCTTGTTTTTTAGCATCGGTCCATGGATTTTTTCCAGCCCACTGATCATCGAATTTTTTCTGGAGGGATTTCATGTGTTCGCTAACAGCGGCTTCGGCGTGTTTCTGTAATTTGAGATCTATGGTGGTGTAAATCTTCAATCCGTCGCTATAAATATCATAACCGTTTTCACTGCACCATTCACTGATTTCACGGGCCACAGCGGCACGTACGTAAGGTACTTTGCAATCTTCAGTGTTTTCTACATGGAAATCGAGACGGATGGGTTTTTCCAGCGCTTTCTGGTAATCATCGTCGTTAATCACTTTATGCTTTTTCATGAGCGACAGTACGACGTTGCGGCGCTCGAGGGATTTTTCGGGATGGAGTACCGGACTGTAAGTCGTGGTGGCTTTCAGCAATCCGATCAATACCGCACATTCATCGGCAGTAAGCTGGTTCGGTTTCTTGTTGAAGTAAGTTTTTGCGGCAGTATTGATTCCGTAGGCGTTGCTCCCGAAATCAACGGTATTCATATATAATAACAGAATGTCATCTTTGGAATAGTTTTCTTCAAGGCGACCAGCAACAATCCATTCCTTCATTTTGACCACTACCGTGCTGATGCCTGGAATATAGCTGAGCAGCCCCTTGTTCACTTTTCTCATCTTGAAAAGGTTTTTGGCCAGCTGCTGACTGAGGGTACTTCCTCCGCGTTTATCGCCCTTGATCATGTACCACAACACAGCGATATTGGCTTTCCAGTCGATACCGTCGTGGTTGTAAAAACGCACATCCTCGGTGGCGACCAGACCTTTGTAAAACACGGGATTGATGTCTTTCATATCTACCGACGAGCGGTTTTCCCTGAAAAACTTCCCGATGAGTTGTCCGTCGGCAGCATAAACTTCCGATGCCACAGGTAAATCCGGATCCTTCAGTTCGCTTACAGAAGGCATGTTTCCGAAGAGCCAGAGGAAGTTGTACTGCACAACCAACCACAGGAAAACAATGGAGAGGATCGAGTATCGGTAACGTTTTTTCTTCCAGAGATAAATGAAAAATTGCTTTGTTTTTTCGAGCATGTTGCTAAATAATTGAGGAACAAAAGTATTATTCTATTTCCATATGGGAAACAAGAATAAATAAAAGGGCGTTAGGTCCTTCGTTCCTCATGACAAATGTGATTTAGGTCGTGAAATTTTCACGTACTATCTCGCGTATGTCATCCTGAGGGTACTCCCGAAGGACCTAACGCCCTTTACTTTTTTTCAGTTTATTCCTTCGTTACCAAAACAGCGTCCTGCTTTCCGTCAGCACTCAACACTTTCACGAGGTATGTTCCTGCTTGCAAATGTGAAGCATCCACAGTTGAAGTTTTTCCGTTGAGCACTGATTCCCCCAGCAGATTGTATATTTCAACTGAGCTGAAAGAGTTGTTGCTAATAGTGAAAGAAGAAGTAAATGGATTTGGGTAAACCGTCGTTTTAGAAGGTGTGAAATCCTCCACACCTGTCTGCAAACATTCCGCGTTATTCGCGTCAATGGTCACTGTAGCCGGAGTTCTTACGCAGGTTGATCCTGCAACAAATTGAATGTTGTTGAATACAAAATCACCTGCAGTAAATGAAATGCTGCTGGATCCATCACTGATCGGATAAGTCACAGTACCCTTGTTTACCGCATTGCTTCCGTCGGTAGTAGAGCTGGAGAAACCAATTGTGTAGGAGCCTGCATTACTTAATGTTATGTTGAGACTAACGGTTACTTTGTGATCGGAAGAAGCTGCATTGTCATAAGTAATAGGGGAGCTGCTGCCTACAGTAGTACCTCCGTTTTTTACTGAGATTACGAAGTTGTTGGCTTTCGCCCATGCAGGAATATAGAAGTCGACAGAGGTGAGGGTAAGTCCGTTTACAGCCGTAGTGAAAGTCATGGGTGTGAAATTTTGAGGATCGTGCCATTGCGCACTGCCGAAATTTCCTGTGCCACCAACTGTTCCGCTAACACCTGCGCCATCCTGAACATACACGGTAGTGTTGCTGTTGTAGGTAGTGGCGTAAGTAGCACCGGTGTGCAATAAAGTTCCATTGGTTGAGGCTGAGTACCATTTATAAGGACCGCCAACAGAATTCACTGTTAAAGTACCTGTGGCGCCTGCAGTGCAAATGGTGTCATGGGTGATGTTGAGTAATGAGGAACTTACAATTATCTGGTCGTTTTTAGCGCTGCAACCACTTGCGCTTACCGTTACCGAATAAGTCCCGGCCTGAGAAATCACCAGCGTTTGATTGCTGGCTCCGTTGATATTGCTGCCGTCTTTTGCCCACTGGTAAGTAATACCACTGCCTGAAACTCCTGCATTTAAGGTGGCCGATGAAGCCGAGCATAAATTAATATCATTGCCGAGGTTCACTGTTGGCAAGGTCGCGCTCACAATGATAGTGTCGGTTGCGTTACATGCCCCTGCGCTATCCACTTTCACTACGTAAGTTCCTGCAGCCGATACCGAAAGGGTAGCGCCGCTGCCAATGGAGCTGCCACCGTCTTTGGTCCAGGTGAAAGTCCGGTATGATTGCGTGCTCAAATTTGAGTTTAAAGTAATACTGCCTTGCACACCGCACAATGTTTTGTCACTTCCCAAGGAAGGCTTCGAACAGCTCGGACCCTGATAAGGCTGCAGCGCAACATCGATGGCCGACAACAAGGAATACTGGTAATAGGTGGCATCCAGAATATCCTGCGACAATTCCCAAATCATGATGCCGCCACCACCATTCTGCATGGTATAATCCACTTTGCTTTTGATAGCCGGAGCTGCGTTGTATGTAGATCCATCGCTGCCTGTTAACGTGCCGTTGTAGGCGTTGGCTGCGTTAGTAGAGTAAGGAGAAGCCAAACCACTATACATGTTCCAGCCTGATGCATCGTAAAAAGGAACGCCTAATATGAGTTTGGAAGCGGCACCTGAACCGAGATAGGTTTTCCAAACATCAAAGGAGGTTTTGGCCAGGGCAACGGTGGAAAAGCCTCCGGCAAGATCATATGCCATGATATTCACCTCATCAACATATTGAGCAAAAGTATTAGTGAAATATGCAGTGTGGGCCTGTTCTCCTCCCACGTCAACTCCTAAGTAAATGTGACGGTAACCAGCTTGTTGTTTTGCATCAAAAGCTGTCCGGAAAGCCGAAAGAAGAAGATCCATATTTCCTTTTTCATTGGTAGCCGGAAACTCCCAGTCGACGTCAAATCCATCAATGTTATTGGCAACAATAAAGTCGGCAATGGAAGTGGCGAAATTTTGACGGTAAGTGGCATTGGCTGCTATCGGACTGTACAGACTTGCAGATCCGGCTCCGCCAGAGGAAATGCGAACGCGTACTCCATTTTGGGCTGCTTTTATTTTGATATTATTGAATTTGGTTTGGTCGCTCACCGACCAGCTGCTCAAGGCAGGAAACTGTCCTGAAGAATTGGGTTGAACAAAACAAAAAATAATGTCGGTGATTTTGTCGTATTGCAGTTTATTCTCATCTCCGGCATTTCTCCAGTTAGGAAAAAATCCAATTACTTTTTGAGCGAAGAGTCCCGGGAAGGATAGGCATAGCAATATAGCTATGAGGGTAAGTTGTTTTTTCATTTTAGTAGTAGTTGTTATTGTCCTGACTAAAATAGGAAAGATGGGAAAGCAAAGCAAGTTTATACCCGTCCCTCTTTGCGAGCAGTTTTTCTACCCGAAAACGCGAAGCAATCTCTGATTAATTTGAATAGAGGGATTGCTTCTAATTTCTGAGTACAAAATTTTCGCAATGACGAACAGGAGTAAGTAGCATATAGCATATGATCCTTTCTTACCTTTGAACAAATATCAATTGAAAATGGAGTACCGACTCGAAACCCTTCTTCCAAAAAAGTTAACAGGCAACAGGTTGCGCATGACCTTTGCCAACAATGCAACGCCGCAGTTGTGGCGAGGTTTTTTGCCCCGCCGTCATGAAATTCAAAATACAGTTGGAACAGAGATGTACTCTGTTCAGCAGTATAACCACACACAGTTTTTTGCCAAATTCAATCCTATCAAGGAATTCGATAAATGGGCAACGGTGGAGGTGAGTGATTTCTCAAAAGTTCCCGAAGGAATGGAGACGCTGGAATTGGCTGGCGGACTGTATGCTGTTTTCATTTACAAGGGAGATGCTTCTGATGCTGCGTCATTTTTCCAGCAACTTTATGGCAGCTGGCTTCCAGCTTCTGAATTTGAATTGGATGACCGTCCGCATTTTGAAATACTGGGGGAGAAATATAAGAACAATGATCCTTCTTCTGAGGAGGAGGTATGGATACCGGTGAGGAAGAAGTAAAATTTTGCAGGCGTATTATTTAATTCAAGTTGCTATTTGAAAAGAGGGTAAACAAGTGTTTGTAGATTTGTTTTGCGAACCAATCAAGAACAATACAAATGCTTACCCGAGATAAAATTATAGGAATATTTTGTTTGATAGACGATATAATGCAA
>JBJTOK010000014.1:0-1523 GCA_046074525.1 Flavobacteriales bacterium
ATGTTCGGGGCAACGTTCAGGAGATTGCCAGGGAACTGGGCGTAGCAGCGGAATTTATCTACCGCTGGCGGAAGGAACAGAGTATAAATCCATCGCTGGCATTTAGTGGCAATGGCAAGAAACAACTAACCGAGGAACAAAAAGAATTGGCAAGATTGAAAAAAGAGTTGGCGGATGTAAAGATGGAGCGCGACATACTAAAAAAGGCGGTGAGCATTTTCTCCGTGAGCGACAGGAAATCTTCCAATTCATAAAAAATCATCAGAGGGAATTTCCGGTTGGGAAGATGTGCAAAGTATTTAAAGTGAGTAAAAGCGGATATTATAGAATGCGAAATTATGTTCCATCCAAACGTGACGGAGAGAATCGGATGCTGCTATCTGAGATTCAGAGGATACACAAGGAAAGCAAGGCCAGTTATGGAAGTCCGAGAATGACCGAAGAGCTGAGAAAAAGAGGTTTTGATGTATCACAACCTCGTGTGGCAAGGCTGATGAAAGAAAATGGCATCAAGGCCGTTCACGCTAAAAAGTTTGTAGTTACTACCGATTCCAAACACAAGTACCCTGTGGTAGAAAACAAACTGGACAGGAATTTCTCTGCTGAAAATTCGGGGCAGGCGTGGGTGTCTGACATTACCTACATCAAAACCGTTAAAGGCTGGCTGTATCTCACGATTATCCTCGATATTTTCGACCGGAAGGTAATTGGCTGGGCATTGAGCAATGATTTAACGGCCGAAAACACATCTATTGCTGCTTGGAGAATGGCGGTCAAAAATCGAATAATGTCATCGAAACTTATTTTTCATTCTGACAGAGGTGTTCAGTATGCCTGCCACAGCTTCGCCAACTTACTGAATAGCTACAAATGCGTTGAACGCAGCATGAGCAGAAAGGGCAATTGCTGGGATAACGCCGTTGCCGAAAGCTTCTTCAAAACAATTAAAACAGAATTGGTTTATAGAAATCGTTATGAAGACAAAAATCAAGCAGCCATCTCCATTTTTGAATGGATTGAAACATGGTACAACAAAAATCGAAGACACTCGGCATTAGGAAATTTAACCATCAAAGAATTTGAATTATTAACGCAACTTAAAAATGTCGCTTAACTTAAAGTCCACTTTTTTGTAGGAAGTTCATTATATGTAGTATTCCATTCTCATATTCCTTTATAATGTCCTTTGTTGAATAATATTCAAAGTTATTTAATACTGTTAGTGCCTTTCTCCAATCGGTTTTTTCAAAATTTTCAAGCCAAGTAATAATGTCTAGTTGCGACAGAGAATTGTTAAATCTGTCGCTGATAGTATTTATTATTTCTTGATAGTCTCGAATCATTTTACCAATGTTTTGTCGTGTTTTAATGTCTTTCTACATTGACCGCCAACGTTTTCGGGCTTTGCGTTCGGGTGGGTTTCGGAGCACAAAACTTTCTGCCAGCACTACACTTGATACGAAGCACAAAGCTCCAAGTTTGCACGTCACCCCGCCTGACGCAAAACCCGTGTTAGGTGCTGG
>JBJTOK010000015.1:0-38123 GCA_046074525.1 Flavobacteriales bacterium
TTGGAGAAGAGGGAAACCCACTCCCGAAAACCATTCACAATAATGCATAAGGTGCAAAAGTATCATCCAAAGGACCAAACTTACCTTTTACACCAGGGGTGATGAGACGATCTTTGTCTCATACAAATACCTCATTATGAAAAGTAAAAAAACAATTCTCGCCGCAGCAGTCTCAGCCCTCTGCCTCACTGCCTGCAACTCATCAAACAATTCAACACAATTAGAAATCAAAAAAATGGAAACCATGGAAACATCTAACAAAGAAAAAGTTGTTGCTCTTTTAAAAAGCATAGAAACCGGAGATACGCTTCCGGTAAGCTACATCAATCCGGAAAAGTACATTCAGCACAATTTGGCTGTTGCCGACGGACTAGCAGGATTCGGCGCCTTACTGCAACAACTGCCACCTAAATCGGCCAAAGTAAATACAGTAAGGGCTTTCCACGATGGCGACTTCGTGTTTACCCATACCGACTACAATTTTTTCGGTCCGAAAACAGGTTTCGATATTTTCCGCTTTGAAGACGGAAAAATTGTAGAACACTGGGACAACCTGCAGGAAACCACAAAACCCAATCCGAGCGGACATACCTTGATTGATGGGACAACGGAGATCAAAGACCTCGACAAAACCGCAGCCAACAAAACCCTGGTGAAGAACTTTGTTGAAGATATTCTGGTCAACGGAAAAATGGAAAAACTCGCCGGCTATTTCGATGGTGACAACTACATCCAGCACAATCCTTTAATTCCCGATCAATTGTCGGGATTGGGAAAAGCCCTCGCCGAATGGGCCAAACAAGGCATCACCATGAAGTATGACAAAATCCACAAAGTATTGGGTGAAGGTAATTTTGTTCTGGTAGTGAGCGAAGGTCATCTGGCCGGAAAACTCAACTCCTTCTACGACTTGTTCCGGGTAGAAAATGGTAAGATAGCAGAACACTGGGATGTCATTGAACCTATACCAGCAAAAGAACAATGGAAAAACAACAATGGTAAATTTTAACAAGGAGGGGCTGAAAAAAGCCCCTTTTTTTATTATCAGCTATATTCTAATTTAAACCAACTTCAATTTTACCAAGGACACAGAGATTTTTCGCTGTGGTGAAAAAGAGTTTGGTTTGATTTTAAGTGTATCTTCGCGCCATTATGAAAAAAATCAATGATAGTCGAAAATTGCTGGGTGTAACGGAAAAAGCCAGTTTGAATGAATTAAAAAGCATTTACAGAAATTTCATGAAGGAATTTCATCCCGATAAATTCCAGGAAGAACAGGAAAAATCTGCTGCTGAGCACAAAAGCAAAGCGATTATTGAAGCCTATCATTTCCTCGTTAGCATCAACAAAGAAACTCATGAACAAAATGCGGAGGACTATGCTAAAAACCTCGCTTCCAATATTGCCGATTTTGAGTACCACAAACAAACGCTGAAAGTGACTTTTTTCGACGGCAGCGTATATGAATATTTTGATGTACCCGAGAAGTCGTATATCAAAATGGTCAATGCCGATTCTCCCGGCAGATTTGCCAAACGACACATCTATCCTCTCTTTGTTTTCAGGAATGTAAGCAAGGCCAATGACGTGGAAACCACAGAGTAATTTCACTACCTTTCCCTCATGAAAAACACCACCATGCTTAAAAACATCCTTCAGCTGTATACCCTATCGCTGGACATGGATGAAGAAGGTAATTTTCATTTAACCACCATCAACAAACGCAGCAAAAGCAAAGAAACTTTTATCGATAAAGCCTATAGCGTTGTCATCAGGAAAGCACATGGACATATGCTGAGGGAGATAAAAAAGGATTTGAATCTTTGAAACTGAGCTAAAAGAAAGATCCTGAAATTGTTTCAGGACCTATTATTTAATTACTTGCCTGAGTGCCTTCCGACAGAGATTTCCTGAAAGCCTCCCATTCATCCTTAATTTTGGCTTTGTACTCCGGATTGAAAATGAATTTGCCCTGAGTGGTATCCAGAATAATTTCTTCTGTCGCTTTATCAAAATGAGCCGTCGGATTAGTCGCAGGTACAGGTAACATTTCTACTGTAAGAGTCATACTCATGTCTTCGGGAATGATTCGGGGAGAAATATAGGTACTCACCTTAATGGTTTGTTTGAGATAGCCCGGCTTTTCAAATTCAACAATCAGTGACTTATTATAGAATGAAGCGAATTTAAACTTCCCGTCCCTGGCTGTCACCCCTTCTGCCACAATTGCAGTATTATCAATCACAGTAACTTTAACACTATCCAGGAGCGTCCCGGCAGATGACTTAATGGTTGTTTTAAAAGTAGCCAAGGGTCGCTGGGCCATGACTGCCTCCGATGAGAAAATAAACAGAGAAAAAAGAAGTACCTGAAGAAGGATTTTAGAAGTGCTTTTTACTGTTGTCATTCGTTTAATTTTTGTGGTTCACAAGGACAAAAGACATATTTAATCCCCTCCCAATCAAGCGAAAATAGAGGATGTCAGTGTTTTGTCCGATTCTACCCTCCGTATCACCATACATTTTTACCCTTTGTCGGGATTAACGCCTAAACCAAAAGGCCGACTGTTCTGCGGCGCTACCTTTTTCAGACAAATTTCACGGGAGCTTTACAAAATGCCACGCACTGCTTATTGGTTCGGACTCACCCTGCTATATTCTTTTCGGGATTTTAATATCGGACAAAAGGATCATCGATGGCTGCGTTAAGCCATATCGAAAAACTGGGCACTGCTGAAAGAGATCTAGTTCTTCTTCAACTCCACCAAGCTCCCCACATGTTTTTTTAATATACTATCAGCAAGCATGCGATTTTTAATATCATCGAGCACCCCTTTATCCAGAGTTTGCTTTCTGCTGATAATATCCACACCTTCCGGAGTGAATATAGTTTTGGAAAACCAAATGACAGCCCATTGTCCGTTGTCATCCATAAGCTTCACTTCCCATTTACTTTTGACAAAAGCCAATGCACCTTTTCCTTTCCAGATAAAAGCTTTTTCTTTTTCCGGATCAGTATAATCGTAACCAACAATACTTTTGCTTTTTCCTTTTTCGGTGTATTTTACTATATCAAGCAATACTGTGGTATCCTTTTTTTCAGCAATAGTATAAGTCAGAGAAGGGTCAACCTTATCGCCGTCCAGCCACATTGGGAAATTTGTACCCACGATAAACCAAACGCCGGTAAGGATGTTGAAAAATGAATTCATATCTGAAAATTACTTTGCCCTCATTTTATTTCCTCTCGCCTCATGAGTGACTTCCGCTAATCCAAGATGTTCCATTAAAGGAGGAAGATACATACCAAAGCGACCGCGAAATCCTTTTTTCAATCCATACCATCCGCCAACAGGATTTTCCGGAGAACGTCCCCAGGCTTCCACTGTTCCTTCTTTGGCCGGTTTTTGTTCATCGGCACTACCCAGCTCCATCCAGTCGCCATGTTTCTTCAGCATTGCATGAAGATCAGCAATGCAGCGGATATCATAATGCAAAACCGTTTTTCCTACGGTACACACCAGTATTTCCCGACCTTCTTTCTCATCCACATGCATGGTATATTCTGATGACAATGGCGGGGTTTTCAATTGCAAGGGCTTTTCCCTGGTTCCTATTTTAGTTTTCATCTATTTCATTTTTTATAAAAATAAATGAAAAAAATTCTTTTACAACTTCAATAGTATTTTCTACTCCCGGACGACAGTGTTGTGCCGGATCTGCGGCCTTATCCATAATGGTTTCATTATTTATCAGAATCGACTGAATAATTAACTTGCGCAATTCAGCAGATGACTGAAGAAAATCGTACTGCAAAGAAGTTTGTTATTTTCACGGTCCGAAAAATATTATCAGCCAAGATACTCAGGCATGATTTTTTCGTGAAAAAAAAAATAAATTAAAATCAACTTTTATGATAGCGCCGTTGAATAATAAAAAAATTGAAGATATAAAGTTTGGAAAAAGCAGATTTGTTGTGCCTTATGCGAAGGAATGGGGAATAAAAATAGAAGGTGAAAAAGGAATCACCAACATTTTCCCTAACAAAAAAGAAGCGGTGAAATATGCCCGCAAAGAAGCAAAAACGGCGCATGCCACTCTCATCATACAAAACAAAAACGGCGAAGTGGAAAAAATCATTTCCTATGGCGCGGAGAAAGTCCCCACAAAAATTGAAACCATTAAGGTGAGGAAGGTAAAATCGGTGCAGTTCAATTGAATTGGCTCACATTTTCCCACAGATTAACACAGATTTTACGCTCGTATCTTCTGCGTTAATCTGTGGTAACAACCGCGGTGGCGAAAGGTGACTTCTCGCGTAAAATTACAGTAGACGTTAAAGGTGAAATTCTCGAGTTAAAGAATACAATTAACACGATGGTGGATCAGCTCAACTCCTTTGGTTCTGAAGTAACCAGGGTTGCGCGTGAAGTAGGTTCCGAAGGCCAGTTAGGCGGTCAGGCTTATGTACCGGGTGTGGGTGGAACATGGAAAGATTTAACTGACTCAGTAAATAAAATGGCGTCCAACTTAACTTCCCAGGTGCGTAACATCGCCGAGGTAACGAAAGCGGTGGCAAGTGGTGACTGAGCGTTACAACATCAATATCATTACCGCCGAATCAGGTAAAGAAGCCATTAACATCATGAGCGAAAGTAATGATATTGAAATGGTGCTCATGGATATCATGATGCCCGAGATGGATGGTTATGAAACAATGCAGAAAATTAGGAGGGAACACAAAAACAATGAAGCTGGTGCCTCCGACTACATTACCAAACCATTGAAAATGGATCAATTGTTATCGATGATGAGGATTTGGTTCCACAAATAAAAAACAATGAAATATTCATTTCAAAAAGATCAGTTATCAATGAATATTCCATCTGATCATTGGAAGGAAATTATATACAGATGAAAAAACCGATCAGGGTAAAAATATTATTGGTGGATGATAAAGAGAACAATTTGCTCTCTGCCGAAAGTATTTTGTCGCAGGACAAATACCAGATCATTACTGCCAGCTCAGGACGAGAAGCACTCAAGATACTGCTGAAGGAAATCGACTTTGCATTGATCCTTATGGACGTGGAAATGCCCGATCTCAATGGCTTTGAAACAGCCAAACTAATTTACGAGCGTGAAAAATTGCGGCATATTCCTATTGTATTCATCACCGCACATAGCCAGGGAGACGACAATGTTTTTGAAGGCTACAAAACGGGCGCAGTGGATTACATCTACAAACCTATCCGTCCAGAATTGCTGCGCGCCAAGGTGCAGGCATTTGTTGATCTCTACAGGAAAAACCGTCAGCTGATGGAACAGGAGCAAAAGCTGATTGGCATCAATAAAAATCTGGAAATGGAGATCAATGACAGAATAGCTTCAGAGGAAAAAGTCAATGAATTAAATCAGCAATTATTAGCGAACATTTCTCAGCTGGAAGCCATCAACAAAGAGCTGGATTGCCTTGCTTATATGGCTTCACACGATTTACAGGAACCTTTGAGGAAAATAAAAATATTCAGTGAACGACTGACTTCTGCATTGCACGAAGATGATGAAAGCAAGTTGTACCTGGATAAAATAAAAACTGCCTGTTCACGCATGCAAAAGCTGATCAACGATATTTTTGCCTTCAGTCAGATTACCACCGTAAGAAGCAATCGCACTTACTCCGATATAGCACCACTCCTTTCGGAAGTACTCACCGACATGGATTTTCAGATACAGGAAAAAAATGCAAAGATCATTGTAGGTGACTTGCCCAAATTGCATGTGTATCCCGATCTTATTAAATCGCTGTTTCAGAACCTCATCAGTAACTCCCTGAAATATTCGCAGAAAGATACCCAACCGGTGATTAAGATCAGTTGCAAAACAGTAGGACTTTCCAAAACGAGCGATGAAAAAACAAAGGGTGAAAAATATTGCAGGATCTATGTAGAAGACAATGGTATTGGTTTCGAACAGCAATATGCCGAACAGGTTTTCACCATCTTTAAACGATTGCATTCCGATCCGGAAAGGCAAGGAACAGGAACAGGAATAGGAATAGGTTTGGCCATTTGCAAAAAAATTGTGGAGGAACACCAGGGCTTTATCAGTGCTAAAAGCGAAGTGGGCAAAGGCACTACTTTCATAATTAGTTTACCGATGGAAGCTGTGCATGAAGCTTCTCAGATGGTGGTAGTATAAATCAGATTTGAGAGTGAGTTTTATGAATCAGTGCTGCATCCAGCCAATAACACTTTATCGCCCTGGCCATTTCCTTTAATTCGGTAAACGAGGATGGTTTTGAAATAAAGCTATTAGCACCCAATTCATAGGAAGAAGAAATATCATCACTGTTCGCACTGGTAATGAGCACTATAATGGGAATTTTATTAAGCTTCGGATTTTTACGGATTTCCTGCAACACAGTCCGCCCATCTTTTTTAGGCATATTGAGATCAAGTAAAATAAGATGCGGTGCTTCGCTCTTTGTGCCTTCATACTTCCCCGTCCTCTGCAAATAAGCCATTAGCTCCTCCCCATCATGCACTGATACAACGGGGCCATCGAAACCCACCTCCCTGAAAGCAGAAGCGAGCATCATCTGATCATCGTCGTCGTCGTCAGCGATAAGGATACAGAATTCCCGGGATTTTATCTTGTTGGTGAACATTAAGTAGTTGCCGGACCTAAAATAGATATTTACTGAAACAATCGACTAATAATGTTTGTAATTTATAGCAACTTAATCATTTCTTAATGAAGATGCGATTTTCTCTATTTTCTGAAAAAGTACATCCGACTCAAAAGGCTTGGCAATAAAATCGTCCATACCAAATTGCTTACTTTGAAATGATGCCTGGCCCGTCATGGCAATAATGGGGATATTTCTTCTTTCCACAGGAAATTCATTTCGTATGATCCGGGTCACCTCATATCCATCCATCTTAGGCATCTGGATATAGAGCAGGAGCAAATCATAACTACTTACCTTCATCTTTTCAATGGCCTCCAAACCGTTGTCGGCAAGATCCACTTCAAGGTGTTTATTCCAAAGCGATAAAGTTTCCTTCATCAGGAACTGACTCACCAGGTCATCTTCCACCAGTAAAACACGCATATTATTCATAAGCTAATTCCTCCATCCATGAGAAGTAAAAATAAAAAATTTATAAAGGACGCACACATTAATTGCTGTGTAAATTTTTACCCGCTTAAAGCAAAAACCTACTTAAGTCACCATATAAAAATTTATGCCAGCAACTATTAATTAAAAAAATATCAATACAGATAGGAATTATGAAACATTAACTTATAAAAAAAGTATAATATCCAGTCTTTTAGTTAAAGTTTTTTCATCTTATATATCCGCGAAATCCCAAACATAAAAAGTATAATAAATGGCAAGAATTATTCACAACAATTTCTTGGATGTAATAGACACTATATGGTCGGCAGCTAAAGAAAAGGGAATTATGCATATTAATTCCGAAGAGCAGGATTTCGATGGCACCCACTTCACCATCCGAGGAAAAGAACTAATTAATTTCGGCACCTGTGGTTACCTCGGCCTTGAATCGCACCCCAAACTGGCAGAAGGAGCGATCGAGATGGTCAAGAAATTCGGCGCACAATTCTCCATGTCGAGAGTGTTTATCCGCCCTACCTACATCCAGGAACTGGAAGAAACCATGTCGCAAATTTTCCGCGGAAACAAAGTAATTTGCTACACTTCCACCTCCAATGCCCACCTTTCGGTTATAGGCACTATTATTAAACCCGATGACATGATCATTCTCGATCAGCAGGTACACTATAGTGTTCAATACCCATGCAAAAACACAAAGCTGCAGGGAACAGAAGTGCAGATGGTGCGACATGCCGATTATGAAGCACTCGACAAGATGATTGCTGAAAATGCCAATAAATACAATAAGATATGGTACATGGCCGATGGTGTTTACTCGATGTACGGCGATTTGCCGGATACCGTAAAATTAAAGGCCCTCATGGACAAACACCCTAAACTGCATTTGTATTTTGATGATGCGCACGGAATGGGCTGGGATGGCAAGCATGGTGCCGGATATATTTTCGATCGCATGGGGGTTTCCAGCCGCATCGTATTGATCTCTACACTCGCGAAAGGCTTCGGTTGTGTCGGCGGAACTGCTATTTTCTCCGATCCTGAAATGTACCGCCGCACCGATATTTACGGTGGTATTTTAACTTATACCCATCCCCTCTCCCCAGCCAATGTTGGCGCGGCACTAGCATCAGCAAAAATTCACCTGTCGGAAGAAATATATCAATACCAGAGGGAATTGAAGGAACTGAGAGAACACATGAACAAACGAATTACAGAGAAAAAATTAACCAATATTTCTTCCCCCGATTCGCCAATTTACTTTGTTGGCGGCGGCATGCCGAAAGTGACCATCAATCTTGTAAAAAGAATACTGAGTGAAGGATTGTATGTGAATACGGCTACTTTTCCTGTTGTACCCAACGACAAATCGGGTTTGCGTTTTACCTTGACACGCCATAATACCAAAAGTGATATCGATTTACTGGCCGATGCCATCGCTTACCATTTCCCGAAAGCTGTAGAAGAAGAAGGTGAAAAACTGGAAAAGATTTATAAAAAATTCAATCTCAATTTTACTGCTCCTGAAGTTCCTAAGGAGTCTCTGAAGACCGAACTCATTGTTGAAGAGTACAACACCATCAATGATATCGATCCTACCGAATGGGACAACGCCCTGAAACACAGGGGTACCATCACCCATTCGGCGCTGCAGTGTGCCGAAGAAATTTTCACAGGCAATGAGGACAAACAAAACAACTGGAGTTTCCATTATATTTTGATAAGGGATAAAAAAGGTAAACTGGTTTGCGCCACTTTCTTCACCGGGGCAATTTGTAAGGACGATATGCTTTCCCTCGAAAATATTTCTAAAAGGATAGAACAGGTGCGCAAAACCGATCCGTATTACCTCTGTTCAAAATCTTTGGTAATGGGCTGTCTATTTGCTGAAGCCGATTTCCTTTACCTGGATACTAAACATGATGAATGGAGAAATGCAGTAACACTTCTCTTTTCATGGGTTGAAAAAGTGAAAAAAGAAATCGAAGCCAATGTAATCTTGTTCAGGGATTTTGAAGAAAGTAATGTGATGAACGAAATACTGCTGAAGGAAGGCTATGGCAAACTGCGAATGCCTAACTCAAACCAGATACGCAACCCGCATTGGAATACTCCTGAGGAGTTGCTTGCCATGATTCCATCGGCCAAGAAAAGAGCAAACATCCGACAGTATGCCTTGCGACACGTTGATAAATTTGATGTGACCATCAAGGATAGTATTACAGATGAAGAAGCAGACCATTATTTCAAATTGTTCTGTAACATCAAGGACAATAACTTCTCCTTCAACTTCTTCAAGTTCCCGCAAAAAATGCCACGCATCCTGTCGAAATACAAAGACTGGGAATTTATCGACATCAAATTAAAGGGTAGCGATAAGGCCATAGCCTGCTTATGGAGCTTCAAGGGCGAGAATCATTACAGTCCGCTTATCATGGGCCTCGACTACGACTATCTCGACTCCCACCACATCTATAAACAAGCGGTGTATCAAATGGTGAAGCGTGGGAACGATTTAAATAAAAAAATCACTTACCTTGGTTACTCCGCCGACTTCGAGAAACAAAAATACGGCGCGCAATCGGTACCGATTTATGTATTTATGAAAGTCGACGACATGTATAACTTTGAACTAATTGAATCTTACTCTAACATTAACACAACCGTATGAAAACTGCCGAAAATGAATTGATTAAATACTGGATTGAAGATGGAATTCTCCATAATAAAATTAAGGAGCCCATGGTAATGGACCTTGACAACATCAAAAAAGTAATTGCCCTTCGCCACGAAATATCAGCGGGAGAAAAACAATACTGGTGTTTCAACTTCGATGGTATTAAATCGTACACCAAGGAAGGGCGCGATTATGCTGACCTTCACGGTCAGGATTACTTATATGGCACCGCAGCGATTGTAAACTCACACATTACCATGTACCTTGTGAACATTTTTATTAAAATTAAAAATCCAACCATTCCCTTTCGTGCATTTAAAAATACAGCCGACGGTGTGGCCTGGCTTAACGACTTACGCAATAAAAACCGTAACTAAACATGATTACCCCTCATAATACAATAGAGTGCTGATATGGACGAAGTTGAAAATGAATATATCAGATATTGGACAATAGACGGCATACTAATGAGCGAATACAAGAGGGAAACTGCAGTAACCCTTGAGAAATGCAAAGAAATCATTGATTTGCGCCATCAAATCTCTAAGAAACAAATGCAGTACTGGCTGTATGACATGAGTCGGATTACTGAAATGCCCAAAGATGCCCGCGACTACGCCGACAAATATGGACAGGATTACTTACACGCCTGTGCAGCAGTGGTAGATTCTTCTATTGCAAAATTCCTGTATAACGTATTCGCAAATACAAAAACACCTAAAATTCCTTTAAGGGCCTTTACCGACACAGAAAAAGCATTGACCTGGCTCAGGGAAATAAAAAACACAAAAACAGCAGATGATGCAGCATGTCATTGATGAAATATTATCGGTCATCCGTGAATTGAATAGCGACCCATTCAGGCCTCAGCTTACGAGCGGGAATTCTCCAGAAGATGCCCTGACTGAATTATTGTTTTATTACAAAAATCATCTTGCCAACAAAGAAAAAACCAATGACATTATTGAACACATCCTCAATTTCAATATAGGGGATTTCTCCAAGTCGCTTCCTATTTCCGATCAGCAGAGTGAACTGGATGTAATTTGCATGGGCCTCAACACTTTTGCCGAGGAATTAAGGGACAATGCGGTAAGCATTAAGGCCTTCGACAATGTTTTCAACTCCCTGGAGTCACCCTTTTTCATTGTGGATACTGCTGAAAAAGCATTGACCAAATACAACAATTCCACATTGCGCTTTTTCAATTACAACGAATCCAATAAATTCCATATCCCGGTAGAAAAAATTCTCGATGAAACCATAGTTAGCGAAATCAAAAAGTTTGATGCCGGAAATAATAAAACAACTTCTTTACGACATTCCTTTGAAAGGAACCAGCAGCTTACACATGCTGTTTTCAACCTTAGCAAGCTGGATACAGCCTACTACTCCACTCCTTCTATTTCCGTATTCATCACCGACATCACTGCGCAGGTGGAAAATGAAAAACTCCTGAAAGCTAAGGAAGTATCGGAACACTCGGCAAGGATGAAAGAAGAATTCCTCGCCAATATGAGTCATGAAATACGCACACCAATGAACGCAATCATCGGTTTGTCGAAACTCATGAACAAAGCAGGAAATCTTAACGAAAAGCAGAACGAGTACATGAGGGTCATCAACCTTAACTCCCACAACCTGCTAAGCATCATCAACAATATTCTCGATTATTCAAAAATAGAGGCCGGTAAAATTGAATTGGAGGAACGTCCTTTTGAAATACACAAGGAAACTCTCGCCACCAGTGAATCCCTGGCACACAACATTATTGATAAAGGATTGATGTTTGAAGTCATTATCGATGAGAAACTCCCTAAATTCCTGATTGGTGATTCTTCCCGACTCAACCAAATCCTCATCAATCTGCTGGCCAACGCCATCAAATTTACCGAGAGAGGAAAAATCACTCTTGCTGTAACGCTGGAAAAACTGGAGGATAAAAAAGCAGCTGTCAAATTTCTTGTGAGGGATAGTGGTATTGGCATTCCTGTCAACAAGCAAAGTCAGATATTTGAATCGTTTACTCAGGCCAGCTCTGCCACAACACGCAAATACGGAGGAACAGGCCTGGGGCTGAGCATTGTAAAAAAACTGGTGGATCTACACCACAGCTCTATAGTTTTAAAAAGCAAAACAGGGGAAGGATCTGAATTTTCCTTTGTATTCAACTACTTCGTGGGCGCTGCTGAAGACACTGAAAAAACCATTTATTCGTCCTTTAGAAACCAGGAAGAAATGTCGATAGATAACCTGCGCATCCTGTTGGTGGAAGACAATGCCTTTAACCAGATGGTGGCTACGGATACCATTCTCGACTGGAATCCTACCATACAAATTGATATTGCAGGCAATGGGATTGAGGCTATGGAAAAGCTTAAAAAGAATTCCTATGACCTTATTTTAATGGATATCCAGATGCCAGAGATGGATGGTCACATCACCACCAAGATTATCCGTAATGAATTCGAAGAACCAGCAAGAAGCTTGCCTATAATTGCAATGACCGCTCACGCATTGGTGCACGAGGTGGAAGCCTGCTTTAAAAACGGGATGACCGATTACATTTCCAAACCCTTTGAGCCGGAAGCACTGTTCAATAAAATCAGCCGTGCCATTCATCCCGACTTTATGGAAGGAAGCAAGAATTATTCGGATTTTTCCTGGCAAAGGCAAAAGAATAAAATTGTGGACACCGATTCCCTTTACTCTTTCACGAAGGGAAATAAAGAGAGAATTTCGAAGATGATCCATATTTTCCTGGATGAAACCCCGCAGGAAATCATTAAACTCAGCGACTATTTCAAACGTGGCGACTATAAGGCCTTGAAAGCTTTGGCCCATTCACTTAAGCCCAAAATGACCTATATGGGCATTCCTGAATTATCAGAAATCGCCTACCAGCTTGAGCAACATGCTGACAACAAAAAAGAAAGTGCCAAGCTCATCCACACCCTCACCGAAAAAACCGAAGTCGCTATAAAAGAGCTAAAAGAAATACTACTTTCTTGCTAAGCAAACCGAGCATAATAAGGTGTTTAACATTACAAATTGTGATAAATCATAGTTTATTAAAAAAAGAAATTATAACATTGCAAAAACCCCTTGCTTTATGGAGTCAGTAAAACAATTATCAGTATTTGTTGTTGAAGACGACAAGTTTTTCTCTGAATTAATTCAGGATTTCCTTAAAGATAACAAGTCACTCAAAGTATCAGGCTTTGAATCAGCGGAAGGCTGCATAAAACGATTGAATGAAATGCCCGATATTATTGTGTTGGATTACTATCTTGACAAGGAAAATCCAGGGGCAATGAATGGCATGGAAGCCCTTAAGGAAATCCGCAAGGTTTGTCCGGACACAAAGGTGATCATCCTCAGTGCTCAGCACAGTTTGAATACAGCAGCCGAATTACTGAATCTTGGTGCTTTTGACTACGTGATAAAGAACAACAACGCTGTTCGCGTTCTCGATAAAATCATGAAGAAAGCCATCGAAAAAGCCTAGGTGCTTTCGAAAATCAAGGTGTACCTAAAAGCTGGCGCACCTTCAAACTCTATTTCTTCGCTTTCTACAAAGATATTTTCCCTGCAGTGGAAGGATACTTCTTCTACAAGGCTCTCCACCAGAAAATAGGCTTTATTCTCTGAAAGACTGATTATTTCCAGTTGCTCTGGGGCCACATCTTTATATATCAGTGGTGGTAATTTTACCTCTGGATACAACTTCTCAACTTCAATACGCATCAGTTTATCCATTAGCATTTTATATGGATACTGTTTTGCATCTTGATTATGGCTATCCTGTTGGGGGTACACCACGATGACTGAATAAAAAAGGAGAACAAAAATCCTTTTCCTTTGTCGGTGAATAAATAATCTGTCTATTAATTATTAGGATATTCAATCCTCACGTGATAGATGTTCATCAACATCTTCTTGAGCATTTTCTTGATTTGAGAAATCTCTTTCAGTGTAATATCGGCGTTACTGAATTGCTGTTCCTCAATTTGTTTATTGATGACACGCTCCACCAGCTGCTCAATCTTTTCGGAATTAATTTCTTTAAGGGCACGTGAAGCAGCTTCCACCGAATCGGCCATCATGAGTACTGCCGATTCCTTGGAAAAAGGTATCGGTCCGGGATAAGTATATAACTTTTCATCAATCACTTCATCAGGAAATTCATTGATGGCTTTGCGGTAGAAAAACTCGGCGCGCGTTGTGCCGTGATGTGTGCGGATAAAATCGATAATTTGCTCGGGAACCCTGTATTTCTTGGCAATTTCAATACCGTTAATCACGTGCTGAATGATGATGCGAGCACTTTCTTCGGGCGATAATTCGTGATGCGGATTCATTCCGGTTGCCTGGTTTTCGATGAAGTACATCGGTCGATCCATTTTACCGATATCGTGATACAATGCAGCTGTACGAATAAGCAAAGCGTTTCCACCTACTTTAAAAATAGCAGCTTCCGCAAGGTTGGCCACTTGCAGGGAATGCTGGAAAGTACCGGGAGCCTTGAGCGACAATTCACGCAGGAGCGGATTGTTGGTATCTGATAATTCGAGGAGGGTGATATCGGAGATGAATCCAAACAATTTCTCAAACGCATAAATCATTGGAAAAGCAAACATAGTAAAGGCTGCACTGATAGCAAACCACATGAAGGAGCGCAGTGTGATGGAATGGAGATCCCCTTCCTGCAATAAACTCACGGCGAAGAAAATAATGCTGTAAGTAGCAAAAATCAATCCGGCGGTGATGAAGAGTTGTGCCCTTTTCCTGTAATTAACAAAACCAAAAATCGCCACTATACCCGCAATGAACTGCGAAAAAATAAAAGTAAAGCTATCCGAAACAATAAAACCAACTATCATCAGCGTGATGATGTGTGAGAAAAAGGCAGTACGTGTATCAAAGAAAGAACGCACTACAATTGGAATGAGGCAGAAAGGTATGAGGTACACATTCAACCTGTCGAAATGCAATACCACTGTGGTGGCCAGTACAAATAAGTTCACCAGCAGCAAAAGAAAAACAAGATGTTTGTTGTTATTGAAAATCTCACGGCGGAAGAAATAGAGATAAAGGAAGAAACCACCAATAGCCACCGCAATCAATATAAATTGTGCTAGAATTACCAGCAATTGCTTATTGTGCTCCAGTGTTTGCGATTCGTACTTTGCCTTGTAAGAACTCAGCATATCGAACTTCTGCTTATCAACTAAATCCCCCCTCTTGATAATACTTTGCCCTTCGGCAATCATACCCACTGAAGCCACTTCCAGTTTTGAAAGTTCGTTGCTTAAAACAAGCTGGGTTTTCTTTTCGTCATAAATAATGTTGGCGGCATCTTTCTGCAACACCTTTTCAATAGCGGCCAGAATCACTTCTCTTTCTGCAAAATATTTCCGGAGCGAATTTTCGGCAAATTCAAAAGCCGACTTCAGGGTAAACACATCTTCCTTATAGAAAGCCGATGCCACTACATTGTTTTTGATTACATAAAAAGCTGTGGAATCATTGATTTGATCGAGTTCATCCGACAATTCAACGAGTCCTTTCTTGTAAATATCCGCCAGTACTTCTTCTCCCAATGGAAAATGCTGTTCCTTCAGTGCGGCAATGCGCTGCAGGTATTTATCCTGCTGACGGGAGGAAGACGGGGCTGGGTTTTTCTCTTTTAATTCTTCTTCCAGCTCTTGTTCAAAAAGTCGGATCCTTTCTTCTTTTTTTTCTTCCCTGTACTTAAAATAAAGCGTTTTGCCTGCTATGATTTTTTCACGATCGAGTTTGATCTCATCCGTATTTTTTAGAATTGGAATGTCAAAGGGAGCATAAAGATTATCGTACTGCCAGGGCTTATTTTTCTGGAATTCGTATTTGAAGGAAACCTCATGCGGCATCATGATCACAACCAATACGATGGTGATGACAAACAACATCGCTTTGTAAAAGTTGTCGTGACGGTTCCGTATCTGATCGATTATCTTTTTCATGCTGCGAGGTAAATGTAAAAGATATTTTGGGAAATTGCATGCGCATGCTGGTCTGCACGGTCCCCTCCACGAAGTTTTCAATTTCGCGGAATCTTTTCTTAAAGATTATATCTTTTGAATAATAAGAAGATGAAAGCTTGGGAAAAAGATTCAGTAAAAAGCAGCGCTGTTCTTTACAACTTCACTTCCTTCCACTTTCCTTTCCTGAAGAAATACCAGGATACCCCTGCAATCAGCACTTCTGCAATAGGTACAGCCAGCACTACTCCTGTCGCCCCCATATCAAAACCTTTCGACAAGATATACGCCAGCGGAATCTGGAAAAGCCAGAAGCATACAAAATTGATAACAGTGGGGGTTTTCGTATCTCCGGCACCATTAAGGGCCTGAGTCATTACCATAGAAGTACCAAAGAAAATAAAGCCCGCGCCCATGATGCGCAAAACGGTAGTGGCATACTCTACAATCACAGGATCTTCGGTATAAAAGCGAACAATAGGTTCGGCAAACAAGGCAAACAACAAGGTAACAAAAGTCATAAAAATGATGTTGTACTTAGTGGCAAGCAATACACTTTTCTCCGCCCTTTCCAATTGTTTAGCGCCCAGATTTTGTCCGACCAGAGTTGCGGCAGCATTGCTAAGTCCCCACGCCGGCAGAATAAAGAAAACCACATTCCGGAAAGCCACCTGATAACCTGCTGAGGCATCGGTACCTCCAACATCAGCAACCAAACGGGTAAGCACTATCCAGCTTCCGCTGGCAATAATGAACTGGAAAGTTGCGGGCCATGCTATATTGAGAATCGATTTAACAAGAGTACCATCCACTTTAAAATGCGAAGTTTTGATCTTCAGGATACCACTGCCTTTAAACAAGTGGTAGCATTGATAAAAGATACCTGTTCCCCTGCCTATCACAGTAGCGATAGCCGCACCTTTCAATCCGAATATGTTTATCAGCAAGGGACACAATATAATATTAATCAGACTGGCAATCCACAAACTCTTCATCGCCATGGCTGCATTTCCGGCCCCACGAAAAATTCCATTGATCAGAAAAAGCAAAACAATCACCAAACTACCACCCAGCATGATGCGGGTGAACACTGTTCCTTCCGCTATTACAGCATCACTGGCTCCCATCATATCCAGAATTTCCGGAGCGAAGATGAGGCCAGCGGCACCAATGATCACCGAAATAATCAACGCTAAAATCAACGACTGAACACCTGCCTCAGCCGCAGCTACCGGATCCTTCTCCCCTATCCTTCTGGCTACAATAGCTGTGGCACCAGTACTCAAACCAATGGCTACCGAGTAAATAATCATCGCGACCGATTCGGTGTATGCTACAGTAGCAATAGCATTTGCTCCCAGCTTGCCCACAAAAAACATATCCACCACAGCAAAAACACTTTCCAGACTCAACTCCAGAATCATCGGAATGGCAAGCAAAAACACAGCCTTGCGGATGCTGCCCTGCGTATAATCCTGTTCTTCCCCGTTAAGCGAAAGCTTTACTATATTATATATATCCCTTAACCTGCTGTTTTTTTCCTGAGCCATTGTTGTATTTTTTTCTGAGTCGCCGAAAACTGAAGATCCTGACAAGCGACCTACGCAAAGATCTGAATAAGAATTCCGAAAATCCCTATCAGCAGGCACAACGGAGAATAATATTTTGTGTCCATCACCCCAAAACGGGTGGTTTTAATTTTTTTGAAAAACCCAATGTATTTGAAATCGCCTATGGCTCTTATTATAAACAAAGCCGATATAAACCAAAGTAAATTGTAAAGCATCCATTTGGGCAGGCTCATTTCAAACATCTCTATCTTCACCATTACAAAGAAACCAAAAGCCCACAAGGCCAGGGCCACTACAAAACAATCGACAGGCTTCGGCATCAGCGCTTTTTCTCCGTTTTCCTTGGTTGGAACAGAAGCTTCGCCACCCCATCTCCCGCCAAAACCCCAGTAAAAATGGAGCCCCGACAGCAATGTAAATATGATGAACAAAAGGACTCCAAGTATTAGTATCATACCATTGGTTTTAGCTGCAGCGAATTTAAAAATCCTTTTAGCACTATAAAGCAAAAATACCTTACTTTTGTCGCACTTAATTTAAAAACAAGAAACAATGGCCCATGTATCACAAAGAGTGAATGAACTCACTGAATCGGCAACCATCGCCATGACCGCGAAAAGCCGTGAATTGAAAGCACAAGGATTGGACGTTATCAGCTTAAGCATCGGCGAGCCTGATTTCAACACCCCGGATGTCGTGAAGGAAGCAGCAAAGACAGCTATTGACAAGAACTTCAGCAAATACCCTCCGGTGCCAGGTTACCCTGAATTGCAGCAGGCCATTGCCGATAAACTCAAAAGAGAAAACAACATCGATTATAAGCCATCACAAATTGTAGTATCTACCGGCGCGAAGCATTCCATCGCCAACATCATCCTTTCCTGCATCAATCCGGGAGATGAAGTAATCCTCCCTGCTCCTTACTGGGTGAGCTATGCCGACCTCGTGAAACTGGCGGGTGGAAAAGTAGTGGAAGTAAAAGCGAAAATTGAAAACGACTTTAAAATCACTCCTGCTCAGCTGGAGGCTGCAATCACTCCAAAAACAAGACTGATTGTTTATTCTTCCCCTTGTAACCCTTCCGGTTCTGTTTATTCAAAATCAGAAATTGAAGCTTTGGCAAGAGTAATTGTAAAACATGAAGAGTTGTATGTGCTGGCTGACGAAATTTACGAATACATCAACTTCACTCCTGAGCGTACTTTCTCTATGGCGGCTCTGGATTTCGTGAAAGACCGTGTATTCACTGTAAACGGTGTGGCCAAAGGCTTCGCCATGACTGGCTGGAGAATAGGTTACCTGGCTGGTCCGGAATGGATCGCCAAAGCCTGCAACAAACTCCAGGGACAATTCACTTCAGGAGCTTGTACTATCGCTCAAAGAGCAACTATCACTGCGATGGAGCATGGCATCAACCTTACAGGAGAAATGAAAATTGCTTTCCTCAGAAGAAGAGATCTGGTGTTGGCCAAACTAAAAGAAATCCCGGGACTGAAAACCAACGTTCCTGACGGTGCTTTCTATATTTTCCCTGATGTATCTTACTACCTGGGAACTTCTATCAATGGAAAAGACATCAAAACCGGCGACGACCTGGCGATGTTCCTCTTGCAGGATGCATTGGTAGCAACTGTTGGTGGCGACTCCTTCGGTTCTCCTGAATGTATCCGTATTTCTTACGCTACCTCCGATGATGTATTGGTTGAAGCAGTAAGAAGAATCAAAGAATCTTTAGCGAAACTGAAAAAATAGCATGGCGAAAGCATCTATCGAAAAAGCCTTTGGATCGTTCAACAACAAAAACGTTTTGATTGTTGGCGATTCAATGGTAGATGCTTACCTGTGGGGTGCTGTGTCACGTATTTCCCCTGAAGCTCCGGTTCCTGTAGTTGCTATAAGCAACAGGGAAAACCGACTGGGGGGTGCTGCCAATGTAGCACTCAATATCATTGCACTGGGCGCCACACCTATTTTATGTGGTGTTATTGGCAACGACAGTAAGGGCGGAGTTTTCAGGGATTTACTTAAAAAAAGTTCGCTTTCCGACGAGGGCATCATCACCGACGACAAAAGAAAAACCACTTCCAAAACCCGAATCATCAGCTCGGCCCACCACATGTTGCGCGTGGATGAGGAGAGCACTGACAATATCAGTCTGGTTACCGAAGACCGCCTCCTTTCAAAAATCAAAGCCCTCATCAACGAGAAGAAGATTGATGTTATTATTCTGGAAGATTACAACAAGGGAGTCCTTACCGAAAAGGTCATCATTAAGGTGATTGCCATGGCAAAGGAAAAAAATATCCCGGTGAGTGTTGATCCTAAAAAGAGCAACTTTTTCATGTATCAGGGCGCTACACTTTTCAAACCGAATCTGAAGGAATTTATTGAGGGAACAAAAATCGACTGGCAGGGTTTCGATCTGGAAACGTTGAAAAAGCAGGCGAAAAAATTCAAATCCGATTTAAATATCGATAAAGTACTTATCACCCTTTCTGAGAAAGGAGCAATGATTTGTGGTGAAAAAGAAATTCATGTGCCGGCCGAAATCCGCAATATTGCAGATGTATCGGGAGCCGGCGACACGGTGATTGCTGTTGCCTCCCTGGCTCTGGCTACAGGATTGAGTGATGAGGAAATTGTACGAATTTCTAATCTTGCCGGTGGCTTGGTTTGCGAAAAAGTAGGCGTTGTTCCTATCGATAAGGAGCAATTACTCAAAGAAGCGAGCAAATAATAAAATAAAAAACTACATTTGAACATTATAAACGAAACAAACACCCTTTTTTAATGGCCATTTTCAAAATAGAAGGAACTCCGAAGTCACCCACGGTGATCTTAGATTTCGAAACCGGATTGCTCGAATTAAAAGGAAGGTCTATCCCTGAAGATTCTATTGATTTTTATGCCCCTATTATTGAATCGGTGAATAAATATGTTTTGAATCCACAGCCAAAAACCATTGTAAATATCCAACTGGAATACTTCAACACAAGTTCATCTAAATGTATTCTCGATCTTTTCAAATCTCTTGAAAGTGTTGCCCGAACCAATAAAGAAATTATTATCAACTGGCACTACGAATCGGATGATGAAGATATGCAGGAAGTTGGCAAAGACTACCAGTCTATTATCAAGATCCCTTTCAAAATGATTGAAACAGAGGAATAGTCTTCCTCATCAAAAAATAAAAAAAGGTGCTTATTTAATGAGCACCTTTTTATTTACCACCGATAATCCGGGAAAACACGTATACCTAAATAACAATTTCTTCAATTTATCAACAGAAGAATATAAATCCGACCAGTCACTTCTCTCTAGTTAAAAAAACGACTACTTTTAACCGGGGCACCATTTTTCTTCCTACAACTAATTCATTCTTCCTGTAAGAGGGAGGAAATGTAAAAGGCACATGAAACATTTTCTTAAATACAGTTGTGCATCAATTGCATTGATGTTGGCTACACTTTCGTCTGTGGCTCAATCAGGACTTTGTACCTCTAATACTCCTTTTTACAAAGTCGATTTAAGCAATAACTCTGGCGGCACATGGACATCCACACCTCCTATAGTAAGAGCAGGAAGCTGCTGTGGTTCAGCTTGGCCCGACAGATGTATTGAATTTGAAATTATACTGCACCCTGATGCAGAACAAATCAACTTTGAAATTTCCTCGGGAGCCGTGCCCGGCGGAGCCATGTACTATCAGATAGGTTGCGGGCCGCTCACCAAAGTAGGAGATCCCATTTGCGTTAACGGTCCCGGCCCACACACCCTTACTTTTTGCAAGCCAGGCTCCAACCTCAACACATACAGAATCACTTCTATTCCGGGACCAACCGGCGGACCAGACGTAACCACTTCTGATGGTTGCAATGCTACTTTTACCACCAGCGGACTCACTGGCGTGGTATGGAAAGATATCACTTCGGGCAATCAGCAGTACAATGCCTACCTGAGCTGTACTTCCTGCACTACCAACGTTGTTACTCCCCAAAACGGTTATCCGGCATTTGTAGATTACCAGGTTTGCGGAATGCCAAGCAATGCGTTATGTGCACCTCCTGTTGAATTTTGCGATACAGTACGCGCCAATTTTATTTCGCCTATTCAAAATGCCATCAATCCCAATCCAGCCATCTTCTGCGAGGGTACAGCAGGAATAAATCTGACCGCCCAGGTAAACGGCGGGAAAGCCCCCTATTCCTACATCTGGAAAAATGCCGCCAACCTTACAATTAGCACCAATAGCGCCTACTTTGCCTCAACAACTGGAAACTACTCCCTGGAAATAAGAGACGCCTTGTATCCCAACTGTCCGTCCAAGTTTGCCAACACCACAGTAAGCATGGAATTACGTCCTGTGGTAGACGCTGGAAACGACCTCACTATTTGCGCTTCCAATCCTGTTGTGAATTTAGCCGGAACAGTGATCAACAGTAATGTTTATCAGTGGATAGGAAACGGCACTTTTGGTTCATCATTAAGTAATTTAAACAATAGTTACATACCTACCGCTGCCGAGATCAATGCCGGAAAAGCCGTAGTAAAACTCATAGCCAATGGCATCAATGTGTGTGCTGCTGTTAGCGATTCCATTATCATCACCATCAATCCGGCTTTGACTGTAATCATTAATGCACCTTTGGTTGTTTGTTACGGACAAAAAGCCAACCTCACAGCCACCGTAAACGGAGGTACTCCCGCTTATTCATTGTTATGGAATACTGGCAACACTGCCGCATCATTAAACAACATGAATCCAGGTGCTTATTCGATAAGTATACAAGATGCTTCCAACAACACCTGTACAGCCACAGCCACCGTGAATATTAACGAAAATCCTCAACTTTTTTTATCAGTTCCCGATACCACTACCATCTTCTGTCAGATCAGTACTGATGTTACGGCATCTGCTTCAGGAGGCGATGGAACTTATTACTACTCATGGTCGAATGGAAATGATAATCCAACATCAACCCTTTACTCGGGAGCATATTCGATCAATGTAAGCGACGGAAAAGGCTGCTCTGTAGCCAAACCAACTGTAGTTCGCACACCCACCAGTAATCTTGCCGTAAGTATTCCGGCGATCAACACACTTTGTTTCGGTACCAGCACCACTATCTCTCCTCTGGTGATTGATGGATTTGCTCCATACTCCTATTCATGGAACACCGGTGAAAACACATTGAACAAAACTGCCGGCGCGGGAAGCTATTGCATTACGGTAACCGACAATGCTGGATGTAAGGCCGGAGCCTGTGTGACCATTAATGAAGACCCTCAGCTTACAGCGAACATTAGCGGGCCGGCACTTATTTGCAATGACGCAACAGGTACCATGACGGTAAATGTGGACGGAGGAAGAAGTCCGTACACCTACATCTGGAACAGCGGCGAAAGCTCCTCTTCCATTACCAAAACCGCAGGAACTTATTCTGTTATTGTAAGCGATGCCAATACCAACAACTGCAATACTTCAGCCAGTTTTACTCTAAACCAGGCGAGTCCGCTTGCTATTGCCTTTAATACCACTGATGTATCTTGTTTTGGCGGCAGTGATGGCAGTGCCAGTGTTAATGCATCAGGAAGCGTTGCTCCCTATGCTTACTCCTGGACCCCTGGAAACACTTCATCTTCTTCCATTTCTTCCCTGAGTGCCGGAAAATATGCGGTAACGGTGACAAGCGCTTTATTCTGTTCAAAAACCGATTCGATCGTGCTTACCCAGCCTTCGCTGCTTACCGTAAGTATTTCTTCCAAAACCGATGTCAGCTGTTATGGGGGCAATGATGGAACAGCTTCAGCAGTGGCGGTCGGAGGAACTGCTCCATATACATATTCATGGACTCCGTCGGGAGAAAATGCGATGAATGCCTCTGCACTAATGGCTGGTACAAATACCGTAACTGTATCTGATGCCAAAGGCTGCTCGGCTGTAGCTTCTGTGAACATTGCACAACCAACTATTCTCAATCTGCAAAGTCAGGTGACCAATGTCACTTGCAAAAATGCCGATGATGGTACCGCCAAAATTATCGCTAACGGTGGCACACGCCCTTATAATTACTTATGGACACCTTCAGGAGGAAATGACAGCAGTGCCATAAATCTGGCTGCAGGAATTTATTCAGTTACTCTTACCGATGCGCACGGTTGCAATTCTTCATTAACAGTGAACATCAGCGAACCCGATTCACTGAAATCCACTATAACCGGAAATAACATTGCCTGTTACGGAGGCAGCACAGGCAGTGCTGTTGTTAATGCCACCGGAGGTAGCGCACCTTATAATTACGTTTGGTGGGACAATGTCACAGGAAATATCCATACTGGGTTGAGTATCGGGAATTTCAGCGTAATTACCAGCGATGCCCACGGCTGCACATTCAGCAACAGCATTAAGCTAACCCAAGCTCCTGAGATCATCACAAGTGTTTCTCCAAATACTTATATCCGTTGCGATAGTACCGGACAGGTTTGGGCTTCGGCCAGTGGTGGTACAGGCGTTTTGTCGTACTCATGGAGCAACGGATATATCAATGACACAGCAGTAGTAAGCAACTCGGGCGCCTATCTCGTCACTGTAAGTGACGCCAACAATTGCGTTCGTCAGGACACTGCCTATGTTATTCCGCTGAACAGTACCTTATCCGCAAGCATCAGCGGTCCGGCCCATCTTTGCTATGGCGACTCTGCAGTGCTTACCCGCACCATTATTCCAGGTGTAGCTCCATTCACAACAGTTTGGGAAGATGGCAGCACTCAAGCTACCCATGTAACTAAAGGAGGAAGCTCTTCGGCAACAGTAACCGACAATGCTGGATGTGTTTTCACAGCCAATATTTTCGTCATCAAAGATTCGCTGCTTACTGTCAACTCCACCAGTGATTCAGTATGTTTTGGTGCACAAACCAGCATTACTGCTATGGCCAATGGCGGATTACCGCCTTACTCCTATACCTGGAACAGCGGAGGAAATAGCGCTTCTGTCACAAAAGGAAAAGGAAAGCATACTGTTACCGTAAGCGATGCTTCCGGCTGTCTAGCTTCATCCCTTTCCATTGTTACAGAAGGAACTTCGTTAACAGCCAACATTACGGAGGGAGGCATCACATGTTTCGGTTTCAGCGATGGATGGCTTGAAAGCTCTGTCGGCGGAGGGTTTTCACCATACTCCTACACCTGGAGCAATGGTGATACCAATACAGGGATCTATCAGCTGGCATTAGGCAACTACACTCTGGAAGTACAAGATAAAATCGGATGCAGCATCACCAAAAGCGCAGCTGTGAAAGGACCTTCACAAGCCTTAAATCTCAGCTTCAGCAAAAACAACATATCGTGCTTCAATGGAAATAACGGAAGCATTTCCATTACTGCCAGTGGCGGCAGTGCACCCTACGATTATCTTTGGTGGAACGGAAGCAACAGTGCAACGTTAAATTCGCTAAGCGTGGGTATTTACGGAGTAAGCATTACCGACTCATCAGGATGTGTTATCGACACGGTGCTAAGTATCACCCAGCCCTCTCCGCTGGCGGTTGTAATAACACCGACCATGCTTAGCTGTAAAAATGCCAACGATGGGGAGGCTTCAGCACTCGCCACAGGTGGAACCCGTCCATATACTTATGCCTGGTCATCGCTCACACAGGTTGACAGCGCAGTGAGCAACTTATCAGCCCGCTCTTATTCAGTAACAGTAAATGATGCTAACAACTGCTCCTCTTCTGCATCAACCATCATTACCGAACCCGACTCACTGATCAGCGCCGTGAATACACTGGATGCTATCTGTTACGGAAGCGCCGATGGATCAGCAAGCATAAGTACCTCCGGGGGAAAAACGCCTTACACTTATCAATGGTCGACCGGCAGCAGCAGCACATCCATCAACACTCTTGCCGCAGGAAACTACAACGTCATCACTACCGATGCCAATGGCTGTCAGCACAACAAAACATTCCCCATCCGCCAACCCGATTCACTTAAAGTTACTTTGCAATCTACAGCCATTAGCTGCTACCAGGCCTGTGATGGAAAAGTCATGGCCCATGCAGCAGGTGGAACGATTCCTTATTCTTACCTGTGGAACGGTGTTAACGCCAGCGACTCCACAGCGCAAAATATTTGTGAGGGAACATATTCAGTAGTTGTTTCCGATAATAAAGGATGTACAGCAAGTGCAGCTGCCATTTCTTTACAGGATCCTCTGCCAATGAATATTGATTCCATCAATCATTCTGATGAAATTTGCTATAAAGACTGTAAAGGAAAAATCACCATCTATTCTAGCGGTGCATCGCAATTTGCGATCAATAATATTGCAGCAAGCAACAATACTTTTCTGAATCTGTGCAGTGGAAGCTATGTGGTGAAAGTGATGAACAATAGTGGCTGCGTCGACAGTCAGAGTGTTTTTATCAACCGTCCCGACAGTATAATAATTAGTACAGGCAACGACACCACTGTTTGTCCCAAAAGCAATGTAACGCTTACTGCTGCTTCATCTGGGGGTAGTGGAAACCTCAACTATTTCTGGAACAACATTTCCAGTGGCAGTAGCAGTAAGTTGATTATTGCCAATACTTCATCACAATTACTTGTGTTTACAGAAGATGAAAAAGGCTGCCGTTCAAAAACAGACACAATAATTGTTAAAGTACATGACTCCCTTGCCATTGCAGCTTCTGCTGGTACGCAACTATGCTGGGGAGACAGCGTTGCCATTGCAGTAGATGTGCTTGCTGGAGATGGCCACTACCAATACAATTGGACATCGCTTCCTTCCGGATTTTCTGGCAGCGACAGCAGCTTAAAGGTTGCTCCGGTAAATACCACACAATATATTGTTTCAGTAAAAGACCAGTGTAGCATAAATGCCGCAAGCGATACTGTGACGATCACTGTTGTCCCTCCGGCAGTTACCGATTTTGATGTCACCAGCATTACCTTGTGCGTACCGGGTGAATCCATCTATAAAATTACGCAGGGAGCCATCGACAGCACCTACGCTATTGAATGGTTATTTGGCGACGGAGAAAGCAGCAATGAACCAAATCCTAATCATATATACAGCAAAGCCGGAAGCTATTCCGTAACTCTTAATGTTACTCCTCCCGGTGGTTGCAAAACAACACTGGAAAAGAAAAACATGGTGGATATCTACAACCGTCCGAAAGCCGCCTTTCATCCCGATATTACCGAACAAACCATACACAATCCATGGTTCCAGTTCCTGGATGATTCATCCGAAGACACCTACGGAATGAAATGGAATTTCGGCGACAGTACTACTTCACTGGAAAGCAATCCCTATCACCGCTATGAAAACATCAAATGCTACACCGTTGAGCAAGTTGTATGGAACAGAAACTATTGTCGCGACTCCATTAAGATGGATGTTTGCGTAAGAGATGTGTATACCTTTTTCGCACCCAACTCCTTTACTCCCAATGGCGACGGCATCAATGATTTTTTTGTTCCGCAATGGCATATGATGAATGAAAGCACCTATCACCTAATGGTTTTCGACCGATGGGGCGAACTGATTTATGAGACCTATGATCCTTATGCATATTGGAACGGGCGACGCAACAACAACATGCAGGATGTACAGATAGATGTATATGTTTGGAAAATCACCCATCGAGATGCTTGGAATATCCCGCATAGCTACATCGGACACGTGTCGGTACTCCATTAATCCTAAAATAAAGAGGTAGCTAAACACTCATTACAACTTCATCACAGAGAACAGCGTTTTTATTTCCTTGAGACTCAAAGGTGGATTGATCTTTATTCCACAACAATATAAAAAATGGTGTTTATGCGAGTAAACACCATTTTTGTTTTTACAATAATCCCTTAAAACAAAGTACGTCATTGCGAGGAACGAAGTAACCTTATTAAATTCGTCAACCACAATACGATTGCTTCGTTCCTCGCAATGACGAAAAGGCGAATTTTATTGAGAAAAGACCTTGGATTCGTTTCGCGACTTTTCTATATTTACCCCACACGAAAACTAACTTATTTATGGCGACCAGAATCAGAACCTTTGCAGATTACCAATCTGAATACAAGAAAAGCGTTGATAACCCTGAAGCATTTTGGGCCGAACAGGCCGAATCCTTTGTGTGGAAGAAGAAATGGGATAAAGTCCTCGACTGGAACTTCAAAGAACCGAAAGTAGAATGGTTCGTGAACGGCAAGCTGAACATCACCGAAAATTGCCTCGACCGCCACCTGGCCACCCGCGCCAACCAAACCGCTATCCTGTGGGAACCCAATGAACCTTCCGAACCCACAGTAAAAATTACTTATAAAGAATTACACGAAAAAGTTTGCCAGTTCGCCAATGTGCTCAAAGCGCATGGCGTGCAAAAAGGCGACAGAGTTTGTCTCTATATGCCCATGGTACCTGAGCTGGCCGTTGCCTGCTTGGCATGCGCGCGCTTAGGCGCTGTACACTCAGTAGTATTCGCTGGTTTCTCCGCCAATGCACTGGCCGATCGAATCAATGATGCCAAGGCTAAAGTAGTGGTAACTTCTGACGGGAATCCTCGCGGCGCTAAGGCGATTGGCGTGAAATCGGTAGTGGATGAAGCCCTTAAAACCTGTTCGACTATAACATCTTCCATCGTTTTCAAAAGAACCGGCACTCCGGTGGACATGGTAAAAGGCCGTGATCATTGGTGGCACGAAGAAATGGCCAAGCAAAATACCCAATGTAATGCCGTTGAAGTTGACTCTGAAGACATGCTCTTTATATTGTACACATCCGGCTCAACCGGCCAGCCAAAAGGCGTGGTTCATACTACCGGTGGTTATATGGTGTATACCGACTATACTTTCCGTAATGCTTTCCAATATGAAGAAGGAGAAGTTTACTGGTGTACTGCCGATATCGGCTGGATCACCGGCCACTCTTATATAGTGTATGGTCCGCTGCTTGCCGGTGCCACCACCCTTATGTTTGAAGGTGTTCCTACCTACCCTGACGCCGGACGATTCTGGGAAGTTTGCCAGAAACACAGGGTAAATATCTTTTACACTGCGCCAACCGCTATCCGCGCTTTGATGGCTTTTGGTGAGGACTTTGTGAAAAAATACGATTTAAGCTCCTTGAGGGCCTTGGGTTCGGTAGGTGAACCTATCAACCAGGAAGCTTGGGAATGGTACCATCAAAATGTTGGTAAAGGAAATTGTCCAATCGTTGACACCTACTGGCAAACCGAAACAGGTGGTTTCATGATATCACCAATGGCCGGAATTACCAAGGAAAAAGCCACTTTTGCCACGCTTCCTATGCCTGGTATCCAGCCTGTACTGGTGGACGCTGAAGGCAAAGAAATCACCGGTAATGGCGTGGAAGGAAACCTCTGCATCAAGTTTCCATGGCCTTCTATAATCCGCACCACTTATGGCGATCACGAAAGATGCCGTACTACCTATTTCTCAACCTATGAAGACAAATACTTCACAGGCGACGGCTGCCGAAGAGATGAAGATGGTTACTACCGTATCACCGGCCGCGTGGACGATGTGATCAATGTATCAGGGCACCGCATGGGAACAGCAGAAGTGGAAAACGCCATTAATGAGCATCCTAAAGTGATTGAATCAGCTGTTGTAGGTTATCCACACGATATCAAAGGTCAGGGTATTTACGCTTACGTGATCTGCGAAGGCGGTATCACCAACTCTGATGAGGCTTTCCGAAAGGAAGTGCTGGACATCGTGACAAAGATCATCGGTCCAATTGCCAAACCCGATAAAATTCAGGTTGTACCAGGATTACCAAAAACACGTTCGGGCAAAATCATGAGAAGGATTTTAAGAAAGGTTGCCGAGGGCGATGTTTCCAATCTGGGCGACACTTCCACCCTGCTCGATCCTTCTGTTGTAGACGAAATCAAGAAGGGCGCCCTCGTCCCAGTAAAGGCCTAGGGAATTAAGATTTTACAAAACGCCGCAACATACATTTTATTTTCCTGCTTTTCGACAGGAAAATAAAATTCCATTTGGTTGACACACAACCTAATATTATATAATTTCGTTTCGCTAACTGTGTAAAGGGTATATTATGAAGAATTCTACTAATGTTGTGCGAAATATTTTGGGGTGCTTGATTGTCTTGATTTCTTTTCAACTTGCGTCAGCTCAAATCACTTATTCTTACGGAACCTATACAGGAGATGGCAATGCCACACAAGATATTACATGGGTAGGCTTTAAACCAGATATATTATTGGTTAAAGGCGACAACGCCGCAGCTGGTTATAATGGATGGGTGGCATTATCAAGTATGCCTGCAGGTTATGCTAAAAGCTTAACTGGGACAGGAGTTTTAGTTACCGGGAGAATTAGCTCCTTAACAGCTGTATCCAACGGTTTCCGGGTAGGTAATGACGCGCAGGCAAATAATTTGGGAACAAAATATTATTTCGTAGCCTTCAAGGCTGGGGCCGACTGCAAAGTTGGAGCACAAAACTCACAATCCGACTGGGGCACACAGGCCACCACAGGTTTTGGATTTCAACCAGAAATGGTTTGGCTTTTTAATGATGGAAATTTAGGATCAAATGCAAATGCTGTTGGTTTACGCAACATGGTGGGACACAACCTCGAAGTAAACTGGTACAACGGGAACTACCAAAACGGTAACCACATTCTTTCATACGATGCCGACGGTTTTACCTCAGGTTCATGGGCCAATGGTAATGACGGAACTTTAAACTATTATGCTGCCTTCAATTTTTCATCTGGCACCACCGCCGTAAATGGATCTTACACGGGTAACTCAACTGATGACACCGATATTAACTGCGGTACAACAGCCGCCCCTGACTTTGTGATTATTTTAAATGACGCTAACGTTGGACAAATTCCATTCAGAACATCATCAATGGCCACTAACAAAGCTTTTTATCCGGTGACTACAGCTCTCACTGCCGGCATCATCAAATCAACTACCGCTGGCAATTTCAGGTTAGGAACAGCAGTCACCTCCAACAATGCCGGATCAAGTTATTATTATGCAGCTTTAGCCGGAGGAAATACCTTACCTGTTGAGCTGATGAGTTTCAATGTGAAAAAAGAAGAGGGAAAAGTTGCTATCCGCTGGTCAACAGCCACTGAAATCAATAACGATTATTTCACCCTGGAAAAATCAACAGATGGCGACAACTGGACGGTTCTTAATGAGGTGAAGGGCACAGGAAATTCCAACACACTGATTGAATACGTTGAATACGACACTAATCCGGCAAGCGGAGTTAATTACTACCGCTTGAAACAAACCGATTACGATGGTCAGTTCAAGTATTCACAAACCGCTTCTGTTGGAATCACTGACCAGAATCTTAGTTTGATTACTTACCCAAACCCTATCAGTTCCTATATGTTTGTGGAATTTGAAACAAAGATCAACAGTAATATTGATGCTTCCCTTTACAACCAGCATGGCAACAGAGTAAAACAAGTACTAAAAAACTACTATGAAAAAGGAGTTTATAAAGTATTGGTTTATACGGAAGACCTTCCTGCCGGATTGTACTACATCCGACTCAACACCAACATTGAAGGTGTTGCCACTAAGATAAGTGTGATACACTAAATGAATTCAGCCCAACTACTACTTTAGATACACCACCGTTGCACCATTTCCATATTTCTGGAAACTGGCATCACCAAAGCGTATATTGGAATACCGCCTGAGTAATTTGCGCACCTCCTCTTTCAGCGTTCCATTGCCAACACCGTGAATAATGATGAGTCGGTGCATTCCCAGCACCGTTGCCCTTTTCATGGCCTGCTCAGTATGCTCCATTTGTATACGCACAATTTGCGAATTGGACAAATGACTATGCTTCGTGATGAGTTTTTCAATATGGATATCCACTTCCATCTCCACATCGCTCCTGCGGTGTGAATGCGGTTTTGAAACATTACGGTCATTTTCCTCCTTCATGAAATTCATGTCGGAAAAATCATCGGGACGAATCACCACGGAAGGCGTTGGCCTGGGTGGTTCTTTGGGCTTTTCCTCACGCATCTGCGATTCGCTAAGCTTATGTACAATGTCCTTTGGAAGCACCGGCATTTCAAATCCGTCGGTCGTCAGCACTGTAACAATTCCTTTGGAACTCACTGATTGCACAGTGCCTTCCATTTTTTCACTCAGGAATAAAACGATATCTCCGGGTTTAAAACGCATCAACATTTGTTATGGAATAAAAATAAGAATATCCTACTTTAGTCGCAAAATACTGCAATGACCGATACCAATGTCAACCCATGGACCGTCTTGAAATCGCAGGAAGTTCACGACACTCCCTGGATCAAAGTAATGAAACACGATGTTCTGAATCCGGCGGGAAATCCTTCCATCTACAGCACAGTGAATTTCAAGAATAGAGCGATTGGTGTTATTCCTTTGGATGAAAATTACAATACCTGGATTGTAGGACAGTACCGTTTTCCGGTAAAACAATACAGTTGGGAAATCCCCGAAGGTGGCGGTGATAAAAACGAAACACCGGAAGAGTCAGCAAAAAGGGAACTCTCGGAAGAAACAGGAATTGAAGCGAAAAAGTGGACAAAGATTCAGGAATTCCACATGAGCAATTCGGTGACCGATGAACATGCTTTCCTCTTTGTGGCGCAGGAGCTAACTTTCCACAACTCACATCCCGATGAAAACGAAGAGCTGGCGATCAGGAAATTGCCTTTTCAGGAATTGTATGAAATGGTGTTGAAAGGAGAAATTATGGATAGCATTACGGTGGTGGCTGTTTTTAAAACGAAGTATTTAATAGACAATCAACTGTTGTAACGATAAAGAAATTGAAATTCGAGAGGATATTCAGGGGGACTTACACTTGGTTGAATTTTGACTTTTTCATATTGAATAAATTTAATGGTTTATCCAATTTAATGCTAGTCTGATTTTTAGGAGGACTTACATAATCTGAAATCTTCATTCTAGCGATTTGCAATCGCGATTTTATTTTCATTCAAAAAACTCCTATTCGCAGCGGCATTACAAATGCCTGAAAAAATGGTTTCAGATTACGCTCCGCTGGAGCTCCTCTCTAACCACAAGATCATTCATTTTAAATGTCCCCTCCGTTTCAGTGACGTTGCCATTGAAGAATACCAGTGCAGTTTTGATGCTTGTCGCCCTGAACACAAAGCCGTAATGCCCATTCTGGTTCATCCAATTGCCGTTCAGCGTTTCATCGGTACCGTTCGTGCCATCTGTTCCGGCATCCTTTGCTGCCAATCCTCCTCCCATGTTTCCTTCTGCGTAGGTAGGGTCCAGCTCAAAATCAAATTCCAGCTTATAGCTCTTGCCTAGGGGTAGGATCTGCCTGGCTTCCAATTTCAAGACCCTTTGATTCCTGTTATGGCGCTCTGTTAAGGTAATTGTCCCTTCATAAAGGTTGATGTCGGTTGTAAGGATATGCTGTAAATCCCCATAGTCAAGCCGAAATCTCAGGCATAGTCACTCCGAAATACACACTCATCAATATCTCCGCTTCATAGAGTATCACCGTCTATAGATTTCAACAGTAACAAGACGCCATTATCCATTGGAAAACAACAACATAGTTATTCAAAGAACGATTCGGCTGATGTAATATTCCCCACCAAGCTCTCCAACATTTAACAATAAAAAAAGGTTCTATTTAGTAGAACCTTATGGTGGATTTCCGTATATTTGGTATATGAATGTACAAGCTGAAATAAACTGGATTAAATCGGAACTGGATTCCGTTCAGGACGTTAGCCTATTACAGAAACTTAAGGATATGCTGAGTGCTGCTAAAGCTAAGAGATACGAAGCTAATCTAAAACCAATGAGCCAAAAGGAACTTATCGACAGAGCAAAAAAGTCTGAAGCCGATATTAAAGCTGGAAGACTTACCAGTATTGATGATTTAGAAAAAGAATCAGAGAATTGGTAGAATGAAGATTGTTATCACCGATTGGGCTAAAGCCAACCTTAAAGACATCCACAACTATCATAAGAACGTAGCTTCTTTGCGTACTGCCAATTCCATCAAAAACAAGATTATTGCGGGTATAAAGGATATTCCCAATTTTATAAACAAATATCAGGAAGAGGAAAACCTTAAAAAACTGGCGCTGGGTCATCGCAGATACATCACTGGCAATTACAAAATCGTTTACAGGGTGGAAAAGAAAACCATATTCATCACCGATATTTTCGACTCCCGACAAGACCCTAAGAAAATGAATGGGTAACCACCTAAAATAAACAATTAGCCCCATTTCAATTCAATTTTACCGCAAAGAATTTCTGCACCTTTTCCGAAAGGGTATTAGTATCGGCATTCATATAAACCTCTGCGCTTGCCACATACTTGTAGCCCGCCTGATACATCACCGGAGGGGATATTCCTCTCTCCTTTTCATGTCTTTGCAATATACTATTTTGCTTTTCTCTTCATTCAATTCCAACTCAGGTATTCAACCGTTCTTTTATCGCTTGTAATAATTTTTCCGATTCCTCTTTGCTCATTGTATGTACAATGATATCATCGGCATACCTTTCAAATTTTACTTGCGGGTAATTTAACTGCATCCACCTGTCAAAAGCATAATGCAAATACAAATTCGCCAGAGCGCAACTCGTTGATGACAAAGTGCAATTCATTAGAGATTTAAACAAGCATCAAAATGCTCAAAAAGCCCTTGAAGCTTACATTAAACTTTATAATTCTCTGGCTTCAATTATTCATTCTACGAAAAACATTAAACCTCTTTTCCATAAAAACAGGCAACTCATCGTTGATTCCATTCAGGAAGTTCATCAGGTAATCAATATTGACGATGCTATTAAAGTCTTTAATATTTCCCGCTCTACTTTTCAAAACTGGTTTCAGGAGGTGAAATTCAAATGTTCTGCTTCATTCTTTAAAATCTGTTGTAAATACAATCCCAATCAACTCACCAGGCAGGAGGTCGGAATCATCAAGAAAATGCTTACCGATGAAAAGTTTAAATACTGGCCTGTAAACTCTATTGCTCTCTATGCATTACGGAATAATATCCTCTCTGCTTGTGTTGGCACTTGGTACAAATACCGCATTCTTTTGGGCATCACACGTGTTTTACCTAAAAAGCAAAATAAGAAACATAAAAAAGGGATTCGGGCTTCAAAACCTAATGAAATATGGCATGCCGACATCACTCAATTCAAAACCATTGACGGAAGAATCAAATACATTTACTTCGTCATTGATAATTTTTCTCGTAAAATCCTTTCTTTTCGTATTCACAACTCTGTTTGCAAATTCGTAAGAAAAGACACTATCGTTGAAGCTTACAACTGTTTGATAAACAAAAAGCAAAAAATCAAACTCATTCTTGATGGAGGGCCTGAAAACAACAATCGCATCATAAACGACTTCTGCCTCTCCAAAAAGAACATTAAAAAACTAACTGCTCTTAAAGACATTGATTTCTCCAATTCCATGGTGGAAGCCACCAACTTCTTAATCAAATACCGATACATCTATATCGATAGAATCAAGTTTGAAGAAGATTTAATCAAAATGATGCCGCTTTACATTCAGGATTTTAATGCTATCCGACCACATGCCCAACTCAATGGTTTAACTCCTGACGAAGTCTATTCTGGCGCCGACCCTACCATTGTTTCTTATGCCAAGCAATTGATGCAGGCTCAGGAGTTCAGAATTAAACGCAATCAAAATGTGCTGTGTAAAATATGCATATAACACATTCCAAAACCCTTGATTTTTCATTCCACGCTCCCTTAACATTCTCTGCTCTTTTCAACAAGTCAATGAACTCTCTATTTTAACTAATTCATTCTTAAATATCCTACTTTACTTCTTTCCTATTTACTTCACTTTTTAAACACCCCTCCTAAAACCCTTATTTTTACTGGATGTTGCTTATTAGCAACGCTTTCTTACAACACTCTCATGAAATGGGCGCCAGGCTCATAGAGTATCACCCATTATAGATTTCGACAGTATCAAGACGTCTTTATCTATTGAAAAACAACAAATTAATTACATCAAAGAACGATGCAGCGAATGTAGGATTCCCACCCAACTTGTCCAACATTTAACAATAAAAAAGGCTATCTGGGTGATAGCCTTAAAACAAATCAATCGGTTTTTCGTATATTTGAAAGCATAACATTATGACCTTCAGACAGAAATACAGTAAGCTTCAGGACGAAGAATTCGTTGCCAAGATGGTAGTGGATTCAGCCTATGCCAATATGTGGCTGGAGGACCAAGCTATTGCCAAAGACAAGGTGAAAACCTTGTATAACTCTTTGATGAAGAACAAAAAGAAAGCTGCTTAATATGAATATTCAAGCTCAAAAAATAGAACTCATTCAGTTGTTGTTAAACACAACTAAACCGAATATCATCAAGAAGATAAAGGCTATACTTCAGGAAGAGGCCGAAGAGGTTATTGGTACCTCTGCCGATGGCTCTCCACTTACAATTTCCAAACTGGAAAAGGAAATTGAAGAAGCTGAAGCCGATATTAAGGCTGGTCGTATATATTCAACTTCCCAAGTAAAACGCCACTTTAAAATCAAGTAATGGCCGTTAAAGAAGTCTTGTGGACTGCCAAAGCCCTGAAAGGCCTTGATTCCATTTATACCCTTATTGCCAAGGATTCCGAAACAGCAGCTAAGAAAGTCGTTACCCGCATCCTTGAAAGAGAAGAACAACTTCAAACTCATCCCGATTCGGGTACTGTTGAGAAAAGACTTAAACTCAAAAGGGAATACCGTTACCTCATCGAAAGCCACTATAAAATAATTTATCGCGAAGGCAAAACTGCTATTTATGTAGTGAAGGTATTCGATACCCGACAGCATCCAAGCAAAATCAATAAGTAGCTTCATCTCAATTCAATTTTACCGCAAAGAATTTCTGCACCTTCTCCGAAAGGGTATTCGTATCGGCATCCATATACACCTCGGCACTGGACATACACTTATAGCCCGCCTGATACATCACTTTGGAGATATTAGTCCTATTCTCAATCGCCCAATGGGTCAGCACACTACTACGGATATGGAAGATTCCTTTTGATTGCGGACAAAGTTCCCTTACCCGCCTGTTCAGGAATGCACCAACATTATCCACATGCTTGCTACCTTGGCGACTCAATGAATCCAGATAAATTGCTGTTACCATGTGGCTGATATTGCCGTTGAAAAGATCAAGGCCTAATTTGCCTGCTGGTGAGCCGTTGTCAAACAAGCCATGGATCTCTTCGCCCTTGAACTGGTTAACATCATTCGTCCAGCCTATGGGTGTATATGCTCCTTCGTAATAGCCTAAAGAAAATCCTGCGGCATCTCTCGCAAACACGCCATTGCTGTTGCCATTTCTTAAACCGTCACCGCCTAAATCATAACCGTCTTTCAGGTTCGTGCTGTTCATGCCTGCGAGCCAGCCGTGTTTGGTATAAGTGTAATCAAGGCCCTGCACCTGGTCTTCGCCAATTTCTGTCCGGGCCAGAGGGCCATGCAGGAAATAATCGTACTTCGCCTGCCTCTCCCAAATGATACCATCATCACTGCTTTGGGCTTCTATCAATCTATTATTCTCATCGTAACGGTATTTGTGGTAAAACTGGTCGGCCTCTCCTGCCTGATAGCTTACCTTGTTTACATTACCACCAATAAGATTTCAGCATTTAACTAGACTTGAAATCTGTTTTTCGTTATATTTGATATATGCACGCAGCATTAGATAAAAACATCACTTATATCAAACAGCTTTGTGAAAGCCATAAAGTGGCCAAGCTTTATTTGTTTGGTAGTGTGTCAAATAAGTTGGTTTTTAGATTGGTTGTTTGTAAGTATTGAAAATACTGATGTTTCGAAAGGGAAGCGAAAAGGAAGTTAGGGTAGGTGAGTAAAGAGAAGTATAAAAAACGTTCATTAAAAGTCTGGAAAATGAGTAAGTTCGTCCTAAGTGTGTCAAAAAAGTTGGTGCTATGGAAATACTCTGTAAATATTGTGGTTCGGCGTGTATGAAGTATGGAAGAGATAAGCAGGATGAACAACGCTATCGTTGTAAAAGCTGTGGCAGGGTTAGAAAAGAAGCATACCGCTACCGGTCATACGCACTGGATTTGGAGCGGGAGATAGTAAAGTGCATCAGGAATGGAGTTGGTATGCGTGGTATGTCGAACATCACAGAAGTAAGTTTGAACACTTTGAAGAAGAAAATCATTGCGATGTCAAAAAATCTGAATGCGGGCATGATTCCGAAGGGCAAGACGTATCAGGTAGATGAATTAAAGACCTACGTGATGAACAAGATGTGTATTTCGGTCACTACTATGCCACTGATTTCGGAGTGGAGTATGCCAGTAATTTCGGAATGAACTATGCCAAAAAGAAAAAAAATAAAGATTTCTTTTTGGAACAAGTGGCTTAAATCAGACCGTTTCGGTCAGGACTATGCCAATTTTCATAAAGGAGTTATCTGTTTCGGCGTGAACTATGCCAAATTCCGGAGCGGTTTATGCCATTTCGGGGAAATATAGGCCACTGATTTCGGCGACATCTATGCCATTTCGGTGAGGACTATGCCAAAAATATAGAGAGTTATCAAAAAAATAATGCCATCTCTGCGCGAACTAAAACCAGAGACATATGGC
>JBJTOK010000016.1:0-43249 GCA_046074525.1 Flavobacteriales bacterium
GGAACAGCAAATACAACACCTGCGGGGGCGGATGCTGATGGTGACGGATTGGATGATGCATACGATGCCAACGACGCAGCGTGGAATATCACCAACGGACAAACACCTTCGTCTTTCCCTAACCTTGATAATAATGGTACCAACGAAAAAGACTGGAGAGAAATTCCTGTGATCAATGATAACGATAATGATGGCATTGATGATAACATTGATATCGACGATGACAACGATGGTATTATCGACGTAACCGAAAACCTAACTGCCGGCAATGGCGGTGATACCGATGGTGACGGTGTGATTGATATTTTCGATCTGGATTCGGATAACGATGGTATTTCCGATGTGATTGAGGGCGGAGGTAATGATCCTGATGGCGATGGCGTAATTGGTACCGGCACTATCAGCGATACCGACAACGATGGTTTGTCGCAACTTGTGGATGACATTAACAGCACAGGTTTAACACCTCCTGATTTCGACAGCGATGGCAATCCTGATTTCCAGGATCTCGATGCGGATAATGATGGTATTGATGACTTGATTGAATCGGGCAATGATGCTTTGGTAGATGCTAACTCCGATGGCGTTGTTGACGGTCCGGATACCGATGGCGATGGCTTGATGAACTCTGGTGATGGCAACAACGGCGGTACTTACACAGATCCTGTTGATTTTGATAACGACGGCAACGACGATTACAACGATCTTGATTCCGACAACGATGGTATTGATGATTTGATCGAATCAGGAAATCCAGGATTGCTAGATACCAACTCCGATGGAGTAGTTGACGGTCCGGATAGCGACAACGACGGTATCAATGATTCTGCCGATGGCAACGATGGTCTTTTTGGTGATCCGGAAACTAACGACACTCCATTGGATACCGACAATGATGGCAATCCTGATTACAACGACCTCGATTCTGATAACGATGACCTGACCGATCTTTATGAATCGGGTAATAAGGACCTGGTGGATACGGATAAAGATGGAGTAGTTGACGGTCCGGACAATGATAAAGATGGTGTAAATGATTCTGCCGATGCCAACGACAATGTATATGGTGATCCTGAAACTTCTGACGAGGTGGTGGATACCGATAACGATGGTAAACCGGATTTCCAGGATGTGGATAGCGACGGCGATGGAACCACAGACAATGACACCAACGAAAAACCAAATGAAGATTGTGATGAGGATGGCATTTCCAACTACCTCGATCCGGATAAGTGCGAGCTCTTTATCCCTGAAGGTTTCTCACCGAACAACGACAATGTGAACGATGTATTCAAGATCAGAGGCATTCAGATGTATCCCGACAACACGATAAAAATCTTCAACCGCTGGGGTAACCTGGTGTATGAAAAATCGGGTTATGACAACACCTGGGATGGTACTTGTACCGAAGGTCTCAGAGTGGGAGGCAATGAATTACCCGTAGGTACTTACTTCTACTTACTGGATTTAGGAAATGGCGGAGAGGTGTATAAAGGCTTCGTTTACCTGAACCGTTAATAGCGGAAAAATTATAAAGAAAGACGTTCTTTAAAAGGTTGTAATTGAGAATTTGACAACAAGGCTTTATTGTTCTACATTCGCGGCGAAGAAAAACTTAAACACTCCGGGGGGAGTAGGGAAAATGAAAGTTTTCCGCTTGCTGTTTATGAAAGAACTACTAAAAGAGCCAGCCTCACTGCGTTGTCCTGCGCATGAACATTCTTGTTCATCTCTCTCAATTATTGCCCGTCAAATTATGTTTACTAATACTATTAAAATGAAAAACAGATTTTTGTTTTCCTTATTGATTCTGTGTTCTTCCCTTGCTGTAAATGCTCAGCAGGAGGCTATGTTTACACATTATATGTTCAACACCCAGGCAGTGAATCCAGCCTATGCAGGAAGTAGAGATGCACTTACCGTTACAGGTCTGCACCGCTCCATGTGGGTTGGTTTTAAAGGTGCTCCAATAACCCAAACCATTACATTACATTCGCCAATATTCAACAATAAATTTGGTATTGGTTTGTCGGTGTTGAATGATAAGATCGGACCAACACAGTTCAATTCCATTGCAGTGGATTTCGCCTACAGGGTGAAACTGAGCAAGAAGGCTAAACTGGCTTTTGGTGTTAAGCCAAGCATGATGCTGCGTAGCGCTCAGCTCAGTAGTCTGGCTTTGGATACCGATGGTGATAATGCTTTTGCAAACAATATCAATAATCAGATTACCGGTAACGTGGGAGCGGGCGTTTATTTCTATACCAACCGTTTTTATGCCGGAATTTCTTCTCCTGCGGTTTTGGAAAATAAATTGGACATCAATAGTAGCTCTTCTGAATTTGCCAAATACCAACGTCACTATTATTTTATCACAGGAGCTATGTTGCGCATGGGAACTAATGTTCAGTTCAAACCTACAGCATTGATCAAGGCTACAGTGAAAGCGCCTGTGGAGGCGGATTTGACGGCAAGCTTTGTATTCAATAATAAATTCTGGTTGGGTGCCATGTACCGCAGCGGCGATGCGATAGGGGCCTTGCTTGGTTTGCAATTGACAGAACAGCTGGCTGTTGGTTACTCCTTCGACTGGTCGTATGTCAACAATACAGCAAAGTACAACAGCGGTAGTCATGAACTCATGCTGCGTTACGACTTTATTTTCCACAACGAAAAACAAATTATTTCACCACGATATTTTTAAGTCATGAATTCAACTTTCTCAAAAGTATTTGTCTTCCTTTTCTTTTCAGCACTCACTGCTTTTGCACAGGGAGACAAGCATGAAAAATCGGGCAGCAATTTTTTCGCTCAGTTCAATTATAAAAAAGCGATAGAGCAGTATGAAGCTGCCGATAGCCTGAGTATTGAAGGCAAAAGAAAACTGGCCGACAGCTACCGTTTTACCAACGACAATCAGAAGGCTTTGGCTTTGTATAAGCAGCTGGCAACAGCTTCTACTGCATCTGCCATCGATATTTTCCTTTATGCCCAAACTTTGAAGATGACGGGCAATTATGAGGATGCTAATTTGTGGATGCAGAAGTTCAATGCGCTCAATAACAAAGATTCGAGAGGGCAGGAGCATGTGGCTTTTCCTACTTATGCCACCGACTTGAAAAAGGATGACAGTCGCTACAAAATCATTACGCTCAACATCAATAGCGAGCAGGAAGATTTTTCTCCTTCTTATTACAATAACAAAGTAGTTTTTGCTTCTTCCCGTGAAAAGTTAAAAGCGGTGAACCGCAAATGGAATGGAAACCAATTGCCGTTTATTGATATGTATGTGGCAGATACCGCAAAAGAGGGTCAGCTGGCTAATGCAACTATTTTTCCGACCTCCTTCAATGAGAAGTATCACGATGGTCCGGCTTCTTTTTCCAAAGACGGAAAATTGATGGTGTTCACCCGCAACAACTACGAGGCGGAAAGTGGTAATGGTACCAAAAAGCTGAAAATGTTTTACTCTACCTTCAACGGCGAAAAATGGACTGAGCCACAGGCTTTTACTTTTAACAGTAATGAGTATTCAACCGGACATCCTTCTGTGACGGCTGATGGGAAAACTATTTATTTTGTAAGCGACATGCCGAATGGAAAAGGTGGAACCGATATTTACAAAATCACGCTGAACAGCGATAACACCTGGAGTGCTCCTAAAAATTTGGGTGACACTGTCAACACTGAAGGAAATGAGATGTTCCCATTTTATCATGAAAGTGGCTTGTTGTATTTTGCATCTAATGGTCACGTAGGATTGGGAGGGTTGGATATTTTCTGGATCGATCTGAAGAAAAAACAGCGAGCGCAAAATTTGGGTTTCCCGATCAATGACCGCTTCGATGACTTTGCGCTAATCATCAATGAAAATCAAACCAGCGGCTTTTTCTCCTCTAACCGTGAAGGTGGAAAAGGCTTCGATGATATTTATGGTTTCCAGGTGATCAAGCCGTTAATAGTGAAGAAAACAATTGCGGGGGTGAGCAAAAACACCAAAAACAAAATTGTTCCTTATGCCACTGTAACTTTGTTTGATGATAAAATGCAGGTGTTGGATTCGGTGAAATCAGATTCTCTCGGGAGGTTTGCGTTCGTGGTCGATCCTGATTTGGATTTCAATCTTACCGGAACAAAGGAAAAGCACTTGCCGGGAAAAAACACTGTTAGTACCAAAACCGATAAGGATACAGCTTTTGCAGATGTAGTGCTGAATGAGTTGGCAGTAGGAAGTGATTTGGCGAAAATCCTCAAGATCAATCCTATTTATTTCGATTACGATAAGTTTTTTATCCGTCCGGATGCAGCAGTGGAACTTGATAAAATTGTGGCTATCATGAATGAGTATCCTACGATGGAAATTGAGTTGGGATCACACACCGACTGCCGTGCCAGCAAGGGCTATAACTTCAAGCTGTCGGATAAAAGAGCGAAAGCATCAGCGGAGTATATCCGTGCACGCATCAGCAATCCGAAAAGGATTTATGGAAAGGGTTATGGAGAAAGCAAACTCGTGAATGGTTGCGAGTGTGAAGGCACTAAAAAATCTGTTTGTTCGGAAGAAGAACACCAGCAGAACAGAAGAACGGAGTTTGTGATTATTAAGATGTAATCCGAATTCCATAGTTGTTTTTCTCGCGCATGTCATCCTTCCTTCGTCAGAATGACATGCGCGAGAAAAGAAAGGGTTTGTACATGAGTCAATTTATCTTCAACCGTCCCCACCGTACTTCATCCTTAAAAGTAAATTCCAGTTCATCGTGGAATTTCCCCATGGCTTTCACCACTTCTTCGGCCCAGTTGAGATAATCGATTTTGGTTTTGTAATCCCAGTCGTCGGGTATATCTTCCCCACAGATGTCGCGCACGTTAGCAATCTTGTCGCAAATCCGGATTAGCTTTGCATTATAGGAAAGATGAGGTGCGTTTTCTATTTGTTTTTTGCGGCATTCAGCTTTCGATAGCGTTTTATCATCGGTGACTTCATTCACTATGGAAGCGATCGTTGCGCCAAACATATTCTTGATGTCGTTAATGGTAGCATCGCTGTCTTCCACCACATCGTGCAGTACCGCAGCAGCAATGAGTTCGCTGCTGGCTTCCGGGACAAACTGGGCGATAATGGAGGTCACTTTTATTGGGTGATTGATGTACGGAAGTGCATCACTGCCCTTCCTTTTGTGCGAGGCATGCTTTAGCGCGGCAAAGTTCAAAGCGCGAAATATGAGGTTGTGATCCGACATTCGTTTTTTTAATAAAATAACGGAAAAATAATTTAAAAAAGAATGCCAGAATTAAATTCCGGTCGGCAGTCGCAACCACCATGGCAGGTCCTTACTTTTCGGGAGAAATTTTTCCCTGGCGAGGCACACCAGGAAAACAATAAGCGCCAGAGCGCTCCAGAAAAGAAGCAGGTTTAACCAGCTTCCGGCAAGCACTAAATGAGAAATGACATAGGAAATCAGAGCAGCGTGAAGTATATAAGCCGTTAAAGAATTTCTTCCGATCACGCACAAAAGATAATCTGTAACGATAATTTTTTTAAGCAGGGAAAGCATGATCATGATAAAGCCCATGCTTAAACAAATAAAAGGAAACGTGACAGGATAAAATATTTCCAGGTAGCCGTTTCTGGCGCCATTCATTGGATGTTGGTAAGCCCAGGTGAGTCCGAAAATAAAAAGCATGATCCCTTCCCATATAGTGAATTTGTTCTCTACCAGGTGGTACTTGGCAAAGTAGGCGCCCGCCCAGCCGATCAAGATCCATGGAAGGAAAGGAAACCATCCGTCGATGAAGAAACGTGTAAGGGAGTTTTTTAAATTGAAGTTAAAGCTGTCTTCGAGTTCAAAGCGATAAGGAATATAAATGGAAGTGAGGATCCATGCTATAAGTACAGCAGAGAAACAAAGGTGCTGCACGTAGGCAGGGACTTTCATGAAAAGCTGCACCGACAAAACTGTTAATGAAATAACATACAATACATCAAAACCACTGAAAGGCATGAGGTGCCAGATGAAGGCGTCGATAAAGGCTGCAGCGAAAATCACGCGCCAGAAAGCAAAACTGCTGCTGGAGCTGAATTTCACTGCAGAGTAACCGCATAAAAAGATGAAAGTCGGCGCTGCAAGTGAATACATGATTCGTAAAATCACGGGTGTATTTGCAATAAAAATGTAGGGAGAAATATTCGCCATCAGCATAAAAAGGATGGCAATGGAGCGCAGGAAATCAATATAATAAGTTCTTTGTTGGATGGGGTAAAGCTAAAAAATCCGACTCACAGTCAGTGGGAGGCATACCCATTTTTGATCGGTTTTTTTACTGAGCTAGTAATTTCATCCTGAAAGTTTTATCGATAGGGAGGGGGTGTATTTGCGGCCCTCTAAACTTATTAGTTGTGAACCTGATCTTAAAGACGAAGAGTGCTCTTCTTTTTTGTTTATTCTTTTTTTTGTTACTTCTGGCCTTTTTGCGCAAATCAGCGAGCAAAAAATGCCGCCTTCATTTTCAATTCTTTCCGCAGTGAAGGAGGATGTGGTACGCAAGCTTCCAGAGCACAATGTTGATTCCCTTAAAGCTGGGGTAAATGAGGAGAATTGTCTCACCTGTAAAGATGGAGGGGTTTGGGGGTACAATAACCAGGTAGAAGTTGATTTATTGAAAAGCGGGAAGAAAACTATTTTACCTAATGGAGATGTTTTGTGGAAATATTCTTTTACCGTGTCGTATGCTTATGCACTTCAATTGCATTTCAGCAGGTTTCTTATTCCTGAGGGAGGAGAGTTGTATGTATACAATCGCGATAGTTCGATGGTTATAAGGGCCTTGTAGAATATCGATGCAAGTAGATATATGAGTAACAAATGAAATGAAAAAATTCTTCATTATTCCTTTTGAAAGGAATAATGAAGAATTGATAATCTATTTTTCAACCACAATAGTTTTTACTATTTCATTGGATTGACCTTTGAGATGAGCGAAATAAATTCCGTTTTCTAAACTTGAAACATTCAATTTTAAAGTTGCATTTTCAGCAATGGTTTCTTGCTGTACAACCACTCTGTTGAATAAATCTGTAATGATAATAGAGTTAATTGATGCATCGCTTGCTTTAATATTTACTTCGTTTTGAGCTGGATTAGGATAAATTAAAACAGTTTCATTCACAAGCGTTTCAATTGTAGTAGCTTCTCCTGCCTGTGCATTCAAACCACAATTTCCAACGATGAATGAATGAGGTGAAGCGCTTGAATTTCTTTCAACACCAGTAGTACCCACTCTGTAGGTAAAGTAAAAGGTAACTGTTGATCCTGTTGGAGCAGCAAACGATTTTGTGAAATTGGTTCCTGCAGCATCCATGTAGTATCCTGCTAAGCCACCATTGCCAATTTTGTAGTAAATGATGGCCATGTTGCAACCAGCAATAGGTGTGCTTGGAATAAATTTAATACTGGTGATTCCATTGCTCGATGTAGCTTCAAAAGTGTAGTCGCCATTAGCAGCACTTCCAGTACATCCCGACGGATTGTTGATTGCACCGTTGCAATTTCCTTCGGTAATAGAGTGAGGATTAGCACTTGAGTTTCTTTCCATGTTTGTGTTACCAATTCGGTAGGTGAAGTAAAATGTAACCACAGATCCTGCAGGTGCAGAATAGGTTTTAACAAAGTTGCTTCCCGATGCTTCCATGTACGAGCCCATGATAGGGCCGTTATCTACTTTGTAATAAATCAATGCAGCGTTGCATCCGGTGATAGACGCACCTGGAATAAATTTAATAGTGCTTACCCCGTTAATTTTACCAACTTCGTAGGTGTAATCGCCGTTGGCTGCGCTACCTGTGCACACCTCTGATTCGCCAGGAAGAACATTAACTGGTACTATTGACGAAACGGTTGAAAGCACAGGAGTGCCATTGTCATAAGCTTTTACAGTTAAAAGCAATGTGCCTGTTGCAGTTGGAGTGTAGTTTATTGAGTATGGAAGCATAGTGCGGGTAGCAACTAAAATTGATCCGACATAAAACTCAACTTTTGTAATACTTCCATCCGGATCAGAGGCTGTGGCTGTAATGTCGAAAGGCTGATTTACAGTGAAATTTTGCCCGCTGGTAGGATTGATAATACTTACAATGGGTGCCTGATTGGTATTTGAATAAGGCGGAACACTACCAGTAATGTTAAAAGTTCCAACAGAACCGTAGTCAGAATAACCTGTTGAGTTAACATCTCCTTCGCCTGCTCCATCAACAAAAATAAAATAAGTTCCGGCTTGTAAATAAATGCTGAAAGGAGCAGCAAGTCCGTTTGGATTTACAGTGGCATAAGTATAACCATTGATGTCTTTTAAAGTGACAGAAATATTTAAATTTCCGTGACGAGTTGCCGGATTGAAATCTAAATTTAAGTTACCTCCGCTGGTATGGAAACTAAAAACATCCAAATCCGTTCGCCATTCAATAATTCCGGAAATATTTACCAAACCATTGTGATCGGGATCGATTTCGGTTGCCGCATTTGCGGTATTTCCAAAATCATCGTTTCTGTATGTGAATCCATTATTGCCTGCAATGACAGCGATATCAGATTCTGAATTGTTGGCGTAAGGATATTCTCCTTTGCTGAATTGAACTACATTTCGGTAGTATCCAACACCCATGATGGGAGCCCAATCTCCGTGTCCGGCGTAGTATGTTTCTGAAGGGTTGGTTCGCCCGTCATGGTACAAATACATGGTATGACCAATCTCATGTGATCCCGCTTCTCCGGCGCCTTTCACGCCACCGTTAAAAACCCAGCAAGGCGTTTCGTTGCCCCAGGTGAAGCTTCCAATATATGCCACGCCTCCTGATCCAGGAGCAGCAGTATTGGTTGGCGTAAAAATTACGCGCATACGTTGGTTGGGGTGAGCAGCAGAATAAACCGCCTCGTTTGTGGTGATGTTGAGGGCGAACGGACGGAAATCTTCGCTGATCATTTCCCATATTTCCTCGATGGTATTGTTGTCAAAACCTGATGGAGCGGCATTAATAGTATTTCCGCCATTCCAGTAGGTACCCGAAACAACTTGACCATCAAAGTCTAATAAAACAACAGCCCCTGCACCCGGAAGACTTTGGAGGTCGTTCACTGCCGACGATGGAAGTGGAGCAAACATGCTTTTGTTTTTAGTAGCATAAGGTTCATGCTGGTACTCGGTGCAAATTAAATTATCGATGTTGATAGGAGATACGATAGCATTTCCGTTGGCATCGGTTGTAAACTGGTAGGCTTGCTTTTTGTCTTTTAATATGAAGGAACCTTTTAGGTTAGTAGCGTTTCCATGCAAGTGAAAAGTTGCGTTCGATTCATTATTTATGTTACCAATGATAGTGGTGTTACCTTGCTCGGAGGTAACTACATTAACATTGAGAAGTAAGGATTTTCCATTTCCAATAGGAATGCTTTGCGAAGATCCATTTTTTTGTGAACTACTTAAGTTGTTAATAATAGAAATGCTTTTTCCTGCATTTACGTTTTGCGCTTTCAATTGCGCAAAAAAGATCAACGCAAAAGAGAGGATTGCCCAACGCAGGACAAGTAGATTTTTTTTCATAAGGATTAAATTAAGTTTAGAATAAAGTGCCCGATACTTTTGCAATAGTAGAGACTCTTGTTTTGTAAAACAAGGAAATTTGAGGGAAAATATTATTTAAAATACTGATAATCAATATTTTAAATTGTTGCCATGTGCGCTTTGGTCGCATTTTTATTGTTGTTTAAGTTGTTGATATTAAGGTGTTTGTTTTTTTTGGATTTGAATTGGTTTTGGCGCTTAATGAGCAAATGGCTTATGACGGCAATCATATACCCATTTTTGATATAGTTTATTTTTTGAGGTGAATTAGCTTCGGATTTACAATGGCTTAAGTCCTCCGATATGTATATTTGTCCCCCTAAATTAACTTTATGAGTCACATCAATTTGGGAAGCAATTTTGCTTCCGCAGGAAGGTTATTGATCAATTTTATCGTTGGAATTTTATTGTTTTTCCCCGCAGGGATCAAAGCACAAGTGAATCCACCTTCGTATTATACCCCTGAGCTTAGATCTACCCAAAACAATGTCCCGGTTTTTCATTTACCGGAAGTGAATGTTGATTCCTTGAAAAAGGCAGCTGGGGAAAGTAATTGTGAGACATGCAGAGACGGTGGAGTATGGGGATATAACAATTCAGTAAAGGTTGACTTATTAAAGGACGGCTATAAGGCGGTATTGCCAAATGGGGATAGAATTTATCGTTATTCTTTTTCGGTTTCTTACGCATATTCACTTCAGGTTCATTTTGATACTTGCAAGATTCCCGATGGTGCAGAGCTTTTCGTGTATAGTGCCGATAAAAAAACATCTACCGATGCCATTACCAGTAAAAATAATCCAACTGGAAGGTGGTATGCAACTAAGCCAATTCCTGGAAACCATGTAACGGTAGAATATTATGTGCCGGCTCATGTGAATGATCTGGGGGTTGTGGGAGTGGGGTTAGTTGTGGCCGATTTTATGGATTTATATCGAATTGCTGTTAATGTTAAAGTCAATTATTCCATAGCGGCGTGTACCGATAATGTGATTTGTAAACAAGGATCAGTTCCATATTATGATGAAATGGTGAAGTCAGTGGGAATGTTGTTACGTCCTTCTGGGGTAAACAATAGTTCATATTCTGGTTATTGCTCGGGAACTTTGGTAAATAACTCAAAAAGTGATGGTACCCCATATTTTATGTCGGCCCGGCATTGTGTTAATCCCGATTATCCTGAAACTTATTTAAAGTATGTAGCGCTTTTTGATTTTGAATCCACAACTTGTGAAGGCAACTATAGCTCAGCAAAAAATGCTAAGTCATTATCGGGAATCCAAGTGTTGAGCGCCGACGATGGTCAGAAGTTAAAAGGGGATTATGCCTTATTGAAAATTGTAGAGAAACCACCAGTGAAAATGCAATTGTGTTTTGCATCCTGGAATGCGGAGGCGAAAGCTGTTTTAGCCGAAGGTGAAAATAAAGTAGCAGTGCATCATGCGAGTGCCGATGTAAAACGAATGTCGATTACGAGTAAGGAGGTTTTAGCCGTAGATGCAAGTAGAAATGTTGATGCAAATGGTTATTGGTATAAGGTAAGATGGAGTGGTGACGGTGTTACTTATAAAGGTGCATCGGGATCTGCTTTGTTTAATAAAGATGGCGAATATATCGGGAATTTAAATGGAGGAAGCTCTTTTTGTAAAGATACCACTATTGAAGGAGAAGATGTTAGTCCTAACTATTCGGACAGGTACGGTCGCTTTTCAAAATACTTTGTTGACGGTAATTTTTTACCATACTTGGCTCCCAATTGGACTGCGGCCGATTTAAAGGCGAACAATTACAAAGTTCCGGCCTATTGTCCTTACAAAGAATATCCTAATACATGCTTTAATGGGGTGAAGGATTTTTTAGAAAATGATGTGGATTGCGGAGGGAATTGTCCGCCTTGTGACCTTGCTTTTGAGCAAATGTCCTTGCAGCTAAACAAGGATATCTTTTTTCTAAATGAAGAAGTTCAATGCACAGTGACCAAGAATTTTTCTGGAGCTGAATATACTTACGAGTGGTTGTTAGGACCATCCTCAAGTTTGGGCGTTTTTTGGGGAAATGACCATGATTTTAATCCACCTCCCTTTACTTATAATACGGCTGGTGTCAAGAACATAATCTTGAATGTTTATAAGAACTCGACGATGATTTTGACACAGAAAATTCAGCCTTTTATCGGAAATCCTTCCACCATAATTAATCCCCGTTTTGAAGTTTCTGATGCAAGTCCAGATGTGTCAGAATATATCACTTTAACGCCAACAGATATATCGAGTGATGTTACCAGGTTTTACTGGGATTTTGGTCCCGATGTTGTTTGTGGACCTGAAGAGAAAAATAAAGAAATACCAAGGGTTTCTTGGTCAAAGGAAGGGCCTAGAGACATAACGCTTACCATATTTATGGCTGACAATACAGTAAGCCGATGGACTTTTTTCAATGCAGTTTCAGTATATCGAACAGTTCCTAAATATTTTGCAGTTGATTTTGATGTGCAATCACCAATTGATATTGATTACGGCGCAACATTTATGAATACCAGTACTTGGGTAAGTCCAGCTAATGCGGGTGTTACAGCGTTGTGGGATTTTGGTGATGAAAGCATCACTACCGACTGGTCGCCAAGGCATGACTATCTTTCAGAAGGCACTTATAAGGTGTCACTTACCATTTGCGCTTATGAAAATTGCAAAAGCACCAGCAAAATGGTTGAGGTGAAAAGCTCAGCTTCATATCCAACATTTGTAATTAACGATATAACCTGGGCTCCGGGCGATTGCTACATGAGTTACTACTACGGGAAAATGGTATGCGATCCACAGCCTGATCCGCCAGTAGAGGTAGGAATGAATACAATGACAAAATTGGCATTCATTAATAATACAAAGTATATTCTAAGGGACAGTTATTGGAATTTTAATTTGGGCTCTGTTGATCCTGAAGATAATTTGCTTGTCAAGCATAATTCAAAGGTAGGAGGAAATGGTTCGGGTGAACAATATCATAATTTTAAAACCGCAGGTACATATACTGTTCTGCATACTTCTCCATCTGCGGGTAGTTCAATATTTAATAAAGCTACCACAGTAAAGGTTGTGCCAGGTCAAGGAGCAACAGGTTGTGCGGGTAGAATCGATCAATATTCCCTTTCTACCACTTGCTGGAATGGTAAGGCTCCCGAGTTTACGGTTTCTTTAAAGGAAACAGTATGTGCTATTGATTTTAGAATAGTTGGAAGTAGAAGCGGTGAGTGGCCGCGCAATAAAACTAAAGTTGATTATTTTAACGAATCAACCGTTTTTCCATATACTGAGACTTTCTTTATTCAAGCGGTGCAATGGGATGGGGTTAAATGTACTGTATTGGATGAAACAGAGGCTACTTATACTTTTAAAGATGCCAGGGCTATTGCAGGGGAAGATCAAAATGTTTGTCCGGGTACAGCACTTCAGCTTGGAACAGGAACCCGCGCCGGAAAACAGTATTATTGGGAAGCAACGCCATCCTCAGCAGCAAGCTTTTTCAGCGATACACGAGTTTCAAATCCCACGGTTACTATAACTACCCCTGGAAATTACCGATTTGTTTTTGCGGTGAAAGATTTGAGTTCAGGCTGTGTAGGTTACGATGCAGTGTTGGTGAACGTCAGTCCGATTACAGTAAGTGAATCAACAGCAGAAGTAAGCAAAGGTGAAGGACATAGTTTTAGCTCTATCGTTAGCGGTGGTGCGGGCGCGTACTCTTCTTACGCCTGGAATCCAGCCACAGCCTTAAGCAATGTTCAAAATACCAGTGCCACATTTGATGGAGTGCAAGTTCCTGGAACTTACGTTTATATCCTAACAGCTACGGATAATAATGGTTGTATGGGGAGTGGAAAACATACGGTTCATGTTAGCGCTACTGCACCAAGTGGCCTTATTGCAAGTGCAAATGTTTCTAAACTCTGGCTCACCTGGGTAGATAATGCTGAAGACGAAACGGAGTATAAGGTGTTGCGTTCGTCCACATTAAATGGAAGCTATACCCAAATTGCTTCGTTACCGCCAAATTCGATTTATTTTCTCGATCCAAATACTGTTTTTGGGGTGGAATATTTTTATCGAATACAAGCGTTTAAAGACGATAAAAATTTAGGTCTGAGTAATAAAGCACGAGGTATTCGTGAACTTGAGTCATCGCCCTCAAGAGTTATCAATGGCACAGCTGATTTTCTTGGCCGGGAAGTTAAGGCTCTCCCAGATGGAGGATATGTTATTGTGGGAAAAAGAAATTACAAATTTGCAATTCTCCTCATAGACAAATGTGGTAAAACAGTTTGGCAAAAAACGTTTGAAAGCAAATACGGTACCGATGATGCTTATAATGTAACTCCTACTCCCGATGGTGGATTTTTAGTTGTGGGTAAGTCCTCGGGAGATCCGGGCTTCGATCGATCGCAAACCAATGGCGCGTGTTTCTGCAAGGCTTCTTGTACCGATTGGTACGTTAACAATGGATATAGCAAGGCAGGGGATGATTTTTGGGCAATAAAAATCTCGAAAAACGGCGCGTTGCAATGGGAGAAATCATATCGAGGCTTTCTTAATGATGTCGCTACTGAAATTATTCCAACCTCTGATGGTGGCTACCTTATCGGCGGGTATTCCGATTATTATGCGTCGAGTGAGTACAACGATTGTCTGGAAAAAGGAGATCCTTTAATTAAACTACCCAATGGTAAAGTATTGGTGCGTCCGGTAGGTGTTAACTATGAGGATTACTGGGTGGTTAAAATAAATTCTTCGGGAAGTTTACAATGGGAAAAGTATTATGGTTCACATGGCTACGATAATTTGAAGAAGTTAGTAGAATTGCCTGATCATTCTATATTGCTTTTAGGTGATGTATATGGAATAGATATGAATTACTATACCAAAGACAATCCTACCAATCTAAAGGCCCCGCAAAAAGGTAGTTCATTTGTATGGATGGTGAAAATTGATGCTAACGGTACACAATTGCTGGATAAAACATATGGTGGTGCAAACGCAGCTGACGGTGCGCAGTTTGCTGATTTCATTTCAATGCCCGATGGAACTTATCGTTTGTATGCCAATGTTAGTTCGGGGCTGGGTAACGATATCACTATTGAAGGGAGAGGCGGTTCTGACTACTGGTGTTTTGAACTGAATGCGAATTTTGAAGTAACCAAAAGTTATCGCTTTGGAGGCTCGGGTACCGATCAGATTATGCACGTAGAAAAAACAGCCAATACTTTAACGATGTATGGATTTTCTGATTCCCCTGTATCGGGTGATAAGCAAGGTAGCAGTACAGGAATATGGATGGTGAAAACCGATTACCATGGTAATAAATTGGAAGAAGTTGTGTTTCCGAAAGAAAGAGCTTTCAAGACTTTTAAAATTGAAGAAGGATTGTATCACGTGTTTTATAATACCAAAGATGGTTATGTTGATTACGAAACCTATAACGATCCTGAAGTATACAAGCCACTTCAAACCGAAAAATTAGCGCAGTTAGAGTATTATGTTGGTGATCTTATGACGGTTCCTTTTGTTGCAAAAGGCTGCTTTGATGCAAGCAACATATACACCTTACAGCTAAGCGATGAAAACGGGAGCTTTGAATCGGGTAGAAACCTTACTACTATAACAGGGGCAATGTTAAACGGCTATTTTACTGTTGAAATTCCGTATGATGTAATTCCAGGAAATGCCTATCGCGTGCGTGTAATTTCTTCGGCACCGCAATATAATGGTTGGGATAATGGTGAATATATTACGATTAAATCTCCGGAAATCATTACCAAAAAAGTAACGCCTTTAAGTTATTTGCCAGGATCAACTATACGTGTTCCGTTTATAGTTAAGGGGAATTTTAAAAGTGATAATCAGTTCAAAGTACAGTTGTCGGATGTTAATGGTTCATTTGTTTCGGCAACAACTTTAGGTGTGTTTACAGGAAGTACTTCTACTACTTATACGGTGACTCTTCCAGCCAACACTACCTGGTCGGATCAGTACCGTGTTCGCGTTGTTTCCTTCTATCCGCAGATTAATGGTAGTGATAACGAAGAAAACATAAGAATTGGAGCTTTGTTTACTAATAATCCTTGGCAAACCGAATATGTAAAGGGGCAACAGATTTATATAACGTATGAAGCCCTTGCCGCATTTAATTCAGGTAATGTGTTTACATTGCAACTTTCCGATGCCTCAGGGTCATTTGCCAGTCCTACAGTGATTGGTACATCTACTTACACTACATCTGGAAGTATTGTGGGGATCATTCCTGTAAATGCTGCTACAGGTGTACATTATAAAGTAAGAGTGGTGGCTTCTGATCCTGCTATTACAGGTTATGCAATTACCAACGAGATTAGTATAGTGCCACAGCAAATTTTCACCTATAGTATTTCGCCATTGCAATACACTGTTAGTGAAACGATGGATGTTTATTATTCGGCCAACGGAATGTTTAATACCGATAATGAATTTGAAATTCAACTATCTGATGAAAATGGCGATTTCCTTCAGCCTGTTGTGTTACAAAAAGTAGCGGGAATAAATTATGGAAGAGTGAGTGTTACTTTGCCTGATTTTGTGCCAGCGGGAACGCAGTACAGAGTACGTGTTGTTTCAACTTCACCAGTAATTGTTGGTAGTGATAATGGTGAAGACATTACTATTGCACCGCTTTTTACCGGAAAAGTAAATCCTCTTGCATACAATGCTGGTGAAAATATTTCGATACCGGTAATTACCAGATATAATTTTAATACCGATAATGTTTTTACCGCCGAGTTATCGGATGAACATGGTGATTTTTCAAAAGCTATTGTAATTGGTTCTTTGCAAGGTACAACACAGGGGACTATATCCGCTATTTTACCTTCGGTACTTACACCTGCTACGGGCTATCGTGTGCGCGTAAGAAGTACTTCGCCTAAGTTTGTGGCGCTGGATAACAAAGAAGATATTACGATAAATCCACCATCGGTGATTCTCGATAATGTGAATAAAGTCGCTTATTGCAGAACCAATCCTTTAGCTTTTAATTATACAGCAAGCGGGAACTTCGCTGCTGACAATAATTTTATTTTACAATTGTCGGACATAAATGGAAGTTTTGCTCATCCAACCGTTCTTGGTTTTAATCCGTCTTCGGAGAGTGACACTGTTTTTGCAACGATACTTGATAGTGCCCTCCAGGGAGGATTGAATTACAAAATCCGCCTGGTTAGTTCACATCCGGTTGTGGTTAGCAATGAAGTGCCGATTGAAATTCAAAATACCTGGATCACTTCCAATAAGGAACATGTTATTTGTACTGGAGAATCCTTGCGTTTGCAAACTTATCTTGCTGCCGGTCATACTGCAGTATGGTATAAAGGCGATCAGATGTTTAGTAAAGGAGGGGCCTATATCGATGTTGCCGACTCTGGATTGTATAAAGTGGTGGTGACTGATCCATTGGGTTGTGCTGATACTTCTAAACCATTTGGTGTGTTGAAATTTGAAACACCTGTTGTTACCGTTGTGGCAACGCCAAATATAGCCTGCGAAAATGTAAATATTAGTGAAGAAATTACTTGGATTCCAATTAGCAATGTGATGCTAGATGAAAGTAAAAAAATTGCGACTTTAACAGCAGGTCAGGCAAAAGTAACTTCGCATTATTATTTGGATGGCGATGGAAGTGTGAGTTATCCTATTGGTGCGAATGTGATTTTTGGGTTGTCAAATACGCAAATAACAAGTAGTTCTTCAAGTAACTCAATCAAGTATGCGCTGCAGTCTATGGGCGGTGAAGTATATATGTGGGTGAATGGTGCTACGATTTGCTGTCCGTACATTACTTATAAAAATGGTGATGTGCTGAAAATTGAGCGCAAAGGTTCTTTGATTACATATTACAAAAACAATACGAAGATATATACGGTGTCTAATGCGTTAACATCGCGATTATATATCAATGCTATTATTACAAGTGCTGGTTCTTTGTCGGGTATAACAATCAATAAACCTCAGGCATTTCAATTATCGGCAAGTGTTGCAAATGCTACCAATCCGTATACCTTAAGATGGTATAATAGTTCAGGGGATTTAGCGGGAAATGTAAATGCATTTAATTACACAACAAGTTCTCTTGATCCTGTGACTGTGGAGTTGAAAACCACTCATGAGTGTGGAGATGTTTACACCGGAGTTCCTTATATTGACTTTCAGCCTACCAATGTTACTGCACGAACGATAGAAGTTTTTCCGGATAACAAGATTTGTGCTCCGGCGGCTATTTCCCCTGAGTGGATTAACTTAAGTAATGTCTCTGTTACCAATGGCGTGATCAGTAAATCGAATTCATCGGCTTCCTGGAATGCTGGTGCTTTAGGTAAATCGGTTGTAGCTGAAGGACAATATTTACAAATGCAAGTGAAGGCAAGTGTTTGGGCGCTTGGTTTGAGTTATGTTAATAATGCGAGCCATGATTACCTGCAAACCGAATATGCTTTTGTTAGAACAAGTACTGGTACATTGGTTATTTACGAAAAAGGGAAGCCGGTAAAAACCGTTTCTCCTTTCGCGAATAATGATGTGCTATCGGTAGGTATTGAGTCGGGTTATGTGGTGTACTATAGAAATAAGTTGAAAATTTATACTTCTGTAAACAAGCCAAGTGCTGCTTTGTATCCTGATATTGCGATGTATAATAATACGCAAACGTTAAGCATTTCTGTGGTAAAGAGAAATCTTAAAAAGATCCAGGTGGATAATGTCGACTGTACTGCTGGTGTCGCTACTTGGTACATCAATGGAGTGGCTGTAGATAACGCGTCAACAAATAATAGCAGTGTATTAGCGAGTTTAGCCAGCGCAATGTTTGCAGAGAATGATGTTGTTTCCTTCCAGTATGTGAGCAATGGTGTTTGTGACAATAAAATACTGAGTCCGCAAGCTGTTAAAATGGAGAAGGAAATTATTATTCCTCAAATTACCATTCAGCTTACACCTAGTTCTCCAGATAAAATATGCAATGGCTTAACCTGGAAAAACATTGAGTGGGTGTCTCTGCGAAATGCTACTGTAAATGCTGCAAATACTTTATTGTCGAATTCGGGTACAACAGGATCGGCGTTTAGCAGTGCACTGATCAGGAATGGTGGACTCGAATATAAAATCCATGATTTAACAGATACGCGCACAATTGGTTTGAGTGCATCTTACTTAAATAATTCAAGGTCATCAATACCATATTGCTTTGCTCTTACTGCCAATAAACTTGTAATCATGGAAAGTGGAGTAACGGTGAAAACGTTATCAAATGTTGTGTTGAATGATGTGTTAAGGATTTCATACGAAGACACTAAGATCAAATATTTTGTAAATAATTTTTTAGTGTACACAAGTTTGAAGACTCCGCCTGTACAAATTTATGCTGTTGCTGAATTGCGCAGTTCGGTTACAGGAATTGCTGGATTAAGAATATACGAGGCTGCAGGAATAATGGAATTGTCGGCTACTACTTTAAATGGTGGAGCGAAACCTGTAATCAATTGGTATGTGAATAATCAATTGGCACAAAGCAGTGATTCCTGGATTTTTAGCACCGGATATTTGAATTCGGGAGATAAAATATCGGCCACATTGCAAAATACCGATGGATGTGCCGCTGAAATTACATCAAGTAATGAAGTGCAGGTAAAGGGGGCAACTTATGCCGAATTTACTTTAAGTGATAATGAAGTGTGTGGATCAGAAAGTGTTTCTGCTGTAGTGCAAAATGTGGAATTACAACCTTATGCCAATTATCAGTGGTATAAAAATGATGTAGCAATGAATGGTGAAAATCAAAGTGCACTCACCATTACTGATATGGGTACTTATAAAGTTGTGGTGAATAATATGGGCTGCATTAAGTCTTCGGATTCCAAGCAGGTAATGTATCGTCCGGTTGTTAACGTGACTTTGCCCGATGAAATTATTGTGTGCGAAGGTCAGCAAAAGGCTACTATTCAATTGACAGCCGATCAAAGAACTTTCTTGCAATTGAATGGTGTAGATGGTGCCGTCAGCAGGTCGAAGGTGTACAATTTGAAAAATAATTTCACTGTTGAATTCTGGCTTAACTCGTCAGAAGTGATGGAGTACAAATCGCAGGGAACTAAATTGAATCGCTATGTGTTGCATCCTAATGATGGTTCGGCCACATGGGCAAGTGGTCATGCCGGGGTAGGGGTAGTTTATGGTGCTGATGGGGTGACGATAGTGGAGCGAAGCAGTAATACAGCTGTAAAAAAGGTGCTTACCTGGAATGGTGTATTAAGTGGATGGAACCATGTGGCTGTGGTTTATAATAATAATGTGCCTTCATTATATATTAATGGAAATAAAGTATCAACTGGAGTTACATCTTCATTTGTTCCTCACCTTTCTTATACTTTAGGGGGTGGAGCATTAGGATATTATAAAGGCGCGATGGATGAAGTTCGTATCTGGAATTCGGTTAGAAATGATGGGCAGATATTAACCAATTACAACAAGCAATTACAAGGAAACGAAAGTGGTTTAGTGCATTACTGGATGATGGATGAAGCTGTTGGCTTGGCTGCTCAGGATATGTCGCCATCTAAAGGTCATTTGAGCTTGTCGGTGAGCGCGGGTATTTCTTGGGGAGGTTATTATCATGAGTGGATTTATAATGATGAGATTCTCGAAAATTACGGATCCAGAATAATTATCGATAATGCCTCTTTAAATCACACTATTACTGTAAAATCAACAGCAGTGGGGTCTACGCTATGTCCTAAGGAAGTGAGCACACAAATCCGAACCAAATCAACTCAATTTATCCAGGTGAATGAAGGATTGGCAGTGTGCGCAGGAAGGAACTTTGATTTGTTTGCTGAACGTTTTCCATATTATGCTGGATTAAGCGGAAATATAGCTAATACCATCATTGAATTGCCAGCAGGAGACAAAGCTTTGAGCTATTCTGTTTGGGTGAAATCAGATGCCGATGCCATCGAAAAGCTGGGGGTGTTTAGCGCCGGAAGTATGTGGGACGGCATGTCTGCTTATATTGATGCTGCAAATAAAAAGTTGGTGCTTCAATCGGGCAGCAGTTATAATTCTGGATACGCTGATGAAGTAGATTTTTCATCTTATTTTGGAAAATGGACACATCTTACATTTGTATTTGGAGACATTATAAATCCTTATCGTGCAATTTACATCAATGGTACGCAGGTATCGAAAACTGCATCTAATAACAGAGGGATTTATAGTGTATACGGATTGAATATCGGTGCTGATTTTGAGCAGCATTACTTCAAGGGATATCTTAGAGATTTCCGTTTATACACTAAAGTGTTAAGTGAAAACGACATTCTTGCTCTTTCAAAAGAGCAAGGACTGAGTGCTCAGCATTTGCTTTTACATTATCCAATGACAGAAGGAAAGGGCAATACTTTAACTGATAAAACTGGTTCGTCTTACAGCGCAAATATTTCGGGGGATGTTATCTGGAAGAATGATGATTCAAGATTTAGTTCTTTGGTTTGGACACCAGGAGCCGAAACCGGACATCAAATTTCAAAAACAGCCAGCGGCAATGTTGTATATTCCGTAACAGGAACTGCTCAAAGTGGCTGCCCTTCTGTGCCATCTTATGTCACTGTTAAAGTGAAAAATGATTGTCCGCCATACAATGCAGCTAATTTTCAAACTCGCGATGTAGCTATTTCAGCTCCATTTATTGCCGACTATGAGTTTAACGAGAACGACTTCACTATTGAAGCCAAAATAAAACTTGGAGCAAATGATAATGGAGGAGCTATCATTTCGGGACGAGGAGGACTTGGGTACTTGTTTACATTATTCAATACGGAAGTGGAAGCTGTATTAATTTTGCAATTGAATAGAGGTACATACAATAATTTCTACAACGTAAGCTCCGAATATTTCCCATCATTAAAAGATGGTCAATGTCATCATGTAGCGGTGGTTAGAAATCAAAATGTAATCTCCTTCTATCTTGATGGCAGATCAATTGGTTCCACCACCATTTCTTCTGGTTGGGGTATGTATAAAAAATACAACAATACATTGTATACCGGTTACGATAATTCAGACCGAGCATTTAATGGGAAAATATTTGAAACCCGAATGTGGAATGTAGCACGCACGTCTGTTGAATTGAATTCCAATATTTCTACCAGATTTACTGCTGCTCAATCAGGGTTGGTAGCTGACTGGAGTATTGAAGATTATGATGGGCAATTGATTTACGACAGAAGTAAATTCGGCAATACAGCCTATCTCGGTTTCTCATCCAGCGAGGATAACAGTGATCCTGATCTCGTTATCGAAAGCTGCGGATTTTTAGCGGCTCCAGCCAATGCAATGGAAAATGTTCAATCCGTTCAGAACTTGGAATCAGTGCCGTCGGCAAGCAATATTTTGCAAGCTTTGATTTATCCAAACCCAACTGATGAATCAGGAACTTTACTTACGGTTTATGGTGCGGAGTTGACTTCTGTAGTGAAGGTTTATAATTCATCGGGAATGCTATTGGAAGAATATGTATTTGAAAACAATACGAAACATTCAATTTTAGCGAATCAGGTTTCGGGAGTGTATTTTGTGCAGATTCAATCGGGAGAAAGTGTTATCGTGAAGCGAGTGGTGGTGGTTTTGTAAATGCGATAATTGTTAAGGTAAAAAGCCCTGAAATTTTTCAGGGCTTTTTATTTAAAATCGTTTTAAATCCGATTTTTCAAAGGTCCATTCGGGAGAATATAGTTTGTCACTTGCATTCAAATTATACCAGGGAGACAAGGAGCTGTCGTTGTTATTTACCAAAACATGAATGCTTTGTGCTGGCATGTAGCTTTGTGCAATAATGAATATTTTTTGCCCTTCTTTGTTTTGTGCAACGTCCATTACAATTACTGCATGTCCCGGACTACCTCCATAAATAAAAACATCACCCGGACGAATATCCGATAGCGCAACAGGTTTAAGTTCCTTCGACAGGGAGAGCGTGCCTGCATAGGAGAAAACCATTTCCAGGTATTTTTTAAATGATGTCACTGAATTGTCGGCTTCGCCTGCTTTATACCACGAGGTGCTATTGCCCTTTACTTTTATGCGGTAACCTTGCCGCCATTTACTGTATTCGGCGTTGAAACCATTGGTGAAGTTGAAATGAATTTTATCATAGAGTTGACGTTGATACAAATATTCAGCGCGCAGTCGCATCACCGCATCAGCACATTGCTGCAAATCTTTTTTGCCAACATCTATGTCGAGAACAGCCGCTGCTACACCTTGATTTCCTTTTTCCCGACCGTCATACAAATAGACTTTCTCACCGTTTTCTTTCAGCGGAAAACTGCGCAGGAAAAGCGCAAAAGAATCGCCTTTTGTTCTTTCAAATCCTTCAGGCAAAATAAATCTTTCCTGAATGTTTTTTCCTTCGATGGCAATAGTGCCATCGCAAGAGGAAAATGTTGCTTCTCTTGTTTCTGGCTGACTGGCGCAGGTGAAAAGAAGGACAATGGAGGAAAGGATAAAAATGTTTTTCATAGCAATCACCATCCTGTTATTAATAAATTACGTGCACCCTTGATGCCGCATTTTTGGTATTGGTTGTAAGCTTGAGCTGCCTTTTCTCGGGTGACAGCGGCGGCTTCTTTTAATATCCACGAATCAATTGAGGCATCAAGTGTATAAGCTTCCGGACTCATCAGGTGCGTGCTCCACACCAGCGGTTGCGCACCGGTTGCTTTTAAATGTTGCGCAAAAAAGTTTTTGCTGTAGCAGGCGAGTGCTATAGTTTGTCGCACCTTTTTATCGGCAGGAGGGAATTGAGTGTCAATAGTGAAATCCATTAATCCATCGTGACCCACATAGCATACCAAATCGGCATTGCCTCCTGCTTTAACGGTAGTGAGAGAATCTACCTTTATATCAAATTTATTTTTGCCCGATGCGAAGGCGAAAAAATCCAGTGTGCTTTGTTTGATTTCCTTTCCGTCATAAGCGTCGGCAATCATGTAAATTGCCGAATCACGATGTTTGAAAACCAATCTTTCCAGGATTTTCACTGATGGATTTTTATAGGTTTTAATGCATTTCCAATCAGTCTGTTTTTTGAAAAAGGTTTTAACGCCATAGCCGCAACCCCAATACAAATTATTGGCTGGATCCTGACCGTTGCCAATTTTTTCAGGAACCGGAACGATACCCTGATTTTTATTGTCGCACAGCGCTACTACCACATGAATGTATTTAGTAGCAAAGCTTTGCGTACTTACAAAAAGCAGAAGCAGGAGGAGTTTTTGCATACTTTCAATTTATTGGATAAAAATCATAAAATCAATGCGTGAAGAAAAGCACTAATGAGGCAAAGGGGCTTTTGACTTAGGGAACTTGCGTTTTCCTGTATTGCACAAACTCGTAAATCAATAATCCTGGTAACCATGATAACCATGCTGCTACTGTGTACATTTGGGGACCTTCAAAATTGCATCTGATGAAAATGAACATCAGTATCCGCAGGTTTATTGCCGACAGCATTAAAATAAAACTGCGCTGCATGTGTCGTTTATGCTCACTAAAATTTTTGTTTTTTGCTTCCTGGTATGCTTTGTAAGTAAAGTAAATCCACAACATCGCCAGCAGCAAAAAACAAAGTTCGGACAATTGTCCGCCTATGGCCGAAAAAGCCATGATTAAGCCACCGGGTGCTGCTAAAAACAAAACGGTGGCAACGTAAATTTTTCCGGCATTGCGATGCAGTTTGGGGTATTTTTTCTCAAAACGGAAGAAGGTTTGCAAAGTGCCAATTGTAATTACTATTGGCGTAGAAATCACATGTGCGTAAAATCCGTATTTGTAAATACCATTGAACAATTCTTTTTTGCCCAATAAAAAACCGTGCGTGAAATCGGCTGGGAAATAGGAGAGGGAGCCGTAAGCAATTAAGGCTGCTATGAAAAGAATGAGCAGAGATAAAATGATTTTACCAATCACCATAACCATAGTTTATTGGACGCGGACGGGTAAAGGCTTTTTCGTTGGTTCTTAGTTTCTCCTGTATTTTTAATATCATGGCGAGATTGGCCTCGTCAATAGGAGTGAAGAATCTTTTGACGTCATCATATTTGGGTTGGTACCATGGTTTGGTAGCGAAATATTTTTGCCATTTTTCTACCTTGAATTTAAAACCGTAGTCGGCGTAAATTTCATTGCGCATGAGTTCTAGATCCTGAATGTCGAGGTGTTCGGTGTAGGTGCCGTTAGTGTCTCCATTTGTTTGTTTTGGAATGATAAAAACCCCTTTGAAATCCCTTTCTTTCAATTCAATAAATTTTGTGCAATCGAAAATCCGGTTGCTTTCTAGTTTCTGTGTTTTACCATTTTTTGATATTTTATAAAAGCTGTAGTGACTGAATTGATCGTATTTTTTCATGCCATCAATGGTATCGGCGATGTAAGAAACTTTAAAAATGGAATCATGGTGGAATCGGGTTTTAAAATAATCATCTGGATCAACCTTTGTTCCATCCCAGAAAGTGATGTATAAATATTTGCCATCGCGAGGTTCGGTAAGCTCGGTTTTATGTATGAATTTTCCGGTGGAATCAGTAGTGAATAGATGTGAGTTTTCAAGAATGTAGCCTCTTCCGTCGGAACTGTGTTCAACAAATTCACCGAGGAAAGCAAGAATATTTTCACCAACCTGCTCACGTTTTTTAATAGACATCTCGATTTTATAAGTCCCGCCATCGTAATAGTCATGAAAACTCATGAAACAGTTCTTTTCCTTATATCCCAAATCAAAGAGGTAAGAGGGGGTAAAAACAATGCCTTTTGCAGAAGGGTAATATTCATCTTCGCTCTCTCTCTTTTGTAAATCATATACGAGGTAAGTGGCTGTGTTAGGAGATACTTCGAAATTCAAATATCCAATGAAGTCTCTTGATTCGTCATCTTCTCCATAGGAATATTTTACATGACTTCCGTTGTCGAGAATAGTGTACAGCGTATTTCCTATTCTTCCATTCGCAATACATCCCCATTTGTTTGTAGGGAAAATAACATCAAAAACCGGAGCTATAATTTTTTTATTATGGTAATTCACCAATCCCCTTTTACCATTTTTTTCAAACTCAATATAGCCGCGAGCGGTAGCATCGGGATTATAAATTTTGTTGTATTCAATGGGAAGAATGATTTCATTTTTATCGTTGATAATGCCCATGAGGAAATCTCCTTTGGCGTAGTGAACAAGACTGGTATCTATCCATTTTCCGCTGCAGGCATAAAATAAGTATTGGTCGTCGACTTTAGCAAAATAAGGGACTTTGTATTTTTTGAGGACTTTCACCATGGCTTTCACGGTAGAATCTGCCGAGCCGTATGGAAGAGGTTCTTCATCAGCAAATAGAGGCGATTTAAAAGAAATAAATGATAGCAAAATTGCTCCTGCTATAATAAGTAATACCGATTTATTCATCCAACTTGAATTTGAATTAAAGATATGATATTTTGATTTGTAATGAAAGTACAGGTCGATAGATCTTTCCTTCGTCAGGAGGACAGCCAGAATAGAATACAAATATGGGTAAGTAATGTCCTCCTGACGAAGGAAGGATCTATCGCCCTAGTCGGCAATTAATATTTTCTTCAAAATCACATTGATCTCTTCCGCTTTATTCAGGATCATAAAATGCCCGCCTTTTTCAACAGTGAAATCTTTTTTTACATAACGAAAAGGTAAAATCCTATCGCTGGTGCCGTGGATGTGAATCAGGTTATTCGGTATCTTTTTGTTTTTCCAACTCACTATTTTATCTATCGACCAGCGGTTAATTTGCGGATTACTTTCGTTGAGAATAGTTTTCAATAATGTTTTCTCTTCATCAGTAGTTATGCCAAAAAACCAGTTGAGCATTGCGTTGCTTGAACTCAATATTTTTGCAGGAAGTATTTTCTGGATTTTTGTTTTGCCTGCCAATCTGAAATACCATGGAATTTCATATTTTGTTTTGGCAGAAGAAAGTAAAATTACTTTTTCGGTTTCAATTAATTTCGCTACTTCTATGGCCATCATGCCGCCGAAAGAGAGTCCGATGAGAATTGGTCTTTCTGTTTTTATTTGTGCGCACAATCGTTTTGCGTAAGCTTCAATGGTTTCGTTTTTTTTGGGAGTGATCCATAGGATGAAAGTGGTGTCAAAGCCTTCGGAATTTAAATTTTTGAATACTCTTTTGTCAACTCCTAAACCGCTGAAGATGTAAATGTTTTTCATGGATTATTTTAAAACTTCCTCCAACAGATATACCTTCCCTTTCAAAGTAACCTTGCCATTGTTGATGAGTAACTTAATAGCATCGTCATTAGCCAGTACTTCAAAAGGAACACGAAAATCGCATCCGCCTTTCCACTCACTGCAACCATAAGCGGCTTTTCCCTTAATGATTTTCCCTTTTTTGCATTTCGGACACAATAAAGGTTTTTGTTCTACAGGTGTTGGTCGTTTGAAAATAACTTCCTTCACCATATTGTCCACCATGGCTTCCATTTCTTTGATGAATTGCGGCGCAGAGAATTCACCGCTTTCAATTTGCCGCAGTTTTTTCTCCCACAATCCTGTGAGCTCCGGCGATTTTAAGGTTGGGTTTTGTATACAGCCAATGAGGTTAATACCAATTTCGGTTGGCAATAGTTTTTTTCCTTTTTTCTCGATGTAAGTGCGCTTGAACAGTGTTTCAATAATGTTGGCGCGCGTCGACGGTCTGCCGATGCCGTTCTCTTTCATCAATGCTTTCAGTTCATCATCTTCTATGGCTTTTCCCGCGGTTTCCATTGCGCGCAGCAAAGTCGCTTCGGTGTATTCCTTCGGTGGGGAAGTTTTCTTTTTGTCGATGACTGGTTTGTGCGGACCGCTTTCGCCTTCTTCAAAATGAGGAAGAATTTTGTCTTCTTCTTTTTCTTCTTTCTCCTCCTTGCTGACTTTTGTTTCTTTATCAAACACTACGCGCCAGCCTGGTTCCAGGATTTGCTTTCCGGTAGCTTTAAAGCCGTGCTTGCCAACTGTAGCGTCGATGGCCGTATTGGAAACTTTACACTCCGGATAAAAAGCGGCGATGAAACGACGGGTGATCAAATCGTACACGTCTTTTTCCAAACCAGCAATATTGTTGGCGATCACGCCGGTTGGCACAATCGCATGGTGATCCGTGACTTTATTATCGTTGAATACTTTTTTCGATTTCGCTATTTTTTTCTCCAGCAACGGTGCCACCAGGGCTTTGTAATCTACCAATCCTTCCATCATGCCCTTTATTTTAGGGTACATGTCGTTGGGAAGGAAAACCGTGTCGACACGTGGGTAGGTAACGACTTTCTTTTCGTACAGACTTTGTACAATGCTTAAAGTATTTTCAGCCGACAGCGATAATTTGTTGTTGGCTTCAATCTGCAAAGAAGTGAGGTCAAATAAGTTCGGAGGAAATTCTTTCCCTTCCTTAATGCTCACTTTGGTGATGGTGAGCGGCTGGTCCTTGACTTCCTCCAGTAATTTTTTAGCTTTTTCTTCTTCGTCGATTTTTCCTTTTGCGTAAGAAAAAATGGCTTCGCGGTAATTTGTCTTGAGTTCGAAATAGGTTTGAGGAACGAAATTCTTAATTTCAAAATAGCGATCCACAATCATTGCTAATGTTGGTGTTTGAACACGGCCAACACTCAGCACCTGTTTGTTCTTCCCATATTTCATCGTGAACAGTCGTGTGGCGTTGATGCCATACAACCAATCACTAATGGCACGGCATTCACCGGCTTTGAACAGCGAATCGAATTCCTTCGCGTCGAGTAATTTCTTGAATCCTGTTTTGATGGCTTCTTCCGTCAAAGATGAAATCCACAATCGTTTAACTGGAACCTTGCATTCAGCAAGCTGTATCACCCAGCGCTGGATGAGCTCTCCTTCCTGGCCGGCATCACCGCAGTTGATGATTTCTTCGCAGTCGGCAACTAATCTTTTAATCGTGTTGAACTGTTTTTCAACGCCTTTGTTCTGAATGAGCTTGATACCGAATTCTTTGGGTAGGATGGGTAAGCTGTACATGTCCCAGGCTTTATGACTGGCTACGTAGTCGTGCGGTTCCTTGAGTGAACAAAGATGCCCGAAAGTCCACGACACCCAATAGCCATTTCCTTCATAGTAACCGTCTTTTCTGTTCCCGGCGCCTATAATCTTGGCAATTTCTCCTGCTACACTTGGCTTTTCTGCAATACAGAGTTTCACTTGGCATTGTTTTTTCAAATTTAAAATTTTGCTTTGGCAATTATTAGTAATTTTATTCACAACAAGTGAATAACTGAGTAACGTGAAAAAAATAGTTTTTCTTTTCGTTTTTGTTCTCTCCCTGGGATCTGTAAAGGCCCAGGTAGATGTAGGTTTTGGTTTTGCCGGGATATGGAACTATACAGCTATGACTTACGGCGCCGATTTACGGGCACATTTAATTGTGAGCCACCGCTGGACCATCGCTCCGCAATTGCAGTATTATCCGAGCTTCAACCGCTTTCACGATTTTTATGCGGGAACTTCGTTGCATTATAATTTTACCCCTTCTTACCAGTGGGGCATTTATGCCCTGGCGCATGGATCTTACCACAACTGGATCAATTATGCTACTTCTACTGATGCAGATGCGCGACAGCACAACTGGAATGCCGAACCGGGCATAGGCATCATCCGCAATTATGGCTGTGTGCGTCCTTTTGCCGAGGCGCGCTATAATATTAAGTGGAGTGAAGGCAACCTTCGTATCGGACTTACGTTTTTCTTTGGAGATTGCGGGGGCAATCATGCCGTTTGTCCGGCTTACACCAATAATAACTCTATTAGAAATGAAAAATTCTCTATTAATTAAAAGCTTTGCAGCAGCGCTCTTAATCTGCACTTCTTTATTTACTGCTTCCTGCGAAAGCGATCGCGATGATGAAGATGATACTTACTCTTCCATGGATGAGTTTTATAACAAGCACCGTCAGGAAGAGCAGGAATTTGTAATTGATTCGGCTGGTGGCGGCCCCATCATCGGCAAGCAGAAAACACAACTTTATCTTGATTCTTCCATCTTTATGTTTCCTGGCGGAGGTGATGTTTCATATCCTATTACTATTAAATTGATTGAGTTGTATCCGCAATCGGATTTCATGGAATATCCGATGAGTACAGTTGCAGATGGAGAAGTAACGGTATCGGCTGGAGCCATTCGTGTGCGGGCATATAAAAATGGGACTGAGCTGGTGCTCAAACCAGGGAAATGCTATGCTGCCGTGATGCCGGATACCAACAACCTGCTCAACGATATGAAGGTTTTTTATGGCGATAACAAGGATACCGATGTTAATTGGTCGGAAGCAAAAGATGCTTCTAAAGTGTTAACTCAATCAGGTTATTATGCTTTATCGGTATACCAGATGGGGTGGATCAACAACGCTAAGTTGCACAGTAAATCCGGATCGGCCACCCAAATCACATTTAAGGCTAAAGGAAGTGGGACGGAGTTTATCGACGTGTATATTGTTGCGAAGGATTATTTCTCCGTAGTGAAAGTTTCTAAACTTAAATCTATTGAGGTTCCTGAAGGAGAAAATGTTACTATTATCGCAATGGCGATGGATCAGGACAAGAAATATCGATTACACAATACCTCTGTTACTGTTACTAAGAACATGGCAATCGAACTGGATTTGAAAGTGGTGACTGAGCAGGATGTGCTGAACACATTGGGTGCTTTATAAAGGAATTTCCTACAGATTTTCACAGATCTAATTCTGCGAAAATCTGTGGGAAATCTTATTTCTTCTTCCTGAAAAAATACAATCCAACAATAATAAACGCGAGGGAGATCCCCATCAGCAGCGGAATCATTACAGGATCCACTTTCTCGTATTTTCTTGGCTGCAAACCTCCTTCACTTGCTTTTTCTCCGTCGGGAAAAAACTCCGCCAGCATTTGTAATTCTTTATTGTAAGTGTAAACTGAGTTGTACAAAAACATATCGTCTTCTCCTGCTGCAGGCATTTTTCGGGTACGGGAGCAAAATTCCACTCTTGCTTCCTGAGCATTGTTTTTTTCGGCGTAAATGATCCATGTTTCGCCTTTCTGGAAATAGAGCGGACAGTCGGCTTCGCCATCAAAATGAAGGGGAACTATCGTTAGGAAATTTCCTTTGAACAGTTTATTTATGGTGAAATAAGCGATGGTGTCATTGTCGTCATTCCCCGGGGCAATCGAATCGATACGTCCTTCAAAAATTACTTCGTAGCGTCCACAGTCGGCGAGGGTTAAGGGGTGAAGTTCGGGACATTCACAGGCTTCGGCATTGAAGATACCTGCGAGCAAAATGAAAAATAGGATGCGTAAGTGCTTCATGAATCAAAAGTAACAAAAAAGGCTGTCCGTCAGTGACGAACAGCCTTCACACATGAAAAGTCAATCTTACTCAACCAACATTCTTTTTGTCACCGAACCGTTTGCAGTATCGATTTTCACAATGTACATACCGCTGGGAAGGTTGTTCACGTTCATCAATGCACCTGTTACTGCATAAACCTTAACCGACTGGATGCCTGGTGTTTTGCTCAATCCCGCGAGGTAATCATTGCTTACCGGATTTGGCAACTGAATACCAAATTCTTCTTTTACAGCTACCAACGCAGTTGCACCTGAGAAATTAATTGGATCCTCGGTAAGGGTGTTGTTGTTTTCATTGGATTCGTCGATTTGGTTATCAGAGTCAACAGTGATCACAAACTTGTAGCTATTGTTAGGATTGTTGGGATCAAAGCCAAACAGCTGGCTAAGGTCAACGTTATTCAAGGTGATTTCCTGGGTACTTCCCGGAGCAATTATACCAATGCTTTGAGTGTTGGTCATGTCTCCGGTCATGCTGCCGCTTTGAGTAACTGTAATCTTGATTTTTGCAGAAGTTGAACTTACATTACCATTGTTTTTTACAGAAACTTTGAAGTCTTTCAGGTTATCATCTGCATCATCAAAAGTATAGGATTTACCAACGATAGATAAATCGGCTTTGTTGGTTTGTACCGGACCGGTGGTGTAATCAAACGAACCATTGTCGGAAAACAAAATAGCATTGTTGTTTTCGTTGGATTCTGAGATTTCTTCATCGGCATCCACATACACTCCCAGTTTATAAGTTCCTGAAGTAATTGCGGAGATGGTACTGAGGTCGATGTCGATTCTCGGTTGTCCATTATCATAATCACCAAAAGTACGTGCGGAAATTTCGTGGAAATTAGTCACGTTGAACGTTTTGATGAAATAATACTCATTGGCATTTTTGTATACATACAATTTAACGGTAAAATCAGGAACAACGTCTTGTGAGTTGTTTCCGTCGTTTTCGAGAATCATGAAGTGAATGCCTTCAAGGGTCTTGGTTTGCTCGTTGTAATTATCGAAATAAATGTTTGAACCCAGGTTGGATGGCGCAAGATCCAAACTTTGAGAAAAGCCATTCATAAAGGCCAATCCGAGTGAGAGGGAAGTAAATAATTTTTTCATAATAGTATGATTTTAGTTGTTGTGAGGAGCTCAATTTCAACTATAGTGCCAAAGCGAGATTTTGATGGTGAAGCTGAAGCGTGAGAAGGTGGGAGAGACCTTGTGGGAGAGGTGTGGGGAAATATTAAGGGTGTTGTTGAGACGCAAGATTTTGCGTCACAGGTATGGGTGGGAGACGGAAAATTTTCGGTCTCTGCAAAACAAAATTCCGGTTTGGAATGCTAAAATGGTTTTTCTCAAAACTCACACTCGCCCTCAAACCTGATTTCCTAATACCATTTATAAATCTTCAGCGCAATCAAATACAACACGGTCCCCGCACCCGAAAGAATCCACAATGCAGGCCATACCTCGGTAAATCCAGCTCCCTCAATAAAGATGCTGCGCACACTGTCGGCAAGCAAAGTGAGCGGTAATTTTGCAATCACCGGTGTTATCCAATCCGGGAAATTGTGATAGCTGAAGAAAATGCCCGAAGATACCATCATCGGCATTACAACTGCGTTAATGATGCCATTTCCAATTTGCGTATTGGAAGTGCGGGATGAAGCCAGTACCGCCAATCCGAAGAACATCACGTTACCCGCCAGTATCATCGTGATCAGCGAAAGGATATTGCCCTGCACTGTAATATCGAAATAAAAGTAAGCGAAGGTGAGCAGGAAAATCGCTTCAATCGCACTCATGATAATACGTGTAATCAGATGAGAAAATAGGAAGATCGATTTGCTCATCGGTGTAGCCACCATGCGACGCAATAGTTTCTTGCTCCGGCGGTCAATTAAAGTGTAACTGATGCCCCACATACACGACATCATGATGTTCATGGCCAGCAGTCCGGGAATCAAAAAATCGATGTAACGTGTTCCTACCTGACTGAAAGTTTGAATTTCGTCGCTGCCGGCAGTAATGTGCCCGTTTTTCAAGGCATAGGAAATCTGCAGATGCGCAAGCTGTGCTTCCGGATTTTTAGGATCGAACTGGTATTGCAGACTGTCGCCTTTTTCGTGGATGATCATTGCTGCTTTACCACGTTTGATCATTTGAAAGGCTTCGTCCCAAGTGGTTTTTTCAAAAATATAATCGGTATAGCCGGCCTTATCGTTACCAATTTTTTTGTGGTTTACATCGGCGCCTATAAAGCTGCTCACTTTAGAAGACGAACCTTCCTGTACCCAGGCCACATGCTTAATGGCTTCACCTTGCTTGGTGAAGGCAATTCCCAATCCCCAGGCCATGAGGATAGGAAAACCCAATACCCAAAAGAGGATGCCCGGATTGCGGTAAAACTCCCTGATCTGAACCAATACCAATTGCCACAGTTGATGCATAGTCGTTGTCTTTTATTCGTTTAACCTTCTTCCTGTCATGGCGATGAACAAATCGTCCAGCGTCATTTTGCGGCATTCCAGTGTTTTGATTTTCTTGTTTTGTTTTTTCATTTCTTCGAGGAAGAAAGGGAGGTAGGCGATGATGTCGTCCACCAGCAATTGCCATTTGTCGTTTTTGGCATCGTAATTCAATTGTTTTTTTCCGTTGCCATCGGGCAGTTGAATATTGCTGTTGTCGCCTTCTACACTGAAATCAATGATTTCGGAGCTTCCGTTTTTGGAGAGCAGTTCGTCGAGAGTACCCTGGGCGAGTACACTACCCTTATCGAGAATGATGATACGGTCGCACAAATAATCGGCCTCTTCCATGTAATGGGTAGTAAGGATCATTGTGATGTTCTTTTCTTTTTTCAGTTTGAAAAGAATGTCCCATATTTCACGACGTGCAGTAGGATCGAGGCCCGCAGTGGGCTCGTCGAGTAAAATAATTTCGGGATTGTTAATGAGGGCGATGCCCAGTGCTAGTCGCTGACGCTGTCCGCCCGACAGATTCGTTACATATGCCGAAGCTTTTTCGGTGAGGTTAACCAGATGCAGTATTTCGTTGCAGCGCTCATCACCAATAGAATAAAAGGAGGCGAAAAGTTGCACGGTTTCCTTCACTTTCAGCTTGTCGAAGAAGTGGGTTTCCTGCAGGGAAATGCCTAAAAGAGCATGGAGTTCGTCTTCATGATCCTTCCAGGTTTTGCCGTTGATAATGATGTCTCCGGAATCCTGCTGCTGGATGCCTTCCACCATTTCCATAAGGGTGGTTTTGCTGGCGCCATTCGGACCGAGCATAGCGACGAATTCACCTTTGTTGATCTCGAAGCTTATGCCATTAACGGCCTTGAGGTCGCCAAAGCTTTTCTTCACATTTTGTATGGAAATAGCAGTGTTGCTCATCGTCATCTCTAAAATATTTTTCTAAAGATGACAATTTTTACAATCAATTGTGTTTGTCTTTGTGCTTTTTCAATTGTTTTTCAACGCTGCTGATAGAATGGTCCAAGGCCGATTCAAAGCTTCCGGCAATGGAGCGTGCGAAGAGTTCATGGCCGGGAATATGCGCCGATACCTCACACTCAAAATGTTCACTTTTGTGGTTGTTCGATAGTTTGTAAAATACCTTGCAGGTAGTGATTTCGCTGGAGTATTTTTTCAGTTTGGAAACCTTGCTGTTAGTGAAACTTTTCAGTTCTTCTCTTGATTTGAAGTTTACGTCGTTGATAGTTACTTGCATAGGCTAGGATTTAATGATTTGACTTGTAATGAAGGTAGCAAATTTCCTTGGTGAAAGCTATGAGGTGGGGCAGGAGAAATAGTGATTTAAGGCAGGATTGTTATTGGTGTTTTTACTTACTTTTTTCGAGATGTCTTTGCAGAGTGCTTCCCTCTCGGAGGGTGATGACCCTGATTAAGGTAAGACAAGAATTTACGTACATATGAGCCGCAATGCTTGCGGCTGTTAAATGGTTAAGATACGCTTCATAAAAATGTAGGTCAAGCACACCACAGCCGCAAGCATTGCGGCGACGATGGCTTCGCCTGCGCGGGGCATTCATAATAAGAAAAGGGATTTGCCTTAATCTGGAGCATCACCTCTCGGAGGAGAGAGAAGCACTCCGCAAAGACATCTTGAATAAGTGAGATGTGCTTTAAAACAAAAATCCCCGCCAGCTGACGGGGATTTTTTTCTTTTATTGAAGAGTGTTATTCACTTTCTTCTTCTTTAGCCTTCTTCTTTTTAGGCTTGATCACCTTGAGGACGATTTCCTGTTTTTCCTTATCGAAATCGATTTGGATGATATCGCCTTCTTTAAGGTTCGACTGGATGATTTCCTCTGCTACTGCGTCCTCCAGGTATTTCTGGATAGCACGTTTCAGCGGACGGGCACCGTATTCGGCATCGTAACCTTTATCAGCAATAAAGTCTTTCGCTTCGGTAGATAACTTCATTGTCAGACCGATGTTGGTGAGGCGCTTGTACAGTTTTTCCAGTTCCACATCAATGATCTGATGGATGTCTTCGGCTTTCAACGCGTTGAAAAGGATAACATCATCAATCCTGTTGAGGAATTCAGGGGCAAATGATTTTCTCAATGCACCAGTGATTACACTCTTCGCATCATCATCGGCTGCTACTACTTTCGCAGAAGTCTGGAAACCTACACCTGTACCAAACTCTTTCAGTTTGCGTGTTCCGATGTTGGAAGTCATGATAATGATTGTGTTTTTGAAATCCACTTTTCTTCCCAAACTGTCGGTCATTTGACCATCGTCCAAAGCCTGAAGCAAGAGGTTAAATACATCAGGGTGCGCTTTCTCGATCTCGTCGAGGAGGATAATGGAATATGGTTTTCTTCTTACTTTTTCAGTTAATTGACCACCTTCTTCGTAACCAACGTATCCCGGAGGCGCACCAATCAAGCGGGAGATAGCAAATTTCTCCATGTATTCGCTCATGTCGATACGTATCATAGCATCTTCTGAATCAAACATGAATTTCGCGAGTTCTTTTGCCAACTGGGTTTTACCAACCCCTGTCGGACCGAGGAAAATGAAGGAACCGATCGGTTTATTCGGATCTTTCAATCCGGCGCGGTTACGCTGGATGGCTTTCACCACTTTATCGATGGCTTCACTTTGTCCGATTACCTTGCCTTTCAGCTCTTCAGGCATACGTGCAAGCTTACCGCTTTCTTTTTCGGCGATACGCATCGTTGGGATACCCGTCATCATTCCGATTACTTCGGCAACGTCTTCCACGTTTACCGTTTCACGGTGGTTTTTGGTTTCTTCTTCCCAGCGTTTTTTGGCTTCTTCCAGTTTTTCGATGAGCTGTCTCTCACGGTCTCTCAAGCGTGCAGCTTCTTCGTATTTCTGACTTTTTACCACTTTATTTTTCTCGTCCTTAATGCCTTCTATATCTTTTTCGATATCGAGGATTTCTTTAGGAACATTAATGTTGGTGATATGAACACGTGATCCCGCTTCGTCTAAAGCGTCAATCGCTTTATCCGGAAGGTGACGATCGGTGATGTATCTTGCGGTGAGTTTAACGCAGGCTACGATAGCCTCAGGCGTGTAGTTTACGTTATGGTGAATCTCGTATTTCTCTTTGATATTGTTCAGGATCTGAACAGTTTCGTCGACGGTAGTCGGTTCCACAATTACTTTCTGGAATCTTCTTTCCAAAGCACCATCTTTCTCGATGTACTGGCGATATTCATCAAGTGTTGTAGCACCTATGCATTGCAGCTCACCTCTTGCGAGAGCAGGCTTGAACATGTTGGAAGCGTCTAATGAACCAGAAGCTCCACCGGCACCAATGATGGTGTGAATCTCGTCGATGAAAAGAATCACTTCCGGTGATTTTTCAATTTCATTCATCACCGCTTTCATGCGCTCCTCAAATTGTCCTCGGTATTTGGTACCGGCAACAAGGGAAGCGAGGTCAAGGGTAACAATTCTTTTTCCGAACAACACCCTGGATACTTTTCTCTGGATAATGCGCAGGGCCAAACCTTCAGCAATAGCTGATTTACCTACGCCGGGCTCACCGATGAGGATAGGGTTGTTTTTCTTTCTGCGGCTCAGGATCTGGGAAACGCGTTCAATTTCTTTTTCACGGCCTACGATAGGGTCGAGACGGCCTTCAATGGCCATTTTGGTGAGGTCGCGACCGAAATTATCGAGTACCGGGGTTTTGGATTTGGTGTCGGTTGGTTTTTTAGCAGCCGGACCGGATGAAAACTCATTGGTTTCATCATCGTTCTCATCGTCAGGAGTTCCTGGCAATTCTGCTTTTGGTTCTGATTCGTCTTCTACTGCGTGCATTTCTTCTTTGATTGAGTCGTAGTCGATGTTGTAGTCATCAAATACTTTGGTTATTATATTGTCTTCGTCTTTTAAGATAGATAAAAGCAAGTGCTCAGTACCTATCATTTGACTCTTAAACAGCTTTGCCTCCAAATAGGTTATCTTTAAGGCTCTTTCTGCCTGCTTAACCAGGGGGATATTGCCCGGCTGATTGAAGTTTTTTGATTTTGATTTGATGCTGTTTTCAATAGATTTACGCAGTTCGGCAAGATCTATTTTAAGGTTCTTGAGTATTTTAACGGCATTGCCTTCCCCTTCGCGCAAAATCCCCAGAAAAAGATGCTCTACGCCAATATAATCGTGGCCCAACCGGAGTGCTTCTTCCCTACTGTAGGTGATCACATCCTTAACTCTTGGTGAAAATTTTGCTTCCATATTATTTATGTAAATATAGTACAAGGGTAAATATATTCAAAAATTACGATCCGTGCCGCTTTTAGGCCCAAAACACAATTGTTAATTTCTAACAAAATTTTGTTAGTAAGTGGGGGTAAAAAAATTGTTCCTGAGCCCTCTTGTTTTAGTATTTTCGTTGCCCTGTACTTTATAATATAGATACTATGTCTGAAGGAGAAAAAATTATACGCATAAATATTGATGAGCAAATGAGGTCATCTTATATCGATTACTCGATGTCGGTGATTGTTTCAAGAGCTTTGCCTGATGTGAGAGATGGCTTGAAACCGGTGCACCGTCGTGTGCTTTTCGGTATGATGGAACTGGGCGTTTTTTCCAACCGTGCCTATAAAAAATCTGCCAGAATCGTTGGGGAGGTTTTGGGTAAGTATCACCCGCACGGCGATACTTCGGTATATGATGCAATGGTGCGTATGGCGCAACCGTGGTCGCTGAGATACCCATTAGTGGACGGACAAGGTAACTACGGATCGGTGGATGGCGACAGTCCGGCTGCGATGCGTTACACTGAAGCACGTCTCCAGAAGATTGCGGAAGAAATGATCCGCGACATTGAAAAAGAAACTGTTGATTATACCAATAACTTTGACGACACCCTTCAGGAGCCGTCGGTAATGCCAACGGTATTGCCGAACTTGCTGGTGAATGGTGCTTCGGGAATTGCGGTGGGTATGGCGACCAATATGCCACCTCACAACTTAACCGAAATAATCAATGGTATTGTTGCTTTCCTCGACAACGAAAACGTTACCATCGAAGAATTGATGCAGCATGTGAAAGCGCCTGATTTCCCAACCGGAGGAATCATTTACGGTTATGATGGAGTGAAAGAGGCATTCGAGACAGGCCGCGGTCGTATCGTTCTCCGGGGAAAAGCAGAGATCGAGGTGAGCTCCAGCGGAAGAGAGAGAATTGTTGTTACCGAAATTCCATACCAGATCAACAAGGCGGAAATGATCCGCAAAACAGCCGAACTCATCAACGATAAAAAACTGGAGGGGATCTCCGATATCAGGGATGAATCCGATAGAAGCGGTATGCGTATCGTTTACGAAATCAAGCAAAATGCCATTACCAATGTGGTGTTGAACAGCTTGTACAAATACACCGCATTACAGTCTTCTTTCAGCGTGAACAATATCTGCCTTGTGGGCGGTCGTCCGAAGCTGTTGAATCTCAAAGAACTTATCTTGTATTTCGTTGAGCACCGTCACGAAGTGATTGTTCGTCGTACGCAATACGACCTCAGAAAAGCAGAAGAGAGAGCACATATTCTCGAAGGATTGATCATTGCTTCTGATAATATCGATGAAGTAATTGCATTGATTAAAGCGTCGAAGAGTCCGGACGAGGCCCGTCAGAAATTGATGGATCGTTTCAGTCTCACCGACATCCAGTCAAGAGCCATCGTTGAAATGAGATTGCGTCAGCTCACCGGCCTCGAGCAGGATAAGCTGCGTGCCGAATTCGATGAGATCATGAAGAAAATTGCTGAGTACAAGGAAATCCTGGCCAGCAAAGAATTGAGATACGCTATTATCAAACAAGAACTCGTTGAGCTGAAAGAGCGATTTGGCGACAGCAGAAATACCGAAATTGATTTCTCAGGTGGTGATTTCCGTGTGGAAGACATGATCCCGAACAAGGAAATGGTAGTGACCATTTCTCACCTCGGATATGTTAAGAGAACAGAATTGATTGAGTACAAGCGTCAGGGACGTGGTGGCGTAGGCTCCAAAGGAAGTGCCACCCGCGACGAGGACTTCCTCGAGCATTTGTTCATCGCCAAGAACCACGACTGGTTACTGGTGTTTACCGAAAAAGGAAAATGTTTCTGGATGAGGGTATTTGATGTGCCTGAAGGTAACAAAACCTCAAAGGGAAGAGCGATACAAAACCTCATTAACCTGGAGCGCGACGATAAGATGATGGCGTACATCAACGTGGGGGATCTCACCAACGAAGAGTACATCAACAACAACTACATCATCATGGTGACGAAGGAAGGGGTGATCAAGAAAACAAGTCTGGAGGCATACTCCCGTCCGCGTGCCAATGGTATCAACGCCATCAACGTGCGCGAAGGCGATCAGTTGCTGGAAGCAAAATTGACCAACGGTACCAATGAAATCCTCATCGCCGTTAAATCCGGAAGGTGTATCCGTTTCAACGAATCAACTGTTCGTCCGATGGGTAGAAATGCTACCGGTGTGCGTGGGGTGAACATGGACGACGAGAAAGATGAAGTGATTGGCATGATTGCGATTTATGATGCATCTAAAGAATCTGTGCTCGTGGTTTCCGAAAAAGGATTTGGTAAGCGTACCTTGCTCAATGATCCGGAAGATGGAGAACCAATCTACCGAATCACCAACCGTGGTGGAAAAGGGGTGAAAACATTGAATATCACCGATAAAACAGGAGCTCTCGTTGCGTTGAAGAGCGTTACCGATGAGGACGATCTGATGATCATCAACCGTTCGGGCATCGCCATCCGTATTGCAGTTTCTGAATTGCGTTTGATGGGAAGGGCGACTCAAGGTGTGAAACTCATCAACCTCAGAGGTTCTGATGAAATTGCAGCGGTAGCCAAAGTTCCTGCAGCCGACGAAACTGAAGGAGAAACAGGAGCAGAAGGCGACGTTTCTACAGGTGAAACTACTGAAGAAGCCAGCAGCGAACCACAAGCTGAATAATTCAAATTAAAATCCATAAGCCCATTCGTTTCCAACGGATGGGCTTTTTCTTTATATAGGGATAGATAAATCCTATGAAATTCGTGTTTCGCGCACTTTTTATATCCCTAGTTTTAACCACTTAAATAATGCACATGAGCGCACCTTTGGATTTATTAGAAACAGAAAAAAAAGGTAGTACCTTTTCCCAATATGAGGTTTTTGTCATTGTACTACTCGCCTTCATTCAGTTTTCGGTGGTACTTGATTTTATGGTGCTGGCTCCTCTGGGTTATAAGTTAATGCCGGCGTTAAACATGACCAAGGATGATTTCGGTAATGCAGTTTCGGCTTATGCTTTCGGGGCTTTTGCTGCCGGACTTCTTGTCTCTGGTTTTGCGGATAAGTTCGATCGTAAAAAGTTGTTGCTCGTTTTTTATGCTGGATTTATTCTGGGAACCTTCCTTTGTGCCCGCGCCGATAGCTATGAATTTTTATTGTTTGCAAGAATCGTGACAGGTTTGTTTGGAGGTGTGATAGCATCTATCACCAACGCGATTGTTACCGATGTTTTTCAGCTTCATGTACGTGGCCGGGTGATGGGTATGATACAAATAGCCTTTGCAGCGAGTAATGTATTGGGAATCCCTATTGGCTTGTACCTCACACAAACTATTGGATGGCACATTCCTTTCCTGATGATTGTAGCGGTAAGTATTGTAGTGGGAATAGTGGTTTTCATTTACCTTAAGCCTGTCGACGCCCATTTGAAGATCAAAAGCGATAAAAATCCATTGCAGCATTTGTGGGCTACAGTAACCAACCGCAGTTATACAGTGCCTTTCCTGGCTACCACCTTGCTGGCCACCGGTGGGTATATGCTGATGCCTTATGGCAGCGATTTCGCAGTGCACAACCTCGGACTTTCGGAAGAGAACTTAAGGTATTTGTATCTGATTACGGGTATTGCCACTATTGGTGTAATGCCATTGGCTGGTGTGCTTAGTGATAAATTGGGGAAATATAAGGTGTTTTTTGTAGGGTCGTTGTCGAGCATTGTTGTGCTGCTGATTTACTGTAATCTCGGGCAAACAGCTTTCTGGGCTGTTTTGGTGCTCAACATACTTTTGATGTCCTCCATCATGTCGAGAATTGCGCCTTCCCAAGCAATGATGTCGGCTATTCCAGATCCTAAAGACAGGGGTGCTTTCATGAGCATCAACTCATCGGTGATGTATTTGTCGGGAGGTATTTCAGCTTTTGTGGCCGGGAAGATTGTGGGAGGTAAGCAGGGAAGTTATGTAGAGAATTATGATATTCTGGGATATGTAGTGTGTGGCGCTGTGGTGGTGACGCTTACTCTTATGTACTTTGTGCATAAACAAGTGCAAAGAAAAATAGAGTTGCATAAAAAGGTGTGATTCCTTGATCGGGGAAATAGATTGCAAATAAAAAGGCGGCATTTTGTGCAGTCATGGTCGGAAGAAATTCCGACCATTTTTTTATGTTTTAAAGAAAAGCTTAGGATCACCGCCGCATTGCACGACTATTATAGCAATGGCGAGATCTCTTATTTCCATAGAGAATCTTCTTTTAGCAGTTTTATAGCCTATGTTGTTTGCCTTTTTGTAGACAAGCAATAACATAGCTACAATCAAAGTCATGTAGAGCATTACTTGTATTCCGTTTGTGTTCAATGATACAAGATGACTAACATTTAATTCTTGTTTTATAAAACGAAAGAATACTTCTATGTCCCATCGTCGTCTGTAAGCCTGCGCAATTTCTTTAGCAGAGAGATTAAAATCATTGGTCAAAAACCAAAATTGTTTTTCTTCTTCGGCTTTGCTTTGCACAATAACAAGACGGTACTTGTTGTCAGTGAGTTCTTCTCTGTAATGAATTTTTCCGCGCTTGTTATTAATTGGAACACCTGTGTATAACTGAACTTTGCAGTCCTTGATGAGTGTTGATTCTCCTAAATCTAAATCCTGATTTTCTTTAACAAAGGATTCTAGTTCTATGTATTTTCTGTTTTCTTTTGCCCTACAAATGAATGTTATAGAATCCTTGCTAAAGGCATTTATGGTTCTAGTGGATTGAAGCCCTCGATCGAGCACATAAATATTTTGATGATGAGTTTCTTTTTTCACGTGATTCATCACTGCCTCTGGCAATGCGATATCTTCGCTGGAATAACTCGGAGAAGTAAATACATTGGAATCACAAGGTAAAATACCATCGAAGGCAATGCTGTATTTAACAGCCTTTTTACCGCTTTTGTTGTCCAGACCTTCCATGAGTTTGCCAACGCTTTCACTCACCATTGAACTATCAACACGTATGAGGTTGTATTTTTCTCTTTCGGTTAATGAATACGATTCAGAAAACTGCTCATAGATACATTCGTAAATCTGCTTGAAATAGTTTGAATCTATCTTAGACAACCTTTCAGAAATAGAGCTTCTGCGAATTTTTTCTTCTTCATCAAGATTAAAAAGCAACTTGAATACAGAGTCATTAAAGGTGTCTTCCAATGTGCGCTGACTCAGCTTTTCATTTTCCAAAATCCCATACATCAAAAGATAAAACATCTTTTTTCCCTGAAGTACCTTAGCGTAATGATCCACTTTGGTGGTCAGCGATAAATTAGCCAAAAGGCTCTCGGGAATAACT
>JBJTOK010000017.1:0-24368 GCA_046074525.1 Flavobacteriales bacterium
GTGAAATGGTTAAGAATACGCTTAAAAAGAATGCTTGTCAACCACACTACAGCCGCAAGCATTGCGGCTACGGCACACAAATCCTTGTCTTGCCTTAATTTGGGTTATCACCCTCCCTGGAGGGACTAGGGGGGCATAAAGTCGCAATGTTGACTACAACTTCGCAATAAACTCTGTTATTGAATTGTCATCCTTAATTCCCAGTTTTTCTTTGAGTCGATATTTCCTTTTTTCCACGCCGCTAATGGAGATATTCAACAAATCGGCAATCTCCTTATTCGATTTACCCATGCGGATGTGCGAACACATCAGCATTGTGGATTCGTTCATTTTAGGATCCAGGTTTTTCAGTTTCTGGAAGAAATTATCATTGGTTTTGTCGAAGTGCATCTGGAATTTCTCCCAGTTTTCGGCTTCTTTGTCTTCCACGCCAATAGAGCGAATCAGCGTTTTGAGCTCGTTGGCACTCTGGTCGTCGGTGATATTTTTTGAGAGCTGACTCAGATTGCTTTTCAGGAAGGTGAGGAATTGTTTTTTCTGAGTGTAGTTGAGCGCCAGAAAAGCCATTTCATCATTTTTGCGCTGCAATTCTATTTCCAGTAATTCGGTTTTGTGTACCGCCTCTTTGTTTTGTAATTCACGAGTTTTCTGCTCTTCCAGCTTTTTGCGCTGGATGTTGAAGCGGTAGCGCACCACACGTGTAGTGATATAGATGGCGGCGATCAGAAGTAAAGCATAAATTACATAGGCAATCCTGGAGCGGAACCATGGCGGTGCAATGGAGAAATTCATGGTTTCGGCCGGACTCAGCGTGCCATTCATTTCTGCCCACACTTTAAAAGTATAATCGCCTTCGGGCAGGTTGGTGAATTCCTTGAAAGGATTTTGTGATACGTCCTTCCACGTGAGTTTTTTGTTGCTCAGCTCCGTATGGTACAACACATTATTATAAGTGCCATAAATAGGAATGGAAAAATAAAAAGCCAGGTTATTGTAAGCGTAGCTGAGTGCTATGGGCAGATTCTGGTTCATCGGCAGTATGGAATCTGCTTCAAGGTTGAGGAGTTTAATGCTGCGAATCAAGCACTTGGGTAGTGGTTTGTTGCTTTGCGGACGGTAAAGGGCGAAGCCCTGTTGTGTGGCGATGATGTATTCTTTGGCGTTGAGGCGTACAACATATTCGGCGCTTCCTACTAATTTATCTTTCAGGTTATTGGGAGATTTTGCAGCCACTTTGTATTTGCCATCTTGCAGCTCAATGAAAACCGGTCGCTCGTTTTGGATGAGATAAAGACTTTGGGCGTCTCCTTCCACAGCTCGGATACGGGTGATGGAAACTTTAAGGTCGCTGAATGCTTCGTCTTTTATCAAATTGTCGTTATCGCCGAGGTAATAAACTCCTCCTTCGGAAGAGATTTTTAGCTGGTTGTTTACCTTAACGATATCGTTGAAATAATCGATGCTGAAGTGGTATTTCGGACAATAATTTTCTACCGAAACAGCCTTTTGCATATCCTTATCAAGCACTATTCTGAACAAACCGGAAATTCCCTGCACCAGCCAGATAACTCCCTTGTTATCAAACTCAAACATCCTTGCCGACTCCTTAAACCCCTTGATGGTGTTTTTGTATACCCAGTGCCCTTTGCGGAAGGCGTAAATGCGCAGGTCTTCGTAGGTTCCCATGATGAGCAAGGTGTCGCTGTCGGGTACTTTTTTAATTACCCAGGCGCCCATGCCTGTTCCATCAGAAATTCTTTTGCCCCTGTTGCCATTGATCTCATAAATCTCATATTCATCAGAACAAAGGACAACGCCATTGAAAAGTTTGAGATCGTAAATTTTATGTCCGATTCCCTCCGTTTTGATGAAAGAACGGTTTTGGTTGGTCGACCAGTTTGGGCAATAATAAAGGCCCTGGGAACTTCCAAGGTAAAGCGTGTCATGGTGAAGCAAGCTGGAATAGCCTAAACCTTCGAGGGCTTGCAGTTCATTGATGAATTCAAAGGAAGAATTCAGTTTTACCACCGCAATACCATTGTTAAGAGGCGCCCAAAGTTCACCCATTGAGTTGAGGTAGAGGTAGGTAACATGGTTGCTGTTGAGTCCGCTTTTCTTATCGAAACTCCTCAAAATATTTCCCCGCTCGTCGCAAATCAATATCCCTGAATCTTCAGTGCCCACCGCGTAACGATTATTGCCCAGGGCAATGGCGGAGGTGATAATGGCTTTTTCGGGGAGGCCGTTGCGGTATAAGGGACTTTGGCTGACTTTCCCCGACTGGATTTTCACCAGGCCATGTTTTTCAAAGAGCGTGTAATTCCCACCATCTTTGAAAATTGCTTTAAATTCCTGTTTTTCAAGACTTTGATTCGTGCTCATTTTTACAAAGGCACCGTCGGAGATTTTTCCAAGTCCGCGCATGGTTTCGTACACCAGCAGTTCATCATCACTAAAGGTCATATAAGTGAACTGGGCCAGATTGGAGTTTTCGTCCATAGCCGGGTGAATGACACTTACTGTTTTACCATTGTATACATATATAGCCTCAAAGGAGCAGAAATATATTTCATCCTTATAAGAGACGGCCTGGTAAACCACTCCTATTTTTTTATTTGACTCGGTAATTTTGTTTTTCAGGGATACAAATTTGGTGAGGCCCCGTTGGTCCTTTTCAAGGAAACCTATGTCCCCAAAGGATCCCAGGAATATTTTACCTTCTTTATTTTTAGCAAAACAGCTCGGACTCTGGCCATTGCTTACCGGTATGCGGCGCCAGTTGATGCCATCGAATTCCATTACCGAATAGGCATTGGCGATGTACATCATTCCAAGGTAATCTTCTGTAACAGAGTAGTTTATGGAGTGTCCTATGTAGTCGTCGGTGGTGTAATTAAAAATTTCGGGTTGAGTGGCCTTAAGACCAAAGGAGGTAAATAATAAAAGGATTAGTAGTTTTTTCATGAAATTGCCTCGTTTCTGAACTAAAAATAGCAAAAAATATTTACAAAAATAAAGTTGTCTTTTGATAAATAATTGAAATTCACAAAATTGCATTTATTTGTCCGGCGATTGTCCGGTTGTAAATTTAAAAGTGTCCAGCCTATGTCAAGGCCATTTTCGTGCATCACCTTCCCTTCTATTGTATCTTTGGTGTAAGAAAAGTAGATTGAATCCCCAATAAAGACAGATGGCACCACCCCAATGGGCCGTCTGTTTTTAACAGAAGAAAGAAGTTCTGAAAAGATAGTGAGAGTGATGGGACCTTCTTCGATGAAGCTGCGAAGGATTCAAGTTTAGGTTTGTTATATTATAGGGGTATAGTATATGTTAGGTTTAGAAAAGAGGTTGGTACGCACAACCTCTTTTCTTATTTTAGTCAGGTGCTATCTATGAAAAGGTCCTTAAAAAAAATATCCCTTGTACTCATTGTCGCTTCTATTTTGCTGGCTATAGCCCTGTTTTTCTTCCGCAGCAGCGAAATGAAGTTGTTCCCGGGGAACCCGCAATTCAGAGTACAGGCCTATGATGATGCTATGGATGGAGGCAATACCCAGGTGCATTTTATCCTTGATACCTTGAACTCGGCCACTTTTGAGTATGAGCTGGGCGATAAAATTGAATACCCTTATGCGGGGATGGATGTACACCCTAAGGTGCCAACCGATTATTTTGATATCAGTAGTTACGAAACAGTGGAGGTAAAGCTGAAAGCTGAAAACTCCAAGATTATTCCTGTCAATATCCGATTGTATTGCGAAGGCTTTTCCAAGCCCGGCCAGCCGAATACATATATGAGCTTCATCTATAATATTGAAGATTCGGTGATCGACAACACCTATGAAATTCCTTTGAGCAGCTTCATGGTTCCTGAATGGTGGTACACCGACAATAAGCTGGAGAATGGGCACAAGTTAAAGCATTCCTTCGCTGCGGTACAATCCATTAATATTGAAAAGGGAGCCACTGCAAAGGCACACATGAAGGATAAGATAACAGTGTATGATATTTCTCTTAAGAAGAATAACAATTGGTACTTATATGTATTAATAATCGGCTTGGTCATTGGCTCAGCCGGTTTGCTGTATGATTTTTCGAACCGCAAAAAGACAGTGTTTGTACCGTATCAATCCACACCCGAAGTGACTCCTGCCAATGATGTTCAGGAACAGAAGATACTGGAGTATATTGCTTCTAATTATTCTAATCCCGATTTAGGTTTGGGTCGCATCAACCAGGATACAGGGGTTTCCGAAAACCGTATTTCGGCCATTATAAAGAACAAGTATAATCAGAGTTTTAAGCAGTATTTGAATAATATCAGGATGACTGAGGCCAAGCGCCTTTTGAAGGAAAGCTCCTCAAGCATTTCAGAAATTGCCTATGCAGTGGGTTACAGTAATGTATCGCATTTCAACCGCGTGTTCAAAAGCGAAAGCGGCATGTCTCCTGGGGATTTCAGGAAGACTAATTAATCACTGCCACAGTCCCAATCTGCTCCATTTTTGTATCCTCTTTCCATTCCACCTTCCACACGTAAACATCCACCTGTACCGGGTGGCCCTGGTAATAACCGTCCCAACCTTCACTGATATCAAAACTTTCATGAATCATTTCGCCCCAGCGATTGAAAATCATCAAATGGAATTCATCCACGCTGATGCCTTTCATGTAAAAGATATCATTTTGGCCATCTCTGGTGAGGGGAGTGAAAGCATTAGGTGCAAAAAGAGTCATGAGGCAAAATTCACTGATATCTACCGTGTCCTTGATCTGGCAGCTGCCGTTGCTGAGAGTTAGTGTGTAGGAACCTCCGTCCGTTACGTTGATAGCTGAAGAGCTTTCACCCGTATTCCACAGGTAATTTTTAGCACCGGTTCCCGCATCAAGTGTAAGAGAACGGATTTCCCTGAAACATACAGTACTGTCTTTAAATAATGCAGATAAAGGCGCAGTTACTGTCTTTACCTCCATGGTATCGTAAGTCGGACAGCTGGAATCATAATAAGCTTTCAGCCAGATGGAAGCGTTGTTATTCACTTTGATGGAAGCAGTGCTTTCGCCCGTCGACCATAAGAATTTAGGATCATTTAAGTTGGATGAAATAGTAGCTGTTTGTCCGGTGCAGATTTCTATATCCGGACCCAGATCTACTGTTGGTTTAGGGATCGCCGTCAATATTACATTGTCCTCTGCGCTGCAATTCAATGTGTTAGTCACCTTTACTGTATATGTTCCCGAAAGTGTCACCGAAATATTTTGTGTAGTCTCTCCGGTCGACCATAAGTAAGTGCTGCCCGGATTGCCGGCATTGAAAACCGTAGCCGGACTTCCTTGGCATACCGACTTGTCGGAGCCAAGATCAATCACAGGCAAAGGATTTACGTTCACCATCACCGTGTCCTTCCAGGTTTCGAAGCAATTATTGGTTATCGTAACGATGTACTGAGTGGCCACTGTGGGGAAGAGGTAAGGATTGGGTGAATTTACCTGACTCACGCCGGTTGCGGGTTGCCAGTTGTAAGTCAAATCCCCTGAAAGATCTACCTGTGTGCTGTCACCTGCGCAAATGGTGGATTCAAAATTTTTAGTCTGAGTGAAATGAAATCCGCGTACGCTTTGTTCGTTGGTGGCTCCTCCTGTGGCAGCAGTAAAACCGTAGTATACGAGAGCATTTCCAGAAAAAATGCTGCTTACAATATCACCAGTATAAGTGAGTCGCAACTGACAATCGAAATATACTTCCAGCTTATGTGTTTTTGCATCCCAAATCACACGGGAGTTGTGCCATTGCCCGTTTTCAATATCGCTGCCCGCAGTATTTGCCTTTACGGGACCGGCAAGATTATTTGCCGCACCATGGTCAATCACGCCATTTTTCACAATGGCGATGTGATCAAACGAAGGATCGGCGTATGGTACGTTTTCATAAGTGTCGTACTCAACGATGAGTGAAGGCGTAACACCAAAAACTCCCAGTCCGCCACCCGATGATCCTGCATTGGTGCCTTGTTGCTGCAAGGTGAAGGAAATCCCATCGGCTCCATTGTTGTCGTCGCCAAAATACAATTCGAACAACAAGTCAAAGGAATTGCTGAGATCGATTTTAGTTGTATTCCACATACTACCATTCTGCCACATCACGTCCTGTGTGAGTCGGTAATAAGAGGGAGTTATTTTGGCGGCATTTCCTACCAGGGCATACTGGGCCTGGAGCGCGGAAAATGAAATAAATAAATTCAGAAAAAGACAAACCGCTTTGCTGTTTTTGAAGCGTTGAACCATAATCACAAAAGTTTTACCCCCCGGTAAAAGTGACCTGCATCCAAAATAGACAGGAATTTTATTTCCAGCAAGGAAAACAGCAAATAAAAGTTTTGTAACAAATTGATATATAATTAGTTACATCTAAATGCGCTTTGCATGTACACCACAAAAACATCTTTTGTAAAAGATTGAAATAAAGAAAATTAGAAGTATTTAATGGAGAAGTTTTAGCGCTTATTGAACACTATTTCATCACTGTCACCGATCCCACCTGTTCATGCTTCTCCTGTCTTCGGGTTTCGGAATCGCCTTTCCAGCTGAGTTTCCATACATACACATCAATCTGAACCAATTCGCCTTTATAGAAGCCGTCCCAGCCTTCTTCGATATCAAAACTTTCGTAAATCAATTCGCCCCAGCGGTTAAAAATCATGAGGTGGAAATCGTCAACATTGATTCCTTTCGCACAGAAAATATCATTAACGCCATCTTTGTTCAAAGGTGTAAATGCATTTGGAATGAAAAGGGAAGCAAGACATAATTCGTCGATTTTCACTGTGTCGTTCACCGTACAATTCTGTCCGTTTTTCAAAGTCACGGTATATTTTCCTTCGTTGCTTACCGCGATGGAAGATGCGGAAGTACCATTGTCCCAGAGGTATTCCTGAGCATCACCAGCCTCTAAAGTGAGAGAAGAAAGATCTCTGAAGCAAACCACAGTATCGGCTGATAAAGTGGACACCGGCATCGGAATTACTTCTACAGCTATAGTATCATACACCGGACAATTTGAATCATAATAAGCCATCAGACTGATTTCTGCGCTTCTGTTTACTTCTATGGTTTTTGTGCTTTCGCCTGTCGACCAGCTGAGTTTTCCATCATTGAGATTAGAATTTATCGTTGCAGTTTGTCCTGCGCAGATCCCCACATCTTCCCCTAAATCGAAAACAGGCATAGGAATGAAAGTCACCTGCATTTCGTCGTAGCCTTTGCAATTGTTGCTGTCGGTAACAGTAATAGAATATTTCCTGGCGCTGTTTACAGCAATACTTTGTGTAGTAGCGCCGGTGTTCCATAAGTAAGAAGTGCTGCTGATATCAGAAGCGATGCTTACCGTATTTCCTTCGCAGGCACTTTGGTCGGGACCGAGCTGAACAACAGGCAGATTGTTGATTTTCAACTCGGCAGTCTGACTGTTCTGACAGCCATTGCCATCGGTCACAATCACGGTATAAGTTCCCGGAGTAGAAGTGGTAATTTTCTGACTCGTAGCAGAGTTGTTCCATTGGTAAGCGAGGAAACCTGCACCTGCATCAAAGGAAGCCGATTCCCCTTCGCAAATGGTTTTATCGCTCATCAAAACAGTTGGCAATCCATTCACCGGAACAGCAGATTGTGCAGAGTTGCTGCAGCCGTGTGTATCAATATAATCGTAGTTGATAGGATGTGTTCCCTGTCCCATCAGTTGAATATTGAAGGTATCAATAGTCACCACCTGTGAAAATAAAATGGTGCTGTATTTTCCTCCCGCAGGCGTACCGCCCACCAACTTAAAGTTAGGCGCATCAATACATACAGCGGAATAAGAGCTTAAGCTCACGGATGGTTTAGGATAAATGGTGATCGTTGCAGAAGCTGAGTTTTTGCAGTTGTTTCCATCGCTTACTGTTACAGTGAAAGTTCCGCCTGTTGAAGAAGAAATGCTGGAAGTATTTTCGCCCGATGACCAGTTGTAGCTTGCAAATCCGCTACCGGCGTCGAGGGTAGCACTTTCACCTTCACAAGCTCCGTTATCGGCGAGAGTGATAATTGGCAATGCATTTACAGTTAAAGTAGCAGAGGTAGTATTCTTACAGCCCTTGTGATCTGTGACTTCTACCGAATAAGTCCCCGCTGTATTTACTGTAAGATTTTGTGCTGTAGAATTATCATTCCATTTATAAGCACTATAAGTGCCTGCATTGAAAGTTGCATCGTCGCCCGCGCAAATTGTTTGATTGGCAATAGTTGGTGTTGGCAAGGCATTCACAAACAACTGAACTGTGTCTTTTCCTGTGCAGCCATCGGGTGTTGTCACCGTAACGCTGTAAATTCCCGCTGTGGTTTTAGCAATGCTTTGCGTTTGTTCTCCTGAGCTCCAGGCATAGATAGCAGGAGTAATTACGGGATCAAAAGTTACTGCGGCATCGCCGGCACAAATCGTTTTATCGGGTCCGAGAGATACAGTTAAATGATTGCTTACAATGATGTTTACGGTATCGCTGTCTTTACAACCATTGGCATCCGTAATTTGCACAGATACTGCCCCTGCAGCAGAAGTGCTATAGGTTGAAGTGGTGGAATTATCGTTCCATAAATAGCTGCTACAGGTGCCGGCGTTGATGGTGGTGGTCATGCCCGGACAAATACTTCTATCGGCACCGAGATCCACTACAGGCAATGCGTTTACCATAAGAGCGATGGTATCGCTGGCCTTACAACCGTTGTTATCTGTCACTTCAACAAAATAATTTCCTGCTGTATTGCTGCTGATCGTTCGTGAGCTGGCGCTGGTATTCCATGCATAAGAAGCAAAAACTCCGGCATCGAAAGTCACGGCGGCGGCACCCAAACAAATTGCTTTATCGGCACCGAGATTTACCACAGGCAAGGCATTTTCCGTTAGCACTACAGTATCTTTTCCCGCACAGCCGTTAGGATCGGTGACGTTCACTATGTAAGTTCCAGCGACGGTGGTAGAGAAAGTTTGCATTGTACTTCCGTTGTTCCATTGATAAGTTGAACCTGGATTTCCTGCATCAAAAGTCACAGCCGGCGCGTCCTGGCAAATGGCTTTGTCGGGACCGAGGTTGACCGATAAATTGTTGTTGATCGCAACAACGAGAGCGTCACTATTCTGACAATTATTGCCATCGGTGACAGTTACAGTATAAGTCCCCGCCGCAGAAACAGTAAGGGTTTGCGAAGTAGCACCGGTATTCCATGAATAGGAAGCAAAGCCATTTCCGGCATCTAAAGTAGTGGAGCTGCCTGGACAAATATTTTTATCTGTTCCGAGAAAAACGACTGGTAAAGCATTCACGGCTAAAATTGCTGCATCTGATTTCTGGCAGCCGTTGCCATCGGTTACGGTTACAGTATAAGTTCCAGCGACAGATTTGCTGATTGTTTGCGAATTTTCTCCCGATGACCAGCTGTAGCCCGCGAAAGTTCCTCCATCAAAGGTGGCAGAAGACCCTGAACATACACTCTTATCGGCAACAGAAACGATCGGTAAAGCATTGATGGTTAATGTTGCAGATCCGCTGGCAGAGCAATTATTGCTGTTGGTTACTGTTACCGTGTAGGTTCCTGCAGTTGCAGCAGCAGTTGTTTGTGCATTGCCCGTTCCCAATCCGCTCCACACGAAAGTAGCCCCAGCATTTCCAGCATCAAATGTTGTAGCATCACCGGCGCAAATTGATTTATTTGCGATAAAAACTGTAGGCAAAGCATTCAGTGATAAAGTCGCAGAAGTCGTGTCTTTACAACCATTCGTTGTAGTCACTACCACAGTATAAGTTCCCGCGGCAGAAGCGTTTGTTGTTTGTGTGGTCCCGGTTGCGAGTCCACTCCATGCATAGGTATAGCCCGCTCCCGCATCAAAGGTGGTGGAAGCGCCTGAGCAAATGCTTTTGTTCGCAATCGTAATATCAGGCTTTGTATTGATCTTAATCGTTCTTTCAGCGTAAGTCGGACAGCCCGGAGTAGTGGTAGTTAAAGTAAATCGCACCACGTAAGATCCTGCCACTGTATTTTTAATATTGAAAGTATTTCCACCTGTAATGGTAGCGGTTGATCCTCCCGGAGCACTGGTAATTGTCCATGTTCCGACTTGTGTAGTGACTTTGTAAGTATTCAGTGAAATGCTTCCGCCGCTGGAGCAGGTTGCAGGAATGTTGCTCAAGGTGGTATCCGGACAAGAACAGGAATTTACTGTGATCCAGATGGTATCATCTACATTACATCTCTTGAAAATAATCATGTTGCTGCCGATAGCTGCTGAAGCCGGATTAAAAATTCCTGTGCCTGTATTGGTGATTCCTGTTCCTGAATAAGCAGTCGGGTAGTTTGTTGCATCTTCAGCGTTGAGACCTGTACACAGCCAGGTAGTGCTCAAATCCACTGCTGCATCGGTATTACAAAAAGGCCCTACTTCCTGAATATCCGGCTCATCTTGTGGTGGCAGATACATCGTTGGTAAACCGCGGGAAGTTTCTGTACCGGCGATGGTGGTTAATGTGAAAGCGTTGGCACCACCGGCATTGAGGTTGCCTGTAATTTTTCTCAAGGGACTTCCGCTGTTGCCCGAAGCCTGATAAAGATTGCCGTCCGGACCAATCTCAATGGCCGCGTGATTGCTGGCTGCAGCGATGTTGAGTTTCGTAAGGGAAGCATCCATGGTAGCGGTATTCCATGAACTTATGTCGTAATACCAAATCTCTCCCAAACTGTTGGAAAAATAGATTTTTGTATTGTCGGGAGAAAACAAAACATCATACGGTGTTTCCTCGGCTCCGCTTGAAATGTCATGACGATCGTAGATCGTACCGGTAGTTTTGTTGAACTGGTAAACGCTCACTTCGGTACCACCAGGATGGGCTTTCACGAAATATTTTCCATCCCATGAAAAAGCCAAACCACCGCGTTCCCCTTGTCCGGAATGATTGGATGCCACTGCCGATACTACCGGTGAATTCACCAGATCAACACCATTACAAGTGATGAGGTAGGTGTAAAAATTAGTGCTTCCCGAGGCGCATACAGTGATCCAGATATCTACGCCATTGGCGTGTTTGGTGGCTGTAATGCCTTCGGTCGGACGGAATGTCCCCAGTCGTGCGGGACCCGAAAGCAGGGTTCCTGTATTGTCGAAAATGGCATAATTGAAACCCAACGTTGTACCTCCGTTAGCGTCATCGGTAGTGAAAACATAATATTTTGTTGGATCCAGTGGATGACGAACGGTCATGATCCCTTGTGCGGCACTACCGTTAAACCCTGTAGCGCCGCCTTCATTTCCTTCCAGCATGGCCGAGGATTTCAGCGCTCCCGCGCCATTCCACACTTTTCGTCCGTTGGAGAAAAAAAGCAAATTCCCGGCATCACTGCTTACCGCTGTAGTTCCTTCGTAGGTAGATACCTGGTTGGTTCCGGCGGTTCCCACGTTGGTAATGACGCCCGTCGACATGTTCATGATTTGTGAAGTCCACATGTTGCCTGCACCAAAAAACCAATTGCGCTGCGATGGCCACTGGTAAGGCAGCTGACTGGTAGAAGCACAGGATTGAGCGTTGGAAAGACTAGGGAAAAGGAGGGCTGCAAAGACAAATAATGTCTTTAACGATAATGTTATGTTGTTAGTCTTCGTCATAAACTTCTCCAATTTATTCTCTGAATAAAATGCAGAGTTGAAATTGTCCCCCCGGACGTTATCTAATGTAGGAAAAAGCCAGATGAATCGAAAAAAAATATCGACGAAAAATGTTAAAATACAGATAAATACGTAGGTTTTGATGGGCATGAGGGATTTTCACCCCCTCTGCAGCTGTAGCAATTTATAGTATTTACGGTAGGTTGCATAAGCCGAAATCCGGGAAATTGTAAAGCCGGTTTTACCGTCCAGGAGGCCCAATTTTATGATATAATCCCTGAAAAATTTGAAGGCGCATTTCACGATAATTTTGATCCAATTGGATTTTTTGCCTTTTTTAAAAGCCTCGTTGGCAGCGATGGTGGTGAAGTATTCCACCTGTTTGTAATGCTCTTCACGGGTGTTGATGGTATAGTGCAGCAAATCGCCCTTCAGGTGAATTGTTTTTTCAGGTTTGGCAGGTTGTAATTCATCGTGCGGATTGATGCCGCCCCATTGTGCTGTCCCTTTCCTGATCAGTCGCACTTTGGTATCGGGATACCAGCCGCAATGCCTTACCCAATGCCCGCAATAGTTACTCAGCCGGTTGAATTTGTAGGATTCGGAAGAAAGTCCGCTTTTCTTAAAATTTAAAATGGAATTTTTCAGTTCTTCCGACAGAGCTTCATCCGCATCCAGAGATAAAACATAATCTCCTGAACATTGATCGATAGCGTAGTTTTTTTGTTGGATATGGCCTGCAAAAGGATTCTGGATAAATTTTACTCCGAGGCTTTTGCAGATTTCTTCAGTTTTATCTTTCGAAAACGAATCAACGACCACAATTTCGTCGGCTACTTCCTGCACCGAACGGATGCAACGCTCAATGTTTTTTTCTTCGTTGAAGGTGATAATGGCTACCGAAATCTTTGTCATTGTTGCAATAAAATGAAATCGCGGATGAGCTGAAAACAGCCTTTGTAATTCACCAAAGGTAAGTTTTTAAAATGGTCGTTCACATCGTGATAAGCTGTGCTCTTGCCCCGACTGTAAATAAAAAGCGCTTTCACGCCTTTGTTATAAAATGGATAATGATCACTGTTGGCTGCTTCTCCGCGCTTTTGAATGTTGGGCAGATATTTCTTTTCATCATTGATGCTGGTGAGCACTGAAAATTCTTTTTCGAAAGGTTTTCCATTCACCACTGTAATGCCGTCCCCGGCGTCACCAATGATATCAATGTTCACCTGAATTTTTATTTGTTTCAAAGGAAAAAGTGGGTGTACAACGTAATATGATGATCCCAATAATCCTACTTCTTCACCCGAGAAAGCGATGAAGGCAATGGAGCATTTCGGTGGATTTTGCGAAAAATATTTCACGAAATTCAGCAGCATAGAAGTTCCGCTGGCATTGTCGTTGGCGCCCGGAAAATAAGTAGCAGCGCCCATTTTCCCCAAGTGATCATAGTGCGCACTGATGATGATAAAAGAATCTGGCTGCTCTTTCCCACGGATGTAACCGATGACATTTTGTGATTCAATTTTATACAATTTTTCGGCCTTGATATTCAGCGTAATTTTTTTTGCCTTCAACGGAAATTTATTGCGGACAATTTCAACTACCGGATAATCGAATTGCTGTTGGGAGATAGTCCAGGTGAGTTTTTTATCCGTGAGCATAACGATGCCCTTTGCCTTGAAAGGATTGAAAATCATTTGCTGCATCAGCTCTTTTTTGTCCTTGTCGTCGATGCCCTGCGGATCAACAACAATGAAGCATTTGGAATAATTTCCGCTGGCGAATTTTTTCAGTTTCTGTTCGTTGTCCACTATTTTTTTATTCAGCCAAACCAACTTGAATGCGCCTTTCACGGATGCGGATTGTGCTTCTACCAAATAATCGGTGCCGGGGGTGAGCAGGGTTTTATCAACGCGCACTTCCATCTCCGCAGGAAAAACTGTTGGAGAGAGTTTGAAAGTCTGGAACCACGAATTATTGAATTTTTGCAAACCCGCTTTTTCAAATTCACCGGCGATAAAATTTGCTGCTTTTATATGTCCGCTGTCCACATAACCTCTTCCTGCAAATTCAGGAGACGTGAGTTTTTCTATTACCGAGCTGGTATAGGTGCTGTCCTGCGCCCGACAAAAAAATGAAGCAAAAAGGAGAAGGAAGAAAGGCTTATACATATCTTCTTTCCACTAATTCTGTAAATTCTGAAAGGGCTGCCGATCCTTCTTTCCAGCTGTGTTTGCTTTGCAAATCTGTTTTTAAAAAGCCTAGTGCTTCATCTTTATTCTGGAAGGAATTGAGTTTGCTCAGGGCGTCGTTGAAAGCAAAACTATCGCCTTTGAAAAGCTCTCTCGTGAACAGAATTTTTTGGTTGATATTCACTGCTTTTACCAGATCGGCAATGGGTGATTTCCTGAATTTTCCCGCCAGAGTTTTATCCACGGGAGATTCCATTTTTTCAGAGATAGTAGCTGCTCTGGCAGGTTTCTCAAAGGTTTTTTGGGTGACGATTTCAGGTTGAATTTCGACTTTTATTTCGGGCTCCGCGATTTTTTCCGGCTCTGTAATTTTGATGGGCTCAGGTTTTATTTCCACTACAGTGGCTGCTTTCAGCTGTTCGGCAAAAGAGCTTTCCATCTGCCCGATCTGTGCATCAAAATCTTTTTTAAGAACCTCGGCGGTTTTTATTTCAGAAGCGAGAGTGACAATGTTTTGTGCTACGGCAATGAGTTCTTCATAAGTGCCGACTTTGCTTATTTTTCCAAGTAACTCAGATAGTTCCTGTTTCTTATTTTTTATCTCCATAACTTTAATTAGCTTCGTAAGAGGTCGACAAATTACAAATAAATGTCCGAAAATCATTTCAATAACGCTCCATCTCACAATGGTATTGTAGAAGTAATTTGTGGCTCCATGTTCTCGGGAAAAACTGAGGAGTTGATCCGCCGCGTGAACCGTGTGTTGCTTGCAAAAAAAAACGTAAAAATATTTAAACCCGCCCTCGAAAACCGTTATTCTTCAACGGCTGTGGTATCACATAACAAGACTTCCGTACCTGCCATTGCGGTGCATCAACCAGCGGAAATAGTACAACATACTTTAGGTGCCGACGTGGTGGCCATTGATGAAGCACAGTTCTTCGATGCCGCTCTGATTACGGTATGCAGAGAACTGGCTGCAAAAAATATACGGGTGATTGTTGCCGGACTCGATATGGATTACAAAGGCGATCCCTTCGGTCCCATGCCGCAATTGCTGGCCATTGCTGATCAGGTGACGAAACTTCACGCCATTTGCATTGAGTGTGGTAATCTGGCTAACTTTACCCACCGGCTCAATGCTGAAGAGGAATTGGTTGTGCTGGGAGAAAAAGATAAGTACACTGCCTTGTGCAGGGTTTGTTATAACCAGAAATAAATGGCGCACCGTAAATACAACATCAGGGATATTCAAAAAATTGTTGGCGGCAGCGTGATTGCTTTTCATGATGATTTACCAATTGAAAATCTGCTTATCGACAGTCGGAAAATGACACAGCCTGATAACTCGGTTTTCTTTGCTATTCAGGGCGACAGGCACGACGGACATCTTTTCCTTAATGAAGTTTACATTAGTGGCGTGCGCAATTTCATTGTGTCGCGCGATATTGATATTACTGCTTTTCCTAACTCTAATATTTTAAAAGTGAGCAACACCGTGGAGGCTTTGCAAAACCTGGTTGCTCACCACCGCAAGCGTTTTAAATTTCCTGTGATCGGCATTACGGGTAGCAACGGGAAAACGATAGTAAAAGAGTGGTTGTACCAGCTCCTGCGCAAATCAAAACGCATTGTCAGGAGTCCGAAAAGCTACAATTCTCAAATCGGAGTTCCGCTCTCGGTTTGGCAGTGCGAAGACGATTATGAACTCGGTATTTTTGAAGCCGGAATTTCCCGCGCCGGTGAAATGTCGGCACTCAAAAAAATGATAGAACCAAACATCGGAATTTTCACCAATGTGGGTCAGGCCCACGATGAAAATTTCGACAATTGGCACGATAAAGTGGAAGAGAAAATAAAGCTGTTTTACAACTGTGAAGTGCTCATATACTGCAAAGATTACAAGGTCATTCACAAAACAGTTCAGGAACATGCGACGGTAAAAAATATTCCGAGTTTCACCTGGTCGCGTACTGGTCGAGCAAATCTTCAAATAGGTAAAATCCAGAAACAGGAAGGCTTCAGCACCCTGCAGGCAGTTTACAACAATAATTTTATTTCCCTGCAGATTCCTTTTTCGGATGAAGCTTCAATTGAAAATGCCATTCACTGTTGGGCCACGATGTTGTACTTGGGCTATGAACAGGAAGTGATTGCCGAAAGGATGCAGTTGCTCACACCGGTGGCGATGCGACTGGAATTGAACGCGGGCATCAACAATTGCACGATTATCAACGATACTTACAACTCCGATTTAGGATCGTTATCCATTGCCCTCGATTTTATCCATCAGCAGAAACACCACGATAAAAAAACAGTGATCCTGTCGGATATCTTGCAGAGCGGACAGGAAGAAAAAGAACTTTACGATCATGTGGCAACTTTGCTGAAGGAAAAAAGCATTTCGCATGTGATAGGCATTGGTCCGGCCATTTCCGAGCAGCACAATGCTTTTGCACCTATCAGAGCCGAGTTTTTTCCTGATACTGCCACTTTCCTGAAAAGCTTTGATCCCTCGCATTTTCAAAATGAGACTATCTTGCTGAAAGGTGCACGTGCTTTTGGTTTTGAGCAAATCAGCAAAATTTTCCAGCAAAAGATTCACGAAACTATTGTGGAAGTGAACCTCAATGCGCTCATTCATAATTTGAATTTTTTCCGTTCCAAGCTGGAACCTGCTACCAAGGTGATGGCCATGGTGAAAGCGCTTTCTTACGGCAGCGGCAGTTTTGAAATAGCGCATATCCTGGAGTTCCATCGCATCAGTTACCTCGGGGTGGCTTACATTGATGAAGGAGTAGAGTTGCGCAAAGCAGGAATCAACGTGCCTATCATGATCATGAATCCGCAGTTACAGGGCTACGACACCATGATTCATTATCACCTGGAACCTGAAATATATAGTTTCCGAACGCTGGAAGCTTTTGAAATCGCGGTAAACCGCAATCTCAGGGAAAGTGATCCTCCTTATCCAATTCATATCAAGCTGGATACAGGCATGCACCGTCTGGGTTTTGAAGGCAAGGATTTAAACGAACTCATCATCAAGATCAAGAACAATAAAAAACTGAAAGTACAATCCATATTTTCCCATCTATCATCTAGCGACGATTTAAAAGAAAGTTCCTTTACCCGCGGACAAATCGAATCTTTCCAGAAGATGAGCGATAAGATCATGGCGCGACTCAATTATTCCGTCATTCGTCATATCCTCAATTCTTCGGGCATCATTAATTATCCGCAGGGACAGTTTGAGATGGTTCGACTCGGAATTGGCTTGTATGGTGTGGCTTCTGATGCGGGTTATCAGGATAAGCTGATGCCGGTGAGCACTGTGAAAACCACCATTTCACAGATCAAGAAAATTCCTGTGGGTGACAGCATTGGTTATAACCGAAAGGAAATTGCCAAACAGGAAATGATCATCGCTACGGTGCCTATAGGTTATGCCGATGGACTAAGCAGGAAACTGGGTAACCGTAAGGGAAAAATGGTGGTGAATGGAAAACTCGCACCTATTGTGGGCAATGTTTGCATGGACATGACAATGATCGATATCACTGATATTCCGGCCGAAGATGGTGATGAGGTAATTGTTTTTGGCGAAGGTTATCCGGTGACTGAGTACGCTAAGGATATGGGTACTATTCCCTATGAAGCACTCACCAGCATTGCAGGAAGAGTTAAGAGAATATATTATCAGGAGTAGGGGAATTTCCCTTTATTTTATCTTCTTGTCTCTTTTTTCTTCCAAGAGTGTATTTACTTTTTCAAGCAACTCATTTCGCTTTTCCAACTCATTGATTTTTCGCACGTAGTGCGCCCTCTCTTCATTTAAAGTGGAAAAAGAATTTTCGCTGTAGTAGTGAAAAAAATCGTAATCCAATACTTTGCCGATGGTTTGCAAAAGTCCTGTATCAATAGTCTGACGTTCGAAAATATCATACACTACCGTGCGGCTTTTATTTATTTTTGCCGCGAAGTCGGTAACAGAAAAGGAAGACTGCTCCAAAACCTCTTTTATCTTTTTGCCTATGTGCAATGCCATAAAGCAAAAATCATGGTTTAAGAGATGAATCATAAGATTAGATTGTCTGTTTTTCATTACTTTATGTATTATAATTTGATACATTTGTTCTGAAAATAAGATGACTCCTTTTCTTTTTAGAAATAATAGCCTGGCATTGGATGATCTGCCAATCGTTTTAAGTTTTAAATGGCTAAACCGTGGAAATCACCTTGCGGATGTTTGTCTTTCAGCGTTTCTAACCAATTCAAAGCAGGAGATTCCTTCCAAGCAATTCTTTGTTTTTTTGGTAATAGTTCCACTCCCGATTTCTCTGTTTCCAGAGAAGAAAAAAGGATGGAGAATCAAGATAGCTTGTTTATTCGCCCCTTAAAAATTTCTTCTTTTATCTCTGAAATTCATATTGTTGCTACGCTGCGGAGTAATAAGCAGGATAATTTTAACCATATGGGGGATGTTTTTTTTGATGTCACCGCGGAACAATCCGGAGAATGTCTTGGTCGCCATCTTTTTTACAATGCATTTACCCAAGAAACAGCAATAGAGTTAGGAACCTTTTACAGGGATAAGGGGAGATGGCACTTTTTGTTTTCAGGCAAAAAATATCAGGGCGATCTTATGTACTTTCTTATTAAATATTATCCGAAAACCTTGCCCGAAGCCTTTTCCTGATGAAAATCAGTTTTCCGTTTGACAATTATATGACAGAGGCCTGAGCTTCGTTGTGGATATTTGTTCTGAATTCATAGCTTTGCAGCAGGTTGAAAGAACTAAAGGTTATAGCATTTACGCATAAAACAACTGATATCCAGAATATTGGTTATTTGCATCTTGATGAAGCACAGCGTGAGGAGCGTCTTACGCAACTCAAATTGAGCAGTGGAGTTGAAGAACTGATGTACCTTTCTACCTGTAATCGTGTGGAATTTATTTTTGTCACCCACAAAGAATTTACTCCTGCCTTCCGTTCCCAATTTTACCTCGCTTTCAATCCTTCCGTAGATGTTCAGTGGATGGAAAAAAACGCTGAGTTCAACGAAGGGGAAGATGCGGTTCATCATTTGATGCGACTGGCTTCTTCGCTGGATTCATTGGTGATAGGCGAAAGGGAAATCATCACTCAGGTGAGAAATGCTTATGAGGAATCCCTCAAATTCGGACTTACAGGCGATTTGCTGCGCATCGCAATCAAACATACTATTGAATCAGCCAAGGAGATTTATACCTATACCGATATTGCTAAAAATCCTGTTTCCGTGGTGTCGCTGGCCTACCGTACCCTCAGGGAGTTTAATCTGAAGAACGACGCCCGATTCATTCTCATCGGTGCAGGGGAAACCAATACTACCATGGCCAAGTTTTTAAAGAAACATGGCTTCCAGAATTTTTCGGTGTACAACCGTACGTTGGCCAAAGCGCAAAAACTTGCCCGACAGCTGCAGGGAAAGGCGTTTACTTTGGAAGAGCTGAACGGAAGAAAAGAAGGTTTTGATGTGCTGATTTCCTGCACAGGATCGGAAGAACCTATCGTTGATGCCGCGTTATATGACAAACTTCTGGTTGGAGAGAAAAGCAAAAAAATCATTATCGATCTTGCTCTTCCCAACGATATAGATAAAGCAGTTCCGCAAAATTTTTCAGTGCATTATATCAACATCGAAAGTCTGAAGGAAAAAGCTGGTGAGAACATGAAAAAACGCGAAAAGGAATTGAGCGTTTGTCATGAAATTCTCGATAAACAATGGGCCGCCTTCCAGGAAGTGTACCATGAGCGACAAGTGATTAATGCTATGCAGGGAGTGCCTCAAAAAGTGAAGGAAATCCGCCAGCATGCAGTAGATAATGTTTTTGCAAAAGACATTGAAAACCTCGATGAAAATTCCAAAGAAGTACTCAACAAGGTGCTGGCATACATGGAGAAAAAATACATCAGTGGCCCGATGGTAATGGCCAAAGAAATTCTTTTGAACAAAAGCCACGGATAACGTGGCTTCTTTTTTTAGTGCATATTTCCAATGAGCAATCCTGACAAACCTATCGTAATCGGCACCCGCGGAAGTGATCTTGCGTTGTGGCAGGCCAACCATGTTAAATCCCGACTCGAGAGTTTGGGTAAAAAAGTGGAAATAAAAATTATTAAAACCAGCGGGGATCAGATACAGGATCTGAGCTTCGATAAGATGGAAGGCAAGGGCTTTTTCACTAAGGAAATCGAAGCTGAACTCCTTTCGGGAAGCATCGATTTAGCGGTGCATTCGCACAAGGACCTGGAGACGGAGCAACCTAAAGGACTCAAAGTAGCCTGTGTTTCCGAACGTGAGGATCCCGCAGATATCCTAGTGATTTTGCCCCAGAATTACGATCCTACTAAAAATCTTTTTTTGAAGGAAGGCATTATTGTAGGTACTTCTTCGGCACGCCGAAAGGCGCAGCTGCAGGCTTTCCGACATGATATACAAATCAATGACCTGAGAGGAAATGTACCTACACGCATCCAGAAATTGCGTGAGGGAAAATATGGCGCCATCGTTCTGGCCGCTGCCGGTGTGAAGCGCTTGAACATCGATTTGTCGGAATTTAAAGTACATCGTCCCGACCCTCGTGAGTTTATTGCAGCCCCCGCTCAAGGCGTGCTGGCATTGCAAATCCGCGAGAAGGATGTAGAGCTGGATAAAATTTTGCAAGCTTTGAATAGTCCTGATACCGCTAAGGAAATCGCAGTGGAACGCCGCGTACTGAATCAGTTTGAAGGTGGCTGTCAACTGCCCTTGGGCGTTCATTGCATCAGGGAGAATGGGATTTATAAAGCTTGGGCTGCGTTGGGGAATGACAGCGGAATGCAGAGAGCTTATGTGGAAAATGCCGATCATACTGTATTGGCCGATCAAATATTGAAATCACTTTCTTATGATATGCCGGAACTTACCGTGTTTATCAGCAAGAACATCACGGCAGAGAGCTTGTTCAACCAGCGCTTCCTCGGGGGAAGTGTCAAGATTGTTGCTGAGTCTTTGATCGATGTAAAACCCAGGAATTTTAAGGCTATTCCGAATAGCGACTGGGTATTTTTCACCAGCAGGAATTCAGCGAAATTCTTCTTTGAGCAGAAGCCGGATATCCATGGAAGAAAGATTGCCTGTATAGGAAGTGGTACTGCGCAGGAAGTAGCAAAGCATACGCAACGCATCGATTATATCGGATCTAATGTCGACATAAAAAAAGTGGGGGAGGAGTTTGCGCTTGTAGCTGGAAAGCAGACGGTGCTCTTTCCGGTTTCCAATATTAGCAGGAGAACGGTTCAGCAGTTTTTTAGTGCCGATAAGGCGATTGATTTAATGATTTACGATACAGTTGCCAGGAAAGATGTTGCTTTGCCTCCTTGCGATGTGCTGGTGTTTACGAGTCCGTCAAGCGTTCGTGCTTATATGGAAAGTTTTAGCATCAATGAAAAGCAAAAGGTTATCGCATTAGGGCCAACTACCGGGAAGGAACTGGAAAGCTTTGGCATCATCAATTACAGATTACCGAAGATTACCGGAGAGCTTGGATTGGTGGATGAGGTGTTGAATTAGAGGGCGATAGATTCTTCCTTTGTCAGGAAGACAAATTTGCATCATACTCAAGTACAACTTAGAAAAGAATAGGTAATGTCATCCTGACAAAGGAAGGACCTGTCTCCATGGTTTAAATCCCCAATATCTTCGCATTCACTCTAAAAAGCGAATATATATCAATGGTATAATCCTGATAGGTTTCTTTATCGGTAGTGGCTTTGATGCGGATAGAAATTTTTTCTTTTTTGATGTAATCTTTCAAATCATCATCGGTTACATAAAGATTCAATGTAGTTCCCACATTATCCGGAACATTGTCGTGCCATGCTACCTTTTTTTCTTCGAGTCCATCGGCTTTTACAAAGAGCTCTACTGATTTAAGGAAACTCATATCGGCGCCGGTGGGGGAGGAAACCGTTGCTGTCATTTTAGTTAAACGAACTTCCTCTATTTTGTCCTTTCGGGTATCATTATTTTGGAAAGTACTTTCCGAGTTGGTGGTCATATCGGAAGAAGTGAGATCTAATGGCAATCCGATGGTATTGGAGGCGGGGATAACTACCGATGTGGTGTAATCCATATTGAATTGAGTGAATTTATCAAGTTTTTTGCAGGCTCCTAAAGTGAGGAGCAATGTAGCAAAAGAAAGATAGAATAGCGTTTTCATAAGCTTGGGTTTTAATGAAAACGGTAAAAATGTATGCCTAGCCTGCATCCACCTTCTTAAAGCTTTCGGGACAAAAAAAATCCCGGAGAAAACTTCCTCCGGGATTTCCTATCAACCATTTTGAATTATTATTTTGAAGTAACTTCAGGCTTGTCGTTCATCACCAGGTTTTGTCTTCTGATAGACTCCTTGTGTAACAATTCCAAAGTTTTCTTGAGGAATTCTTCGCTCAGGCCCATTGCTTTTCCTAAAGCAACACGCTTGTTTACGATTTCTTCCCAACGGCCCACCTGAAGGATAGTAACGCCATTTTTCTTTTTGTACTCACCAATTTGCTGAGTAACGTTCATACGGGTTGCGATAGAGTGGAAGATTTCGTCATCCAATCTGTCGATTTCGCCTCTCAACGCCTCCAGCTTATTGCCGAATTCCGGGTTATCGGAATTTGGTTTACGGAAAGTAAGTGCACTGTACAATTCGTTCAAACGATCCGGAGTAACCTGTTGTTTGGCGTCGCTCCATGCCACAGAAGGTGTTACGTGCGATTCGATCATCAATCCGGCCATGTCCAAATCCAAAGCTTTTTGCGCTACATAAGGAATCAGTTCGCGTGTTCCGGCGATGTGTGACGGGTCGCAGATGATATCCAGATCAGGATGTTGTGTTTTCAGTTCAATTGCCATTTCCCACAACGGTGCGTTACGGAAAGGAGTTTTTTCGTAAGAAGAAAATCCGCGGTGAATAGCGGCCATTCTATTAATGCCGGAGTTCGCCAATCTTTCCATAGCACCTACCCACAGGGCGAGGTCAGGATTGATAGGGTTTTTGATCATCACCGGAATGTCAACGCCTTTCAAGGCATCGGCTACTTCCTGCACAGAGAAAGGGTTTACTGTAGTACGCGCGCCGATCCACAGGATGTCAACGCCATGTTTCAGCGCCAGTTCAACGTGTTCGGCAGTAGCTACCTCAGTGGTGAGCAATAAACCAGTTTCTTTTTTCACTTTGGCCATCCATTCCAAACCAACTTCACCTATGCCTTCAAACAAGCCCGGACGTGTTCTTGGTTTCCAGATACCAGCTCTGAATACCTGAGCCTTTCCGGCTTTTGCAATTTCTCTACCTGTAGTCAGTACCTGCTCTTCTGTTTCAGCACTGCAAGGACCTGCAATGAGCAATGGCGTTTTCAAACCCATGCCCCAGTCCTTAATTTGTTTGATATTTTTCATTTGAATAAAATATTAGAATACAAATATCAGAACTTTATTTGTTTCAACCAAATAAAATTCCAAAATTTCTTTTAACGTTAATTAAATTCAGAATTATATTTTTTATTTTTCTCTGGTTCTTTGCCGGAGATGACAACAACCATTTCACCTTTCAGACTATTTCCTATCAGTGAATTCAATACTTCTGAGACGGTTCCGCGTTTAATTTCCTCAAATTTTTTGCTCAGCTCTCTACAAAATGATATTTGGCGATTCTCCCCAAAAAACTCTTTTATTTCGTTTAAACACTTTTCAATCCGGTGTGGAGACTCATACAACACAATGGTTTCGGGCAATTCAGCCAGGTATTTCAATCTTGTTTGTCTTCCTTTTTTATGCGGTAGAAAACCTTCGAAGTAAAATTTATCGCAAGGCAAACCAGAAGTTACCAGTGCCGGTACAAAGGCTGTTGCGCCTGGAAGACATTCTACTTCAATGCCTTTTGCGATGCATTCGCGCACCAGCAAAAATCCGGGATCAGAAATGCCGGGAGTACCTGCATCAGAGACCAGAGCAGCGCTTTTACCACTTTGAATTTCTTCCACTACTTTTTGTAAAACTGCGTGTTCGTTGTTGAGATGGAAGGGATACATCTTCTTCTGGATTTCATAATGCTGCAGCAGATGACCTGTGGTGCGGGTATCTTCAGCCATGATGAAATCCACTTCTTTCAATACTTCCAGAGCACGCAAGGTAATGTCCTTGAGGTTGCCGATGGGAGTTGGGACTATAATGAGTTTGCCTGTATTCACGCAGTTGTGATTAGGCGGTAAAGGTAAAAAGTTTGTCTTAACCTTGATTCACTTGATAGAAGGATTAAAGGATTTGGGATCGAAATGATGAAAAATAAAGATCCTGAAACAAGTTCATTGTTGTCCGGTTAAAAAGAGAGGTTGATAGTTTCCTATCAACCTCGGCATGATATATTTGAGTCACCACAACCAAAATATAATCATGCATAAAGATAGTTGTTTTAC